>SUWV01000010.1 GCA_015061315.1 Lentimicrobiaceae bacterium
GGTTTTGACTGCAAAGTTACCATCAACAATTTCAAATCAAAAAATCAAAGAACGCTTGTAATTAATTTATATTTAATAATTTAACTACTACTTGGCGAATTTTATCGCATCAGTAGTAATTCATAATGCATAATTAGGGCGTTACTCTTAAAAATAGGGATAACGCCTTTTTTTTGGGAGACGGATGATGTAAAATCATATAGCTTCCGCCTATGCCGACATATTATAACGTGAGTTCGATATAAGAATTATTATATAATCAAGTGGTTATTATTTAATTGAGAAAATAACCCTGAAAGGGTGACAGGGCATAGGCAGGTGATGGAGCGCAGCGGAATCCCTGCAAAATATGAACCCCAATGCAATCAAAGTGCCGTAGGTACTTTGTTGTCGGATAACATAACGTTTTGTTCTTTTGTTTGCACTTTAAAGATACAAAAAAATATCGTTATGTTATTCATTTTTAGTAAATTATTTTATATCGAACTCACGTTAATTTATAATTTATAATTAAAAATAATAGAAACAATAAGTTATGAAATCATTAAAATCTGTTCTTCAATCATGGCAACAGAGTAATCTCATGCTTCGTATTTTGATAGGTATTATCATTGGTGCTGTCTTGGCGATTTTTTTGCCAGGTGTTAGTATCATCTCTATGTTGGGTGACTTGTTTGTAGGTGCACTTAAAGGCATTGCTCCAATATTGGTAGCAGTGTTGGTGGCTTCGTCGATAGCAACAGCGCGCGGTGGCTTGGACGGACGTTTTCGTGTAGTTATCTTGCGTTATATGCTCACTACTCTTATAGCTGCAGTGTTGGCTGTGTTTGCTAGTATGCTGTTCCCTACCTCTATCGCGCTTGCACACGTGGAAGGTGTTTCCAGTTCCGCTCCAGGTAAACTCTCCGATATATTCAGTAATATTGTTAAAGGTATCATTACGAACCCTATCACAGCAATAACGAATGCCAACTATTTGAGCATCTTGTTCTGGGCTATGATTGTTGGATTGGCTCTTAAATCTGTCGCTAATGAAACGACTATAAGTAATTTGCGTCAATGGGCAAATACTATTTCAAAGGTAGTGGCTTGGGTCATCCAGTGCGCACCATTCGGTATTCTCGGTTTGGTATATACAACAGTGTCGCAAAGTGGCTTGGAAATATTTACCACATACGGAAGACTTTTGTTGATACTCGTATGTTGTATGTTGACAATGGCTTTAATCATCAACCCACTCATTATTGCCATAATGCTTCATCGTAACCCGTATCCTTTGGTGTTTAGATGTTTGAAAGAAAGTGCTGTCAGTGCTTTCTTTACACGCTCGTCAGCAGCTAATATTCCTGTAAACATGGAGTTATGCAAACGCATGGGATTGGACGAAAATTTCTATTCGGTATGTATTCCTCTTGGCAGTATCGTAAATATGGACGGTGCAGCTGTTACAATCACAGTTATGACTCTTGCCACATGTCATACCATGGGTATTGAAGTTACCTTGGGCAGTGCTTTGGTTCTTAGTGTTATCGCTGCATTGGCAGCATGTGGAGCTTCTGGTGTTGCCGGCGGTTCTCTCTTGCTAATCCCTATGGCATGCTCGCTCTTTGGCATCAGCAACGATATAGCGATGCAGGTCGTTGGAGTAGGATTTATCATTGGTGTTGTTCAAGATTCTGTTGAGACTGCTATCAATTCCAGCAGCGACGTCATGTACACTGCTGCCGCAGAATTTCGCGAACGTATGAAAAGAGGTGAAAAATTTGAATTATAACAAATTAAAATTAGTAATAAATTACCAGAATCTGAGAATCTGAAAATCTGAGAATCTGAGAAATTTTTTAGGTTCTCAGGTTTTCAATTTTTCAGATTTTGGTAACATAACGTCTCACCGACGACGAACTCAAACAAATAGCCATTTTAGAGATGACCTCAAATTATAACGAATTTGTCAACATGGTAGAGAAGTATGATTAGTCGAAACTGGTGCTGCCTCCCGTTGAGTCACACGGACGTGTGACTGCATTGATGAAACCTTATTTGCTCTTATACGAAAGAATGTGAATCGTGACTCCTATTAATATTATGGCGAGTAATATTTGCAGCCAGAGCATTTCGCTTGCGACGAAGAAGATACAATATAACAAGCTGAGCCATAATAATGTAATGATATAAACTTTAGTCTTCAGAGGGATTATCTTGTTCTCTCTGAAGTTTTTTATGTATGAACCTAAATGCTTGCTGTTGATGAGTCTGTTGTATAATTTCTCCGAACTTTTGAAATAACACCAGGCAGAAAGAAGAAGTAAGGGCGTTGTCGGTAATATTGGGAGAAAAATGCCAATAACGCCTAATATCAATGAGATAGAACCAAATATTATTAATAGAATCTTCATCTCTTACAAACTCTACATTCTTAACTGTTAATTGTAAACTGTTAATTGTAAACTGTAAACTATACTCTCTTCTTGTCCCATTTGGCAAATTTCATGTAGATGCCGCATAAAATTCCTAAGAGCGCGCCATATAGAATTTCTGCGGTCCAGACCAACTCAACTCTTGTCGTAAGATGTGTCATCGCCCAGATGAAAGCTACGTAAATTACTAAAATGACAGCTTCTAAATATAATGCCGCCGAGGTGTTTCCTGTTCCAGAGACGGCTTCAAAGTACGCATTACCAATGCCTTGGAAAATTGTACCGAAGCATATCACATAAATAGAAGGAACGACTAACTGTGCGAGGTTTAAGTCGTCGGTGTAAATCCTGGCTATCTGTATCGGGAAAATTGCGACTAATATAATAATCGGTATTGTGCATAACAGACAGTTTTTCAATATCTTATTTATTGTGCTGAAGACTTGGTCGGAATGTCCTTCGCCAATAATTCTGCTCACTACTGTATTTGTCGTGGTAGCGAAGGCGAAACATGGAGTGATGAGAATCATATAGACGCTGCGTACAATCGAGGAGATGCCCGTAGCTGTCTCGCCCATCTTTTCTATCAGGATGAAGAAAATGAACCATACGCTGAACGAGAATAGCTTCTGTATCATGGTAGGTGTCGCTAATTTTAATATTCTTCCCATGAGCTCGGATTCTAATCTGTGTAGTTTGAACATGCCGTAGTCCTTGTTTCTCAATGTGATATAACTATATATGGTGAAGAATGTGAATGCCGAAACTTCTGCGCAGAACGACGCTAATGCCGCACCGCCGATTCCCATCTCTGGAAAACCGAAATTACCGAAAATAAGGCAGTAATCTAAAATAATATTAACAACAGCCATTATTATAGTAGAATATGTAATGACTTTAGTATTTGAAATTCCTACATATAATGCTCTGTATAAGAAGTTGAAACACACGAAGATAATTCCGAACTGACGGTATTTGATGTATTCTAACGAGGCTTCGTAAATGTTTGGCGAGTCGATGAGCCATAAAAGAAGATGGTCAGAGAAAATGTATAAGATGGAGAATAAAATCAATCCTAATATTAAGACGAAAATGGAGCCGTGTTGAAAGATGACGCCTATTCTACCGTGATTGCCTTCGCCAAATCGTCTCGCTATAATTATCTGTATTCCAATGGCAAAGCCAGTTGCAATGGTGGTGAAGACGAAATAAAACAGACCTGCAAGCATCGACGCTCCTAGGGCTATGACTCCTAATCGTCCCAAAAATGCAGTGTCGGTGAAATTGATAATGGTCTGAGCCATATTGCCTAACATTATCGGTAAGGCAATACTCCAAATTTCTTTATTGCTGATTTGAGTTTTCATTATTGAAAATCAATATTTTATAAAAATGATGCTGAAAAATTATGTGAATGCAAATTTAAGAAAAAAACTTGTTGTCTTATAGACTTATTCTCTTGTAGACTTCAAAAAAATCGTATCTTTGTTTAATCGCTAATTTTGTATATGGATAATCGTAAACTACTGATAATTACATTGTTGTTGATAATGCCGTTTTTGAATAATGCTCAATCGGTATCGGCGACTCTTTTTAATGTTCCTCAACAAAATGTCTATCTTAATGCTGTGACGGGTCTTTATCTCGAAGTCGTTGATTCTGTGATGATGACTGCTGAGAAAAGGGTGGAATTTAATAGCAATTTGACAAAAGGAATGTATCAACTAGAAACAGAATTTGGTCAAACAGTTGACTTTCTTTATGATGATGCTCCAGTGAAATTGATCTTAAAAGATATTGACAAAGCTGATGAGATAGAGTTTATAGATTCTCAGGTGAATACTGACTGGAATAATTATTTGATTTTTAAGGAACTAACTATGAACTCTATGGATCTGCTTAAACCTATTCTGCGTCAATATGATAAGAAATCTGAATTTTATATCAACGCTATAAATGAATATGAGCAGCTGCAAAACGAATTCGTCTCTTTTACAGATAGTTTGATGCTTCATGATAATTACGCTTCAAAACTTATTAAAGTCGATAGATTTCCTTCGGTTAATCTGAATGACGATTTTAAAAAACAGCGTGACGATATGATTGCTAACTTTCTCGATGATGTGGATTTTAATGATTTGTCTTTGATTCCTACCGATGTGCTGACAAATAAAATATTTGATTTTCTGTCGATACAACTTACTTCAGATCAAAGTCAGCAGCAGCAAATTATGTCGTTGATTCTTGCGTCGGATAATGTCTTGAATCGTGCTTCTGTTAATTTTGAGATGTATAAATTTGTTTTTCAATTCCTTATAGAGATTTTTAATGAATTGAATTTACAAGATGTGGTTGAATATATGATGAGGCTGCCTTATTCTGAAAATATAGAATGTACTGAAAGTCAATATAATGAACTAGTCTCAATAGTAGAGTTTAATTCAAGAACTAGAATAGGAAGTATCGCTAAAAATATTTCTGGTACGACAATCTTTGATGAAAATTTTGATTTGTATTCCATTGAAAATGACTTTACTATAGTTTATTTCTGGTCTTATACCTGCGAACATTGTCGTGAGAATGTCAAAGATTTTAAAATGTTTTTAGATGAAAATCCCGACTTCTCTTTAGTGGCGGTGAGCGTGAAAGGTGACTTAAAAAAAATTAAGAATTTTGTTAAGAAAAATAAAGTCAACGGATATTTCTACCACGATGGATTGGAATGGAATTGTCCTTTCGTTAGTGATTATGCCGTGACAGCCACACCGAGTTTTTACCTTTTAGATAAGGAAAAGAAAATAATTTTTAAACCTTTTGACTTTAACGAACTTATTGATTTTGTAAAAATTATTAAACAATGAAAAAGATATTTTTGATTTTATCCTTACTCGTTACAATAAATTTATTCGCTCAAAATGACGAAGAGAAATGGGTCGATTCTGTGTTTAACTCACTGACTCTCGAACAGAAAATCGGTCAGCTGATGAATGTAAGGGCTAATAATCCTAATCAGGATTTTAATGAGAATGTTGATGAATTTATCGAGAAATATAATATCGGCGGAGTGACTTTCTTCAGAACTGATGCTGAAGATTTATTGTTGCAAGCTAATGAATGGCAGTCGAAAGCACAGACTCCTCTGATGATTGCCATTGATGGCGAATGGGGAATAGGAATGCGTATAAACGATGGATTATCATATCCTTATCAGATGACACTCGGTGCTGTGACGAATGATTTGCTTATCTCAGAAATGGGAATTCAAATAGCAGAACAATGTGCTCGTCTTGGAATTAACGTCAATTTTGCTCCGACTATCGATGTTAATAATGAGCCTAACAATCCTGTCATTGGCTTCCGTAGTTTTGGTGAAGATCCTGATAATGTGGCTCGTAAAGGAGCAGCATACGCTCTCGCTATGCAAAATAACGGCGTGCTTCCTTCGATGAAGCATTTTCCTGGTCATGGTAACACTGTCACAGATTCGCATCATGCTCTGCCAATTGTTAAAAATTCTTTAGAAGAAATAAACAAGATAGAATTGGTGCCTTTTAAATATTTGATTGACAATGGTGTGAAAGGCGCGATGGTAGGACATCTTTATTTCCCGGCTCTCGAACCTGTTGTTAATAAATCTTCGTCTTTGTCAAAAAATATTGTGACAGATCTTCTTAGAGATGAGATGAATTACGATGGAATCATTTTTACTGACGGTCTTGAAATGAAAGCTGCTTATAATGGAATCGACCCTGATAGTGTTTGTCTTCAGGCAATTATGGCTGGAAACGACATCATGCTTCTGCCTATTGACGTTGAGGCTTCTATGCAAATCGTCATCGACGCGGCTAAAAATAATCCTGATGTGAAGAATAGAGTAGAAGAGAGTTGTAAAAAAATATTAAGATATAAATACCAGCTCGGCTTGAATAATTATGAGTCTCAATCTGTTGAAAGATTGAATAACGATTTACATCAAAGCCGATATTATAATTTGAAACAACGTCTTTATAACGAGGCTGTTACTATGCTTGTTAATAAGAAAAATATTCTTCCTTTAAAGAAAAATAACGATAAGAAAATAGCAGTCGTGACTTTCGGAAAAGATAACTCTATTTCAAAAAGATTGAATGATAACGGTATTGAAAACACGTCTTTCTTGTTGAATAAAGATGCTTCGTCGGAAGAAATGAAACGTACTGCAAAGCAATTAAAATCATACGATTATGTCGTTTTGAATATCAGAAATACCTCAAGTTATCCTTCAAAAAATTATGGTATCACTCCGGCAATGATTTCTTTTGTGAATAATATACCTAATTCTACTAAATTGATTTTCAATTTGTTCGGAAGTCCGTATGCAGTGGATAAATTTAATTTTAGCAGAAACCTTTCTTCTCTTCTTATTGGTTATGAGGATAATATGATGGTTGAGAATGCCATCGTTGATGTACTTGTTGGTAAGATGTCGCCTAAAGGTAAACTGCCCGTTTCTTTGAAAAAATATAAATGTGGTTACGGTCTTGAATATCAGGCTTTCCTATCGCCAGAGACTTTGCCTGTCGCTTTGATTGATAATCATTATATTCAAAAGATTGATTCTCTTTTGCTTGATGGAATTTCGCAAAAGGCATATCCAGGTTGTCAGGTCTTGGCATTAAAAGATGGAAAAATTATCTTTGAGAGAAATTATGGAAAATTTACTTACGAGACAGATAAATTTGTTGATAATGAATCTGTTTATGATATAGCTTCTTTGACAAAACTTTTTGCATCTTCTTTCGCTTTAATGAAACTCTATGATGAAGGAAAACTTGACTTAAATTCTACTCTTGGTGATTACTTTCCATTTATGAAACAGTCGGATAAAGGCGAAATTAAATTGATAGAATTTCTTACACATCAAGCAGGTTTTACGCCTTGGATTCCGATTTATAAAATGACTTGTAAGGATAATATTCCCGATATGCAATATTTTAGAGAATATATCGACGAGGAACATACTATTCGCGTAGCTCGTAATCTTTACATCTCGGAGGATTTTAAATATCAGATTTATGATACAATAATGAAATCGGAATTGAAAGAAAAGAAATATAAATATAGCGATTTAGGATTTTATTTCGTTCCTTCAATTGTTGAAGCTATTACTAATCAATCGTTTGAATCATTTCTTGAAGATAATTTCTTTCAACCTCTGAACCTAAATCATATTTGTTTTAAGCCGTTAAATAAACACGATATTAATAATATTGTTCCAACGGAAGATGATAAATATTTTCGTAATCAGCTGATTTGCGGTGACGTACATGATCAGACTGCTGCTTTGATGGGTGGCGTTTCTGGTCACGCTGGACTTTTCTCTAACGCAAGAGATTTGGCGGTGATGCTACAGCTGCTTCTTAACAACGGTTACACTAATGGAACTCAATTTATTTCTGAAGAGACGATAAAATATTTTACTTCCGCGCCTTTTGCCGATAACGAAAACAGAAGAGGTATTGGTTTTGATAAGCCTGAATTAGACCCTGATGCTCAATATTATACGCCTTCAAAACAATCGTCTTTAGCAAGTTACGGACATTCGGGTTTTACCGGTACTTTCGCTTGGGCTGACCCTGAAAATAATCTCATCGTGATATTTTTGTCTAACAGAGTTTATCCAACTTCAGATAACAATAAATTATCTAAATTAAATTTAAGAACAGAAATTCACGACCTGTTTTACGAAGCTGTAAAATAAATCTCTGAAATCCTGAATATTAGTTCGACGATGGATCGACGGGAAATTTGTTCCAAAGCGAATATCGTTGTCCCATTTGATTGACGAATCCGCTCCACATCTTGCTGGGTTTGGCATGAAGTAATACTTTGCTGTCAAATCTTCCTACTAACCAGGTGTTTGCCTTTAACTCATTGACTAATTGTCCACCGTCCCAACCTGCATATCCAACGAAGAAACGAACTTCGTGTGGCTTTATTAAGTCTAACTTAATCATGGTTTTAAGTACGCTGACATTGCCACTCCAATATAATCCTCCGCATATCTTATGTGAGTCGGGAATCATCTCCCCAAGAGTGTGAATGAAGAAAATTCTGTCGGTTTCAACAGGTCCGCCGAGATAAACATCGGCTTTAAATTCTGGAAATCCTTGAACTATCTCATTGAAAGGTATTGCAAGTCTTTTGTTGAAAATAACGCCGAGACTGCCTTCTTCGTTGTGGTCGATGATGAGAATGACGGAACGTCGAAAGTAATAATCGTTCATAAAAGGCTCTGATAAAAGCACATCGCCAATCTTTACCTTTAACGTATTGCTTTGAATCTTAAATAGTTCCTCCTTCTTCATGATTCCTCGTTTTTATTAAAATTATGCACTATGAATTATACATTCTGAATTATAATTTTACTAACTTTGTAAACTAATTTTAACATTATGGCAACTTATTACGACCAAAATAAATATAATTCTCTAAGAGAGACATATCAGTTTTTCCGTTTTCAAAGATACGATTATACTTTAGAAAATGAACATCTTTCAGTAAAATATTATTTTTCTTTAGATGATAAATATTTCTTTACTCCGAGTTTTGATATTCCAAAGAGAAAATTTTACGACTTTAATAATTTGAATAACAGTCAGTTAGATGTAATCCTTTTTAATATTGGAATGATAGAGCTGATTAGTTATTGGAAGTTGGCTTGTCCTAAGAGAGTTTATGTTCAGCCGTTTAAGTTAGATGATAATCAGATTAGATGGTGGAAGAAGTTGTATTTTAATGGTTTGGGCGAGTTTTTCTATCTTAATGGAATTAAGGAAAATGTTAATGATTTTATGGAAATTATTAACGAAAGTGAAAAGTCGTGCGATAAAATTAACATTCAATTAAAAGAATCGGTTTTGGTTCCTGTAGGCGGAGGCAAGGATTCAGTGGTTACTTTGGAGCTGCTAAAAAATAAAATGCCGATTATTCCATTGATAATCAATCCTCGAGGAGCGACTACTGAATGCGTGTCTACGGCAGGTTTTTCTGAAGAGCAAGTCGCGGTTATTAAACGTACTCTCGACCCTACAATGTTGAAAATGAATAATGAAGGTTTCTTGAATGGCCATACGCCTTTCTCCGCGATGTTGGCTTTCTATACTTTGTTAATAGGTTTTTTGACAAATTCTAAATATATCGCGCTTTCAAATGAGTCGAGCGCTAATGAACCTACAGTTCCAGATACTGAAGTAAATCATCAATATAGCAAGTCGGTCGCTTTTGAAAATGATTTTAGAAATTATGTGAACGAATATATTTCCTCTGATATTCAATACTTTAGTTTTTTACGCCCGATAAATGAATTGCAAATAGCGAGTCTGTTTGCGAAGAATAAAGATTATTATAAGGTGTTTAAAAGTTGCAACGTGGGAAGTAAAACCGATTCTTGGTGCGGAAAATGTCCTAAATGTCTTTTCACATACATAATAATGTCGCCTTTTGTCTCTGAAGAGGAATTGAAAGATATTTTTGGTAAGAATCTGTTGAATGACAATGATTTATTGCCAATATTAAAACAGCTTAAAGGCGAAGCAGAGGTGAAACCTTTTGAATGTGTCGGTACGATAGAAGAGGTTAATGCGTGTATTGAATTTAATCAAAAGGCAAAAGATGAAAGACAAAAGTCATTTTTGATGGAGAGTCTGTTAAATCAATATGATGAGAATAACAATTTGCCAAAGCATTTTGAGGCGATTTTGAAAGATAACTTGTTTAAAAACAATTGATTGAGATGATATATGCCATAATAAATCGTTTGAACGGAAAGAAAATCCTCATCGCTGGATTTGGGCGCGAGGGAAAATCGACATTGCGTTTTTTGCAGAAATATATTCCTGATGCGATGATCGGTATCGCAGATAAAAACGAATCTGCTTTTCAAGATATTGATAAAGAACGATATGAATTGTTTTCTGGTGATGATTATCTCAACGCTGCTACCGATTACGACATCATTATTAAAACTCCTGGAATATCTGTAAATAATATTGAAATAGACTGTTCTAAAATTACTTCTCAGACTGATTTGTTTTTGGAAGCATATCATAATCAGGTGATTGGAATTACAGGAACTAAGGGTAAAAGCACTACTTCAAGTCTGATTTATCATATTATCAAAGGAGTGAAAGCTTTAAAGGGGAAAGGAAATGATGTGATTCTCGCTGGTAATATTGGAATTCCTATTTTAGATTGTATTGATGATATAAATGAAAGAACTATAATTGTTTACGAGCTTTCGGCTCATCAATTGCAGTTCATAAATAAGTCGCCTCATGTTGGTGTTCTGTTAAATGTCTTTGAAGAACATCTCGATCATTTTGGAACTTTTGATAAATATAAAGATGCTAAAATCAATGTGTTACGATATATGTCTGATGGTGATTTCGCAATTGTAAATAATTCGCTTTACCATGAAACGGAGTCTTTGTCGGCAAACCGTATTGATTTTGAAAGTTTTGACTTAAATAATTTTAACATAAATTGGGAAGAAATTCCTTTGATGGGAGAACATAATAAATTGAATGTCAAGGCTGCTCTTTGTGCCTGCCGTTCTTTTGAATTCTCTTTGGAAGATTTGGTTCCGCATCTTTATACTTTCAAGCCTTTGGAACATAGACAGGAATTTGTCGGTAATTTCAATGGCGTGAAATTTTATAATGATAGTATTTCTACTATTCCGCAGGCGACGATTGCAGCGTTGAATACAATAAAAAATGTTAATTTTCTTTTACTTGGTGGTTTCGATAGAGGAATTGATTATTCGCCTTTGATTTCTTATCTGAAAGAAAATGTAATGCCGTATGTTTTGCTTACGGGAAAGGCAGGTCAGACGATTAAGAATATGTTGCAAGATGCAGATTATAAGGGAAATATACTTGAATATACAGATATGGAATCTGCTTTTGAGATTGTTAGAAATATATCGAAAAATGGCGATGTTTGTCTTCTTTCTCCTGCCGCAGCAAGTTACGACAGGTATAAGAACTTCGAGGAGAGAGGAAAGATTTTTAAAGAATTAGCAAAGAAATTTTAAGAAATATGAATGTTTATTTCGGTGAAAACGCATTGACTCAATTGTCGGCTTTGACTTACAATTACGATAAGTTTTTTCTCTTGACAGACGAAAATATTTTCAAGAT
Source organism: Lentimicrobiaceae bacterium (assembly GCA_015061315.1). Lineage (GTDB taxonomy): Bacteria > Bacteroidota > Bacteroidia > Bacteroidales > F082 > Limimorpha. The sequence goes on from SUWV01000010.1 coordinate 11,600, forward strand.
TTATTCTTCCATGATTGCTTCCATGATACCAGAGAAGGAAGTGAATAAAATAATACTTCCTGCTGGAGAACAAAGTAAAAGTCTTGATAATGTTGTGCTTATATGGAATAAACTCCTTGAAGCTAAAGCTGGAAGAGATTCGCTTTTGATAAATCTTGGAGGCGGAACTATCTCGGATATTGGCGGTTTTGCGGCTTCATGTTTTAAAAGAGGAATTGATTTTATCAATGTGCCGACAACGCTTCTCGCAATGATTGACGCTTCTATAGGCGGAAAAAATGGAATAAATTTTAACAATTATAAGAATCAAATAGGCTTGTTTTCAGAACCTAAATCCATAATAATAAATCCCTATTTCTTAAAAACTCTTAACGAAAGAGATATTCTCTCAGGACTTGCGGAGATGATGAAATATGCTTTTATTGCTGATGTTGCTTTTTTGGATATAGATGGCGATAACTATCTGGATTTCATTGAAAAAGCTGCTACTACAAAAGATGAAATCGTTGGTCTTGATATGAAAGAGTCGGGATTGCGCAAGATTTTAAATTTCGGTCATACTATCGGGCATGCCTTGGAATCGTATTATATTGATAAAGATAATTATCTTACTCATGGAGAAGCAGTTGCCTTAGGAATGTATTCTTCTTTGTTACTTTCTAAAAAATATTGCGGATTAGATGAGAAATGGCTGTTCTTCTATGAAATGTGGTTTAAGGCAAATCTTAATTTATTGAATCTCACTGATTTTGACGTCGATTCTATATTTGATTTTATTGCTCATGATAAAAAGAATAAAGCTGGTAAGCCTAAGTTCGTTTTGATTTCTGCTCCTGAAAAACCTCAGATTGACGTTGAAGTGAACGAGTCTGATATTATAGAATCTATTTCTGTATTAAAAGAAAAATTCTCTGCGTAATGTTAATAAATCTTAAGCAAAATAATTTTAACATTGAGGTGGATTTGCCTTTGAGTAAAAGTGAAAGTAATCGCGCTTTGATGATTGCTTTTTATTTAAAGACGCAGAGATTCAAAGACTCAGAGTCACAGAGACTTTGTGACTTTATAACTTCGCAGCTTAGCAATTCTGACGATACTGTTCTTCTTAAAAATCTTTTAGATAAAACAAATCGGTATATTTATCACTATAAACAAAGTCAGTTGTCCGTAGACTGTTGTCCGTTGACTTTAGATTGTGCTAACGCAGGAACCGTTCTCCGTTTTTTAATGACAGCGGTAGCGAGTTTGCAATTAACAATGAACAATGAAAAATCTTTTGAAGTTTTCAGATTCTCAGATTCTCAGATTCTCAGTTTCTTATTAACAGGAAACGAGCGTATGAAGCAACGACCGATTGATTCTTTGGTGGAGGCGTTGAGAAGTCTCGGAGTTTCAATAGAATACACAGAACGAGAATCATATCCGCCTGTCTTGATACGACCTTGTAACATCGAAGGCGGTAGGGCGGAAGTGAATGTAGAGCAAAGCAGTCAGTTTGCATCTTCATTGTTGCTTGCCGCGCCTTTGTGGAAGAACGGCTTGGAGTTACATCTGAAAGGAAATATTTCGTCGTTGCCTTATATTGATATGACAATCAATATGATGAAGCGATGCGGTATAGATGTGATTAGAAAAGATAGAGATATATTGGTGAAGCCTGGGAATTACAATATTGATAATATTAAAATAGAACCTGACTGGAGCGCGGCTGCTTTTTGGTACGAGATAGCAGCTCTTTCTGAAAATGCTGATATTTTCTTAAAAAATCTTAATATTGACTCATTACAAGCAGATGCCGCTGCGGTTGAAATGTTTGAAAATCTCGGAGTCGAGACAATCTCAGTAAAAGAGGGTGTTATAATTAGAAATGTAACTTTCAATTCTCAGTTTTTAACTTTCAACTTTAAAGATTGTCCCGATTTATTCCCTTCTGTTATAGCTACTTGCGCTGGTCTTAAAGTGAATGCTACATTTACAGGGCTGAAGAATCTTTCGATAAAAGAGTCTGATAGAAAGAAAGCGATGATGACGGAGTTAAAGAAAATTAACGTTTCTTTTGAAGAAATTTCTGATGATGAATTAAAGATGCTATGTCCTGAGGAATTGCCTTTTTTTACAGAAGAAAATCCAATAATTTTTAACAATTATAATGATCATCGTATTGCGATGGCACTTTCAATATTATCTTTAAAAATAGGTGCGATTGAAATGAAAAACACAGAAGTCGTCTCGAAATCATATCCGAATTTCTTTGAAGCTGTTGGGTATTGAACTAATAACTTCATCACTTCATCACCCTATCACTCCATAACTCCATCACTCCATAACTCTTGTAGACGTCAACGATATACTGTTTCTTTTCATCGGTATCGTCGAAACGTCTCTACTTGTAGACTTAAAAAAAACCGTAGACTGTAGACAGTAGTCTGTAGACTTTTTTTATATTTGCAAATAAATTTTAACATTTAAAGCCTTATGACGATAGACCTTTTTATTTCATGTGTGATGGATCAGTTTTATCCTGATACTGCTAAGAATGTTGTCAAGGTTTTGAATGCAGCTGCTGTTGATGTGGAATATAATCCGGAACAGACGTGCTGTGGTAAGTTTGCCTTCAATAGTGGCTTCGTCGATGAAGCTAAAGAATTGGGAGAGAAGTTCCTGAGAGATTTTCCTAATGATAGACCTATAGTTGGAGTGAGTGCTTCTTGCGTGGGTTATATTAAGAAACGTTATGAGGAGCTTTTCTACAATACGTCTTCACATCTCGAATATAAACGTCTTGTGCGTAATATCTTTGAGTTTACGGATTTCCTTGTTAATAAAATTAACATTATGAACTTCGGCGCGGAGTTTAAGCATAAGGTCGTGTATCAAGATACTTGTTGTTCTTTGCGTGAGTTGGGACTTAAAGATGAAGGTCGTAAGCTGCTCTCAAATGTCAAAGGGATTGAGATTCTTGAAATGAAATATCCTGAGGTGTGTTGTGGTTTTGGCGGCGGTTTCTTCTCCATTCAGCATGAGGCGATTTCTGTGGCTATGGCAGAGCGTAAGATAAAAGATGCGATGGCGACAGGAGCGGAATATATTGTCACAAATGATATTTCTTGTCTGATGCAATTGGATAGCTGTATCAAAAAACAAAAATTCGACATACAGGTCGTGCATATCGCCGATATATTGGCACAAGGAATTTGATGTGAAATGTAAACATTACTTCAGAAAATAATTGTATATTTGTGAACTATTAACAAAGCGCTAAATAATGTGATTTATAATAAATTAATTGACAATATGAAGAGATTTACCTTTTTAATGTGCGTGCTTATTATGAGCTTTTTTAAAGCCAATGCGCAAGAACCTCAATATGTTTCTAAGGAAGTGCAGAAACGTAATGTTCTTATTGAGGAATTTACAGGAAGAAAATGTGTCAATTGTCCTCTTGGACATGTTCAGGCAAAAGTCATTGAGGAAGCATATCCAGGAAGAGTGTGGGCGATAAATCTTCATGGCGGTTATTATTCGTCACTCGATTATCCTAACTTGAATACTGCTATCTGCGACACCATCGGAATGTATTTTAATCCTGTATCTTTTCCATCAGCAATTGTAAATCGTCAGACGGCATCGCCTCTCATGAATTATAACACACAATGGCGTCCTGCAGTTGATGAACAGGTGGCACAGACAGCTGAAGTTAATGTGGCGGGTCAGGTTGCGATAAATCCTCTTACTCGTGTAGCTACCGTAACAGTAGAGCTTTATTACACAGCAAACAGCGCAACTGATGTCAATTATCTTAACGTCTTTATGTTACAAGATAGTATTGTAGGATCACAAAGCGGTGCTGGTTCTAATCCAGATCAGGCTATAGGCGATGGTGATTATCTTCACATGCATGTCTTACGCGATAATGTGACTCCATTCTGGGGCGATGAGATAAAAACTACTACTGAAGGTAGCTTTGTTACAAAGACATACGAATATGAGATCCCAGAAGTGATAGGCAATCCTAACGGAGTTGATGTGATAATGGAAAACCTTAGCTTTGTAGCTTTCGTGACTGAGAAATACCATGGAGCAGGAACACGTCCTATCATCAATGTCAATAAATTACATACACTCATCGCTACTGACGAAAGCGTGCTTCCTTATCTTACAGAAGTGAAGCCTAAATATGCAGTAGAATGTTCAAGCAACAGAACATTTGAAATGGTTGTACAAAATTCAGGTAAGGAAGATATTACCTCTATTAAGTTTGAATTATCTGTCGATAATAGAAATCCTTTTGAATATCTTTGGGAAGGCAATATTCCTTCAAATCAAACTGCAATTATTGATAAAGATGTAAGAATCCCACTCGGAGAGCATAATTTGACAGTTAAGGTTTTGGAAGCTAACGGCGTTAAATTTGATGTGGAAAAAACCATTACCATAATAGGAGAAGATTGGACAGACGTGATTATTGAAGGTGAACAGGAAGAGTTTACTATTGAAATAGCACAAGATAAATATGGAAATCAGACTACTTGGGAACTCGTTGCTTCTGATTATACAGTGCTTAAGTCAGGTGGTCCATATAGCACCTTGTTGAGTGGAACTGGAACAAAAGTTCATACAGAAAAAGTTACTCTATCGTCAGGCGACTGCGTGAAGTTTATAATCAATGACCAAATAGGCGACGGTATCTGCTGTACTTACGGTGAAGGTTATTATAAAATTATCGACAGTAAGGGTAACGTAATAGTTGATGGCGATGGCGCTTTCGGTAATCAGGCTTCTCATGTTTTGTCGGTGATGAATGAAGGTGATATTGTAATAGAGCCAGAGTTCGTATCTACTGAAGTGATGAAGAGAAATGTTATCATTGAAGAGTTTACGGGAAGAAATTGCCCTAACTGTCCTAATGGTCATCTCATCTCAAGTGGTATAGTGAAAGCAAATCCAGGCAGAGTGTGGAGTATGGGAATACATTCTGGATATTTTACTCCAAATACTTATCCTAATTTCCAGACCGACATAAGCGCTACATTTATGGATCCTTATGATGATGTTGAAGGAGGACTTGGCTTGCCAGCTGCTGTTATTAATCGTACAACAGATGAAGCAATATCTCGTTCACAATGGGAACCGACTACAACCGGAATTTTACAGGAAACGGCCGAATGTAATGTGGCAGGTCATGTTGTAATAGATCCTATTACACGCGTTGCTACAATAACAGCTGAAGTTTATTACACAGCTAACAGTGATGATAGCACTAACTATCTTACAATAGTGATGTTACAAGATAGTATTGCAGGTCAGCAGGCTTACGGTAATACCAACCCAGAACAAGACTTAGGTAATGATTTATATTGTCACATGCATGTGCTTCGCGATGTTATCACAGCTGATTGGGGCGATGAGATTGCTCCTGCAACACAAGGCTCTTTGATTAAAAAGTCATACGAATATCAAATCCCTGAAATAATCGGTGACACTAACGGAGTGATTGTAGATTTGGACAATATTAGTTTCCTTGCTTTCGTGACAGAGAAATATCAAGGCATATCGACAAAACCAATTCTCAATGCTAACAAATTGACAGTTGAACAGAATACAAATGAGTCTGTATCTCCTTATATCGTAGAGGTAATAGAAGAAACAGGAATATTCTGTTCTAATGATAGAACCTTCAAGACTTATATCAAAAACGTTGGTACTTCAGAATTGACTTCAGTTAAGTTCAATACCTTCATTAATGGCTCTGATAAAAAAGAACACACATGGACAGGCAATTTGAAACCTAATGAAGAAGCACGTTTCGATATAGAATTGGAACTTCCTTTCGGTAATAATAAGGTTAAGATTAAAATTGTTGAAGCTAACGATACTAAGTTTACATACGAAAGAATAGTTGAAGCTGTATGCGATGAATGGGCTACTGTTGGTACCGGTTGTGTACCGACCGTGCCTCTTACTATAGAAATTCTTCAAGATAAATATGGCAATCACACGACATGGGAGTTATTGGCATCAGATAATACTGTTGTAGCCTCAGGCGGACCTTATAAATATTTGCCAGATGCCGACACAATGATGCACAGTGTGAATGTAGAAGTGGAGCCAGATTGCTATAAATTTGTGATTTACGATTCATTTGGAAATGGTATCTGCTGCGATGACGGCGATGGTTATTACAGAATACTTGTTAATTACGATGTTTTAGTTGAAGGAAGCGGAGACTTTGAAAGCGAAGCTCATAGCTTAATTTCTGTTGTCATAGAAGGTTCTGTAGGCGAAATGCCGGTCTCATTATATGATGTATATCCAAATCCTGTTAAAGACATCTTGACAATAAAAGGTGAGAATATAAAACAAATTATGATCTTTAATTCCTTAGGTCAGATTGTCAGAAAAATGGATTGTAACGATAATACCGTTAAAGTCAATGTTGAGTCATTACAGAACGGAATGTATTTCGTTAATATCATTGATGGCAATGGTAATGTCAGAACAAGTAAGGTCTCAGTCATGAGATAATAGAACTGACTCAAAATAGAAAACGCCTCGCTGAAATTTCAACGAGGCGTTTCTTTATTTAGACAACATACATTGTTCTTAGTTCATTGTCAATTGTCAATTGTTAATTGTTAATTGTTAATTGTTCCGCCATTTGTTCTTGAAGTTTTCTAGCTTCTTCGGCTGCTTTTTCTGCGAAGTCTTTTTCTTTAGAAGCGTAGATGATGCCTCTTGAAGAGTTGACTATCAATCCGCATTCTTTATTTAATCCGTATTTTGCTACTGCTGCCAAGTCGCCACCCTGAGCTCCAACGCCTGGAACTAACAAGAAGTGATTTGGTAACATCTTTCTAATCTCGCCTAATTCCTCAGGATGTGTAGCACCAACAACATACATCATCTTATTGTCGTCAGCCCAAGTACTTGATTTAGCGAGGACTTCTTTATAAAGTTCATGGTCATTTACATTGAGATATTGGAAGTCTTTAGAACCTTTGTTAGAAGTGAGAGCTAACAAGATAACCCATTTATCTTCAAAACCTAAGAATGGTTCTACGGAGTCTAATCCCATATAAGGAGCCACTGTGATAGCATCGCTGCTCATTGTCTCGAAAAACGCTCTTGCGTAGTTGGCTGATGTGTTGCCGATGTCGCCTCTCTTAGCGTCAGCGATGACGAAAATCTCAGGATAATTAGCCTTGATATATTTTATGGTCTTGTCTAAACTCTCCCAGCCTTTTGCTCCATAAACTTCATAGAAAGCAGTGTTAGGCTTGTATGCTATTGTGTATTGTGCTGTTGCGTCGATGATGCTTTTGTTAAATTCAAAAACGGGATCTTCACATTCTAAAAGATGCTGTGGAATCTTGTTGATGTCGGTGTCTAAACCAACACAAAGAAATGATTTCTTTGCAAAGATTTGTTCTACTAATTGTTTTTTGTTCATGATGTTATTTTTAAGTCAACAAGTCAACGAGTCAACAAGTCAACGAGTTATTATTCATTATTAACTATTAATTGTTAATTGTTAATTGTCAATTGTTAATTCTCCTTAAGTCGTTCTGCGTTTTCTGCCATCTGTAGTTTTTCTATAATCTCGTTGATATCGCCGTCAATTATAGCTTGGAGATTATAAATTGTCAAGTTGATACGATGATCGGTGACGCGTCCTTGTGGATAGTTGTATGTCCTGATTTTAGCAGAGCGGTCGCCAGTAGATACCATAGTCTTCCTCTGCGAGGCTATGCTTTCCAAGTATTTGTTATATTCTCTTTCGTAGAGACGAGTCCTGAGTACTTTCATAGCAGTGGCGAGGTTCTTAATCTGTGATTTCTCGTCCTGACAAGAAACTACTATGCCGCTCGGAATGTGTGTCAATCTGACTGCAGAATATGTAGTGTTGACCGACTGTCCTCCAGGACCTGATGCGCAGAATGTCTCTTTACGTATATCTTTCTCATTGAGTTCTACGTCGAACTCTTCTGCTTCAGGGAGAACCACGACGGAAGCTGCTGAGGTATGTATTCTGCCTTGAGTTTCGGTCTTAGGCACACGCTGAACGCGATGCACTCCCGACTCGAATTTAAGCAGTCCGTAGGCTCCGTCGCCGATGACGTTGAATACAATCTCTTTAAAACCTCCAGCTGTTCCCTCGTTCATTTCGACGAGTTCTATCTTCCAGCCTTTTGTCTCGCAATATCTTATATACATTCTGTAAAGGTCTCCTGCGAATATCGATGCTTCGTCGCCGCCTGTTCCTGCACGAATTTCCATGACAGCATTTTTATCATCGGTAGGATCTTTAGGAATGAGCATCACACGAATCTCTTCAACAAGAGTCTCGCATCTTTGTTCAGCTGCTTCTAACTCTTCTTGTGCCATCTCGCGTATATCATCGTCTTTCTCGTTCTTCAAAATCTCGCGTGCTTCTTCAATATTAGCTAAGAGATTTTTATATTCTTTGAATGCAGCGACGATAGGTTCTAAATCTTTATAGTCCTTGTTGATCTTGACGAAACGTTTCATGTCGCCGATGATCTCAGGGTCGTTGAGTTGTTCACCGAGTGCTTCCCATTTGGTTTTGATATCTTCTAACTTATCAATGATTTCCATCTTGGTAGGTTAATTTTTATTAATATTCAAAGGTTCCAAATTCACTCTTTATTGTTAGTTGTTTCTTTTCTGATGCTTCAACATGACCTACTATCTGAGCTTCGATATTGAAGTCTTTAGCGATCTGTATCATTTCTTCAGCGGCTTTCTCATTGGTATAAATCTCGAGACGATGTCCCATGTTAAATACCTTATACATTTCTTTCCAGTCGGTTCCCGATGATTCTTGTATCATGCGGAAGAGTGGAGGAAGCGCGAACATATTGTTTTTCACAATATGTAAGTCTTTAGTGAAGTGAAGCACTTTTGTCTGAGCGCCGCCACTGCAATGTATGATCCCGTTGATTTGTTTTCTGAAATTATTTAAAATAGGGACCATCATAGGGAGATAAGTGCGGGTAGGGGAGAGGATGAGTTTTCCTACGTCGACGCCTTCCACTTCTGTGGCTTCTGTCAAAGTGTGAGGACCAGAATAAATCAAGTCTTCTGGTATTGAATGGTCGTAGCTTTCAGCGTATTTCTCTGCGAGATAATGACCTAAGACATCATGACGTGCTGAGGTGAGACCGTTGCTGCCCATGCCTCCGTTGTAGCTGTCTTCGTATGTAGCCTTGCCTGAAGAGGCGAAACCAACGATGACATCGCCAGCTTTGATATTATTTTCTATGACATCGTCTTTTCTCATGCGAGCTGTCACTGTGCTGTCGACGATGACGGTTCTTACTAAGTCGCCTACGTCGGCAGTCTCTCCGCCAGTGAGATATATGCCTACGCCGAGAGAACGTAACTTGGCGAGAAATTCTTCAGTGCCGTTGATGATAGCAGAGATGACTTCGCCAGGAATGAGGTTCTTGTTACGGCCTATAGTCGATGAAAGCAACATCTTGTCTGTGGCTCCGACACATAATAAGTCATCGGTGTTCATTACGATAGCGTCTTGAGCTATGCCAGCCCATACCGACAAATCGCCTGTCTCTTTCCAATAAAGATAAGCTAATGACGATTTTGTTCCTGCGCCATCAGCGTGCATGATGTTACAATATTCATCATCGCCACCTAAGATGTCTGGAATGATTTTACAAAAGGCATTAGGATATAATCCCTTATCTAAATTTTTTATTGCATTGTGAATGTCTTCTTTCTCTGCAGAGACACCACGAAGTTGATAACGCTTTTCTACTGCCATTACTTTTCCTTATTAAAAATTAACTTCATGCTGTTGGTGTCGAACTCATAATCTCCAAATTGTTTTAGAGTTTCTTGACCTATCAGCCAATCTGTTTTTAAATTGTTATATACTGTTACTTTTATATTCTGTACGCTACGATCTGCGATGTGCATCTCTCTGATAACGAACTGAGCTCTGTCGGCTACAGCTCCTACCTTGATGATTCTGTCGATATTGTCACCGATGAAATCGTCTTTGGTAATAATACCGTCGTTCAGCAATTCCATCACTTTTCTTTGCGATACGCCAAATCCGAAGTTCTGGTTGTAGGTAATATTTTCCGTATACGCATTGACGATTGCTTTAAATGTCATGAAACCTTGTTTGTCCATTACGATATTTACTACGTTATCTTCAGGTCTCAATTCTACATTAGCCATCTGATCATCGCTGATGTCTTCTCGTGGTACGTAGTCCTTGCTTATGACCTTGAACTCCGTTCTACGATTAAGTTGATGCGCATATTCCTGGACTTCTTTCGGAAGGCTATTGATGTAATCTTCAGTGAGTTTCGTTCCAGCTGTTATGACGTAATCTTTATATCTGTAATCTTTATGTAATGTTCTAGGCACTCTTTCACCGTAGCCTTTGGCTTTAAGTCTATACGGGTCGATACCTCTGATGACAAGATAATCGCATACCGATTGAGCACGTTTTTGAGATAATATGTCGTTACTTTCGTGACTGTCTCTGTTGTCGGTATGTGAGCCTAACTCGATGGTGATGTTAGGATTTACCTGTAACATCTCGATGAGACCTCGTAACGAGTCTTCAAACTGAGGTTGCAACTCCCATTTTGCCAAGTCGTATAAAATGTCAGGCAAGACGACAGGATTGTCAGGAATGGTATTTATCTGATATTCTTTTGTGATGTCTTGACTTGTCTCAAAGCCTGCAGTGCTGATAGTATCGGTGAAGACGAAATAATTTTTCTTGTTGATAGTTAATATATAAGTCTCGTCGGCTTTTATTTGTGAGTTGGTGAACATAAATGCTCCAGTCTCGCTACTTTTGGTAGAGAATTTTGAACCGCTTAAACTGTTTATTACTATGTCGGCTCCTTCAACAAATTGCAAGCTGTTCTGGTTTTTGACAGTTCCGCTCAGAGTGAATACGACAGGCGGTTCGATGAAGTAATATATGTCGTCGTCTAATCCGTTTCGAGTATCTCTGTTGCTGATGAAGAAGCCTCTTTCTTCTGTTTGGTGGAATGTTATTCCGTAGTCGTTACCTATTGAGTTGAAAGGATGTTTGAGGTTTACAGGTTCAGTCCATTCTCCCAAGGAGTCTAAAGTGGTGACGAAAATATCCAAGCCTCCCATTCCGCCGTGACCGTTTGATGCGAAATAAAGAGTGCTGTCGTTTCTCATATAAGGGAACATCTCATCGCCTTGAGTATTGATGATGTCGCCTAAGTTTCTTGGGCGACCGAATTTGTCGTTTTTGCTTTCTCTTTCAGAGATCCAGATGTCTTTACCACCATAGCCGTTCTTCCTTTCTGATGCGAAGAATAATATGAGCTCGTCGCTCGACAGTGTAGGGTGACCAATAACATCTAATGAATCGATGGTAATGATTTCTACTGTCTCAGGATCGCTCCATGTGCTTCCTGAGCGTGAGGATTTCATGATTTGGCATCCTGAGGCTCTTTTCTTGTGGTTAGGACAGCGTGTGAAATACATCGTTGAAAACGACTTGTTTATAAATGGCATACCTTCGCTGCCTTCTGAGTTGATGCCTTCTTCATCGGCTAATACAACATCTTCCCATTCGCCTTGTTTGTTTTGACGAGAGACATAGAAGTCGGAGAAATGTTGTCCTGTGATAGCGTCTTTTTCCTTCGACACTCCGTCTTCTCTTGTTGAAGCGAAAATGATTTCGTTGTAATTGTTCGATGTCCAAGCTACGCCTAACTCCGACGAGCGTGTGTTGAGTTTCTTTATACGAGTCACCTCATATCGTGTCGGAGCTTCAAGCCATTGTTGTATGTTCTGTATGTCTTCTAATGCCTTGACGCCTCTTGTGTCGTCTGGCACTAACTCATTATATTTGGCATATTGAATGGCAGCGTCCTCGTATTTCTTATTTCTTTTTAAGGCTTCTGCGTAATAGTAATAAATTATAGGTTCTCTTTTGGGGTAGTCGGTTTTAAGCAGACGTTTGTAATGCGACTCTGCTAACTTAGTTGCTTCGGTAAGTCGATAACATTCCGCAAGTTGATAAGTAATATATTCTTTATCGTCTTCGCGTTTTTTCTTATTTGTTTTCTTTAAGGCTTTCTTATATCGTTCGATAGCAGTGTTATATTGCTTACGTTCAAAAGCGATGTCGGCTGACTTGCAGACTTTTCTTTGAGCTACTGCAGGTTGAATAGAGAATGCTAATACGATTATAAATGTGAAAATTATCTTCTTTATCATATAATATCCTTTTTACAAAAGGTAACGTAATTATCTTTACAAAAGTATAAAAAAAAACGATATGAATATTAAAAACAATGAAAAACTATAGGCACTTAATTTTACATTGTTCATTGTAAATTGTTCATTATAAAAAAGAGCTCCTGAATTATCAGAAGCTCTCTTAACTTTAGCCTTTAGTCTTTCGACTTTAGCCTTTTATTATTTTCTTTTTTTATCAGCTACTTGTTCTAATTCTTCATCGTATTTTTTACCTTTGAATAAGGCGTATGCCAAAGGTGATGCGATGAACAATGATGAGAATGTACCTGCTAACATACCGACTAACAATGCGAATACGAAGCCACGGATTGTCTCACCACCGAAGATGAATATAGCTAACAATACAACGATTGTGGTACCAGATGTGTTGATTGTACGTAACAATGTGCTGTTGTTTGCGCTGTTGAAACGTTCTTTCCAACCTCTCTTAGGGAATAATGTGACGTTTTCACGTACACGGTCGAAGATAACCACTGTGTTGTTGATTGAATAACCGATGATAGTCAAGATAGCTGCGATGAATGATTGGTTGACTTCCATTGTGAATGGTAAGATGTTATTGAATAATGAATACATACCAATTACTAACAATGTGTCGTGTGCCAAACATACTATACTTGATAAACCATATTGCCATCTTCTGAAACGGATAGCGATGTATGCGAACATAACAACGAGAGAGATGATAACTGCAATGAATGCCTTGCGTGTCACGTCGTCAGCTACTGTAGCACCGACTTTTTGTGAGCTCAAGATGCCGAGTAATACGTTGCTCTTGTCAGAGTCTGTTGTGAATTGTTCGTATGTCATTTCTGTGTTATAAAGACCTTTAAGACCTTCGTAGATGAGACCTTGAATTTCTTGGTCTACTTCAGGATGATTGTCGTTGATCTTATATGCTGTTGTTATCTTGACTTGACGGCTTGGTCCGTATGTCTTTACTTCAGGGACTTCAGCTTTAAATTCGTCTATGCTTGTTAAAGCATCACGTACTTCATTAACTGTTACGTCTTTGTCGAAACGAACTACATAGTTACGACCACCTTTGAAGTCGATACCTAAGTTCAAACCGCGTACTGCTAATGAACCGATGCTGATAACGATGAATACGCCAGCGATGATAGCAGCTTTCTTACCGAAGTTGATAAAGTCGAATGAAGTGTTCTTTAAGAAGTTACGTGTTGCATTATTTGAGAAGCTGATGTTCTTGTCTTTCTTCAACCAGCCTTCAAATACCAAACGAGTGATGAATAATGATGTGAACAATGATGTTGCGATACCAATCATCAATGTTGTTGCGAAGCCTTGAACAGGACCTGTACCGAACTTGAACAATACGAATGCTGTCAAGAATGTGGTGATGTTACCGTCTAAGATAGCTGAATAAGCTGCTTTGTAACCGTCAGCGATAGCTGTTCTTAAACCTTTGCCTGCGCGTAATTCTTCTTTGATACGTTCGAAGATGATGACGTTAGAGTCGACAGCCATACCGAGGGTGAGGACGATACCAGCGATACCAGGTAATGTTAATACTGTTCCGAATGATGCTAACACACCGAACATGAAGAATATGTTGACTAACAATGCGATGTCGGCTGCGATACCAGCTTTGCTGTAGAAGAACAACATATAGATAAGTACTAAGATGAAAGCGATCACGAATGACCAGAGACCTGAGTTGATAGCTTCTTGACCTAATGAAGGACCTACAACGTTTTCTTCGAGTATTCTTGCTGGAGCAGGTAATTTACCAGCTTTCAAGATGTTTGCCAAGTCTTGTGCTTCTTCAACGCTCATGTCGCCGCCAGAGATTGATGAACGACCGCTTGGGATTTCATCGTTGACAACAGGATATGAATATACATAGTCGTCGAGGACGATAGCTACTTGTCTTCCAATGTTTTCGCCTGTTAAGCGTTTCCATGCTTTAGCACCTTCGCTGTTCATTTGGATTGTGACTTCAACGCGACCGTTTGGATCGTAGTCTTGACGTGCGTCAACGATTACTTCGCCGCCGAGAGCTGCTTTGTTTTCGCGTGATGTCTTCAAAGCTACGAGGTCGATATATTCTGTACCGTCTTCTGCAACATTAGGTTTTACACACCATGCAAATTTAACGTTACGTGGGAAAACGCTTTTTACTTGTTTGAGCATTCTGTTGATGTTAGCAGTGTCTTTCACTAAAGCCATACCAACGCGTGCTGTTTGTGCAGGATATGTCTGACCTACTTCGTTTTGATAGTATGAAGGTGTTAAGTAGTTGTATAATGGATAGTTGGCTCTCATTTCTTCTAATGCTTCATCTTGTGCTGCATTTAAAGAGTCGTTAGCTAAAAGAGCAGGTTCGTCTTCTGTCTTAGCTTCTTTTACTTCTTCTTTTCCTTCTGTTTCTGTTAATTCAGCATTAGCTTTGTTGATTTCTGCAAGACGGCTGTTAGCTTGGTCGAAATACTCATAGAGTTCTGTGAAGTTGTATGTCTCCCAGAATTCCAATTGTGCTGTACCTTGTAAGAGTTTACGAACACGTTTAGGATCTTTGATACCTGGAAGTTCGACGAGGATACGTCCTGAGTTTTCTAATTTTTGGATATTTGGTTGTGCTACACCGAAACGGTCGATACGAGTTCTTAAGATTTGGTATGAACGATCAATTGCGCTATTTGTTTCGTCTTTGATGACGCTTAATACTTCGTCATTTGTTGAATTGACGGTGATGCCTTTGTCTTTGAACTCAAACAAGAAGATAGGTGCTAACTTAGCGTTAGGATCTAATTGTTGGTAAGCGTCACCGAATAAATCTACGAAATCTCTTTGGCTGTTAAGATGTTGTTCGTTAGCTATTCTTAAAGCTTCAACGAAAACAGGATCTGTGCTGTGACCTGAAAGAACTTGGATGATGTCTGGAACAGAGACTTCCATCATGACGTTCATACCGCCTTTAAGGTCGAGACCTAAATTGATTTCCATTTCTTTTGCTTGACGATAAGTTTGTCCGAAGATAGGATAAACCTTAACTGTGCTCATTGAGTCTAAGTAATAAGTCTCTCTTGCACCTTGAATAGAGTCTAACAAATAATCGTAAGCATTTTGATTTCCGTTGGCAAGAGTTTTTGCCAATTCCACTGATTCCGCACTTGTAGCATATTCAGCTGCTTTGTTCTCAACGCGTCTTGTTATGTACGAAAACGACAATTGATACAATGAGAAAACAGCTAAGATAAGTGCTAAAAGTTTAATAACTCCTTTGTTTTGCATTGTAAATATTTTTTATAATTAATTTAATTCGAGATTAAAATCGATATTTTGGGGTGCAAAAATAAGATTTTTTTATTTCAGATACAAGTGTTTTTTTTATATAAAATCTGAAAAATTGAAAACCTGAAAATCTGGAAAAATATCAGACTCTCAGGTTCTCAAATTTTAGGTTCTCAGATTCTAATATCTAAGCCATTTCCATATTTCCTTGAAACTTGGTTTCTTGCCGTACATCAAGATTCCTGTTCTGTAGATTTTGCCTGCTAACCATGTTATCAAGATGAATGTCAATATCAATAATATAAGCGACACTGCAACCTGCCAATATGGTACTCCGAATGGTATCCTTATCATCATAGATATAGGTGATGTGAATGGTATCATAGAAAGCCATAATCCCAAGCTACTGTCAGGATTGTTTACCATAGCTGTAGAACACACTATCGCTACTATCAATGGTA
This sequence comes from Lentimicrobiaceae bacterium, assembly GCA_015061315.1. Taxonomy (GTDB): domain Bacteria; phylum Bacteroidota; class Bacteroidia; order Bacteroidales; family F082; genus Limimorpha. The sequence goes on from SUWV01000010.1 coordinate 27,622, forward strand.
AAGACACCACTGTGCTGAACTGGTTGCTGTCGGTCTCGTTATCAACCATTCCTCCGATGGCGGCGAACATGGCGGCGTATAACAAATATCCGAATACAAAGTAAAACAAGAAACTCCATAAGATTGCTCCGAAGTTGATAGACTGTACCATATTCACAGCTTCAAGCATAATGTCTTGTCCTTCAGTCGTCTCTGCAATCTGACTTATCTCTTCCGTCATGACGGTGCCCGATGGCGACATGACCTCAGGTCCTATAAGTATACCGCTCGCTACAAGATAGATGCCTATAGTCAACACTATCCATAATAAAAACTGTGTGAGTCCTACTAAGGCTATGCCTACTATCTTTCCCATCATCAGCTCGAAAGGCTTCACAGAACTGATGATGACTTCTATTATTCTGTTGGTCTTTTCTTCTATGACACCACGTAAAACCTGATTGCTGAATAAGAATATCGCGAAGTAAATTACAAGAGCGAGCACTAATCCTATTATATATTCAAGCTCCGCATAACTTGTTTTCTCACCGCTTTCTTCGTCCATACGTATGGTGGAAACATTGATGCTTGTCTTAGATGCTTTCACAATATCAGGGTCGATGCCTGAGGCAAGAAGCTTCTGATGTTCTACAACTTGCTTCATCTCCCTCTCTATGTGACTGCTTAAGGTCATTGGTATCTGCTTGTCGCTGTATAGCTTGGCATTGACAGGAATATTCAATGATGTTGATGGTATATATAAAAACGCATCATAAATACCATCGAAAACAAATTTCTTCAAACTGTCGATATTAGCATTCTCATTTTCATAAATGAAAGTATTGGCGTCGGTGTTTTCTATCTTACCCTCGAACATGCCGCTTTCATCAAGAACGACAATGGCTTTCTTGCTTTCCATCTTCTCCGACCTTAACATGAGAAGGGAAGGTGCTATCATCAATGCTGCAAAAAATAATGGACCTAAAAATGTCAAGAGTAAAAAACTACGTTTCTTGACACGTGTGAGATATTCTCTTTTTATTATTATGCCTAAGTTGTTCATATTTTTTAAGTCTAAAGTCTAAAGCCTAAAGTCCTATGTTAATTGTACATTGTTAATTGTTAACTGATTAATAAAGATGTCGTTCATTGAAGGAAGCAGTTCTTTATACGAAATAATAGTTCCTTTTTCTGAAAGATAATTGATTAAGATGTTAGGATTGACATCATTTTCAGCTTTGACATTCAATGTCATTTCTCCGTTGTTATCTGTCTTTTCTGAAATTAATGTAAAACCTTCAGGAAGTTTATTTGCGTCTGAGAATCTGAGAATTTGAGAATCTGAGAAATAAGGAACGACATCTTCTTGTTGTCTCGTTGTCTCGTTGTCTCGTTGTCTTAAAACAATCTCAAAGCTATGGTCTTTAAAATCTTGTTTTATCTGGTAGACGCTGCCTTCAAGGATTTTCTGCCCTTTGTTGATAAGCATGATGTTATCGCATAGCTCCTCTACAGATGCCATGTTGTGAGTAGAGAAAATGATGGTGGCTCCTTTGTCTCTTAATTCTAATATTTCTTTTTTAAGTAAGTTTACGTTGATAGGGTCGAAGCCAGAGAATGGTTCATCGAAGATAAGTAACTGAGGCTCATGAATTACAGTTACGATAAACTGTATTTTCTGTTGCATACCCTTGCTGAGCTCTTCTACCTTTTTATCCCACCAGCTCAGAATGTCGAATTTCTTAAACCAATATTTCAATCTTTTCTCGGCTTCTTTTTGACTTACGCCTTTTAGTTGCGCGAGATATATAGCTTGTTCACCGACTTTCATTGTTTTGTAAAGTCCTCGTTCTTCAGGGAGATAGCCTATCTGAGAGATGTGGTTTCGGTTCAGTTTCTCTCCGTTAAATATTATCTCGCCTTGGTCGGGAGCTGTTATCTGGTTAAGCATTCTTATCAAAGTGGTTTTTCCTGCACCGTTAGGACCGAGAAGTCCGTAGATGCTTTGTTTTGGCACCTTGATACTGATGTCGTTAAGAGCTTTGTATGTCCCGTAGGTCTTGCTTACGTTATTTATCTCGATAAAGTTTTGCATTTTTATATTAGCTGAAGAATTTCTTGAATCTCTTAAAAGGGTTTTTATCGTTGTCGGAAGAAGGATTCATGTTTTCACTTTCTAACAATGACTTCATTATTTTCTCTTCTTCTTTGTTAAGACGTTGAGGAGTCCATACGTTTACGTTGACGAGTAAGTCGCCTCTGCCGTAACCGTTGAGTTCTGGCAATCCTTTGTTTCTTAGTTTGATGATCTCGCCGCTTTGTGTTCCTGCCGGTATCTTAACTTCCGTTGTTCCGTTAATGATAGGCACTTCTACTGTTGCGCCGAGTGCTGCTTGTGGGAAACTGATGAAGAGGTTATAGATGAGGTCGTTGCCATCGCGTTCAAGGTTTTTATCTTTTTCCTCTTCTATTAATATTATAAGGTCTCCAGCAATACCATTTCTTGCTCCGGCATTACCTTTGCCTCTGACCGATAGCTGCATTCCGTCGGCGACGCCAGCAGGTATGTTGAGTTCTATTATCTCTTCGCTTTTGACGATGCCGTTGCCTTGACATTCAGGACATTTGTTTTTTATTATCTTTCCTTCTCCGCCACAGTTAGGACATGTTGTAACAGTCTGCATCTGACCGAAGATGGAGTTTTGTATCTTCACTGTCTGACCTCTTCCGTTACAAGTAGGGCAGGTCTCGAAATCGTTGTCTTTAGCGCCGCTGCCACCGCAATGCTGGCAAGGAACGAATTTGTTGACTTTTACTTTTTTCTTTACGCCTTCGTTGATCTCGCTGAGGTTGAGTTTTACGCGAAGACGAAGGTTGCTGCCTCTATTAACATGACGCTGAGCTTGACGTCCGCCGCCGAAGCCGCTGCTGAAACCAAATCCTCCCCCGCCAAATAGGTCGCTGAAGATATCGCCGAAATGACTGAAGATGTCGTCCATTCCGCTGAAACCTTGCTGTCCGTGCAAACCGGCATGACCGAACTGGTCGTAACGCGAGCGCTTGTCAGGATTGCTCAACACCTCGTATGCCTCAGCAGCTTCCTTGAACTTTTCCTCTGCGTCCTTGTCGTCAGGGTTCTTGTCAGGATGATATTTTATAGCCATCTTACGATAGGCTTTCTTAATCTCTTCACTTGTCGCGGTTTTTGGTACCTCAAGTATCTCGTAATAATCCCTTTTCTCCATTGTTTTTTATTTTAAATATCAACCTCCAACAACAACGCGTGCGTAACGGATGACTTTGCCGTTTAGTTTATATCCTTTTTGAATTACGTCTAAGACCTTGCCTTTCTGAGCCTCGTCAGTGACAGGGACATTAGTCAGTGCCTCGTGTTCATCGGTGTCGAAAACGGCGTCTTTGGCATTGATTTCTTCTAAGCCTTTTTGTTCTAAGGTACGTTTGAATTTATTGTAAATCAACACTACGCCTTCATAGTTGGCGTCTGTTTCTTTGTTTTCCATTGTCTGAAGAGCGCGTTCAAAATCGTCGAGGATTGGGAGAAGATCAACCATGATGCTTTCAGAAGCTGTCTTCGACAATTCTATTTTTTCTTTGGCTGTACGTTTACGGTAGTTATCGAACTCTGAGAAAAGACGTAAGTATTTGTCGTTTAATTCGTCGTATTTCTCTTTAAGTTCTTCAACTTGCTTGTCGTTTTTGTTTCTCTTGTTTTTTCTGCCTTTTGGTTCTTCTTCATGAACTTCATTTTGCTTGTTAATATCTTCTTGACTTTCATTGATATTAACATTTTCTCTCATATTTTCTTCCATGATTATATTTTATTTATTTTGTTAACAAAGTAAGCCGCCATTGGCATAACAAATAATTTGCCATAATTAAATAAACTATCAATCTTGACAAAATGTCATTTTGTTGAGTCTCTGAGTCACCAAGTCGCCGAGTCTCTGAGTTAGTGAGTGTTCTATGATGCTAAGTGTTTTAAGTTGTTAAGTCCCAGTTCTATGATACCTTTAATTCCTCATTCCTCATTCTTCATTCTTAATTATCAATCTATTCTCTTAATGTCCGCTCCCAAGGCTCTTAGTCTTTCGTCGATGTTTTGATAGCCTCTGTCGATTTGTTCTATGTTTTCAATTGTGCTTTCGCCTTTGGCTGACAGTGCAGCTATAAGCAATGCGACTCCAGCTCTGATGTCGGGCGAGACCATCTTCACTGCATGTAACTGCTGCGTTCTATCTAAGCCTACTACCGTAGCTCTATGAGGGTCGCATAATATTATCTGCGCTCCCATATCTATAAGTTTATCAACGAAGAAGAGACGGCTTTCGAACATCTTCTGATGTATGAGCACTGTTCCTTTAGCTTGTGTGGCGACGACTAAAACGATGCTTATCAAGTCGGGAGTGAAGCCTGGCCAAGGAGCGTCGGCTACTGTCAGTATGCTTCCATCTATGAACGTTTCTACTTCGTAGTGTTCTTGCTCTGGTATATATATGTCATCGCCTCTAAATTCCATCTTGATGCCGAGTCGGCGGAATACGTCGGGAATGATGCCAAGGTCTTTGATGCCAGCGTCTTTTATGGTGAGCTCCGAGCCTGTCATGGCTGCCATTCCAATGAAGCTGCCTACTTCTATCATGTCGGCGAGGAGACGATGTGAGGTGCCGCTGAGTTTTTCTACACCTTCTATTTTTAGTAAGTTGGATCCAATGCCGTTTATCTTAGCGCCCATTGAAGTAAGCATTCTGCAGAGTTGTACGATATATGGCTCGCAGGCAGCGTTGAAGATAGTGGTCTCTCCTTGAGCCATGACAGCTGCCATGATGATGTTGGCAGTTCCTGTCACAGAAGCTTCGTCGAGGAGCATGTACGTTCCTTTCAACCCATTAGAAGCTGTGACTTTCTGATAATTATTAGCATTCTCGAAAGTGGCTCCTAATTTCTGCAGTCCTATGATATGAGTGTCTAAACGGCGACGACCTATCTTGTCGCCTCCAGGTTTAGGCAAGAAGCCTTTGCCGAAACGAGCTAACATCGGACCTAATATCATGACGCTACCTCTCAATCGTGTGGCTTTGTTGGAAAAATCCTCTGTCTCAAAATATGAGAAATCTATGTCTTTCGCTTGAAGGCTGACTTCATTGGGAGTTGTCCTTTCAACATCAACACCCATGTCTTTCATTAAGTCGATGAGATTGTTGATGTCGACTATATTAGGTAGATTCGTTATGCGAACCTTTTCCTCAGTGAGAAGACATGCGCAGATGATCTGCATCGCTTCGTTTTTAGCGCCTTGCGGAACAATGCTGCCATGCAATTTGTTGCCGCCAACAATTTTGAATTTTCCCATTATTTCTTAGTTGGTCTATTGGGGTTCGGTAATTTTTTTATCTGTTGCTTCTTGACTTTCTTTTTCTTGGATTGTTGCTGCTGTTGTATCGGTTGTTGCCTGCCTAAAATCTCGTTTGTTGAAGTTAGTTTTGTCTCCATCGGCATTGCAAATGTCTCGCCAGATAGTTTATATAAATCATCAAGAATCAATAAATCGTTCACTGTTTCACGATTCCAATTCAGATAATCTCTCTTCATCTGATTAGCAACAGCCAACAACAAAGCGTCTCTTTTTGGACCCTCTTCAATTTCTTTGATTTTATTTATGATTTCTTTGATATAATTGCCATAATGTCCTTGCTTTATATCATGCTTTTGATAGCCTACATGTTCAGGCTTGTCAACAATAACACCTTGCTTTGGAGGGTCGAAAGGACTATCAACATCTAACTTGTAATCAGAAATGATATACAGATGATCCCAAAGTTTATGGATGTAGTCGTTAGATTCTTTCACTTGCGGATTCATTTGTGCCATGACACTGACTATGAAATGAGCAGCTTCGGTTCTCTTGTTTCTGTCTTCAATTTCCATCAGATGTTTTATCATAATCTGAATGTTTCGACCATATTCAGATATAATCAGCTTATCTCTTTCTGTGTTATATTTGAGTCCTTCTTTATTCATGATATTATAGTTGTTGTTTAAAATAACATGTTCTTTTGTTAAATGTTTTTATTTAAGAATATTTAGTTTTGCAAATTTAAGCATTAATTGTTTCGTTCCACATTCGTCGAAGACTACGGTCGCTTTTTTGTTTGGACCAATGCCTTCTACTTTTATCACATTACCTTGACCGAATTTTTGGTGCATCACTCTCATGCCTTCTACAATTTCTTCAGGTGAGGCTGCTACGAAATCGGAGCTGTTGTTCGTCGATGCGCTATTATTAATATAAGGTGTATGTTGTTTTTGTTCCACTCGTTTCTGATATTCTCTTTTCTCTTGGAAATTTTTTGAGAACGGATTGCTGAAGTTAACGCCTTCGTTGAAACTCGATGTTCCTCTGAAAGAAGCCTTCTTGGTTCTCTCTATCAGCGATGGATCTATTTCTTCGATAAAACGTGAAGGTTCACTTAATGTCAGATTTCCCCAGCGATAGCGGCTTTCTGCGTGACTTAAAACCAATTTGGTTTCGGCGCGTGTCAATGCTACGTAGAACAAACGTCTTTCTTCTTCTAATTCTTCACGAGTGCTTAACGATTGTATGCCAGGGAAGAGGTTCTCTTCCAAGCCGACGATATAGACGTATGGAAATTCCAAACCTTTTGCGCTGTGTATTGTCATCATGGTAACCCTGTCGTCGTCTTCATCATCTTTATTATCTTGATCGGTGAGAAGAGCGACATCTTCCATGAATTTGTTTAAAGTAACTTCATTTTGTTCTCCAGTCACCTCATCGACTTGTTTGTCGGAAAATTCCATGATGGCGTTAAGGAGCTCTTCTATGTTTTGCACGCGAGCCTGACCTTCTGGAGTGTCGTCTTCCTTCAAGTCTTTTATTATGCCTACGGTATTACAGATATGTTTTGCGAGTTCTATGGCGCTTTGCTTGTTGAGAAGCGTTTGGAAACTCTTGATCATAGTTACGAAGTTATGCAACTTGTTGACTGTTCCGCTATTGAAGTCTTTTGGCATTGGCTCGGTCTCCGAAGAAATTACGTCCCATATTCCCTTTTGACGCTCATCAGCTACAACCATTAGTCGTTCTATTGTAGTCTTTCCTATACCTCTTGTAGGATAATTGATGATTCGTAGGAGAGCCTGTTCGTCGTGCGGATTGATGACTACGCGGAAGTAGGCGAGGAGGTCTTTCACTTCCTTACGGTCGTAGAACGAAAGTCCGCCATATATTTTATAAGGTATATCTTGTTTGCGTAGAGCTTCTTCCAAAGAACGCGATTGAGAGTTCGTTCTGTAAAGAATTGCGAAATCTTTGTTGTTAAGCTGTCGCGACATTTTATAACCGAAGATGGAATTAGCCACGAGGGTTCCTTCTTCGTTGTCAGATGTGGCACGAAGCACTGTTATCAATTCGCCTTCTTCTTTATCTGACCATACTTTTTTCTTTATCTGATCTTTGTTATGGTCAATCACGCTGTTTGCAGCATTGACAATAGTTTTCGTCGAGCGATAGTTTTGTTCGAGACGAATTAATTTTTGATCAGGATAATCGTTTTTGAAATTAAGTATGTTCTGAATATTAGCGCCGCGGAATCCGTAGATACTTTGTGCATCGTCACCTACCACGCAAATGTTTTCTCTCATCGCGGCTATTCTTCTTATTATAAGATACTGAGCATAATTCGTATCTTGATACTCATCGACTAAAATATATTCAAACCGATTTTGATATTTGTATAGAATTTCAGGGAAATCGCGCAGCAACACATTCGTATAAAACAATATGTCATCGAAATCCATTGCGTTAGCGCGTTGAAGTCTGTTGTTATAAGTCTTAAATATTTCGCCGATAAGAGGTTTGTTGGCTCTTAAATCCTGTTGTTGAATCTCAAAATTGTTGCAATAATCTTCTGGAGTATATAAAGCAGACTTTGCCATTGAGATGCGATGAAGGATATATTTCGCAGGATAAGCTTTTGTGTCTAACTCGCGTTCTTTCAATATTGCATTGATGAGTTGCTTAGAGTCATCAGTATCGTATATTGTAAAATCTTGAGTAAAGCCGAGATATTGAGCTTCAATTCTCAAAATACGAGCGAAGATAGAGTGGAACGTTCCCATCCAAACATTGCGAGCTGCATGAGGATCGACGAGTTTCATGATACGATCTTTCATTTCTTTTGCAGCTTTGTTTGTAAATGTAAGAGCCATAATAGCGAAAGGATTTATTCCTTCCTGAATCATATATGCGATGCGATGAGTCAGAGCCTTTGTTTTGCCTGAGCCAGCGCCAGCGATAACCATAACAGGACCTTGTATGGTTGTAACTGCTTCTTTCTGTGGATTGTTTAAACCGTTTAAAATATCTGTCACCTTATATTAATATTAGATTGCAAATTTAATAAAATTAAGGTGAGAAAAATATCTTTATAGGATTATTTTTTTTAGATAAAATAGGAGGAAAAATGTGATGAAAATCGAGAGAAAATAGCATGACAAAAAAAAATAAAAAAAAGTTTTACAAAGTGTTGGTTATTAAAGAAAAAGTTGTATCTTTGCACTCGGAAAAAAGTTAGAAAAAATAACTTTGCGAATGAGATAGTTAAGGGACCTGATAAGTTAAACGTTAGAGGTTTCTGCACTGTAAGTAATTAAAAAACAAGTTCTTGGAGCTTATAGTGTGTTTAGCAATGGTCAGGATAATGACTGTAATTCCCTAAAACTATGTTGTTTAAAGAGCGAAATTTCGAGCTGTTTGATAAGAAATTAAAAGGAATTTTTCCTAATTGAATGGATAGAAATTAGTAATTTAAAGAAAAAGAAATGCCAACGATTCAACAATTAGTCCGCAAAGGACGTCAAAAATTGGAAGACAAGAGTAAATCTCCTGCCTTGGATTCGTGCCCACAACGTCGTGGTGTTTGTGTACGTGTTTACACAACAACACCTAAGAAGCCTAATTCAGCTATGCGTAAGGTGGCGAGGGTTCGTTTGACCAATCAGAAAGAAGTTAATGCTTACATCCCTGGTGAGGGTCACAATTTGCAGGAACACTCAATCGTGATGATTAGAGGTGGTCGTGTTAAGGATCTTCCAGGTGTACGTTATCACATCATTCGTGGTGCTTTGGATACAGCAGGTGTTGATGGTCGTGCACAACGCAGATCAAAATACGGCGCTAAACGTCCAAAAAAAGCCGCTAAGAAGTAAAAATTGTTAAACGGTAAAAGTTTAGAACATTAGAACATGAGAAAAGCTAAACCAAAGAAAAGAATCATCCTTCCAGATCCAAAATACGGTGATGTTTTGGTAACAAAATTCGTGAACAACATCATGTTGAAGGGTAAGAAAAATCTTGCTTACGAAATATTCTACAGTGCAATGGATATCGTAGGTAACAAATTAAATGAAGACCCTATCAGTGTTTGGAAGAAAGCTTTAGAAAACGTAACTCCACAGGTTGAGGTAAGAAGCCGTCGTATTGGTGGTGCAACTTTCCAAATTCCTTCAGAGATTCGTCCTTCTCGTAAACAAAGTATCGGCATGAAAAACCTCATCGGTTATGCTCGTAAACGCCATGAAAAATCAATGGGCGAAAGATTAGCAGGTGAAATCATGCAAGCTTATAAAGAAGAAGGCGCTGCTTTCAAGAAAAAGGAAGAAATCCACAGAATGGCTGACGCTAATAAAGCCTTCTCACACTTCAGATTCTAATATACAAAAAGAGTAAATAATGATGAAAAACGGTCAAAATAATAACAATAATATTCTCGATTATACACGTAATATCGGTATCATGGCTCACATTGATGCTGGTAAGACTACAACAACCGAGCGTATTCTATATTATACAGGCCGTAGTCGTCGTATCGGTGAAGTGCATGATGGAGCCGCAACAATGGACTGGATGGTTCAAGAACAAGAACGCGGTATCACAATCACTTCAGCTGCAACAACAGTATTCTGGAATTTAAATAATACACAATACAAAATTAATTTGATCGATACTCCTGGTCACGTCGATTTTACAGTCGAAGTCGAACGTTCACTTAGAGTCCTCGATGGAGCAGTAGCACTCTTCTGTGCTGTTGGCGGTGTAGAACCACAATCGGAAACTGTTTGGCATCAAGCCGATAAATACAAAGTGCCACATATCTGTTTCGTGAATAAAATGGATCGCTGTGGTGCTGACTTCTTTAAAGTAGTTGAACAGATTAAGGAACGCCTCAACGCAAATCCTATCCCATTGCAAATCCCTATCGGTAGTGAAGATACATTCATTGGCGTAGTGGACTTGGTTAAAAACAAAGCATTTGTTTGGGAAGATGAACTTGGACTTCAATTCACAGAAGTTGAAATACCTGAAGATTTAGTTGATACAGTGGCAGAGTATCGTAATATGTTGCTCGAAGGTGCTGCTGAAGATAATGAAGAATTGTTCGAGAAATTTATGCTCGATCCAGATTCAATAACAGAAGAAGAACTTATTGCTGAAATCAGAAAAGCTACATTGTCAAGACGCGCATGTCCTGTATTATGTGGTGCTTCCTTCAAAAATAAAGGCGTACAGTTCTTACTCGATGCAATCATCAACTATCTTCCAAGTCCAAATGATATAGATGATGTTGTAGGAATTAATCCAAAGACTGAAAAAGAAGAAATACGCAGAGCTGATTCTAAAGAACCATTCTGCGCACTTGCTTTCAAGATTGCAACAGATCCATACGTCGGTCGCTTAGCTTTCTTCCGTGTATATTCCGGTTCTCTAAAATCCGGTTCATACGTGCTTAACGCAACAACAGGTAAGAAAGAACGCATCTCAAGAATCATGCAGATGAATGCTAACAAACAAACACCGCTTGATGTTATCGAAGCAGGTGACATAGCAGCTGCAGTCGGATTTAAAACAATAAGAACAGGCGATACACTCACTAGCGAAGATAAACCTTTGTTGCTTGAGTCTATCTCATTCCCACAACCAGTAGTTCAAATCGCAGTTGAACCTAAAACTCAAGCAGAGATGGACAAGTTATCAGCTTCCTTAGATAAACTTGCCGAAGAAGACCCTACATTCCAAGTCACCACAGACGATAATTCAGGTCAAACAATAATAGCTGGAATGGGTGAATTGCACTTAGATATAATCATCGACAGATTGAGAAGAGAGTTTGGCGTTGAGATTAATGTTGGTAGTCCACAAGTATCGTATAAAGAATCGTTTACAGAGACAGTTACACATCGCGAGGTCTATAAGAAACAAACAGGCGGTAAAGGTAAATTTGCCGATATCGAGTTTGAAATCGGACCTGCTGACGAAGGTGTTACTGGTTTACAGTTTATAAATGATGTTAAAGGTGGTAATATTCCACGCGAATATATAGTTGCTACAGAAAAAGGGTTCAAGAACGCATTGTCAAACGGTGTCTTGGCTGGTTTCCCAATGGATTCAGTGAAAGTTCGTTTGTATGATGGTTCTACACATCCAGTTGATAGCGATGCTTTGTCATTTGAAGCTGCAGCTCACTTTGGTTTCAAAGAAGCAGGTTTGAAAGCAAAGACAGTCGTTATGGAACCTATCATGAAAGTAGAAGTTCGCGTGCCATCAGAATATCTCGGAGACGTTTCAGGAGATCTTAATAGAAGAAGATCAATCTTGCGCGAAGTAGAAGCTGGAGTTTCACAGCAGATCATCAGAGCAGATGTACCATTGTCAGAGATGTTCGGATATATTACAACGTTGAGAACATTAACACAAGGAAGAGGCAATTTCAGCATGGAATTCAGTCACTATGCTAGATTAGCCGATGATTTGGCAGAAATAGTAGTCAAGAAAGCAAAAGGCACATATTTCTCTTTTTAAAGAAGTAATAAAGGAACAAGATTAGAATAAAAATAAAAAAATTAACAACAAATTCTTATGAGTCAAAGAATTAGAATTAAGTTAAAGTCACATGATCACAACTTGGTTGACAAGTCAGCTGAGAAGATTGTGAAGACTATCAAATTGACTGGTGCTGTAGTTAGCGGTCCTATACCGTTACCAACAGACAAGAAAATTTACACAGTTTTGCGTTCTACCTTCGTTCACAAGAAATCGAGAGAACAATTTGAGTTATCATCATACAAGCGTTTGCTTGATATCTATAACTCAACATCACAAACTATCGATGCTTTGATGAAGTTAGAATTACCAAGCGGTGTAGAAGTAGAAATTAAATTATAATTGTAAAACTATCTAGTAATTAAAAGCGTAGCATGTCAGGAATACTAGGAAAAAAGATTGGGATGACCAGCATTTACGACGAGAGTGGAAGAAACATTCCAGTAACAGTCGTTGAAGCAGGTCCTTGCGTAGTCACCCAAGTTAAGACAAAAGAGAAGGACGGTTACGATGCTATCCAAATGGCGTTTGATGAAAGAAAGGTGAAGAACACCCCAAAAGCTTTACAAAAACATTTTGAGAAAGCTGGCACAACACCAAAGAAGGTAGTACGCGAATTTTCACGTTTCGAAGAAGGACACAGAAAGAGCCTTGGTGAAACAATTACCGTCGATGTATTTATGGAAGGCGAATTTGTTGACGTTACAGGTATCAGCAAAGGTAAGGGCTTCCAAGGAGTAGTGAAACGTCACAATTTTGCTGGCGTTGGACAATCGACTCACGGTCAACATAACCGTATGAGAAAACCGGGTTCAATCGGTGCTTGTGCATATCCATCAAGAGTTTTCAAAGGCTTAAGAATGGGTGGTCACATGGGTAACCGTACAGTGAAGGCTATCAACCTTCAAATCATGAAAATCGTTCCCGAGAAGAATTTGTTAGTTGTGAAAGGTTCAGTACCGGGATCTAAAAACGGATATTTAAAAATAGAAAGATGGAGTTAGAAGTTTTAAAGGTAACCGGTGAATCAACAGGACGCAAAGTTCAGTTGAACGAAAATATTTTCGGCATTGAACCGAACGATCATTGCATCTATTTAGATGTAAACTTGATCAGAGCAAATCAACGTCAAGGTACACACAAAGCAAAAACACGTAGTGAGATTGCTGGCAGTACACGTAAGTTGATCCGTCAAAAAGGAACAGGTGGTGCACGTCGTGGTGATATCAACTCACCAGTATTAAGAGGCGGTGGTAGAGTATTTGGACCACAACCACGTGACTATGGCTTTAAGTTGAACAAGAAAGTTAGACTTCTTGCCCGTAGATCAGCTTTGACATATAAAATGAGAGATGCAGAGATTGCTATTTTAGAAGACTTCACCTTTGACAGCATCAAGACAAAGAAGATGGTTGAAGTTTTGAATAACCTTAAAGTGAATGGTGGCAAGAACTTGTTTGTATTCCCAGCAACAGATACTAATGTAGTAATGTCAGCAAGAAACATACAACGCACTCAAGTCACACTTGCTCGTAACCTCAACACTTATGATATTCTCAATGCCAAGAAGATTTTCATCTTGGAAAGTTCATTACCACAAATCGAAGAAATTCTTGGATAATTAACCTTAAAAATTAGAAACGATGATTATCATTAAGAAACCTGTAATAACAGAGAAAATGACTGCGATAAGCGAAAAGCTTAACAAATATGCATTCATTGTTGACAAACGTGCAAATAAACTGCAAATCAAACAGGCTGTCCAAGACCTTTATGGTGTACAAGTGGAATCAGTCAACACTATTAATTATGAAGGAAAGCTTAAGTCACGTTATACAAAGACTGGCGTTATCAGCGGCAGAAGAGATGCTTTCAAGAAAGCAGTCGTGACATTAGCAAAAGGTGAAACTATTGACTTTTTTAGCAATATTTAAAGATGGCTTTAAAGAAATATAAACCAACGACACCGGGTCAGCGCTTCAAAATTATTAGCGCTTTTGACGAAATCACAACAAGCAAGCCAGAGAAGTCATTGCTTGCTACTAAAAAGAGCACCGGTGGACGTAACCACGTAGGTAAAATGACAGTCCGCAATATAGGTGGTGGACACAAACAAAAATATAGAATAATTGACTTCAAACGTGATAAAGACGGTATTCCAGCAGTAGTTAAGACTATTGAATACGATCCAAACCGTACAGCACGTATTGCCCTCGTATTTTACGCCGATGGTGAGAAGAGATATATCATTGCTCCACAAGGCTTAAAAGTTGGACAAACAATCATGTCTGGTAAAGAAGCTACACCAAACGTAGGTAACACAATGTTCTTGAGCGATGTTCCATTCGGTACAATCATTCACAACATTGAATTACGTCCTGGTCAAGGTGCTAAGATGGCACGTAGCGCTGGTGCATACGCACAATTGATGTCACGTGATGGTAAATATGCAATTTTAAGAATGCCTTCAGGTGAGACACGTCTTATCCTCCAAGCATGTAAAGCTACAATCGGTACAGTATCAAATGCTGACCACAACCTTGAGAAATCAGGTAAAGCAGGTCGTAGCCGCTGGTTAGGTCGTCGTCCACGCGTTCGTGGTGTTGTTATGAACCCAGTTGATCACCCAATGGGTGGTGGTGAAGGTCGTGCATCAGGTGGTCTCCCACGTAGCCGTAAGGGTTTACCAGCTAAGGGATACAAGACACGCGCATTGAAGAATGCTTCGAACAAGTACATCATTGAAAGAAGAAAGAAATAATTAACCAGGTAAAAAATTAGAAAAATGAGTCGCTCACTTAAAAAAGGACCATATATCCACTACAAACTCGAGAAAAGAGTTTTGGATAATGTAGCAACAGGTAAGAAGACCGTCATTAAGACCTGGTCGAGAGCTTCAATGATTTCACCAGATTTTGTTGGTCAAACAATAGCTGTACATAACGGCAATAAATTCATCCCTGTTTACGTAACAGAAAACATGGTAGGCCACAAGTTAGGAGAATTTGCTCCAACACGTATCTTCAGAGGTCATGCCGGAAATAAAAAATGATAAATAAAGAATAGTATGGGAGCAAGAAAACATAATAGAGCAGAAGCTATTAAAGCAGCACGTAAACAAGTTGCTTTTGCAAAGTTGAATGACGTGCCTACATCGCCTCGTAAGATGCGTTTAGTTGCTGACATGATAAGAGGAATGAAAGTGGAACTTGCACTGCATGCCTTGATGTACTCACCCAAAGCCGCTGCAAAACCGATGTATAAATTACTTCGTTCAGCAATAGCAAACTGGGAAGCTAAAAATGAAGGAAAACGTATCGAAGACGCTAACTTATATGTAAAAGAAGTATTTGTTGATGAAGGTCGTACATTAAAACGTATCCAACCTGCACCACAGGGAAGAGCACACCGCATCCGCAAACGTTCAAACCATATCACTATAGTTGTCGATAGTAGAATCGCTGAAGCAGCTAATGTCGAGGCAAAAGTAGAAGAATAAAAATTAATTAGAGTTTACAATGGGACAAAAAACAAATCCAATAGGTCTTAGATTAGGAATCATCAAAGGATGGGATTCCAATTGGTATGGCGGTAGAGATTTTTCAAAGAAACTTGTCGAAGACGATAAAATTCGTAAATATTTGAATGCACGTCTTGGAAAAGCAGGTATCTCGAAGATTGCTATCGAACGTTCACTTAAACTCGTGACCGTAACTATCTTCACAGCCCGTCCGGGCATGATCATAGGTAGAGGTGGTCAAGAAGTAGATAAATTAAAAGAAGAATTGAAGAAGCTCACTGGAAAAGAAGTACAAATCAATATCAGTGAGATTAAGAGACCAGAACTCGATGCTTATATAGTAGCAAGTACAATTGCAAAACAAATTGAAGGCCGCGTTTCATTCCGTCGTGCTATCAAGACTGCAGTTTCAGGAACTATGCGTATCGGTGCAGAAGGTATCAAAGTTATTGCTTCAGGTCGTGTTGGCGGTGCAGAAATGGCACGTCAAGAAACATACAAAGAAGGTCGTATTCCATTGCATACACTTCGCGCAGACATCGACTATTCATTAGTCGAAGCACATACAACATACGGTCGTATCGGTATTAAAGTATGGATCTGCAAAGGTGAAATCTATGGTAAACCTGAATTAGTACCAACCTCAGTTGCAAGTGCACCAAAGAAACAATCAGCACCAAAGCAAAACGGAGGAGCTCCACGTCGCAATAAACGTAACAACAGTAATAAGTAAGAAAATAAAAAATTATAGACGATGTTACAACCTAAAAGAACAAGATTCAGAAGACCTCAGAAGAGCAAGATAAAAGGTATAGCACACCGCGGACACGAACTTGCATTCGGAACTTTTGGAATAAAATCAATGGAGGATGCTTTGATCACAGCTCGTCAAATAGAAGCTGCTCGTCAAGCTGTCACTCGTTACATGAAACGTGAGGGACAAATTTGGATTAGAATATTCCCTGACAAACCTATCACCAAGAAGCCACAAGACGTTCGTATGGGTAAAGGTAAGGGAGATGTCGAATACTTTGCAGCTCGCGTATATCCTGGTCACATGCTTTTCGAAGCTGAAGGCGTGCCATTAGCAATTGCTAAAGAAGCTATGCGTTTAGCCGCTCAAAAGTTACCTGTTACAACAAAATTCGTTGTAAGAAGAGATTATGTTGAATAATTAGAATGAACAAGCACTATGAAAAAAGAAGCTATCAATGAATTAAGTACAGCTGATTTGATGGAACGCATCGAAGAGCAACGTTCACAATACGTAAAGATGAAGCTCAATCATGCAGTTTCTCCGCTGGATAATCCACATAAATTAGGCGCTTGTCGCAAGGAAATCGCACGTATGATGACAGAACTCAGAAAACGTGAGATGATGGAAAGCAAAAATGACAATAAATAATAACGACAATTAAGGAATTATCATGGAAAGAAATCTTAGAAAAGAGAGAATAGGCGTTGTTGCTAGCAACAAAATGGATAAAACCATAGTCGTTGTTATTGAACGTCGTACAAAACACCCTATTTACGGTAAATTCGTTAAGAATTCTACACGTTTTATGGCACACGATGAGAAGAATGAATGCAATATCGGTGACACCGTACGCATCATGGAAACTCGTCCGTTAAGTAAGAACAAACGTTGGAGACTCGTTGAAATAATAGAAAGGGCTAAGTAATGTTACAACAAGAATCAAGACTTGCAGTTGCCGATAACAGTGGCGCAAGAGAAGTTCTCTGCATCAGAGTTTTAGGCGGTACAAAAAAACGTTATGCCGGCATAGGCGACGTGATAGTAGTAACAGTAAAAGACGCTACCCCAGGTGGTAACGTGAAAAAAGGTGCTGTTGTTAAAGCTGTCGTAGTTCGTACAAAGAAAGAAATTCGTCGTGCTGACGGCTCATACATTCGTTTCGACGATAACGCATGCGTGTTATTAAACAACGCAGGTGAAATGATGGGAACTCGTATCTTTGGACCAGTTGCCAGAGAGTTGCGTGAGAAACAGTATATGAAGATCGTATCTCTTGCACCTGAGGTACTTTAATTAAAGAAAGGGACAAGTTATGAGTAAATTACATTTGAAAAAAGGCGATAACGTATTAGTTATCTCCGGAACCCAAAAAGGAAAAAAAGGCACAGTTCTTAGCGTTGATGTTGAAAAACAAAGAGCAATAGTAGAAGGTGTCAATTTAGTCTCTAAGCATGCTCGTCCAAGCACAGAGAATCCTAAAGGTGGTATCGTAAAGAAAGAGGCTGGCGTTCATATTTCAAATCTTATGGTTTGCGATAAGAACGGTAAGCCAGGCCGCATCGGTCGTAAAAAAGATGAAAATGGTAAATCAATCCGTTATTCTAAAAAAACAGGTGAGGAGATAAAATAATGAATTATCAACCTAAACTAAGAGAACAGTATAAGAGTGAAATCGTGCCTGCATTGATGAAAGAATTCCAGTATAAAACTGTTATGCAGGTTCCACGGCTTTTGAAAATTTCACTGAATCAGGGTATCGGCGCTGCATTAGCCGATAAGAAACTGATTGACTATGGTGTAGAAGAAATGTCAGCTATCACCGGACAGAAAGCCGTTCCAACAATTTCTAAATGTGACGTTTCTAACTTTAAGTTACGTCGCGGTAACCCGATCGGTGTACGTGTAACTTTACGCGGTGACAGAATGTACGAATTCCTCGAACGCCTTGTTGCTGTTGCTTTACCACGTGTACGCGACTTCAGAGGTATTAACGACAAAGGTTTTGACGGACGCGGAAACTATAGCTTCGGCGTTACAGAACAAATTATCTTCCCAGAAATCGATATGGATAAAGTCAATCGTATCAATGGTATGGATATAACCTTTGTTACTTCAGCTAGAACAGACAAGGAAGCAATGGCCTTGTTGAAACAATTTGGTCTTCCATTTAAAAATCAGAAAAAACAGTAAGTTATGGCAAAAGAGTCAATGAAAGCTCGCGAGCGTAAAAGAGCTCAAATGGTTGAGAAATATGCAGCAAAACGCGCTGCTCTTAAGGAAGCTGGCGACTATATAGGTCTCCAAAAACTTCCTAAGAACGCTTCTCCTATCCGTCTGCATAATCGCTGTCAGCTCACCGGACGTCCAAAAGGTTACATGCGTCAGTTCGGCATTTCACGTATCAACTTCCGTGAAATGGCACTGAAAGGTTTAATTCCAGGTGTTAAAAAAGCAAGTTGGTAAACAATAAAAATTAAGACAATGATTACAGATCCTATAGCAGATTTCTTGACACGCATCCGTAATGCTGTCAACGCTAAACATAGAATAGTTGAAGTACCAGCTTCAAATGTTAAGAAAGCTATAACACAAATTCTTTTTGAAAAAGGTTATATTCTCAACTATAAATTTGAAGAAGAAGGTCCTCAAGGCACAATAAAAATCGCTTTGAAGTATCATCCAGTCACTAAACAACCAGCTATTATGTCAATCCAGAGAGTATCAAGCCCTGGTTTGCGTAAATATGCTGACTCTGAAAACTTGCCAAGAGTGATGAATGGCTTAGGTATAGCTATCATATCAACATCACAAGGTATTATGACAGATAAAGAAGCTCGCAAGCTTCATATCGGTGGAGAAGTCTTATGTTACGTAAGTTAATGAAAGGAGAATAGCAATGTCATTATCAAGAATAGGAAAGATGCCTATCGCTATCCCAGCAGGCGTAGAAGTATCAGTAAAAGATAACGTTTTTACAGCAAAAGGAAAATTAGGTCAATTGACACAAGATTTTCACGGTGATGTTATTGTAGAAATTGAAGACGGTTTCGTACATGTAAAACCAGCTGAAATAGAAAAAGCAGGTGCAAAACATGGTTTATACCGCGCATTGTTCTTCAACATGGTTAAAGGCGTATCAGAAGGCTTTGAAACTGTACAAGAACTCGTTGGTGTTGGTTATAAAGCAGAAGCAAAAGGTCAACAATTAGAAATGTCACTTGGTTTCTCACACAATATCGTAATGGTATTCCCAGAAGAAATCAAAGTTGAAACAATAAACGAAAGAGGTAAGAACCCAATCATCAAATTGCGTTCTTACGACAAACAATTGCTTGGACAAGTTGCAGCTAAGATTCGTTCATTCCGTAAACCAGAACCTTACAAGGGTAAAGGTATCAAGTTTGTTGGCGAAGTCTTAAGACGTAAACAAGGTAAAGCAGCAGGTAAATAATCTTTGAAACGATAATAAAAACGCAATTAAGATGGTAAAAGTTAAAAAGATAAGAAGAAGATTGAATATCAAGAGACGCGTCAGAAAAATCGTCAACGGTACTGCTGAACGTCCAAGAATGTCTGTCTTCAGAAGTAATAAACAAATCTACGTTCAATTAATCGATGACCTTGCAGGCAAGACTTTACTTGCTGCAAGTTCACGTGAGAACGGAATTGAAGAAGAAAAAATTACAAAGATTGAAAAAGCAGCTAAGGTTGGTGCTTTGATCGCTGAAAAAGCAAAAGCAGCAGGTATAGAAAATGTTGTTTTCGATCGTAATGGTTATTTGTATCATGGTAGAGTTAAGTCTTTAGCAGACGGCGCTCGTAATGGTGGATTAAAATTCTAAAGCTATGTCAGAAGTCAACGTAAAAAGAGTAAAAACTTCGGAAATCGAGTTTAAAGAACGTTTGGTTAGCGTTCAACGCGTCACCAAAGTTACCAAAGGTGGACGTACATTCAGCTTCTCAGCTATTGTAGTCGTCGGCAACGAAAATGGCGTGGTAGGTTACGGACTTGGTAAAGCCAAGGAAGTTCAAGCCGCTGTTGCTAAAGGTATCGATGATGCAAAGAAAAATTTAATTAAAGTTCCTATTATCAACGGAACCCTTCCTCACGAACAATATGGTAAATATTGTGGAGCTTACGTTTACGTACAACCAGCAACACCTGGTACTGGTGTTATCGCAGGTGGCGCTATGCGTGCTGTCTTAGAAAGTGTTGGCGTTAAAAACGTTTTGGCTAAATCTAAAGGTTCTTCAAACCCTCACTCAGTAGTAAAAGCTACATTTGCAGCATTGAGCCAAATGCGCGATGCTCGTATGGTAGCTGAATTGAGAGGTGTTGATATGGATGTGGTGTTTAACGGATAATCTTAAAGCAATGAAAAAAGTTAGAATTACTCAGGTTAGAAGTGGCATCGGCAGACCACAAGACCAAAAAGATACATTGGTAGCTTTACGTCTTAGAAAGATGAACCAATCTGTAGAGGTCGATATGGAAAATCCATGTATCGCCGGTATGGTTGAAAAGGTAAAACACCTTCTCAAAATTGAAGAAATTTAATTGTTGAACTAAGAAAATTATTGAATACTATGGATCTTAGTAATCTTAAACCAGCCAAAGGCTCAGTAAAAGCTCGCAAGAGAATCGGTCGTGGACAAGGCTCTGGTAGAGGTGGTACATCAACACGTGGTCACAAAGGTGCTGGCTCACGTTCAGGTACTTCTCATAAAATCGGTTATGAAGGCGGTCAAATGCCATTGGCACGTCTCGTCCCTAAATTCGGTTTCAAAAATATCAATCGTAAATTCTTCCGCCCAGTTAATGTTGAAGTACTTCAAGATTTCGCAGACTGCGGTATATTAGAAGTTACTCCAGAATTATTGTTTGAAAACGGTTTCGTTGGCAAGAATGAACTCGTTAAAATTCTTGGTAACGGAGAATTGAAGGCACAAATGACAGTTAAAGCTCACGCTTTCTCAAAGAGCGCTGAAGCAGCTATCACAAATGCCGGTGGAACAATTGAGAAATTATAATTAAATAAAACTGAAGAGATATGAAGGAGTTATTAATAGTTATTTTAGTATGTGTTGTAATAGCCGCTATTCTATGGACGAATAAACGACTCAGAGAAAACATACGAAATATCTTTAAAATTGAAGAACTCCGTAAGCGTATCACCTATACGATATTAATTGTATTAATTTATCGTTTCGGTTCTTACGTGGTTCTACCTGGAATAGATCCTAACCAACTCGCCGAATTGCAAAACCAAAGCAGTAGCGGTCTTCTCGGTTTGTTGAACATGTTCTCAGGTGGTGCTTTCGCTAACGCTTCAGTATTCGCATTAGGTATTATGCCATATATCACAGCTTCTATTATAGTTCAGCTGTTGGGTATGGCAATACCTTATTTCCAACGTTTACAAAAAGAAGGTGAAAGCGGTCGTCGCAAAATCAATCAAATTACTCGTTATTTAACAGTTCTTATCGTTGGCGTTCAAGCTCCAGGTTATATCGCTAACTTGCGTGCTCAACTCCCAGCTGAAGCTGTTTGTGGCGGCTCACCAACTTTGTTCTTCTGGATTTCATCAGTAATTATCCTTATAGCTGGCACATTGTTCGTCATGTGGCTCGGTGAACGTATCACAGATAAAGGTATTGGTAATGGTATCTCCTTGATCATTATGATCGGTATCATCGCTCGCTTGCCTTTCGCTTTGTTCGCTGAGGTAGTGTCACGTTTCACTCAAGGCTCAGGCGGTCCAATATTCTTCTTGATTGAGATTGTTGTCTTAGTCCTCGTTATCATCATGACAATAATGTTGGTACAAGGTACTCGTAAAATACCAGTACAATATGCTAAACGTGTTGTAGGTAACAAACAATACGGTGGCGTACGTCAATATATTCCTTTAAAAGTGAATGCTGCTGGTGTTATGCCTATCATTTTTGCTCAGGCAATAATGTTCGTACCTATTACAATCGCTGGTTTTACTCAAAGTGAATCTATGTCAGGTTTCATGACAGCGTTTACAAATATGAATGGATTCTGGTATAATGCAGTGTTCTTCTTATTAATCGTTGTTTTCACATACTTCTACACAGCTGTTACAATTAACCCAGCACAAATGGCAGAAGATATTAAGAAAAACGGCGGTTTCATTCCAGGTGTTAAACCAGGAAAGAAAACACAAGAATTCTTCGATGACATCATCTCAAGAATTACTTTACCAGGTTCATTATTCTTAGGCGTTGTGGCTATCATGCCTGCAATAGTTTCAATTCTCGGTGTTAATCAACAGTTCTCACAATTTTATGGTGGAACATCATTGTTGATTCTCGTTGGTGTTGTTTTGGATACATTGCAACAGATAGAGAGCCACCTCTTAATGCGTCACTATGATGGCTTAACAAAATCAGGTCGTATTAAAGGTCGTTCAGGAAGAATATAAGGTTTCTAACAATGATTCATTATAGAACTGATAGTGAAATAGAATTGCTTAGAAAAGCTGCTTTACTTGTTGGTAAAACATTAGGTGAAGTAGGAAAGCATATACGTCCGGGTATCCGTACTATAGAACTTGATAGAATCGCTGAAGAATTTATCAGAGATCATGGTGCGATACCAGCATTCAAGGGCTATGAAGGATTCCCCGGAAGTCTATGCATATCTGTTAATGATGAAGTAGTACACGGCATTCCAGGTAATTATGAGCTTCGTGATGGAGACATAGTTTCTGTTGATTGCGGTACTATTTTAGATGGATATGTAGGCGATTCTGCTTATACTTTTACTGTAGGTGAGGTGTCTGAAGAAATTAAATTATTTCTTCAAAGATCGAAGGAGTCTTTATATAAAGGTATCGAACAAGCTGTTGCAGGCAACAGAATAGGTGATATCGGATATGCGATCCAAAGTTATGTTGAACAATTCGGTTACGGAGTTGTACGTGAATTGGTAGGACATGGAGTTGGACGTAAGATGCATGAAGACCCACAGGTTCCTAACTATGGTAAACGTGGTACTGGAACAAAGTTGTCAGAAGGAATTGTCATTGCGATAGAGCCGATGATAACTTTTGGAAAGAAGGACATCATACAAGAAAGAGATGGATGGACTATTAAGACTAGAGACAGAAAGCCAGCTGCGCATTTTGAACATGATGTAGCAGTACGTAACGGTAAGGCTGAGATATTATCAAGTTTTGAATGGATTGAAGAAATCAATAAATAAAAAGAATATTATATGGCAAAACAATTGTCGATAGAACAAGACGGAACAGTAGTTGAATCATTGGGTAATGCAATGTTCAGAGTAGAATTAGAAAATGGTTTGCAAATTATTGCACATATTTCCGGAAAGATGCGAATGCATTACATAAAAATTCTACCCGGAGACAGAGTAAGACTCGAAATGTCGCCTTATGATCTGACAAAAGGACGTATAACATTCAGATATAAATAATATTTTTTTTTAAAGAAAAAATTATTATCTTTGCACCCGCAAAAAAGATAAGGGAAATAATACTTGACTTTAAAGATAATCAAGATAATAAAAATAATATGAAAGTCAGAGCATCAATCAAGAAAAGATCAGACGATTGCAAAATAGTGCGTCGTAAAGGTAAATTGTATGTAATTAACAAAAAGAACCCTAAAGAAAAACAACGTCAGGGTTAATAAAAACGTAAAAAAAATAGAATTATGGCTAGAATTGCTGGTGTTGATATCCCTAACAACAAACAAGGTCAAATTTCATTGACTTATATTTTCGGTATTGGTCGTTCACTTGCAAAGGAAATTCTTGCAAAGGCAGGCGTAGATCCAGAAAAGAAAGTACAAGATTGGAACGATGAAGAACAAAACAACATTCGTACAATCATCGGTGATCAATACAAAGTAGAAGGTGAACTTCGTAGTGAAATCCAAATCAATATCAAACGTTTAATGGATATTGGTTGTTACAGAGGCATCCGTCACCGTTCAGGATTACCATTACGCGGACAAAGTACCAAAAACAATGCACGTACTCGTAAGGGACGTAAGAAAACTGTTGCTAATAAAAAGAAAGCCACTAAGTAATAAATAACTTATTGGTTGGATCATAAAAAACCATTAAAAACATTAATTTAAAACAATGGCAAAAAACACAAAAGTCGTTAAGAAACGTGTTGTGAAGATTGAAGCTGTAGGTAAAGCATTCATTAAGGCTTCTTTCAATAACATCATCATTTCCTTGACAAACAATGAAGGACAAGTCATTTCTTGGGCATCAGCCGGAAAAATGGGCTTCAAAGGTTCAAAGAAGAACACTCCATACGCAGCTCAAATGGCAGCCGAAGATTGCTCTAAAACAGCGTATGACTTGGGATTACGTAAAGTAAAAGTATTTGTAAAAGGACCAGGTTCAGGACGTGAATCAGCTATCCGTTCAATCAACGCATCAGGTATTGAAGTAACAGAAATCGTTGACGTTACTCCATTGCCACATAATGGTTGCCGTCCACCTAAACGTAGAAGAGTGTAATTTTTATTAAAATTTTAAAAATTAGTAGTTATGGCAAGATATACAGGTCCTAAAACAAAAATCGCTCGTAAATTCGGTGAACCAATCTACGGAGCAGACAAGAATTACGAAAAAAGAAATTATCCTCCAGGACAACACGGTGCAGCAAAAAGAAGAAAGAAAGTTTCTGAATATGGTGTACAGTTGATGGAGAAACAAAAGGCAAAATATACATACGGTATCTTAGAACGCCAGTTCAGAAATCTCTTCGAGAAAGCTAATAGAAAAAAAGGTATCACTGGTGAAATTTTGCTTCAACTTATAGAATCACGTTTAGATAACTTAGTTTATCGTTTCGGTATAGCTCCAACACGTGCAGCTGCTCGTCAATTGGTAAGCCACCGTCATATTACAGTCAATGGTAAAGTTGTCAACATTCCTTCATACTTGGTAAAAGTTGGAGACATCGTTGCAGTACGTGAGAAATCCAAGAGCTTGGAAGTCGTTACTAATTCAGTGGAAGGACGCTCAAACCGTTATCCATGGTTAGAATGGGATTCAGATAAACTTTGCGGTAAATTCATGTCATATCCAAACCGCGAGGATATTCCTGAAACCATCAATGAACAACTTATCGTTGAGTTGTATTCTAAATAATCGAATATAAACTGATATTATGGCAATATTAGCATTTCAAAGACCCGATAAGGTTATAATGGTAGAATCGACAGACAAACATGGTGTCTTCGAATTTCGCCCACTTGAACCTGGCTTCGCAACAACTATTGGTAACGCTCTCAGAAGAGTTCTCCTTTCTTCATTGGAAGGCTTCGCTATCACTTCTATAAGAATTGAAGGCGTACAACATGAACTCGCTCCAATACACGGAGTAATAGAAGACGTTGCCGATATGGTACAACGCTTCAAACAGGTTCGTTTTAAACAACAAATACCGGGCGAAACATTTGAGAAAGTGAATGTCGTTATCGGCGGTCAAGAAGAATTCGTGGCTGGCGACATCAACAAATTCCTCTCAGTGTTTCAAGTATTGAACCCAGAACTCGTCATCTGCCACATGGACCCATCAGTTAAATTGTCTATCGAATTGACAATTAACAAAGGTAGAGGATATGTGAATGCTGACGAAAATAAAGTGTTGAACGCACCAATCGACACTATCGCCATAGATTCAATCCACACTCCAATAAGAAATGTCAGCTATAAATATGAGAACTACCGCGTCGAACAAAAAACCGACTACGAAAAGCTTATATTTGACATCGAAACTGATGGATCAATAAATCCAAAAGACGCTTTGGAAGAGGCAGCTAAAATACTTATCTATCACTTCATGCTCTTCTCAGATGAGAGAATTACAATGATGGACGAAAAGAAAGCAGCATCTGAAGACTTAGACGAAAACTCATTACATATTCGTCAACTTCTCAAGACTAAATTGGTCGAGATGGATCTCTCAGTCCGCGCATTGAACTGCTTGAAAGCAGCTGAAGTCGAAACAATAGGTGACTTGGTCTCCCTCGATAAACATGACCTCCTTAAATTCCGTAACTTCGGTAAGAAATCTCTTACAGAATTAGAAGAGTTGGTCAGAAATAAGGGATTAGAATTTGGAATGAATATCAGCAAATATAAATTAGATAAGGAATAATAAAGATGAGACACAATAAAAAATTTAATCATTTAGGAAGAAAAAGCGCTCACCGCAATGCTATGTTGGCTAATATGGCTTGCTCGCTTATCCTCAATAAACGCATTGTTACTACTGTAGCTAAAGCTAAAGCTTTACGTATCTATGTAGAACCAATGATTACTCGTTCCAAAGATGATTCAACAGTATCACGCCGTACAGTTTTCGCTATGCTTCAAAGTAAAGAAGCTGTTACAGAACTTTTCCGCGAAATTAGCCAAAAAGTTGCAGAACGTCCAGGTGGTTACACACGTATCATTAAATTAGGTACCCGTCTTGGTGACAGCGCTGAGATGTGTATGATGGAACTCGTTGACTATAACGAAATTTATACAAACAACGATAAGAAAGCTGCTAAACCTGCTAAGGCAACTCGCAGAAGAAGCACAAAGAAAAAAACTGAAACTCCTGCTGCTGAAACAGTTGAAACTCCAGCAGAAGAAAATAAAGCAGAATAACATTTCTGTAGAAAAAGACCTGACTTTTTCGGTCGGGTCTTTTTTTTGAAACCTAATTATCTTAACTTAATTTTTATACTCTTATACTATGAATAGAATTTCAAATATCCATGCTCGTCAAATATTGGATTCACGTGGTAATCCAACAGTTGAAGTTGATGTAACCCTCGAATGTGGTGCTAAAGGTCGTGCTTCAGTTCCATCAGGTGCTTCAACAGGTGTTAATGAAGCTCTCGAACTCCGTGACGGTGACAAAAATTGTTACCTCGGTAAAGGCGTTCTTAAAGCTGTTGAAAACGTAAACGGTCCTATCGCTGAAGCTTTGATCGGCATGAATGCTTTAGATCAAATTGCTATCGACGAAGCTATGATAGCTCTCGATGGTACAGAAACAAAATCTAAACTCGGAGCTAATGCTATCCTCGGCGTTTCTTTAGCTGTTGCTAAAGCTGCTGCTGATTATCTTGGCCTCCCTCTTTATAAATATATCGGTGGTGTTAATTCTTATACACTTCCAGTACCTATGATGAACATCATCAATGGTGGCGCTCACTCAGATGCTCCTATCGCTTTCCAAGAATTCATGATTCGTCCTGTTGGCGCTAAATCTTTCCAAGAAGGCATCCGTATGGGTACTGAAGTATTCCATAACCTTAAAAAAGTTCTCAAAGATCGCGGACTTAGCACAGCTGTTGGTGACGAAGGTGGTTTCGCTCCAAATCTCGAAGGAACAGAAGACGCTCTTAACGTAATCATCCAAGCTATTAAAAATGCTGGCTACGAACCAAGCAAAGATGTTACTATCGCTCTCGACTGCGCTTCTTCAGAATTTTATAAAGATGGTAAATATGACTACACTTGGAAACAAGCTGACGGTCCTATCTACACAAGCAAAGAACAAGCTGAATACCTTGCAAAACTCGTTGCTGAATATCCTATCGACTCAATCGAAGACGGTATGGCAGAAAACGACTGGGAAGGCTGGAAGATACTCACAGATATGATTGGCGACCGCTGCCAATTAGTAGGTGATGACTTATTTGTAACTAACGTTAAATATCTTAAACGTGGTATCGCTGAAGGTTGCGCTAACTCTATTCTTGTTAAAGTTAACCAAATCGGTTCTCTTACAGAAACACTTCGCGCAGTTGAATTAGCTCAACGTAATGGTTATACAGCTGTCATCAGCCACCGTTCAGGAGAAACAGAAGATTCTACTATTGCCGACATCGCTGTTGCTACAAATGCAGGTCAAATTAAAACTGGTTCTGCAAGCCGTTCAGACCGTATGGCTAAGTACAACCAACTTCTCCGTATAGAAGAAGAACTCGGTGATGTTGCTTACTATCCTGGCAAAAAATAATGATGTACAATTACATAGTATAATTTAACAAAGAAGAGCTGCTCTGTGAAAGGACAGCTCTTTTTTATTCTCAAGTCACCGAGTCTCTAAGTCTCTATGTTCTTAGTTCATTCTTCATTCTTAATTCTTCATTCTCCATTAAATCAAACCACTCGTCTTTAAAATTAACGAGGTAGACTTTCTCGCTCGCTCTCGTCAGCGCTGTGTATAACCAGCGGAGGTCTCCGACTTCAAGGGCGCTGCCTTCCGGCAGATAGGGCGCTTCAACAAAGACATTGTTCCACTGTCCACCTTGCGTCTTGTGACATGTCAGTGCATATCCGTATTTTACCTGCAAAGCATTATAATATGGATTCTCCTTCATGGCTTTCCTCCTGTCCGTTGCCCTCGGAATATCCATATAGTCTTCTTCAACAGATTGATATAATCTCTTAGATTCTTCTTCCGTCAATGCGGGCGCCTCGCTGTGCAAGGTCTCTAACAGTATCTTGACAGATAGGGTGGGAGTGTCGGCATAATCTAACAGCATTATATCTACATCAGCAAAATGAAAACCATACATCTCCTCAATCTTATTTATCCTCATGACTTCAACCATATCGCCATTGGCAAGGAAGGGAATAAGAATCTGAGAATCTGAGAATCTGAGAATCTGAGAATTGGTTGTTTTAGACGTGTCAATTACAGAGTGTTCATTTTTATGGTGTAATTGGCGCGTCTCTACTTCTTGTCTCGGAGACTTGGTGACTTGGTGACTTAGAGACTCATTAATCCAATAATAATTATTCTTTACTATCATGAGTTTCTCTCCTGCCGAGAGTTCGCCTTCTTCTTGTAACACTCTGCTTCTGATGGCTTGGTTGAACATATTGGCTCTCTTGTTGGAACGGCAGACAACGACAGCGTCGTTATTACTTCTCTTGTCACCGAAACTCTGCCATAACAATTCCTCAAACGACATAGGGTCTATCTTTTCAATATCACTGAAATTATTGATGTCTAATAAAGGAAGATGATATTGACTCTGATACAGACTTGGTGGCTCAGTGACTTGGTGACTCGGTGACATTAAATTTCTGATTTTCGTTGCGTTGTAAAGTATTCCTGAGTCGAAAGCTTGTCGCATTACTTCTTTCATTTCGTAGGTGGCGGTAGTGAGATTGAAGCTGCTACGGAGTAAGTCGAAGTCCATGGCGGGGCTGATGTCAAGGCCTACGGGCGGCAGCTGTGCCGCGTCTCCGATGAGCAGAAGCTTACAACGGCTGCCGCTGAAGACGTATTCTATCAGGTCGTCTAACAAAGAACGCGACCATGAGAAACCGTCGCCTTGATCTGAAATCATAGAACATTCATCAACGATGAAGATGGTGTTGATAGATTTGTTCTCGTCTCTTGTCATTCTCAGTTCTCCATTGGCAGTTGCTTGAAAACGATATAATTTCTTATGTAAGGTCAGCGCTGTCTTGCCAGTGTATCTGCTCATCACCTTGGCGGCTCTTCCTGTAGGTGCGAGAAGCTGAAACCCTGTTCCTATCTGGGGTAGCGTTTTTACCAATGTGGAAATCAATGTGGTTTTGCCTGTTCCTGCATAGCCTCTCAAAAGATAGAGCGGCCTTTCTTTTTCAGTAAGTATAAAAGCAGATAAATGATATAAGACTCTCGCCTGATCTTTGGTCGGGCTAAAGCCGAAGTTACTCAACAATATATTATATAAGGTATCTCTATCCATACAGATGATGTTAGAAAGGATAACCTATACCAAAGTGTATTACGAAGTCTTTTAGTTGCAATTTATCTAACCTCCATCTCTCGCCTTCAGGAAATGCTGGGTTTAATATTGGTGCGGCAGCATCAACGCGAACTACAATGAAAGAGATGTCTAAGCGTAAGCCGATGCCAGCGTCAGCGGCAATCTGTTTGTAGAAGGTGTTGAAGTTAAATTTGCCTCCTTTGAAAGTCTCGCTTTCTTTCAAGGTCCATATATTGCCGAGGTCGGTGAAGATAGCACCTTTGATGAAGCTGTAAATAGGAAATCTGTATTCTAAGTTGAGCTCCAGCTGTATGTCGCCGATACGCTCTATGTTAAGGTCTTCGGGATTACTAAATGTTCCTGGACCTAACCCTCTGAACTGCCAGCCTCTCATGCCGTTAGAGCCACCTGCATAGAAACTCTTCTCAAAAGGCATGTCGTTGGAGTTGCCGTAAGGAATACCTGCACCTACCATAAATCGTGTGGCGATCTGGTTCTCTCCATAAACATATTTGAAATATCTGAAATCAAAAGCGAAACGTATATATTGAGCGTATCTGATGCCTAAGAACTCATGGTAATTATCGATGGTTTTGATAATAGATGTGTTGTTGAAAGCCGACAAGATATTACCACTTGACTGTATGTTAGCCTTGAAATAGAAGAAGTCTTTTAACAATCTTATGTTCTGATTGTTGAAGATGTACGTGTAATCAAAGCCAAAGATTAAGTGGCTCGTATATTGGTCTTTGATACGTTGGTTTGTTTCTTTATCTAAGATTTCTTTGAATGAAGGAGTAGGATCTACCTTAACACTGTTGAGCGTGATAGGAGTGAGGATGTGTTGCTCGTACTTGCTTTTCATCCAGTTGTAACCATATGAAAGAAGCATTATTTGTCTTGTGTATATAGGTCTTACCTGTATATTATAACCTGTTGTCAGAGATGTTCTTGGCTGATATTCCTTGGCGAAATTTCTTAATTTAACAGGACTCAGAAACTGAGGGAAGAAGAGACTCGCTTCAATACCTAACTCTTTGGTGTTGAATAGATTGGTGTTATTATCGTCGTCAAGTACTGATTGTGCCTGCGTACCTGCTCTAAGTCTTATGTTGAAAATCTCAGAGCCTTTGAAGATATTTTTATTTTGAAAATTAAAACTTCCTAAAATACCTAAGTCGCCACTCGAATTGGTACCTTCTATTTGTATACTATAGCTATTGGCTTTAGCTCTGTTAAGTACAATATTGCAATCCAAAAGGTTGATGCTATCGTTGTCGCTTTCAACAAGGTTAAACTCTATGTTGTTCTTGTTGTATATCTTCAAGTTGTTGAGTGCCTTATAAGTCTGTGTCACCTCATGAAGATTATATAAGCCTCCGCTATTTATCTGAATGATATTGTCAAAGGTGTTATATCTAATCTTAGGATTATCGTTGTATATGAAATGGAAAGTCTCTTTGCCTTGACGTCTGTTAGGTTTGAAAGTGTAAATGGTAGTGTCTATGTCGTTATTGTTAAGTATTAAACCTTTAGGATAGATGTAAATGTTATTGACGATATATTGCTTATGTTTTACAATCTCCTGTGTCGATGGGTCTAAGACATTGTCGATTCTTATGTTGATATGTGCTTTCCTACTGACGAAGTTGGTGTCAACCTCCATGAAGATATAGTCTTTGGTGAAATGGAAATATCCGTTGTTATTGAGATAATCTGTTATCATGTCACGCTCATCATCGAGTTTGAAAGCATTGTAAATATCACCTTTCTTCACAGGCAGACTCTCTTCTATATCCATGATAAGATTGTAGATGTTACTGTCGCTTATGTTATAGAAAATACTATCAACAATATAAGGCTGTGATGGATAGATATTGTAATAAACTTTGGAGATGCCTTTTCTGTTTTTTATCTCTGTTGTGATACCTGAGTTGAAATAGCCTATGTTGTCAAGATACTTGCTAATCTGTACGACAGAACTTTCCTTCATCTCATTGTCGAAATATACAGGCTTTTCACTAACAGTCTTGTTAATCCAATTAGAGAGCTTTCTGTCTTTCCTGCTTTCCGTCTTATAATATACCCACGTGCGCGGCATCAGACCTAAGATCTTAGGATTTGACGATTGTACTATATATGGCGTAATGTCAGATTTTGTAAAGGCGACATCTTTTGAATGTATCTCTACGACATTGCTTTTCAATATCATTTCGTCCTCAGGTATATATCTACGCATAGAACATGATGCCATAGATACCATCATGAAACATATTGAAATGATATATAAAAAGACCTTACGCACAATATAAATTTTACTTACAAATATAAAACTTTTTTTAAGACTACGAGTCAATAGGACAACGAGTCAACAAGTTATTTTTATCACTTTCCACTAGTGTACTCGTAGACTTGTTGTCTTGTTGTCTCTGAATTTATCACACGACTTCTGCTACGGTAAAATTGCTGCCTCCGACAAAAACGAGGTCTCCTTCCGCAGCATTAGCAAGCGCCGACGAATAGGCTTCCTTGACACTATTATATTTCTCGCCCGACAGTCCTGCCTCCTTTGCTTTGTCTGCTAAAATATCGACACTCAATCCTCTCGGTATGTCGGCTTTGCAGAAATAATATTCGGCTTCCTTTGGTAACAGCTGTAATATTCCGTCGATGTCTTTGTCGTTGACAACACTCAACACGAAATGTAATTTCTTATACTCTGTCTCTGCTAACTGTCTGTTTACTTCATTGATGCCTGCAACGTTATGTCCGGTGTCGGCTATTGCCAAAGGTTTTTTGTTTATGACCTGCCATCGTCCCATCAAGCCTGTGTTGCTTACTACCTTCGACAGTCCTTCGAGTATATGACTCTCCGTGATGTCGAATTTGTCTCTTAACAAATCTAAGGCACATATTATGGTGGCGAGGTTTTTCTTCTGATAATTACCTAACAAAGGAAATCTTAAATCTTTAAGATATAAGTCATACTCACCATTAGACTTATAAATATCAAATACGTTATATTCTAATGTGTTGTTGTTTTTCTTTCTGCAATCGAAGATCTGGTCGGCGAAGTAGATAGGGCTTTCTTTTTCTTGTGCAGTCTTTATAAATACATCGCGGCTGCCTTCTTGTGTCTCGCCTATGACGACTGCGGTGTCTCTCTTGATGATGCCAGCTTTCTCTGTAGCTATCTGTGCTTCGTTTTCTCCCAAGAACTTGACATGGTCTAAGGAGATATTCGTTATCACCGACAGCTCAGGGTTTATGACATTGGTGGAGTCTAAGCGTCCGCCCATACCGACTTCTATGATAGCGACATCTATTTTCTCTTTTCTGAAATAATCGAAAGCCATCGCCACTGTCATCTCGAAGAACGAAAGCTCTAACTCTTCCAATTTATGTTTATGGTTCTCGATGAATGTCACCACTTCGTTTTCAGGTATCATCTCGCCATTGATGCGTATCCTCTCTCTGAAATCGCGTAGGTGAGGCGAGGTGTAGAGTCCTGTCTTGTAGCCTGCTTCTTGAAACACCGATGCTAAAGAGTGTGATGTGCTGCCTTTGCCGTTGGTGCCTGCGATATGTACCGACTTAAAGCAATGTTGAGGATTGTCTAAATAATTGAGTATTTCTACTGTGCTGTCGAGGTCAGCCTTGTAGGCGGCGGCTCCGATACGTTGATACATCGGTAATTTGTTGAACATCCAGTCTAATGTCTCTTTATAATTCATATCATCTCCTTCTCTTATAGTCTTATTGCTTATTGACTTATTGTCTTATTATAAATGTGTATGTTATGCTGCCTTTTTGTAATTCGGCTGCTTTATCGTCTTTGTTGAAGATAGAATTTAAGGCAGCTCGTTTTGCCGATTCCAACATGCT
This sequence comes from Lentimicrobiaceae bacterium, assembly GCA_015061315.1. GTDB lineage: Bacteria > Bacteroidota > Bacteroidia > Bacteroidales > F082 > Limimorpha. Next base: position 61,462 of record SUWV01000010.1, read on the forward strand.
GCTGTTGACTATAGTTGTTCCTTTACCTATCTCGGCTCTCTGCACGCGTCCGTCTTTGTCGACCCAGATGTCTACTACCACTGTGCCTTCTTCGCTGAACTCTTTGCTTGGCGAGGAGATGCTTTTAGCGCCGCGTCCGCCTAAGTCGTAGGCAGGACCATCGCCGCTGCCACCATGACCTTCATATCTGTTGATGTCTTTCAGGCCTTCTGGAATGCCACGCTCCATATCGTCTTTCTTATCATCGCTCTGTTTGTCGTTGTCAGCGTTTTTGGTGACAGGAGCCTTGAACATAGCACGCTGGTTGACGACAGGCTTTTCTTCCTCGACTTTTTCAACAGTGTCTTCTTCCTCGACTTCTTCAGTCTCTTCTTCTATAGCTGGCACCTCCTCGTCTTCAAAAGTAATATTATCTTCCTTGACTTCTTCAGTCTCTTCAACTTGTTGACTTGTAGTCTCTTGGTCTTGTAGACTTGTAGTCTCGTAGTCTTGTTGACTTGTTTCATACATTCCAAGATTTACTTCAACGCCTTCTTCTCCAGGAAGAGGTAATGGAGTCTTGAAACATAATACGAACAACAAGACTATAGCTGTCGCATGAATGACGACAGTCGTGATGATGCCATATAGTTTATTTCTGTTTTTGTTTGTCATTTCTTGTTCGATGTGGCTAACAACACTTTATGCTTATTATCAGTCTCCTTGTTTATCTCGTTGACTGCGTCGATGATGTTTACTATATATTGTACAGCTACGCTTTTGTCGGAGCGTATCACTACAGTGCCTTCCATCACGTCCGATAACGCGATGTGTATCTCTCTTTGTAAATCGCTTTCACCGACGGCTGTCTCTCCAACATAATAGTTGTTGTTTTGGTCAACATATACGGTGACACTTTGTTTCGACATCGTCTTGCTTTTACTTGAAGGAAGTAATAACTTGATGGCGTTAGGTGCAACCAATGTTGATGTCAACATAAAGAATATCAGCAAAAGAAACACCAAATCCGACATCGACGACGAATTGAAATCTATATTCCTTTTATTTCTCGCTCTTATTGCCATAACTTTTGAATTTACAATTTACAGTTTACAATTTACAGTTTACAGTTTACAATTTATAATTTCTTAATTGTTAATTGTTAATTGTTAATTGTCAATTGAATCACGCTGGTTCATTAAGTACGTCCATGAACTCTATGCTTTTACTTTCGAGTAGGTTCACCACGTTGTCAATTCTTGAAACCAAGATGTTATAGAATATATAAGCTATGATACCTACGATAAGACCACCCACTGTCGTCACCATAGCCTGATATATACCAGTCGATAGTAATTCGATGTCGATATTATTACCAGCCATCGACATATCGTAGAACGCGCGTATCATACCTGTCACTGTTCCGAGGAAACCGAGCATAGGAGCAGCACCCGAAATCATACCTATCAGGGCAACACCTTTTTCTAACTTACTGACTTCTAAGTTACCTACGTTTTCTATCGCGGTCTGTATGTCGTTGAGAGGCTTGCCGATGCGCGAGATGCCTTTCTCTATCATTCTCGATATTGGAGTGTCGGTCTCTTCGCATAAGTGTTTGGCATCGTCTAACTTACCTTCAAACATATAAGAACGAATCATATTCATGAAGTTGTCGTCTTTCTTTGATGCCTTGTTGATGGTGATGAATCTCTCGCTGAAGATGTAGACTGCTATCACCGAGAAGATGGCGAGGATCACCATAATCCATCCGCCTTCTTTGGCTAATTCCCATAACGATAATCTGATTTCATCAGCTTCTGGAGAGCTGATAAGGTCGGTGCTGACCTGAAGGATAATGCTTGATAAATTCATAATTCTTAATCCTTAATTCTTAATTCATAATTCTTAATTCTTAATTGTGTATCGTTCCGCTTGAGCTGTCGGACGTAGCTCCTGTCACAGACGACAATACGTTGATTTTACCTTCCATTTTTAAAGTCCCGAGGAATGCGAATATCAGAGCTTCTTTGTAATCGATGATCATTGTGTCGGGAATCACGACCTCGTGTTTGCTGAGCTCGCTGATACGTTCTACGAGATAATTGTTCTTGGCACCGCCTCCAGTGATGAGCATCTTCGACTTCTCCAACATATCTGTCGATTTAACAATCTGTGATGCTATATGTTCTGTCGCGGTGGCGAGAATGTCTCTGACGTCTAAGGAAGACTCTTCAATGATTTGATGCTGATATTTCTCGAAGAACTCTCTTCCTAACGACTTAGGTGCTTCCTTGTCGTAATAACTGTTGTCGTTGAAAGCCTTTAATAAATCGAGGTTTACCTTTCCCTGACGTGCGAAGCTGCCGTTGTTATCGTAATCGTAGCCTAATTTATTTGCTAAATAATTAAGCATCTGGTTAGCTATGCAGATGTCGTAGGCTATACGTTTTCCTTCATATTCGTATGATACGTTGGCGATGCCACCTATGTTAAGGCAGATAGGATAATCGGCGAAGAGATGACGGTCGCCTATTGGCACTAAAGGAGCGCCTTGACCTCCTTTCATGACGTCTTCGCTTCTGAAATCGTTGACGGTGGTGATGCCTGTAGCCTTGGCTATTTCCTGTCCGTCGCCGATTTGCAAGGTGAAGCCTTCGTCGGGACGATGGAAGATGGTATGTCCATGAGATGCTATCAGCTTAGGCTCCAACTCATATTTCTCGATGAAACGTTTTGTTATGGTACCTAGGTATCTGCCATATTCTTTGTCGAGTTCTTTGAGGTCTTCTGGTTTTTTGTTGAAGGCTTCGGCCAGCTGTTCTTTCCAATATGAGGAGTAAGGCACGTTGCCAGCTTCGACAATCTGGAAGAACCATCTCTTGTTGTCGTGGCTGAAATTGACGTATGCTATATCGACGCCGTCGAGCGAGCTGCCCGACATAAGACCTATCACTTTGAAATCTCTCATCTATGCAGCTATTATAAAAGATTAATGACTTTCTCTAAGCGAACACCACGCGAGCCTTTGACTAATATCTTGCAGCCGCTGATGTCGTTTTCCTTGATATGTTCAATAAGCTCATCAATATCGGTATAACTGTCATAAGAGTCATTCACTTTCTTGAACTCCTCGCCGACGAGCATGACATTCTTGAAGTCGAGTTCCTTAAGAAGCATGATGATTTTATGATGCTCTTCGGCCGACTCATGACCGAGTTCTCTCATATCACCTAATATTAATAGGTGTTCGTCGCCGCTGATGTTTCTGAAGTTTTTTATAGAATGCGACATGCTTGTAGGATTGGCGTTGTAGGCATCCATCACGATTTCATTCTTATCGGTTTTGATATATTGCGAGCGGTTGTTGGTAGGGCTGTAGCTCTCCAAGGCTTCTATGATAAGTTCGTCTTCTACGTTGAAATGACGCCCTATTGTTATAGCAGCCATCACATTCTCGCAGTTATATTCACCGACGAGCTTGGTCTTGATATTTTTGCCGTTCCATTCAACTTCTAAGAAAGGACTTCTATCTTTAGCCTTTAGCCTTTCGTCTTTAGCCTTATAAACAATCCTGTCCATTCCTTCCGACAGCTGCATCAACAAGTCGTTGTTGCCATTGACAAACACTTTCGTCTTTTGACTTTCGTCTTTCGTCTTTAAATATTGATATAATTCGTTTTTGGTTTTTACCACGCCCTCGAAGCTGCCGAAGCCTTCGATATGTGCTTTGCCTATATTGGTTATTATTCCGAAGTCGGGTTGAGCTATGGAGCACAGCTGTGCTATTTCTCCTGGGTGGTTGGCTCCCATTTCCACTACGGCTATCTCTGTCTCAGGTCTTATCTGAAGCAATGTCAGCGGTAATCCGAGATGATTGTTGAAGTTGCCTTGTGTGTATATGATATTATATTTTTTCGACAGTACGGCTGCTATCAGTTCTTTGGTCGTTGTCTTTCCATTAGTTCCGGTGATAGCGATGACGGGTATGCCGCATCTTTCTCTGTGCATCTTGGCCAACTGTTGCAATGCTGTCAGGCTGTCATCGACAATGAATAGTCGTTCGTGATAGGGGAGGTCTTTTCTGTCAGCTACAACGCAGGCTGCTATGTTGTCGTTTGCTACCTGATATGCGAAGTCGTTGCCGTCGAAGTGTTCGCCTTTGAGTGCGAAGAAGACGCTGCCATCGTCTATCTTTCTGCTGTCGGTCGTGACGCGGTATTTTTGAGAATAGAGTTTATATATCTGTTCTATCATATTATTTCTTAGACGAAAAAAAAGCCGTCTTTATTTATGACGGCTTACATTAGTTAAAACAATTGTTTATCTTGTTAATGCGCTGCCAATTTTATTCATGGCACATCTAAAGCCTACAGTGGCAGAGCTTTCGTCCTCATTCATGAATCGACGTGTTGAAGGACTTAAGTAATAAGGACCGTCAGCCCATGAACCGCCTTTATATACTCTTGATTTGTCAGATATTAATGTTGTATTGGCATAATCGTACATTTGTCCTGTGTATTTTTCTGGTGACTCGCTGCTGTTATTCCAGTCGCCTTGTATTGTTGAAGCGAAGTCTCCGTCGTTATAGTTGAGGTTGTATGCGGCCTCACGTTTGGCTCTTGTAGTATCGTTTAGTTCTGTGTTGTCTGAGAATATCTCGCTGTTGTACAGGTTGCCGCGATAAGGGTTGTAGTCGTCGAAGTCTTCGTATGAAAGAGGACGATATACGTCGAGTACCCATTCTGATACATTACCTGCCATGTTGTATAAGCCGAAGTCGTTTGGCCAGTATGATATCACAGGAGCTGCAAAAGCTGCACCGTCGTTCAAGCTGCCAGCGAGACCCATATAGTCACCATTGCCTCTCTTGAAGTTAGCTACGAAAGAACCGATATAATTCGACTCGCTTGATCTCATGCCTTTTGAGTCGCTGTTCCAAGGATATACCTTGCGTTCGACAATGTTTCCGTTTGCGACATTGCCGACGAGAGCCAATGCTGCATATTCCCATTCTGCTTCAGTGGGAAGTCTGTACTTAGGTAAAAGGAGTCCGTCTTCTACTTTCACTTTACCGTTGCCTTCGGCTGTCGTGTTTGAAGTGTTGCTGTTGACGGCACTGTTGTATTTGCCTGCTAAATAAGCATCGGTGCTGAAATAATTGTCTTTGGTTTGTTCTTTGTTGTATGACAAAACGCCAGCGTCAACCAATATCTTTTCATTGACTCTGTCAGAGCGCCATAATGCGTAATCGTTTGCTTGTTGCCAGCTTACGCCAACCACAGGATAATCTCTATATGCTGGATGACGGAAATAAACTTCTATCATTGGCTCGTTGTACGACATAGAACTGCGCCATACCAAAGTGTCGGGGAGAGCCTTGGCAATGACTTCCGGATAGTCTTTGTAGACACGTGTCAGCCAATTAACATATTCAAGATAATCTAAGTTGCTGACTTCAGCCTGATCCATATAGAATGATGAGACAGTGACATTTCTCGGAGTGTTGTTCCACTCGTAATAGACATTCTCTAAAGTAGAACCCATAGTGAAAGTTCCTCCTTCAATGCCGACAAGCCCAGGTCCCGTAATCTGCTCCTGAAAATCTGATACGAACATGCCTCCGTTGTCTGGATCGTTATAATCCCATCCTGTTGTTCGTGAAGAAGAAGACTTTTTATTGAAATTACATGATACCAACAAAACACTAACAAATAACATTGTTAGTAATGACTTAATACTAATTCCTATTCGCATTATTATAATTTTTAACTATTATCTTAACTGAAAATATGTGATTATATTGCTTTATGTCATTAAAAAAATGTACATAAATTCAATTTGCAATTATACGGATTTTTTTTGAATTATTTTGATGAAAATATATTTTTTTAATTGAGATTTCAATAATAAATAACAACTGATTTCGTTATATTTGCAAAATAATAATTAGGTATAAAATATGTATCATAACTACTTTAAAATAAAGCTTTTTCTGCTGACTTTCTTTCTATGCATAAACGTCTTTGCGCTGAGGTCTCAAACAGAGACTTCATTTTCGGTAGATATAAAATGGAATGGTATCGAAGAGATAATGGTTTATGACGATACTATAAGACGCTTGGCATTTACCAATGCAGTGTATGATGACTTTATGAACGATACTCATCCTCTCTACAGATGTTCTTTTCCGATATATTCCGATGATGTTGATGTAAGTCTTTTTGTTGATAATTTAATTTATGAGAAGATGCCTGACGATGAGTCGCTTTTTCTTAATGCTGCTGTCGATACATTACCTTTATATAATTACTATATCAAAACGTCTCGCGATAACCACAACCTGTGTTTCGAGATAATGCCTTTCTTCAAGAAAGATGATGTGTTGATGCGACTACTTTCTTTCGATGTGCATTATTCCTTAAAGAATATTAACAAAAGAAGCGTTTATCATTCGACAGATAATTCTGTTCTCGCATCTGGAAAATGGTATAAGATGTCATTGACTTCAACGGGTATGTATAAGATTACATATTCAGAACTTGTCTCAATGGGTGTTTCTGTTGATGCCATAAATCCTAAGAATATCAGATTGTATCATAATGGCGGAGGTGTCTTGCCTGCGATAAATAAAGAAAAACGTCACGACGATTTGGTGGAGATTCCTATTTATGTGAGTGGCGAAAATGATGGTAGTTTTGATGCTGATGATTATATCGTTTTCTATGCACGCGGTCCTGTGACATGGAAAAATGTTAATGGAATTTATGAAAAACAGCCTAATCCTTATTCGGATTATTCATACGTTTTTATGACGACCGATCTCGGCGAAGGTAAACGTATAGAAAACGCTGCCGTTATAGAAGAAGAGGCTGATGTAGTAGTAGATTCTTTTCTCGATTATCAATATGTTGAGAAAGATGAGCAAAACCTTAACAACATGGGAGCTACGTGGTATTTCGATAAGTTTGATGCCGTATTGTCTAGATCTTATTCTTTTAACTTCCCCAATATCGTCAAGGATAAGAAATGTAACCTTTACGCTGAAGTAGCATCGAGAAATTATTCCAAGTCAGACTTCATCTTTAAGGCTAATGGCGTAACGATAAAAAATCTTCCTTCTACCAAAAATGCAAGTACAAGTCTGTATGCCAATATGTTGAATACTGGTGATGTTAAGTTTAATTCAAACAAAGATAATATTACTATAGATTTGTCTTATTCAAGGACTACATCTTCATCATCGGCATGGCTCGATTATATTTCAATCAATGCCTGGAGGAAGTTGAAGTTTATGCCAGGCGTTATGATTTTTAGAAATCCAGAGTGTTTTAACGCTGAGAAAATTTATCGTTATGATATAAGCGATGCGTCTAAGTCGATGCAATTGTGGGACGTGACTGAGCCTACGGAGCCTAAAAAAATACAGCTGCAGTTTTCTTCCAATGTGGCATCGTTTGCTGTTAAAGGCTCGCCAGAGAATGAATTTGTAGCTTTCGACGGCAGCTCATATAAAACTGTCAACTTCGTTTCCATGGTGTCGAATCAGAACCTCCATTCTAAATATGACTTCGATTATCTGATAATAACACATCCTGATTTCTATTCGCAGTCGAAACGTCTTCAAGAAATACATTCCCGTATTGATGATCTTGAGATAGAAATCGTTACCCCTCAGCAGATATATAACGAGTTTTCATGTGGAGCGCAGGACATCTCTGCTATACGCGATTACATAAAGATGTTGTATAATAAATCTAATAAGCGTTTGAGATATGTCCTGCTTTTCGGTGACGCCTCATACGACTTTAAAAACAAGAGTGGTAAGGTTTGTTTCATTCCGTCGTACGAATCTATGGTGTCGTGTTCAAGTGCTTGTGTCGTGACCGACGATTTCTTTGTGTGTCTCGATGACAATGAAGGCTCCATGGATAATACATCGACAATTGATGTTGCGATAGGAAGAATGCCTGTTACTACACAAGAAGATGCTTCTGCAATGATTGATAAAATTGAGAGTTATCTGAGTTTGACTGAAGAAAGTGTTGGGTCGTGGCGCAAGACAATAACTTTTATAGCTGACGATGACGACACTTATTATATGCATCATGCGGAGCAGTTAGAAAAGATTATAAGAAATAACAGAGGTGATGCCGTTGATTTCGATAAGATATATTTAGACGCATATCCTCAGATGGCAACATCGAGTGGACAGCGTTCTCCTGAATGTAATGCTGCTATTACAAATCGTGTTGAACTCGGTAGCTCAATCATAAACTACATAGGCCATGCTGGAGAAGTGGGCTGGGCTGGCGAAAGAATATTGACAAACGAAGATATATTCTCGTGGCGTAACTCGCCTAAACTTCATCTGATGATTACTGCGTCTTGTGAGTTCAGCCGTTTCGATGACCATACGAGAACGTCGGCTGGTGAATACGTCTTTCTGAATCATCATGGAGGTGCTATCGCAATGATGACAACTGCAAGAGTGACTTTCGCTTCTCCGAACTACGAATTGATGAAGTTGCTCTATGAACATCTTTTCGATATGGAAGGAGGTGAATTCATCACGATGGGAGATATATATTTACACGCAAAACAAGTGGGTGACATCAACTCCAAAGCCTACGTGTATTTCGGTGACCCAGCATTGAAACTCAATTATCCGGAAAATACAGTGGAAATTACATCCATAAACGAACATGATGTAAATGAGACCGATACCTTGAAAGCCTTGCAAACAATCAATATTAAAGGTGTGATTAATGACCCTTTCGGAACACATTTGTCTGACTTTAATGGCTTGTTACATATCAATATTTATGATAAGGATGTGACGTACAATACTTATGGTAATGAAGCTGAAGTGTTCGCTTTTAAGTTAAGAAACAACCTGATATACACAGGTAAGGCTAAGATAACGAATGGTGTTTTCTCTGCTGATTTAACCTTGCCTAAAGATATTAATTACAGCTATGGTAATGGCTTGATAAGTATGTACGCATATAGCGATAAAGACGATGCTCAAGGTTTTTATTCTAATATTATAGTCGGTGGCTTGAATGAAGATGTTGTCTTCGATGATGAAGGTCCTGAAATAAAATTATTTATCGACGATGAACATTTTGCTGATGGCTCTATGACAAACGAAAATCCGCTTCTTATAGCATATCTTAAAGATAACAACGGTATCAATACTTCAAGTGCCGGCATTGGTCACGATATTACGGCTACACTTTCTGGTGCAACAAACAAGACATACAGTCTTAATCAATTCTATAATGCACCAACATCAAGCGACGAGTTCGGATCCTTGACATATAAATTATACGACCTTAACGAAGGCGAACATATTTTGACATTCAGAGCTTGGGATATATACAATAACTCTAATACAGCAACGATTAGTTTTAATGTAGTTAAAGGCAGAATTATCAATATAGAGAATGTAAGTAACTACCCTAATCCTATGAGCGACAATACCAATTTCGTTTTTGAACATAATCAGAAAGATAATGAAATCGATATTGTGATAAAAATATATGATGTTATGGGGCAGCTCGTGAGGACTATAGAAGAAAGTAGTTACGGAACAACGACAAGAAGCGAACCTATACGTTGGGACGGTAAATCGGATAGCGGAGCCTCACTGAAAGCTGGCATATATATGTATAATGTGACAATAAAAAATGCACATAATGAAGAAACATCAGGATATTCTAAATTGATAATTAAATAATTATTATCTTTGCAGAACTTTTTTCCAATCGTTACATAATAATAGATTAGTCAGTACGTTAATTTTGAAATTATTTATTAAGAATATGAAAAGAATTAAATTTTTTACTTTGTTGTTTGTGATGCTTTTCGCAGTCAATGGCGTTAAAGCTCAAGAGAGTGTTGATCAGGTCTTAGGACAAAATTTAGATTATAACGTAATATCTACGGCTGTTCCATTTATGATGATTGCCCCTGATGCGAGATCATCGGCTATGGGTGATGTGGGTGTATCAACATCTCCTGACGTTTATTCAATGCATTGGAACCCTGCTAAATATGCTTTCATCGAAGAAGATTTCTCAGTAGGTTTGGCTTATAGCCCTTGGTTAAGAAAATTAGTCCCTGATATGAATATCGCTTACTTGGGCGTTTCAAAACGTGTGAGCCCTAAGTCGACAGTAGCAGCTACTTTGCGCTACTTCAGCCTCGGTGATATTATTTTTACTAATGATGATAACTACAATTTAGGAACATATTCACCTAACGAGTGGGCTATCGATGTGGCATATTCTCGTAAGTTGGGTAAATACATATCTGGTTCTGTGGCAGGTCGTTTCATATACTCTAATCTTACACAAGGCGTCCAGGATTATTCAAAAGCTGCTATCTCTGTAGCTGCCGACGTTGCAGTGTATTACACAAGAGACGTTAATTGGTTCAGTGGTTTAGACGCTAACTTCTCATGGGGCGTCGCTATCACTAACATAGGTTCTAAGATGAATTATAACGAAGCTAACCTGGAAAAAGATTTCATCCCTACTAACTTACGCTTAGGTCCAACCTTGAAATTAGACATCGACGATTATAACTCATTGGCATTCTCCTTCGACTTAAATAAATTATTAGTTCCAACACCTCCTATCTACATGAGAGATCCTGTTACTGGCGCTGTAATATTTGAAGATGGTGAGCCTAAAGTAGAATCAGGTAAAGATGATAACGTAGGCCTCGTTCAAGGTATGATACAATCTTTCTTCGATGCTCCAACAGGATTTAAGGAAGAACTGAAAGAGTTTACTCTCGGTCTCGGCGCTGAATATTGGTATAACAATATCTTCACAGTGAGAACAGGTTTCTTCCACGAAGCTCAGATGAAAGGTAACCGCCGCTATTTGACATTCGGCGCTGGCTTGAAATATAATGTCTTCACTATCGACGTATCTTATTTAGTACCTGTCAATAATACAGCAACTTCTGGTACTAACCCTCTCGAAAGTACTTTGCGCTTCAGCTTGACTTTCAACTTAGACAAATGGGGTAATAATACGAAATTGGAAAATGTAAATTGATGTCTAATGACGAAAGTCTAAAGGATAACCATTAGTCATTAGTCATTAGACTTTAGTCTTTCGTCATTACATAACAATAAAACTTCTACCGACTCTTTTATCTTCATAGATGATATGAAGATGAAAGAGTCCTTTTTTTAATGAGCTGCAATCAATATCGAGTTTCTCTAAATTGCCATTATTGTTAATGGAAATTAACTTCTGACCTAATGAATTATAAATCTCTACACCTTCAATATTTCTGCTTTCAACAAATAAAACATCTTCGACGGGATTAGGATATATTTTTAAATCATCATCGCTTAAATGACTTTTTACTTCGATATAAGCTTCATGACGATAATGATCTTGCTTGGTAGCCACTACTTTAAGTTTTGTCTCGTATAGAAATGGCTTTATATTAATGACACTGTCCTCTCCAAAAGAAGTCGCTATAATATTTCCATTATGAGAAACCGCGACTCTTGTGTCTTTGTCTTTTTTTATAGTGAATGAAGAACAATCTGTTAATATTTCTTTAGGATATGAGATGTCGATTTCTTCAGGCATCTCGGTGTTTAGTTGCAGAAAGGCGTCGCCGAAATAATGGAAAAGATTGTATGTGATTTTTTTGTTTATGCTGAGGCTAAGCCACGATGCTTGTTTTAAGAAGTATTTCCCGTAGACATTGGCGAAGGCAGGATATTTGAAAACTACATTATTGCTGCCGTAGTCGGGCATGAAGTCGTTCCAAAGATAATCGTAAAATCCCCAGACGTAAGTGTCGTTGACGAAAGAATAAGATGTCTCGGAAGCAGCTATTATCGCGACAGCTCCGTTTTCAACTCTCATGAAACGCTCTGCAAAACAATCGTTGTCGCCATTGCCAAAATTGAAATTACCAGTCCTGCAATTTGCCGACATGACAAAGGTTAAATCTTCGTTGTCTAATCCGTTTATCTCATTATTAGAGAGATACGGATTTGACCACGCTTGATACTGTCCGTGGTCGCGATGCTGGATGATGAAAGTTCCATCGTTGATGGCTTTGCATAAATCGTTTTGATTAGCGTCCCACTTCGTGAGATGTCTGATGTCGGAAGGAATATAATTCAAGCCATTAGGTCCGAAATAATCTATTATCTTATCGGTGTTGTCTGCAGACGACCATATAGAGTCGGGCTTGCCATAAAATATAGCGTTGAGTCTATTAGGCGTCTTGCCAATCTTCTCAAAATAACCGGCAACGACCTCGGAGCATAACTGAAACCATCGGTTTTCTTCAAAGCCCGCTGCTGTGACAGGACGATTGTAGTAATTTGGATTCGTAGAAGGAAATCTCTCATAACGCATTGTCTTCTTCACCATCAACTCCGCCTGCTGAGCATTTGCTGCTGGCATACGAGCGATGACTATCTCAGGAAGATTGTCGTTGTTGAAATCGACGAGCTTATTGTCGGTGAGGTAGGGGAGGTCTGACTCCGTATTGTCTTTGAGATAGAAAGTAGCGATGCCTTGTGTTTTATCGAGACTATAGTCGCCGAGAAGCAAAATGGCAGAAGGCACTAAATACCAATTCTTATATATATCGTTAAAATAATCTCTGATATGTATAGGATAGTTTTCTTCGATTTCGCTGAGCGTGACGACTTTCGTCAAGATACCTTGTTCGTTGCGAAATCTTGCAAGCGTGTCAGCCCATTGCTTGATGCCTTGATTGTCGGGAGTGACGATGAGGTAGTTGCAGCCATCGAGATTATTGTCGATGACATTCCTGATTTCATAATCATGATTACTTACGTCAAAATGATATTGCCCATTAACATTTGTAATGTTAATATTCATTAACAATATCATCAGCATTATGGAGAAGAGATTTTTCATAATGCAAAGATAATAATTAACTTTGAACTTGTAGACTTGTTGTCTTTTATATAAACTCCATCACTAAAAAAGACGCACCAATTACATCGTGTTTATTTTCATCGGTGTAATATGTCACGTCTCTACTTGGTGACTTAAATCTTAACAAATCTTTTATTCTTATAAAGAATATAAAGTGCAACAGAAGGTGAGGCTGCTCCAGATATATGTGTAATCGAACCACGGACAAAAGACGATGTTGCCATCGGGATCTATCGTCGTCATATCGCGGAAGCGTCCTAAAATAAGTTTGTCGACTTTACATCCGAAATTGTCACTCCCGACATGAACAGGAATAATGGCATCACCAAATCCCATAAGCTGAAGCCTTCCCATCGAACGTGATCTAATTGATATAATAATGTGTTGTTGAGAAAGTCGATGTCTAAAGCTAATAATACTTTTAACAAAACAGGCTGCAGACCGACTAAGAAAAATATGTCGGCGCCTCTGAGTACATCGAGTGAGAGAAGACGTTTGGGCATTTTTGGCTTAGGTTGAGTGTTGTTTAAAGGGTTAAAGGGTTAGAGAGTTAAAGGATAAAGGTTTAAGGAGTAATTGATATTAAGCCTTAAACCTTAACCCAATTCTCAGATTTTCAATTTTTCAGATTCTCAGTTTTTAAACAAGACCTGCGAATCCCATGAAAGCTAAGGCTAAGATACCTGCTGTCACTAAAGCGATAGGCACGCCTTGCATTCCTTTTGGTACGTCAGATAATGCTAATTGTTCGCGTAATCCTGCAAATATCACCAAGGCTAAGGTGAAACCGACGCCGTTTGACAAGGCGTATATCGTACCTTCTAAAAGTCCGAAGTCTTTTTGTATTACTAAGATAGCGACACCGAGGACGCAGCAGTTGGTGGTGATAAGCGGCAAGAAAACGCCGAGAGCTGCATATAAGGATGGGCTGATCTTTTTCAATATGATCTCAACCATCTGTACCAAAGAGGCGATGACTAAGATGAAGGCTATAGTCTGTAAGAATCCTAAGTTAAAAGGATTTAACAGATAATGCTGGATGAGCCATGTCACTATAGTAGCTAAAGTTATGACGAAGATAACGGCGGCGCCCATACCTAATGAGGTGGATATTTTCTTAGACACACCGAGGAAAGGGCAGATGCCGAGGAACTGTGTCAATACAATATTGTTTACAAATATTGCCGATATAAATATTATCAAGTATTCCATATCTAATTATCTTTAATTGTCAATAACTTATTTTGATTTCTTTAATAATCTGTTCATGATGGCGATGAGATAACCCATTGCGATGAATGCGCCTGGAGCGAGGACAAAGACTAAGATGGCGTCGCCTTCGATGAATTTCCAGCCGAAGATTGAGCCGCTGCCCAATATCTCGCGGATAGAACCTAATATCGTTAAAGCCATAGCAAAACCTAAACCCATGCTGATTCCATCGACAGCAGAATCTAAGACATTGTTTTTTGAAGCGTAAGCTTCTGCTCGTCCTAAGACGATGCAATTCACCACGATGAGTGGAATGAACAATCCGAGTGTCTCGTAAATGCTTGGTAAGTAAGCTTGCATCAAAAGTTGCAACACTGTCACAAAAGAGGCGATAACAACGATGTAACAAGGAATATGAACTTTGTTAGGAATGAAGTTCTTTAGCAATGAGATGCTCATGTTTGATAATATGAGAACGAATGTCGTTGCCAATCCCATGGAGAGTCCGTTGATGGCACTCGTGGTTGTTGCCAAGGTAGGACAGCATCCGAGAAGAAGTACTAAGATAGGATTTTCTCTGAAGAATCCTTTTGTTAAATTATTCCAGTTTGCCATGATTAAAATCCTCCTTTGTTGTTTTCAAATGTTGATATTGCACGATTTACTGCATCGCAGAAAGCTCTCGAGCTGATGGTGGCTGCTGTGATGGCATCTACATCGCCTCCGTCTTTCTTGACGTTGAAGTTGAATGAGTCAACGTGTTTGTTGTTAAACTGATCTTTGAAACTTGGCTCCGACATCTTAGAACCTAAGCCTGGTGTCTCAGCGTGTTGAAGAACGGATATGTTGTTCACTGTCCCGTCTGCCAATATGCCTACCATCAATGAGATGTTACCGCTGAAGCCTTTGTTGGTGAATGTCTCAACGGCAGCTCCTATGAAGTTACCGTCCTTGTCGTAAGCTAAGTGGAAAGGAAGTTCTGCATCTTCCATCGCCGACTTTACATTCATATCTTTAAGTTCTTGAAATTCTGGTAGTACGTTCTTTATAGCCTCAGTCTTCTTGGCTTTTTCAGCTGCCGCGATAGGGTCTTTCGTTGCATTATAAACGAGACCTAAGACGCCGCCTGATACCACGCATATCACAAACAAGGCTACGAACATATTTAATAATGTATCTTTCTTTGCTGCCATAATCTTATTGTTTTACAGGATTACCGAAACGTGATGGTTTGCACATTTTATTAATTAATGGAACGAAGGCATTCATGATAAGTATCGCGAATGACATTCCTTCAGGATAGGCTCCCCATATTCTGATGATGATTGTCAAGGCTCCGATGCCGATGGCGAATACTATCTTGCCTTTCATCGTCATTGGCGATGTAGCCATATCTGTTGCCATGAAGAATGCTCCGAGCATCATTCCACCGCCGAAGATGTGAATCATTGGATGTACGAACTGAGTAGGGTCGATGAGCCAGCATACTGTTGCGATGATACCTGCTGTTGCAATGATGATGACAGGTGTCTGCCAGTCGATGACTTTTCTGAATATCAAGAAGAGACCGCCGATGATGATGGCGATAGAACCTATCTCTCCGAGTGAGCCGCTGTAAATCATAGGCTCTATGTTTTCATAAACTGTGAGTTCGCTTGCAGAGACGCCTTTGGCGAGACCTTCTTTCACATAACCTAAGAGCGTGGCTCCTGTGAAACCGTCGATCTGTGAACCGAACAATGGTTGTGGAGCTGGCCATGTCGTCATCGCGACAGGGAAGGAGATGAGCATGAAGACACGTCCTACCAATGCAGGGTTGAAAGGGTTGTTGCCTAAACCGCCGAACGACATCTTACCGATGCCGATAGCTACGATAGAACCTACTATTATCATCCAGGCTGGAATGTTAGAAGGTAAGTTGAAAGCCAGCAGCATACCAGTTATTATTGCTGAGCCATCGCCTATAGTGCATTCTCCTTTGATGAGGAATTTCTGAATCAGCCATTCTGTTAGGACGCAGGCTGCTACTGCTATCAAAGTGACGCGTACTGCACTGAAGCCGAAGTAATAGATGGAAAATAAGAACGCAGGCATCAAAGCAATGATGACGCTATACATTATTTTCTTTGTGCTCTCTCCGCCATGAACGTGAGGCGAGCCTGATATTGTGTAGTTATTCATCTTTAAAATTATTTCTGGTTACGTGAACGAATTAATTGTCCTGTCTTATTCTTGCCATAACGTATGTAGTCCAACAATGGAATGTTAGCCGGGCAGGTGAACTCGCATGAGCCACATTCTATGCAGTCCATGATGCGGTTGAGTTCGGTGTCTTCAAACATATTGTTCTTCGACAAGCGGCAGAGGAGGAATGGCTCCAATCCCATAGGACAGGCGTTGATACATTTGCCGCAGCGCAGACAGTTGCCAACTTTACGTGGCTGTGCCTCCTTGTCGGTCATCATCAAGATTCCTGATGTTCCTTTTATGACAGGAAACTCATTGACAGAAACCGATTTGCCCATCATAGGACCGCCATTGATGATGTTAGTGGTGTTCTCTGGAAGTCCGCCAGCAGCTTCTATCAGCGCTGTCGAAGACGTTCCTATTCTCACTAAGAAGTTGGAAGGATTTTTTACTGACTTGCCTGTCACTGTCACCACTCTGGAGATGAGCGGCTTGTTTTTCTGTACGGCTTCATAAATGGCGTATGTCGATGCTACGTTGACGACGACGCAGCCTGTCTCGATAGGTAGTTTACCTGATGGGACCTCTCTTCCGGTACAAGCCTTGATGAGCTGTTTCTCGCCGCCTTGCGGATATTTTGTCTGCAAAGGCTGAACCTCGATGCCTGAGAAATATTCGTCACCTTTTATTATATCGTCTAATAACTTAGCTGCTTCGAGCTTATTCACCTCAATGCCTATGATAGCTTTTGGAGCATCGACGGCTTTCATCACTACTTTCACTCCGACTAAAAATTCGTTAGGCTTCTCAAGAAGAAGTCGGTTGTCGCAGGTAAGATAAGGCTCACATTCTGCAGCGTTGATGATTACGAACTCGGCTTTTTTGTCTTTCGGTATCGAGAGTTTTACATTTGTAGGGAATGTGGCGCCGCCCATACCGACGATGCCGTGGTCTTTTACTCTGTTGATTATCTCTTCGCGAGATAATGTTATCTCTCCGACTAATTTATCTGAGGTATCGATGCCTTCTAACCATTCGTCGCCTTCTACGTCAATGAAGATAGCGGGCTTGCGATAGCCTGTGTGATCCATTATCTCATCGACTTTGGTGACCTTGCCGCTCACTGAGGAGTGTACGTTGGCAGAGATGAAACCTCTCGCGGTTCCGATGAGCTGACCTACTTTCACCTCATCGCCTTTTTTAACAATAGCTTCTGCTGGAGCTCCAAGACATTGTCCCAACGGAATAATGACTTGTTTAGGAATAGGGAATGTTATTATGGGTTTGTCTGACGAAAGTTTGTTTTCTTCAGGATGAACGCCACCCTTAGGGAATGTTTTCTTAGGATTCATACGCTTATTCTTTACTTTCGTTATTTACTGATTCTGTTGCTTCTACTTTTGGCTTACGAGGAGGGAAGTTTATTGCCAAGATGCTTCCTCTCGGACAAACATCGACGCACTTGCGACATTGCTTGCATTTGTCAGGATTGATATAAGCTAATGTGCCACGCATCTCAATAGCGTCGAAAGGACACTCTTTGAGACATTTCTGACAGCCAATACAACTGACGTTACAGTTCTTCATGGCGATGGCACCTTTTTCTATATTGACGCAGCTTACATATATACGGCGGTTGTTTTTGCCTTTAGGACGAATCTCTATTACACCGCGAGGACATGCTTTGGCACATGTGCCGCAACCGACGCATTTGTCTTCATCAACGACAGCAATGCCTTTTTCCTCGTCGATGTGGATAGCATCGAAAGCGCATTTCTTTACACAGTCGCCGAGACCAAGACAAGCGTTAGGACAGCCGCTGCCGCCAGCGAATAATGTATGTGCGAAAGCGCAGATGTCGGCTCCTTCATAATGTGTCTTCTTTGGAGCATTGACGCGAGTGCCGTTGCAACGTACTACCGCAATCTTTGGTTCTGCGGCTTCTACTGTGAGACCAAGAATCGCTGCAACCTTCGACATGTCGGAACTTGTACATGTCAAACCGCTGAGATTGTTCTTGTCGTGTGCCGATTTTACACAAGCTTCGGCGAAAGCACGACAGCCTGCAAAACCGCAACCGCCACAGTTAGCTCCAGAAAGAGCAGATTCTACTTCATCAATTAAAGGATTTTCTTCTACCTTGAACTTCTGTGCGACTATGTACAAAATAACCGCTAAAATGCCTCCCAAGACTCCGAGTACAATGAGAGAATAGAGTAAGATGTCGTTCACAATAATAGTATTTAATGTTTAATAAAAAAGACTTAAAGTCGCGAAGACGCATAGACATAGAACCATGAGACTTAATGCCTTTGTGACTTTTAGTCCACAAATATAACAATTAATTTTTTTTGTTTCCGCAATTTTTTATTGAATTTCATACTCGAATTTACGCTTTATTTTGTCTTTGAAAAGATATAAAATAAGGTAATATGGTATTAATGTCCCTATGGAAATTAAGGCGTTGATGCCTTCGTCTATTTTTAAAGCGTTGAGAATAAATATCATCGAGATTAATATTATTACGGGAATGACGTATGCAAAGATGACGGCACGGTTAGCCTGACCTAATCCCATGCTGATTTTTACCTCTTGTCCTATAGATAAATTTTTATCTTTTGGAGCAGGAATGCTGATGATTTTCTCCTGCATCTCCGACATATTGCACGCACCTTTTATATTACATGAGACACATGAGCTTTTCGATAAAATCTTTATTTCTATATTCTCGCCATCTATTTTCGTGACGATGCCTTCGTGAGATATGCGATTTTCCATATATTATAATTTTCTACAAAGATAAAAAAATACTCGTACTCTTGTCGTCTTGTTGATACCTTGACTTATTTTTTATTATCTTCGCAAAAAAAATATTTTTTACACGTAGCAATTATCGTATCTCAGCTGTTGTTCTGTTATGAAGTCGTTTGATAAAATAAAAACTTATTTTGAAGATGTCGTAGAACGTGTTAAATCAGTTTTACGTCTTGTCGTGATACCAGGTTTCGGCGGCGTTCCTCTTTATGATGTCCTTGTCTATTTTGTCAGAGGTTTCACTCAGGTCAATCTCATTGACCGCGCAGCTGCTGTGGCTTTCAATGTCTTCCTCGCTTTGTTCCCGATGATATTGTTTCTGTTTACGCTCATTCCTTACTTCCCTTTACAAGGAGTGACGGCTAACATACTCGAGGCTCTTCAAGATATACTTCCACCTGGAACCTACGACAGTGTGTCTTCTACGATAAACGAAATCATGTCGATAGAACACGGCGGTCTTATGTCGATAGGTCTTTTGTTAGCTTTCTATTTCAGCACAAGCGCAGTGAGTTCTTTTTTCCGCGGTTTTAATATGGGTGACAACGAGTTCGGTCAGGTCTCATTTATGAAACAACAGATTTATTCTATCTTAGTGATGCTTATGTTTGTGGCTTTGCTGTTGTTATCAATAGTCTTGATGACCTTAGGACAGAAACTGCTGCCGATATTTTTTGTCAAGATACATTTCTATAACGGCTTCGTTACCTTCCTTATTAATTTATTACGGTGGATTATAATTATCTTCGCCTTGATTGTGGCGGTCTCGCTTCTATATCACTTCGGCAATCCTCGTAGTAAAAGGTTTAAGCTCTTTACTCCAGGCTCGCTTCTGTTTACGGGATTGTTTATCGTTGGAACAATATTATTCAATTTTTATATCTCTAACATTTCTACCTACAACCTTCTTTATGGTTCTATCGGAGGCTTGATTATCTTTGTGATATGGATTTATTTTAACTGTATTCTTATATTGATAGGGTATGAATTGAATAAAAGTATCACCAAAGCGACAGTATTCAAATTTGATATGATAAAGATGATTGAGGATAAAAAGGATAATGAATGAAGTCTGTGGTCCGTGTCAGTAGACTGTTGACCTAAAATAAAAAAATCCGACCACTTAGTGACCGGATTTCCTTTAACCTTAAATAATAATTATTAGGTACGGCGTAACAGAATTAATATTCGTCAGAAACTGTAAGTTTCTTTCTGCCTTTAGCACGACGTGCTTTTAAAACTTTACGACCATTGGCTGTTGACATTCTTGATCTGAAGCCGTGTTTGTTTCTACGTTTTCTGTTTGATGGTTGAAATGTGCGTTTCATTGTCTTATGTATTTTTTCTTCTTAATTTTCCCTCTAAATTGAGTTGCAAAAGTAGTAAATTTTTCTTAAAGAAAAAATATTTTCTTAAAAAAAATAATAATATTTATTTTGTTGCTAAACAATGAGTTAAGAAAATGCTTCCGTGAATATCACTCATAATAGACTTTTCCTTCGCTAAAATAACGTAATTATTCATTGTGAATTAAGCATTATAAATTAAGCAGAGACGCATCAATCATTCATATTTGACACGTCTCCACTTGTGGTCTTGTAGTCTTGTAGACTTGTTGTCTTATTTCACCGGTACATTCTTCAAGGTCTCAACCAAGAAGTCCCAGAACAATGGCACTGTGTCGATCTTAAGAGCTTCGTCTGGTGAGTGAGGAAATACCAAAGTAGGTCCGAATGAAACCATATCCCAGTTAGGATATTTTGAACCTAAGATGCCGCATTCCAAACCAGCGTGAATAACCATTGTCTTTGGTGTCTTGCCGTATTTGTCGGCGTACACTTTCTTCATTGTGTTGTAGATGATAGAGTTGATGTTTGGTTTCCAGCCTGGATATGAACCTGTCGACTCTGCTCTTGCGCCGCAGCTTTCCAAAACCTTACGCATTTCTGCTGCCAACTCGTCTTTGCTTGCATCGACTAAGCTACGTTGTAATGATGCTGTCATGATCTGACCGTCGACTAATTTTACGATAGCTAAGTTCGATGATGTCTCTACTGTGCCTTCAAAGTCTTTTGACATGGCGATGACGCCGTTAGGATATTTAGCGACAGCTTCGATGAGTTTTGCGATAGTTTCTTTATCGATGACTTTTGCTGGCATTTCTGCTGGAACGACAGTGATGCTCATTTCTGGTTCAACAGCTGCGAATTGTTCCTTAACGACAGCTTCAAACTCAGGAACGTATGCTAACAATTCTTCTGCCTTTGCTTCAGGAACTGTGATTGTCACGAATGATTCACGTGGTATTGCGTTGCGTAAGCTTCCGCCTTGGATGTCAGCGACTCTTGCGTTGAATTTTTCTGTAGCTTTCAATAACAATGCGTTCATCACCTTGTTAGCGTTGGCGCGACCTAAGATGATGTCCATGCCTGAGTGACCGCCTTTTAATCCTTTTACTATAAGTTGGAATGCCTTTGAACCTGCAGGTACGTCTTCAAACTTAGGTGTGAAGTAACCGCAAGTGTCGATGCCGCCGGCGCAACCAACGTAGAGTTCGCCTTCTGTCTCAGAGTCCATGTTGATGAGGATGTCGCCTTTCAAGACGCCTGGTTCTAAAGCGTTAGCGCCTGTCATGCCTGTTTCTTCGTCAATTGTGAAGAGACCTTCGATAGGTCCGTGAACTAAATCTGTTGCTTCGAGAACTGCCATCGCTGCTGCTGCACCAACGCCGTTGTCAGCGCCGAGTGTTGTGCCGTTAGCTTTTACCCAACCGTCTTCGATGCGTGTCTCAATAGGGTCTTTCTCGAAATCGTGTACTTTGTCAGAGTTCTTCTGTGGAACCATATCGACGTGTGCTTGTAACACAACGCCCATTCTGTCTTCGTAACCTGGAGTAGCAGGCTTACGGATGATGACGTTACCGACTTTATCAACGATGGTCTCAAGACCTAAGTTCTCGCCAAATTGTTTTAAGAAAGCAACAACTTTCTCTTCTTTCTTTGAAGGACGTGGAATCTGTGTCAATTCATAGAAGTTCTTCCACAATCCATTAGGTTCTAAATTTTTGATGCTCATTTTTTTAAAGTTTATAGTTTAAAGTTTAGTGTTTAGAGTAGTTTACAGTTTAGAGTTAAGAGTGGAAAGTTTATACACTTTAAACATAGAAACTTTCAACTTTTAACTACTCTAAACTATAAACTATGAACTCTACACTTTATTGTTTCGGTGCATTAACCAAAATATCTTTCAACAAATCCCAGAATTTCTGTACTGTAGGGATTTCGATTCTCTCGTCTGGTGAGTGGACGCCGCGTAGGGTAGGACCGAATGAAATCATATCCATGCCTGCGATTTTGTCGCCTACCAAGCCGCATTCCAAACCTGCGTGGATAGCCTTTACTTTTGGCTCTACGCCAAAACGATCTTTATAGCATTTCTCAGCTACCTTGCGAATCTCTGAGTCTGGATTTGGTGTCCAGCCTGGATAACCGTCGGTGTGTAAGACTTCTGCGTTAGCGAGGTTAAATACAGCTTCAACCATATTGGCGACGTCTTCTTTCGATGACTCGATGGAACTTCTTTGTGATGTTTGGATGAAGAAGAAACCTTCTTTTTTCTTCACTGAAGCAAGGTTGGTAGATGTCTCAACGAAGTTAGGAATTGTCTGCGACATAGCAATGACGCCGTGAGGACAAGCATAGAGTGCGTTGAGCAAGTCGAACTGTGTCATTTCGTCAATGACTAACTCTGGCTGTATTTCAGCGACGTTTGCCTTGACGGAGAGGTTAGGCTCTGTGACCTGATATTCTCTTTGGAAGTTGGCTTCCATCACTTTCACGAACTCTTCAAATTCTTCCTGGAACTCTTCTGGTACGAAAGCTACAGCCATTGCCTCGCGTGCTATGGCGTTGCGGAGGTTGCCGCCTTGAATGTCATAGATTCTGAGGTCGAACTCGTTAGCACCTTGCCATAATATTCTTGTGAGGAGTTTGTTGGCGTTAGCTAAGTTCTTGTTGATGTCGTCGCCGGAGTGACCGCCTTTGAGGCCGCTTACCATGATGGTATAGGCGACGCTCCTTCTTGGAGCTGGTTCCATTCTGTAATAAACCTTGATGATGGTGTCCATGCCGCCGGCGCAGCCGATGAAGATCTCGCCTTCGTCTTCTGAGTCAAGGTTGAGCAAGATACGACCGCTGAAGTCTTTAGGGTCTAATTTCTCTGCTCCGGTGAGTCCTGTCTCTTCGTCAACGGTGAAGATACATTCTATAGGACCGTGTTGTACTGTAGGGTCAGCGATGACTGCCAATGCTGCTGCTACACCGATACCGTCGTCGGCACCGAGTGTCGTTCCGTTAGCGTGGAGCCAGTCACCTTTTATAATAGCCTCGATAGGGTCGTTCTCGAAGTCGTGTACCTTATCGCTGTTTTTCTCGCATACCATGTCGGTATGTGCTTGTAAGATGATAGTCTTGCGGTCTTCGAAGCCTGGTGTTGCAGGAGCCTTCATGATGACGTTGCCGCATTCTTCAACGATATATTCTACCTTATGTTCTTTAGCCCAGTTGATGAGATATTCAACCATTTTGCCTTCTTTCTTTGAAGGACGTGGTACTGCCAAAATGCCATGAAATTCTTTCCATACGCATTCAGGAGTGAGATTTAAAACACATTCGTTCATGTTAGTTATTTTTTATGTTTATAATTTTAATAATTCAATAGTCTTCTTAGGGTCTTCCGATTTAAACACAGCGTTGCCTGCAACTAAGGCGTTGGCACCTGCTGCGAACAACTTAGAGGCGTTCTCGGTATTGACGCCGCCATCTACTTCTATCATAGTGTTATATCCGTTCTTGTCGATCATCTCGCGCAGCTTCTCAATCTTGGAATATGTCCTCTCGATGAATTTCTGTCCGCCGAAGCCTGGGTTCACCGACATCAGCAATACTAGATCTAAATCGCCCAAGATGTCTTCTAATACCGACACCGGAGTGTGAGGGTTGAGAACTACGCCAGCTTTCACGTCCATTGATTTTAACTTTTGTACAGAACGATGGAGATGCGTAGATGCTTCATAATGAAATGTTATTATTTCTGCGCCAGCTTCTTTAAACTTCTCGAAATATCTGTCAGGCTCCACTATCATCAGATGGACGTCTAAAGGCTTAGTCGCCATCTTGTTTATCGCCTGCACTACGGGAATGCCGTAAGATATGTTGGGAACGAATACGCCGTCCATGATGTCTAAATGATACCAATCGGCTTGACTTTCATTGAGCATTTTGATGTCGTCGGCTAAATGAAGGAAGTCGGCTGACAATAGGGAAGGAGATATTATCTTTTGCATGACATGAAATTTTTTACGTTTTTGCAAAGATAAGAAAAAGTCTAAAGTCTAAAGTCTAAAGTCTAAAGATTTTTTTAAGTCGCCAAGTCACCGAGTAGAGACGTGACACTAATATGGTTGATATATCTTTATATGAAAATGACGAAATCATATTTTAACCATATTATGGTGCGTCTCATTTTTTAAGTCGCCAAGTCACCGAGTCACCGAGTAGAGACGCGTCGATGATACCAATGTTAATAAACAATATATCATTGACATGTCTCATAGAGAGTTATTGAGTTTGTATAAGTCAATAAGTTTATAATTATAAAAAAAACTGAGAATTTGAAGATTTTCAAGTTCTCAGGTTTTCAATTTTTCAGATTTAAAAAAAATTCTCCTTTCGTTCTTTGCCTTATGACTTTTTATTATCTTTGCGCAAAATTAAAAACTAAAACATTAATATTAAGTATAGAAATGGATTTAAGTAAAGTAGTAGCTATTTCAGGTAAACCGGGATTGTTCTTGGTTTCAGGTCAAGGCACAGGAAAATTAGTTGTTGAGTCATTGCTCGATGGAAAACGCACTCCTGCTTTCGCTAACGATAGAATAAGTTCTTTGGAAGAAATCAGTATTTATACAACAGGCGATGACAAGCCTCTCAAAGAAGTCTTCATGAACA
>SUWV01000038.1 GCA_015061315.1 Lentimicrobiaceae bacterium
ATACGATGAGCGTCGGTCATGACGACGACGGTAGGAGCGGTGAGGTCAGGGAAGACGTCGATGTCCATCTGACGCATCGAGGTGTAACCTCCTATTATCAACAAGAGCGCACCGACGAGTACGAACAACTTGTTCTCTAATGAAAATCTGATGATTTTATTTAACATAGACACCTCCTCTTAATTAATGAACGTGACCTGCATGTGGATCTAATGCCGCTGAGCCTTGTGCCAGTTTCACGTTGATGGCGCCTTTGCTTACAACCTTTTCGCCTGCTTTCAAACCTGCGAGTATCTGTGTGTTGTAGCCGTCTGTCACGCCTTTGGTGATGAGACGTTTCTCGAATGAATCGACGCAGGTCTGTACGAAGACGCAGTAGATGCCCATCTCTTCTACGATGGCAGTGTTAGGTAACATAATGCCCATCTTGTCGCTTTCTGCCGTGATGAAGATCTCGACGAAAGAACCTGGGATGATGCTGCCGTTGTTCTTGATTTCAAAAGTAATTGGAATTAAAGGATTGCTGACATCGGTGCTCTTGCCGTAAGAGATGAGACGACCTGACAAGTCGTTCAAAGAATAGACTGTTCCGTCGGGAGTCTTGATGTTAGCTGTCTTAATATCTTTTAAGATTGGATAATATTTCTGTTGAAGGTCGGCGCGGAGATAGAGCTTGCCGTTTTGTGCCAATGTCATGATAGGCTGACCAGCTTCGACGTAAGAATTGTTAGGAACTAAGATGTCTTTTATCGAGCCTGTGATAGAAGCTCTGTGGAGAGTTTTGCCTTCAGGATAGTTCTGAAGCATGTTTTCATATTGTTTCTTTGCCTTGAGATATTCTGTCTCAGCGTCTAAGAGTTCGCTCTCAGAGATGATCTTATCTTCGGCGAGAGACTGTTTACGCTCATATTCCGACTTAGCTTTATTGTATTCAGCTTCTATTTCCTGACGACGAACTGCGAGGCTACCGTCAGCCATATTGTCGTTGTCGATGCTGAACAAAGTCTGTCCCGATTTCACATCCAAACCTGGCACGATGTCTTTGTTTTCAAACGACACTATGCCGCTTGTAGTAGCTGTTAAAATCTTTTCACCTTCTTGTGAAGGAATGATCTGAGCCGATGTTCTTATGATTTGGTATAAAGGTTCTGAAACTGTTTCCACCACTTCAAAGTCGATTTTGTTTTGTTGTTCGACGGAGAATGTGATTGCATCGTCGCCATGGTCGTGGCTGTGAACAGCTGCCTGATGGCTATGATCAGAATGGTCATGGTTATGATGATCGTGGTCATGATCATGATTGCAAGTTGCAGAATGCTGATGCTCATGAGCTGAATGATCGTGGTCATGATTATGGTCGTGATCATGGTCATGGCAATCAACTTGTTGACTTGTTGGCTTGTTGGCTTGTTGACTATTATTACCGCATGAAATGAGTCCGACGGCAATAGCTATTGTTAAGAATATTCTTTTCATTTTTATTATTATTGATTAATAAGGATTCAAGGAAAATTTATTTTTTTACATACGTGAGCGTTAGGGATTGAAGCGGCATCCTTTTGTAGCGTCAGCGGAAAAAGATACAGCGGAAAGCCCGACGGCGATAGCCGGAACGCCCACATCAATTAACAATTAACAATTAATAATTAAAGGAATGTGTCGTGATAATTATGCATTATGAATTGACATTGGTGGGGCTCGCAATCCGACATTAGTTATTGCGAGTGGGTTTTTATAATTAAAGGTGAGATTGTTTCGTCGGAAGATTTTTCCTTCGTCATCAATAATGAAATCGAGGATTAATATATTGACAAACAAGTCAAAAGTCAAGGTCTGCGTCAGTGTCAGTGTCTGACTCAGCGTTTCCTTTTTAGGAGCGAACAATTCATCGATGATACATTTACCTTTATCGAAGTCGTGATGATGATTTTCTTCATCGCCGAAGTCGCAGCAATTTTCGTGATTATCGCAGTCGTTATGATTCAGTTGATGAAAGCATATAGGTTTGTCGTGGTGGTGATGATGCGGAATTATTGCATGAAGGAGTATTATCATGCAGGCTAAAGAGAGGGATATTTTACTAATTTTCTTTAACATCAAAACCGTAATCGAATGTGAGTGCAAAGATAAGGAAAAAAGTCAATAAGACAATAAGTCAATGAGTTGTTGAGAAGATTAAACATTAAAATCATCTTCGTATAATTGCCACGTAGATAAGCAGTATTATGTTCATCATCAGTGCGTATATTATTGCTGGTATTGCCATCTCATTATTATTGAAGATAAAAGGAGATGTTGCTATGGCAATGGCTTGCGCTGCGTTCTGCATTCCAACTTCAATGACTATGGTCCTTCTCACGGCGGTATTCGATTTTGTTATTCTCGACAGCAAGGAGCTGCATAGCATCGCTGCCAATATCAGAATCGCTATTGTCATTCCCAATATCGCGAAGTTGTCGATGATGGCTTGTGTATGTTGAAGGAAGAATATGAAGGCTAATAGCATGAGAGCTGGGAATGCCAACTTGCTGAGGACCTTATTTGTTGAGGCGGCAGCTTGTGGGAAGTAATGACGAAACATGATACCTAATATCAGAGGAACGAAAAGCAGCACAATGTTCTGCACTATGAGTCTGCCAAATGGGAGCTGCACCTCGACGCCGCTTTGTTCAGATACAAAGTTAGATACCAACTCCATTATGAATGGTATAGTAAACATCGTGACTATGCTGCTGATGGCTGTCAATGTCACCGATAATGCGACATCGCCTTTGGCAAGCATGGAGAATACGTTTGACGAGCTTCCTCCAGGGCAGCAAGCGATGAGCACTATTCCCATAAAATAGACGGGAGGTAGTTTCAGGAAATAAGCTAAGGCGAATGCTATGAGAGGCAACAATATCAGCTGTCCTATCATT
The DNA here is from genome assembly GCA_015061315.1 of Lentimicrobiaceae bacterium. Classification (GTDB taxonomy): domain Bacteria; phylum Bacteroidota; class Bacteroidia; order Bacteroidales; family F082; genus Limimorpha. The sequence continues at coordinate 2,919 of SUWV01000038.1, forward strand.
CCTATCAGTACCGCACGCGGGTTACGCACCACATCAGTAAAAGATTTCTTGTTTAAATCTGTGCCCAATAGAAACATTAGGACAATCAGAATAGGCATTACAATCCAGATCATATTTGAGTCTCCACGTAACCGAGTCGCCGAGTCGCCGAGTCACAGAGTACATGGAGACTCGGTGACTAATATTATTCAGCCAGCACGAGTATCTCGTTATTCAATACTTCGGCTACGCCTCCATTAATTTCAATATATTGATATTCGTTATTATTTCCAATCTTTATTTGTCCTTTTCCTAAGGAAGCAATCATAGGAGCGTGGTTCTTCAAGATTTCAAACGAGCCATCACTGCCAGGCATCTGTACCAAGTCGGCCACGCCTTCAAATATTATTCGTTCCGGTGTTATAATCTTTAAATCCATTTTAACTCAACCTAATTCTTCATTCTTCATTCTTAATTCTTAATTGTTTCACAAAGCGTTCGTACCAGTCTTCGCCGAAGCGTCGTATCATAGGACCTTTTAAGAATTTATACAAAGGTATGCCATCTTTTTCGCCTTTACGTTTTGCTGGCACGCAGACGCTCCATTCGTGATACATGACATGAATGAAGCCGTCTTTTTCGATGAGGCGTATAGGATAGAGGTGGCAGCTTATAGGTTTCCAGAAGTCGATCTTACCTTCGAGATAAGCCTTTTCGATGGCACATAGCGCTGTGCCGTTCTCATGAAAATAGACGAAGGCACATTCCTCATCATTGACTAAAGGAGTGACGAGAGCGCCGCGTTCGTCGTAGTCGTAGACGTCGTTATTCTCTATGACCTCAATGCCTTCAGGTCGCATATAAGGTTTTATCTCTTCGATGTTTTCTTCTATCAAACCGACCTCTTCAGGTTCTAAAGGCGCGCCGGCATCGCCAGCAACGCAACATTCACCTTTGCATCTCGCAAGATGACAACAAAAACGAGCATTAATGAACTCGTCGGATACTATCACATTATCTACTATTACCATGCTACAAAGGTAATGAAAAATTAACAATTAACAATTTATATTTTTTTTAGTTATGGAGTTGTGGAGTTATGGAGTTGTGGAGTTGGGAAGTACTTCATCACTTCATCACTCCATCACTAAAAATGAGACGCACCAATTACATTGTGTTTATTTTCATAGGTGTAATATGTCACGTCTCTACTCATTGATTCATACAATCTTCATCACTCTTCAACTCGACAAATCGCCGCTATCAGTTTTTTTGTATAATCGTTTTGCGGATTGTTGAAAAGTTCGTCGGCTTCATTCATCTCCTGTATCTTGCCGTTATACATCACGACGACTCTATCCGACATGAAACGCACTACGCTCAAGTCGTGAGAGATAAAGATATATGTGAAATGAAATTCTTTCTTTAGTCTGTTGATAAGATTTAACACCTGAGCCTGCACCGAGACGTCTAAGGCAGACACCGACTCGTCGCATATTATCAGTTTAGGGTTGACAGCCAAAGCGCGCGCGATGCAAATACGCTGCCTCTGTCCGCCAGAGAACTCATGCGGATAACGCTGATAGTGCGACGCCTCCAAACCTACTTCCTCCAACAGACTGCAGACCCGCTCTCTTCTTTTCTTCGCGTCTTTCTCAATGCCGTGAATCATCATAGGCTCAGCGATAGCATCACCGATACATATTCTCGGATTTAATGAAGAATACGGATCCTGAAATATTATCTGCGCCTGCTTCCTATATTCTCTTAACTCTTTATGATTTAACTTCGTGATGTCGTTGCCTTCAAAAATAACTTCTCCTGATGTCGGCTCTACCAATCTTAAAATACTACGTCCTAACGTCGTCTTGCCGCATCCCGACTCGCCAACGAGACCGAGTGTCTCGCCAGGATATACATCGAAGCTGACGTCATCGACCGACTTGATATAATCGTAGGTCCTGCCAAAGACACCTTTACGTAGTGGATACCAAGTCTTTAGATTTCTTACTTTAAGGATAGGCTCCTGAGAATATAATCTCTTGTGCGACAGCTTTCTCTCTTCTTCGGTGATAATTAGCTCTCTCTTGATCTGCTGTTCGTCGCTCCAAACGCCATCGAGGAACTCTTTCACTATCGGCAGACGCTCCAAACGATAGTCGAGTGGCGGACGGCATGCAATGAGTCCTTTGGTATATGGATGTTGAGCCTTGTTGAGGATGTTGTCGACAGTTCCTTTTTCCACTATCTCGCCTTTATTCATCACGATGACGTCATCGGCTATCTCCGAAATCACGCCTAAGTCATGAGTGATGAAAATCATTCCCATGCCGTTCTCGCGCTGAAGGTCTTTGAGGAGTTTCAGTATCTCTTTCTGTACCGTGACATCGAGAGCCGTCGTGGGCTCATCGGCGATAAGCACTTGGGGATTGGAGACGAGAGCCATCGCTATCATCACTCTTTGCTTCTGACCACCAGATAGCTCATGAGGATATTTGTCGAAAATGACTTCCGGATTTGGCAGCATCACCTTACGAAAAAGCTCGAGAACCTTCTCCTTGGCTGTTGGCTGTTGAGACGTATCAATTGCTTGTAAACTCGTAGACTCGTAGACTCGTTGACTTAAATTAACCGCTTCCATCACCTGAAAGCCGCATTTATAAACAGGGTTGAGAGATGTCATCGGCTCCTGGAATATCATCGCGATTTTCTTTCCGCGCACTTCCGACATCTGGTCTTCGTTGAGTTTTGAAATGTCGCTGTCTTCCAAAAGAATGGAGTCGGCTTCGATACGCGACTTACGTCTGTCTAACAGCTGCATCAGAGCGAGATTGCTCACCGACTTGCCTGAGCCCGACTCTCCTACGATGCCGAGAGTCTTGCCTTCAAAAACTTCAAAGTCAATGCCATGAACAGCCTCTATCCATTTGTCGTCGCGACGAAAAGAGACATGCAGATTATTTATTTTCAGCAGCGATTTCATAATTGCAAAGATAAAGAAAAACTCTCCTTATCCTAACTTAATCTTATTTTCCTTCATTTATCAATTTTACATAGATTATTTGTATATTTGCAGAAGTAAAACTTGTTGACACATCATTTGTTATCATGTCAGCATAAAACGACTGTTATGTTAAAAAGAATAACTTACATCTCATTAATATTGTTATTGTTTTCTTCATGTGAAGATAAGAAGACACAGACTAAGCCTCAGGCTGTAGCACATAAATCTGAAGTGAGGGTGCCAGACTTCAATGCCGATTCGGCTTATCAATATGTTAAAAAACAATTAGACTTCGGTCCACGTGTGCCAGGCAGCGAGGCTCATGCTCGGTGTGTAGAATATTTTATCGATTTCTTCAACGATAAGGCTGACACCGTTTATGTCCAGGATTTCAGGACGAGATTGTATAATGGCAAAGGGATAGACGGAAAGAACATAATAGCATCTTTCAATCCAGAGGCTAAGAAAAGAATATTGCTTGCTGCGCATTACGACTCACGTCCTTTTGCCGACCACGACCCCGACGAGAATAACTGGAATACTCCTATCGACGGTGCCAACGATGGCGCCAGTGGGGTGGGAGTGCTTATGGAAATAGCACGTGTCTTGAATAGCAATCCGATAAATACAGGCATCGACATTATCCTCTTCGACCTCGAAGACTACGGCGCTCCTCAGTATCTAAATTTAATGACTAACGACGACTGGGCTCTCGGCTCGCAATATTGGTCGAAGAATCCACATGTATATAACTACAGAGCTTATTTCGGATTATTGCTCGATATGGTAGGTGCGTCAAACCCTAAGTTTCCAAAAGAATATTATTCACAGCAGTTTGCTCCATCGCTGAGTAACGACGTATGGAGAATGGCACGCGAGCTTGGATATTCCGATTATTTCACCAACGAAATAGGCCATCCTATCAACGATGACCATATATATGTTAATGTCATTGCAAAAATTCCGATGATTGATATTATCCATTTAGAAAATAATGAAGAGAGTTCATTCTATCCTTATTGGCATACTATGAAAGATAATATCGAGCAGATTGACCCTAATACATTAGGAATGGTCGGCGACGTGGTGTTGAATGTAATTTACAGAAATTAAGGTCGTTTATTAACGTGAATCTTTTCATATAATTTGGTTTATAAAAAAAGCGTACGCCTTTGTTGACGTACGCTTTAGTTTTCAAATCTTCTTAGGAGCTATCTTACTCCTTATTATATTATACAGTTCGTCGGCATTGACTCTGATTTGTTCCATAGTGTCGCGGTCGCGGACTGTCACTGTGTTATCTTCCAAAGTCTGGTTGTCGATGGTGACGCATAATGGTGTTCCAATTGCATCTTGACGTCTGTAACGTTTGCCGATAGAGTCTTTTTCCTCATATTGGCACATGAAGTCAGGAGTGAGCTGATCCATGATTTCGCGTGCTTTCTCTGGGAGTCCGTCCTTCTTGACGAGAGGGAGGATAGCCACTTTATAAGGAGCGAGAGCTGCTGGGAATTTCATCACCACGCGTTCTGAGCCGTCTTCAAGTTTTTCTTCTGTATAAGCATGGCTTAACATGGCGAGGAACATACGGTCTAAGCCGATGGAAGTCTCGATGACGTATGGGATATAGCTCTCGTTAGTCTCAGGGTCGAAGTATTGAAGTTTCTTGCCTGAGAACTTAGAATGTGAGCTGAGGTCGAAGTCGGTGCGGCTGTGGATACCTTCTAACTCTTTAAATCCGAATGGGAATTCAAATTCGATGTCGGTAGCAGCGTTGGCATAATGAGCGAGTTTCTCATGATCGTGGTAGCGATATTTCTCAGCAGGGATGCCGAGTGAGAGATGCCACTTCAGACGTTCTTCTTTCCAGTGTTTGAACCATTCTAACTCGGTGCCAGGGCGTACGAAGAACTGCATCTCCATCTGTTCAAACTCTCTCATTCTGAATATGAACTGGCGAGCTACGATCTCGTTGCGGAAAGCCTTGCCTGTCTGAGCGATACCGAAAGGCACTTTCATTCTGCCTGTCTTCTGAATGTTAAGATAGTTGACGAAGATACCTTGAGCTGTCTCAGGACGTAGATATATTTCGTTAGCGCCTTCAGCGAGCGAGCCCATCTGGGTGGCGAACATGAGGTTGAACTGACGCACGTCGGTCCAGTTGCGTGAGCCTGAGATAGGACATACGATGCCGAGGTCTTCGATGAGCTGCTTGATGCCAGCGAGGTCGTTGGCTTCCATAAGGCTGTAGAGACGATGGCTGATGTCTTCGATCTCTTGTTTATAACCGAGCACGCGTGCGTTGGTAGAAACGAATTGTTCCTTGTCGAAAGCATCGCCGAAACGTTTCTTGGCTTTCTCTACTTCCTTATTGATTTTATCTTCAATCTTAGCGATGTAATCTTCTACGAGAACATCGGCACGATAGCGTTTCTTGCTGTCTTTGTTGTCGATCATAGGGTCGTTGAAAGCATCGACGTGACCTGAAGCCTTCCATACTGTAGGGTGCATGAAGATAGCGGCATCAACACCGACTATGTTTTCGTGCATCTGCACCATGGCTTTCCACCAATATTGACGTATGTTATTCTTTAATTCCACTCCATTCTGACCGTAGTCATAGACGGCGGAGAGACCGTCATAAATATCGCTCGAAGGAAATACGAAGCCGTATTCTTTAGCATGAGCTGTTATCTTCTTGAAAAATTCTTCTTGATTCATGTTTTTTTATGTCTAAAGTCTAATGTCTAAAGTCTAATGATGACAGACCTAAGTCTATAGATGAAAAACTGTAACTGTTAATTGTAAATTGTTAATTGTTACAAAATGAGCATCGCGTCGCCGTAGGTGAAGAACTGGTATTTTTCTGCTACAGCTATCTTATAAGCTTTCATCAGGAGTTCATAGCCGGCGAAGGCTGCCACCTCCATCATCATTGGTGATTTAGGGAGATGGAAGTTGGTGATGAGTGCATCGGCTGTGTTGAAATCGTAATGAGGGAAGATGAATTTGTTGGTCCATCCCTTATAAGGATTTATCTGTCCTGATATTGTGACGGAAGTCTCGAGAGCTTTGAGCGATGTTGTTCCGACAGCGAATATCTTGTTACGTTGAGCCTTAGCAGTGTTGATGATGTCGCAGGTCTCTTGTGTTATCTCCATTTCTTCGGAGTCGGTTTTGTGTTTTGTAAGGTCTTCCACTTCTATGTCGCGGAAGTTACCTACGCCGGTGTGGAGTGTGAGTTCTGCGAATTGTACGTCGCGGAGTTCGAGATGTTTCATGAGCGACTTGCTGAAGTGCATGCCAGCTGTTGGTGCTGCCACGGCGCCTTCGCATTTGGCGAATACTGTCTGGTAGTTTTCGGCGTCTTCTGGTTCTACGGCGCGACCTATCTCAGGAGGGAGAGGAGTGTTGCCTAAGTCGGTGATGGTTTTTTTGAATTCTTCATGCGTGCCGTCGAACAGGAAACGTAAGGTTCTTCCACGCGAGGTGGTGTTGTCGATGACTTCAGCTACGAGTTCGTCGTTTTCGCCGAAATATAATTTGTTGCCGATACGGATCTTACGTGCAGGATCGACGAGCACGTCCCAGAGTCGGCTCTCGTGATTAAGTTCGCGGAGCAACATCACTTCGATCTTGGCGCCGGTCTTTTCTTTCTCGCCATAAAGACGTGCTGGAAAAACCTTGGTGTTGTTCAAGACGAAAACGTCGCCAGCGTTGACATAATCTAAAATATCTTTGAAGATACGATGTTCGATGGAGCCATCTTTACGATTTACCACCATCAAACGAGCTTCATCTCTGTTCTTTGCCGGATAGTTGGCAATGAGATTTGAAGGAAGGTTAAATTTGAATTGTGATAACTTCATTTATAATGATTTTATGTAATTTTTTACGAAAAACACAAATATAATATACGAACGAAGTTTTGTCAAGAGTTTTTTCAAAAAATATTTATGATCCTGATAAAATCCGAGAAACTCATTGACTCGGTGACTCGGCGACTCGTAACCGCAGGCGTTCCGTTTCACTTCACACCTGGCTATATATGTATCGCCCTTACAGCAGAGATTGCGCTACGCTTCATCGTCTGCCTGATGTCTGTCGCCCTTACAGGGCTCATTGTCTTATTGACTTATTGACTTGCAGACTTCTATCTCCGCGTATCACAGGTATCTACACGTATCTTTTTACTTGTAGACTTGTAGACTTGTTGTCTCGTTGACTTGTACTGACGTTCTCAAATATCTTCATCTGATGGATCGCGATTTTGTTGAGGCGTTCCAAGCGTTCGCTTTGGGCGACTCCTTCATGGATTAACACCGCGTTTATGTTTTCCATGTTCGACAGGCATATCAGTTCGTTGATAGTGGCATAGTCTCTTATGTTGCCTTTTAAATCTGGATTGTTGTCACGCCATTCTTTTGCAGTCATGCCGAACATCGCGACATTAAGGACGTCTGCTTCTTCGGCGTATATGGTGTTCTTCTGTGAAGCGCTTATTTCATTCGGAATGAGATGCGACTTTACGGCATCGGTGTGGATGTGATAATTGATTTTTGATAATTCACGTTTCACTGACCAACCTAAATTTTTCTGCTCTTCATTCTTCAGGCGCTGGTATTCTTTGATTAATAGCAACTGAAACTTGGGACTAATCCACATGCCGAAATGGTATGCTATGTCTCTGTGGGCGAAAGTTCCTCCATAACGGCCGGTTTTTGAAACGATTCCGATAGCATTAGTCCTTTCAATCCATGTCTTGACGGAAAGAACGAAATTATTATTGCCAGCCATGTTTTTAATTGTACCGAATTCGGTATAATTAAAAATAGGATTGTATAACATCTCCCATTCTCCGAGATACTCGATGGTACTTTTAAGACTGAGCCAACGAAAGATAATATGCTCTTGCAGTTGACTACGAGCCATATCTGTCAGTGATATGTAGTCGTTGCCATTGAAAGTAATGATTGTTATTTCTTTGTCTTGAACTTTTAATTTTGCCATGGTTTCATTTTTTTGTGTTTTTACTCCGTAAAGATACAGCCTTTCTACCTCACTGTCAAGAGAAATAAAGTTAATCTTTTTTAACATAGACTCGGCGACTCGGTGACTTCTGTCTCCACGTATCGCAGGTATCTACACGTATCTTTTTACTTGTAGACTTGTAGACTTGTTGTCTCGTTGACTTGGTGACTCGGCGACTTATATAGCCTCATTAAGGTCGTAATACAGCAGTTTGGTTCTTTTCTCGTCTTTCTGAAGATACTGGAATTTGTTTCTCTCATAAAACGACACTGCATTTAAATAGGCATCGACGGTAAGGAAACGGCAGCCAGCGTTGTTACCTCTTTTGTAATATGATTTTATGAAATCTAACAACATGCTTCCGACTCCGCATCCGTGAAAGTCGTTGGCGATTCCTAAACGGCATATTTTGACGGCAGGATAACTTTTCAGTCGCTTCTCGTTTTTGAAAAGATGTCGTCTGAAACGGTTAAATGTGTTGTTGCTGTCAAAGTTGTCGATGGAGATTCTGTCGTTGGCGAGACTGAAATAGCCGATTATTTTCCCAGACATCTTATGCTCAAAGACATATGTCACAGATAGCATAGCTTTGTTATAGCCTTCTGCACGATTCATGATAAAGTCGTTCAGGTCTTCGTCGCCGCAGTCGAACGACTTTATCGTTTCGCCTTTTTGTAGTTTTCGTACTTCGTAATCATTAAAACCACTCTCAAGAAAATTCGTCATAAGTTTATCCCTTAAAGATTTTCATTATCAGTTCATAATTCGCTTCGCGTCTGTCTCTCTCTTCAGGGGTTTCCTTATGATTTTCACGGATTCTCTGCATGAATCGTCTTGCATCTTCGCCTCTGATAACGGGCGTGCTACAGATGTAAGGGCTTTCAAAAAATACATCTTCTTCTTTCATAGACTTTGATTTTTTTAGTTGTTAATAATGGTGCAAAGATAATACATTGTCAATGACTTGTCAAGAGAAATAAAGTTAATCTTTTTTAACATAGACTCGGCGACTTGGTGACTTGGTGACTTGTAATAATTTTTCCTTTCGGTTTTTTTAAAAAAAACTATTTTATTCGTCTCGGTTTTTACAAATAATGTTATATTTGCATATCAAAAATCAATAATGTATTCTAAAAACATAAATCATGTACATATCACGAGAGATAGATAAACAATTAAATGAATGGAAAGAAAGTAAGCTGCACAAACCATTACTTCTTCGCGGAGCTCGTCAGGTTGGAAAATCCTCTGCAGTGAGACATTTGGGAGAATCATTTGATTATTACATTGAAGCCAACTTTGAAAAAAAATCCGAACTGAAAGATTTATTCAAACAAACAACAGATGTCAGACTATTAGCCTCAAATATAGGATTACTATACAATACACCGATCATTGCAGGAAAAACATTATTATTCCTAGATGAAATACAGGTGTCGTCAGAAGCTATTAAAAGCTTATGGTTTTTTAAAGAAGATTTTCCTGAATTACACATTATTGCAGCTGGTTCCCTTTTGGAATTTACTTTAAAGGACTTAGCATCGTTTGGAGTTGGCAGAATACGTTCATTGTTTATGTATCCTTTCTCATTTGATGAATTTCTTATAGCTCAAGGCAAAAAAGACTGGGTGGAAGCCAAGCAAATGGCTGATGCCGAGAAACCATTGTTTGAGGCTTTACATAATGAATTGGTTCAACAATTTAGGACTTTTCTAATAGTGGGCGGGATGCCAGCAAGCGTTGTAGCTTGGTTGGATTCCCACAACTACAATGAATGTCAAGCTGAATTAGATGATATTCAGTTGTCATATTACGATGATTTTGCGAAATATAGCAATAAAGTTGATACTACATTGTTGCGTAACACATTGCAAAGTGTTGTGGCACAGACAGGAAAAAAGTTTATGTACAGCAAAGTTGAAGGAGGATATAGAACAGATGATGTAAAAAACGCATTAAGAATGTTATGCGACGCTGGCGTTATAAAACGTGTCAGTCATACAGCCGCCAATGGTTTGCCTTTAGGTGCGGAAGTCAACGACAAGTTTAGAAAATACATTTATCTCGACAGCGCTTTATTGCTACGTGTTTTAGATTTAAACTTCGGAGCTTCGCAAAATATTATTGACACTATTGTAGCTGGTGCTGCCGAGGATTTAGTCAATAAAGGTGGCTTGGCAGAAATGGTTTTAGGCTGGGAACTTGTGAAGTATTCATCGCCTCGTTCTCAACATGATTTGTTCTACTGGGAAAACACATCTGAAAATACTACTTCTGAAGTAGATTACATAATCGTCCGTAACATGAAGGTTGTTCCAATAGAGTGTAAATCAGGTAAAAGCGGTAAGATGAAAAGTTTACGATTGTTTATGAGAAACAAACATATTAAAGAAGCTATCCGCTGTTCGTTAGAAAATTTTGCATTATTACAAAACAACGATGGTAAAAACGAGAATGAAGTCAGCAGTATATGCATAAATCCGTTATATGCAATTTCTAACATCATAAAAGATATTCCAAAATAAAAAAACTCATTGACTTCTGTCTCCGCGTATCACAGGTATCTACACGTATCTTTTTACTTGTAGACTTATTGTCTCATTGACTTGGTGACTTGGTGACTTGGCGACTCATAAAATTATTTTTTCAACTCTTTGATAATGAAGTTTTCTAATTGTTTCGTGTCGGGTAAAGTAAGCATATATGTAGATACAAATAAATTATTATCCATACCTGCGAGTGCGTATTCTACCATTTTCTTGCCTTTTCGAGTACATAATAAGATGCCAACTGGAGGGTTATCACCTTGATTCATCTCATTATCACGAAAGTAAGAAACGTATGCGTTTAATTGGCTTAAATCACTATGTTTGAATTCATCATTTTTAAGTTCAATAATTACATTACAATGTAATATTCTGTTATAGAATACAAGGTCGGCGTAATAATATTCATCGTCGATTATCATTCTTTTTTGACGTGCTTCAAAGCAGAACCCTTTTCCTAATTCAAGGATAAAGTCCTGTAAATGTGAAATCAATGCCTCTTCTAAATCACTCTCACTCATTGCGGTCTTTATGTCAAGACCTAAGAACTCGAAGAAAAAAGGGCCCCTTATGCTTAATTCTGGCGTTTGATTTTGAATTGTTTGGTATAATAATAATTCAGGATTCTTGCTAATTCCACATCTGAAATACAGATTTGTGCTTATTTGTCGGCGTAATTCTTTCACATTCCAAGAACTTCTCATACATTCTGTTTCGTAAAAGAACCTGGCGAAAGAATCGTTTATTGTCATTATTTCAATAATATGTGAGAACGAGAGCTTGTTTATAATGTCATTAGCGTTATTTGTGAATTGGTCCGATGGTGTCGGACTTTTTCCGTTTTCTAAATATTGTTTGACCTGTGGGTATAAAATATAGAAACGGCGACAATTTTTTAATAATGTTTCATTTATACCTTTGATGCTTATGTTGTCAGCTAATCTTTTAAGGAGGCGTTCTCCGTATGTCGCCCGGTCGTTGCCTTTTTGTTCGTATTCTACGATATAAAATCCGATTAAATAGTTTCTTATCGTTGTATATCTATTAATTGATTTGATGGCAGAATGTTGAGATTCAAAGTGTATCTGTTCAATTGCAGAAGAAAGTTCTCCGAATGATATTATTTCTTTTTTGTCCCAATTAATAGGCAGGGAGTATGGATTGATTTGTTTGTTCGTCATAAATTTTGTGTTTTTACTCCGCAAATATACAGCCTTTCTCCCTCACTGTCAAGAGAAATAAAGTTAATCTTTTTTAACATAGACTCGGTGAGACGCACCAATTACATATTATTTATTTTCAGCGGTGTAATATGTCACGTCTCTACTGTAGGATCTGATTGATAATGACGATTATCTAGTTCGCAGTTAGTGCTGAGTCACCTTCTATATGAGATGACGTTGGATAATATTCATCATCTTTCCAATTCATAATATTATTTTTGATGTAGTTGTCAATGTTGATAAATTCATTGTAATCTCTGATGATACGATCGTAGAATCTTGTTTGCCATGCAAATTGAATGTCGTTTTTTATAGCATATTTGGTGACAGATGATTTGAATATCGAAATTATAGATGAAAGACGACCACATTGTTTCGCGATTTCACGCATCTTTTCGTTAACATCAACGTTATTGTCGGGCGTTTTTTTATGAGGAGGTTTGTTTTTAAGATTATTTACAGCTATGATAAGATGAATATGATTCGGCATTATCACATGCGATAATATTTTAAAATCATCGTGTTTTGAATTGAGATATTCAATATATGATTCTGTGTAGAGGCCTAATTTTGTCATCGACATTTTGCAATCGCTAATCTCGCCAAAAAAATGTTCTCTTTTGTCTGTACAGATTGTGATATAGAAATATCCGTGGTTGTAATCGTGCCAATGTGCTCTGGCAGAAGGAATTCTGTATTTGTTGTTGAAAAGATTGTTGCCCATAAATTTTAATTTTGATTGCAATTGCAAAATTACAAAATTTGTAGAGACGTGACACATTACACCTGCAAAAATAAACACGATGTAATTTTGAGACGCGCCATAATATGGTTGAAAAATGTTTTCGGTGTTTTTGTATAGAGAATATCCCAACCATATTAGTGCCACGTCTCTACCTGGTATATTATTGTAGAGACGTGACACATTACACCTGCAATATTAAACACGATGTAATTGGTGCGTCTCATGACACATTACACCTGTGAAAAATTAACACGATGTAATTTTGAGACGCGTCATAATATGGTTGAAAAATGTTTTCGGTGTTTTTGTATAGAGAATATCCCAACCATATTAGTGTCACGTCTCTACGTTTGACGTCTGTAGAGACGTGACACATTACACCTGCAAAAATGAACACGATGTAATTGGTGCGTCTCATGACACATTACACCTGTGAAAAATTAACACGATGTAATTTTGAGACGCGTCATAATATGGTTGAAAAATGTTTTCGATGTTTTTGTATAAAGATTATTCCAACCATATTAGTGTCACGTTTCTACGTTTGACGTCTGTAGAGACGTGACACATTGCACCTGCAAAAATAAACACGATGTAATTTTGAGACGCGCCATAATATGGTTGAAAAATGTTTTCGATGTTTTTGTATAAAGATTATTCCAACCATATTAGTGTCACGTCTCTACGTTTGACGTCTGTAGAGACGTGACACATTACACCTGCAAAAATAAATACGATGTAATTGGCGCGTCTCATGACACATTACACCGATGTTTTCTTAAAAAAAATTAACATTTGTATTAAAATTTTTTGTAATTTTGCGCGCTTTTTGGTGCTGAGTTGTAATGCTTTAGGAGGTGCGGTTCTTTGGAAAGGCTTGTAGAATCTGAGAAACTGAGAAACTGAGAATCTGAGAAAGGTTTGTAGAGACGTGACGTATTTGGAGTGATGAAGTGATGAAGTGATGGAGTGGGTGTAGAGACGTGACACATTACACCTGCAAAAATAAATACGGTGTAATTGGTGCGTCTCATATGGAGTGATGGAGTGATGGAGTGGGTGTAGAGACGTGACACATTACACCTGCAAAAATAAATACGATGTAATTGGTGCGTCTCTTATGGGGTGATGGAGTGATGGAGGTGCGTCTCGTGACACTTTAGACTTTAGACCTTAGACTTTAGACTTGAAAACAAACAAAACAAATAAAATTATTAACTTAAATTAAACGCTTATGAAGAGAAAGTTTATTCTTTTAGCAATGATGCTCCTGACCTTAATAGGGGGGGTGAATTTAAACGTGCTTAATGCACAGGAACAG
>SUWV01000011.1 GCA_015061315.1 Lentimicrobiaceae bacterium
GATCTCCCGTGAGAAGATATTCCACTCCAGACCAAATCATCGTTATCTCTCCGCTGTAATCGCCGTTGAGCGTAAGCGGCATGTTTCCTGTCGGGATACTTTGCTTGTTGTCTAATTCCAAAATAAGTTGCATCGCATTGGTGTTGACAATAATGTAAGTATCGTCGTTTTCGACTTTATTGTAAACAGACGTAATCGGGGAAATAGCGTTACCTAAGGTGATGACATTATCAGGTATGATAACTTCTTCGTAGTCATCGTCATTACAACTTGTGAAAATCAAAGGTAATGATAGGACAAATAATCCAAATAATAAAAGAGTCTTTTTCATAGCATTTGTTTTTTTAATTTCGATTGAAAAACAAAGCAATGAAATAAATGTTGGCAACGAATTGTTAAAATTTCTTTACATTACTTTGCATCTTTAAGAATATAAAACTTCATAATTATTTTGATATTTTCTCCTTTATTTTAGCATTATTTCGTAACTTTGTAAACCATTCGCAATATACGCTAACAATATAATCTTATGAAAAACGGGTATTTGGATTTCGACGAATATATCAGGCAGGGCGAGCCGCAGCAGAAAGAACGTGCTGAGGCATGGCGTGTGGCGATAGGATTGCAGGCTGTCGATGGCTTGAAGACTTCCGAATATCTACATGAGACTGCACGCAGAAACATTGAAGGCGAAATCTCCATCGATGAGGCGAGAGAGTTGATAAAGACATATTATATCACAAAAACTCATCATGCTCCCGACGATGATGAAAAACAGGAAGCAGATCAGGTTTCCGCAAATATCACCAAAATACTTTCCTATAGTTCGTTGGACTTCAGTACCAAAGGATACATTGCCTTACATCGAAGAATCTTTGAAGGTGTTTTCAAACATGCTGGTCAAATGCGCAACTATGATATTGCGAAAAAAGAATGGGTGTTGAATGGTGATACCGTGAACTATCTGAATTGGGAAGATTTGCGTAGGGCGTTAGATTACGATATTGAACAAGAACGTAACTTTATATATAAAGGTATATCACCAGATAATCTTATATCCCACATCTCTCGTTTTATATCTGGAATTTGGCAGGTACATGCATTCCGCGAAGGTAATACTCGTACAACAGCAGTATTTGCTATTTTATATTTGAGAGATATTGGATTTGATGTCGCTAACGATATGTTTGCAGAACATTCATGGTATTTCCGAAATGCCTTAGTCCGGGCAAATTATCGTAATGCAAGGAAAGGCATAGACTATAGTCCTATATATTTAGAACGTTTCTTCAGAAACTTATTATTTGGCGAACAATGGGATTTACGAAATAGATATCTGCATATTTATCCAACAGAAGAGTGGAGCGTACAACCCAATATGTCAATACCCGAACAAGTACCCCACAACTACCCCACAACTACCCCACAACTACCGAACAAGTTCAATGCGTATAATTCAAATATTATAAAGTTGGTATCTATAATAGGAAAGCAGGAATTGTCAGTAAAAGAAATCATGACAAGTATTGGCTTAAAAGACAGGAAAAACATATCGGTACTTTATCTTAATCCAGCTATCCAGGAAGGTTATGTAAGAAGACTTTATCCGAATTCTCTTCATCATCCAAAACAAAAGTATCTTTTAAGTGTAAAAGGATTGACATTATATAACGAATTGATAAAAAATAATAACAATTAATATTTCATCATGGAAAAATTTGAAGATAGACTTAAACAAATATTACTGCAATATTTAAGACAGGAAAATGTTGTGGGCGAGCGTTTCCCTATCTGTCCTGACGTTGAAGAAAAATGGCAAGAGCTGTTGCAGGCTTATCTCCCTGACGGCGTGCGCGAGTTTAACGAGTATCCTATGGTGTCGTTGGGCTGGGTCATGTTTATCGGCATGGCGATGGCTAAGTTCTGGGACGAAGACTGGGAAGTTTATGGCGCTCTGAACACTTTGTCGTTATACGAAGGGCTTCGTAACAAACGCGGCTTCGACGAGATGGACGAATATATACTCGAAGATGTGCTTAAATTAGATGAAGAAGGCTGTAAGAAAATGACTGAAACGGTGGCAGAATGTGCTTCTATCACAAACACTTTATTGCGTAAGGAAGACGTTGAACCAGGTACCAAAGAAGCCCTGCAAGCTTATTTAGACAGCATACATCAGATGTATCTCATGGGAATGGCAGTACAACTGAACGCCATGGGATATAAGATGTTGGGGCTTAATTAAGTCTACAAGTCAACGAGTCAACGAGACAACAAGTAGAGACGTTTCGACGATACTGATGAAAATAAACAATATATCGTTGAAGCGTCTTGAAATGTCGCCGAGATAACGATGTAATTTGGGCGTCTTAGTAAGTCCTAAATTAAATCACAAAGTTCAAAACAGTTTCAGCTGTATTGTCATATTGAAGGTCATTCGATGAAGTGGCGTGGTGCCGTGTTCCGCGACAGCGTTTTTATGTTCTAATGTAGGGTAGCCTTTGTTTTTCTTCCAGTTATACATCGGATATTGTAAATCATATTCTTCCATCATGGCGTCACGAGTGGTCTTTGCCAAGATAGATGCTGCTGCTATAGCCTGATATTTTGCATCGCCACCTACAATACACTGATGTTTTATATCTTTATAAGGATTGAAACGATTGCCGTCTATCAACAGAAATTCTGGCTTTATAGCAAGCTGCTCGATGGCACGGTGCATAGCAAGAAAAGATGCGTTTAAGATATTTATCTCGTCAATTTCCTTGTTATCGACTATGCCAATACCGTAAGCAAGAGCTTCCTGCAAGATGACTTCACGCAGTTTCTTACGTTGTTTCTCAGTGAGTTTCTTGGAATCGTTAAGCAATGGATAGTCTTTGTTTCTATCTAAAATAACAGCTGCTGCAACCACAGGGCCTGCTAAACATCCGCGCCCCGCTTCGTCACAGCCTGCTTCCGTCAAGGCTTCTGTATAATGTGAAATCAAACTCATATCTCAATGCCAAATAATGGTAAATACTGATTGACAATTATTATCAATGTCATGATGATAGTTATGATATTTGCTAATCTCGTTTTCTTAATATCTGATAACATCATAGAAAGGAAGAAGGCGAACATCATAAATATCAAGCTGTTATTCATCAAAGGCATGTGCATGAAAAACATGACAATGGCACATATCGTCAAGACTGTAGCCACTCCTACCCTCTTCCGAATGTTACTTCCTTTGTCGGATGCCTTATTGCTCAACGTTCTCGTAAATGCTATCAAAAATAAAACACTGAAAATTATTAACAATATCTTATCGCTTTCTTTTAAATCATAATGAAAAGCGATATTTCTGAAGTAATGCGAATATGAGTCTATCAATACGTTTATGTCACCAAAGAGAAATACTATTCCCACAAAAAGTGCATTTATCAGTAAAAATCCTGTTATAGGTATCATCAAATATCTTATCTCTCTGAAACCTAATATCATGAACGACAGTATGACCCATAACATCAGGAAGACGGAAGGATAATAGAACAGCGATGCTATCGCTATAAAATATCCTATGTTCATCATATAGTTCTCAGGATTTTCAGTCTGATAGATAAGGAATAAGGTGTGCATCGCCATCAAGATGAAGGGGCAGGCGAAAAGGAAAGGATAACATGAATGTAGCTGTGGCACGCAGCACATCATGAGTACGAAGACGAATGCTCCTATGGTGTTGTTCTTCTGTACCAATCGGTTGGCTGAAAGTACCGAGTTAAAGAAGAATACGCCGAAGAGATATACTACAAATGCTATGATGTTGAGTAATATCGGCGAGAAATCGAATATTGATATTATTATATTATATAAAGGTGTTGTGTGCTCGCCTGGTATGAATGCCGACTTTGTGATGAATGCCGGCATCCATAATACAAGTGCCATCAAAACGACAGCGACTTGCTGCGAGATATAACTATGCTTAAAAAAATTTAACATCTTAGAATTTCATAAGATCTAAACCAATGTCGTGACGATAGTTGACACCTTCAAACTTTATTTTCTCAACATTTTGGTAAGCCTTGTTACGAGCTTCTTCTATGTCTTTTCCGTGAGCTGTCACCGCGATGACGCGTCCGCCTGATGTCACGATCTCGCCTTTATCGTTGAGTTTCGTTCCAGCATGAGCTATGATACAATCTTCTGTGAGTTCATCGAAGCCTGTCATCACCATGCCTTTCTTATAATCTTCTGGATAGCCGCCTGATACTAACATCACTGTCACAGAAGTATTTGGCGATGTCTTATAATCCACTTCGTTGAGTCTGCCTTGAGCGCAGGCATCGAGTAATTCTAACAAGTCGGAGTCGATGCGTGTCATGACGCCTTCTGTCTCAGGGTCGCCCATTCTCACATTATATTCAATGACGTATGGGTCGCCATCGACGTTCATCAAGCCAATGAAGATAAATCCTTTATAGTCGATCTTTTCTTCTTTAAGTCCTTGAATTGTAGGTTTTATGATTCTTTCTTCTACCTTATTGACGAAGTCTTTTGTCACGAAAGGAACAGGAGAAACAGCGCCCATGCCGCCTGTGTTAAGACCTGTGTCGCCATCGCCTATACGTTTATAATCTTTAGCTTCTGGAAGCACTACATAATGCTCGCCGTCGGTCAGCACGAACATAGAGACCTCAATGCCTTTCAAGAAAGTCTCGATGACGACTTTTGCTGATGCAGAACCGAACTTGCCAGAGAGCATGTCTTTCAACTCGTTCTGAGCTTCTTCCAACGATTCGATGATGAGAACGCCTTTGCCAGCTGCTAGACCATCGGCTTTGAGTACGTAAGGAGCTTTCTGTGTCTCGAGATATTTCAATCCTTCTTCGAGATTAGATGAAGTCACTGTGAAACAAGAAGCTGTCGGGACATTATATTTCTCCATGAATGACTTAGCGAAAGCCTTGCTGCCTTCGAGCTGTGCGCCTTTCTTGTCAGGACCGATAATCTTAATATTTTTTAACTCATCATCATTTTTAAAGAAATCGACGATGCCGTCAACGAGCGGCTGCTCAGGACCGACAACGACCATCTCGATATTGAGTTTCAAGACTGTATCTTTTACAATATTAAAATCAGCGATATTGATATTTATATTTTCGCCAATAGCATCTGTGCCAGCATTACCTGGAGCGATGTAGATTTTATTAACAGATTTACTTTGCGCGATCTTCCATGCCAAAGCATATTCGCGACCACCGGAACCTAATACTAATACGTTCATGTTTCTATTTTTAAAGTCAACGAGTCAACAAGTCAACAAGTCAACGAGTTTATAATTCTTTGTGTCTCTATTACTTTCCACCATTTTTCTGCGGCTTTATCCCACGAGAAGTCTTCTCTTCTTCTCCTGCCCTTCTCTATCAGTTCATTACGCACTTCCTCATCTAATATTTTTTCCATAGCATCGGCTATTGACTCAACGCTGAAAGGATCTACGAGCAGCGCGGCATCGGCAGCTACCTCCGGCATTGATGTCACATTGGAAGTGATGACAGGAGTGTCGCACTTGAAAGCCTCTACGATAGGAATACCAAATCCTTCAAAATAAGACACATAAACCGATGCTAATGCAGCAGCTGTGACAAAACGCAAATCCTCTGCCGATAATCTTCCAACAAAAATCACATCTTCTTTATGTGTCATTGCATCGTAAGCGTTCTTAATCGGCTCAGTCCACCATTTCTTATTACCGACAATGACGAGCTTAATGTCGTTATCGTTTTTCTTCTTAAACAAATCGAAAGCAGTGAAAAGTCGAGCGAGGTTCTTACGCGGATGCAAGGAGCCTACAAACATAAAATAAGGCTTGCCTTCAGAATATTGATTTCTAATATTTATCTTAACGTCTTCACTTATAGGAGAAAAAATCTCGTTAGCTCCGTTATAAGCCACCTCAATCTTATCCGAATTTATGCCGTAACATTCACAGATGTCTTTCTTTGAAAACTCAGAAACCGTGATGATACGGTCGGCTTTCTTTGCATATTTCGGAAAATATTTCTTGTAATGCCAGAGATGAATCTTAGGAAAATCCTGAGGGAAATGTTCAAAGTTAAGATCGTGAAATACAGCTATCTGTTTGGTCTTACTTCTCAGACTTAAATATCCGTCAGTTGAAAGATATAAATCAGGTTTTAACTTACGAAGGAAACGCGCCACTGCGAACTCGAAGAATGCTATATATAAAAAAGGATGACGAGCCTGCGGGAAAAGCACCACTGGCTTGACATTGTCGGCGAAGATAAATCTCTCATCGGGTTTCCTGTCGAAGATGAAATAAAACTCCACCTCAGGATGCGACTTCACCATGCGGCGCAGACATTCATAAGCCACCCAGCCGATGCCTTCCAACTTATCTTTAAGCAACAATCGTGTATTAACCGCAATCTTCATTTTTAAGTCAATAAGTCTATAAGTCAACGAGACAATAAGTTGTTAATTGTTAATTGTTAATTCCCAACAAAATCCCCGACACCATCCAGTGGTTGAAGCTGCTTCCTACATCTTCGCCTTGTGGTATTGCTATCGTGATAGTATGTTTTCCTGGTTTTAAGAATGACAGGTCGAAATATACAGGTTGCGTTGCTGTTCCAGGACACCAGCCTGAACGTGATAAATCTGAAGACGATGTCCCGTTCCAGAAGTTGCCTGATGCTGGATTATATTCTCTGTAAGTAGCGCAGTCGCAACGCCATGGAGTGTGAGTGAATACTTTCTCACCGTCGATGATGATAGTGTTTTCCTTAGGGTTGAACTCATCGCCGCCGCCCCAGCCGCCGTGACCTGTGCTGATATATCTGAGTCTTAAATCGCTGACATTCTCTGGCACTTCAAATTCTACGGTGAGGCTGTCGGTCTTAAACATTCTGCCATAATGCTGACCCGCCATTTCCAACACGTTACATGTGTTGAACAAAGGCAAAGTCCAGTCGTCGTTCTGACTTAAATCCCAAGAATAATCGCTTGGATATGCAACTACATCTAAACTAAGCTTATGTCCGCCGCCATCATAATTACCGATGAAGGCTCCAATAAGTACGTCGCCACGAAGATGCTTGCTCACATCGGTGACATCTTGTTTGTAATACGCCACGTCATGCCATTCCAATCCGTCGATATAAACAGCATTGTTATAATGATTTACGCCGAATGGAGTGAAGAAACGCATCAGTTCGACCACAGGAAGGAAGTCGTCTTCCAACTTGATAGCTCTGTATGTGATGTCTCTTCTGTCGGTATACGAATGAAGCAGCTGAATGCTATCAATCAAAGCGTCTTTTAAACTTAATTCTCTTTCGGTAGGAATGACGAATATAGAACCAGAACGGTCGTAAGCATCGCCATTAGATTGTTGTTCCACTTCGATGAAATATGAATAATGTTCAGGAAGATTTTGTAAGTTAATTTTCTTTAAGATCAATGTTCCGTATGCAAAACGAATTACGCTGTCGTAAGGAATCTCGCCTTGGAATTTCTCTATCTCAGTGAAGTTAATTTGTTCTTCATCAAAGACAGGCACTCTGATTATCAGTTTCTCTTTAGAAATTTTGTCGATGTCTTTAGCTGAGACACGAGTTCCGAGATTGTCGGGTATGATTTCATTTTTCAGTTTTCTGTCTTTCTTAATATTTTTTAACTCGAAGACTCTGTTTCCGTTGATGAGCTGTTTTATCATCACTCCGTTTAATGCGCCACGACTTACACTTGGTGTTGCATTATATCCGAGAGTCTCTGTCATCCACACCTCGATGGTATTGGAATTGATGCTAGTACGATATTTCTTGCATTCATATCCATTCATCATCTCCTCGCCTTCTTCGGTGAAAGTCACATTGTTGTTTTTCAGAGGGAAAGAACAGAAATATTCATCGCCATCGGAATAAGACATTTGGAAGAAAGCAGAGTCTTGCGAATAATCTACGTATGTTATATCGGTAGAGATTCCAGGAATAAGCTGACCATCGAACTCGTTAATATCTTGTATCTTCAGCTGATTTCCAGAGCGTTTCACTTCCACGAAAGTAGTATCGCCATCGGTAGAACCTAAAACGTACATTTGATATACAAGACGCTGCTGTGCATTAGCAGTCAATAAAAATGTTGTAAATAACAGTGATAATATAAGTTTTCTCATGAATGATATTTTTTTGCAAATTTAAATATTTTTATCTTAAAGCAAGTTCGTTCTATGATTATAAAATCAAATATTCAAATTATTATCAACAAACTCTTTCATTTCATTTTCTTTCTTCTCTGCACACTCAAACAACTTCCATTGAGCCTTAGTGCGGACGAGATTGTGCTCTGGATATTGTATTTTATAATAGGTGTCGCCATTGATATAATCTGCCAAGAATCTAACAGTCTGCATATAAGGGAATAACTTTGCTGCGTATGGCAGATTTTCTCTTTCAACAGGAAGTAAGAACGATTTTGTTCCTTCCAAATAACCTTTGGTGAAAGCCTTAAATATCTCCATATTGAAATCAATATTGTCGAGATTCTTGTCGTCTTCAGCACCTGTATTAGCAGCAGAGCGTAAGAAATCGCCGAAGTCGGAGAAGATGAAACTCGGCATCACTGTATCTAAATCTATCACACATAACACATTACCATCTTTGTCGAAAAGCATGTTGTTGACTTTAGTATCGCAGTGACATATACGTTTTGGCAACTTACCTTCGCGATAAAGCTGCTCTCCAAGACACATTGCCTCAGCTCTTTTCTCAATCTCGTCAAGATAATATCTCACTTCCTTCACACGACCGACAGCGTCTTTTTCGACAGCCTCTTTCAATTGATTAAGACGTAACTCTATATTATGAAAACTCGGTATGGTCTCACCTAAATTCTCTTTTATATCAGAAATCATCGACTGAAACTCACCGAAAGCGAGACCTGCGGTATATGAATATTCTGGCGTGACAGCTTGGTAAGTATAAGAATCATTGATAAAGACCATCAGACGCCAATATTTCTCTCCGTCGAAATAGTAGTTCTTGCCCTCATTAGTCTTAATAAAATTTAACACTTTACGATCAATATCGGTTTCATTCTTCTCTATCAGTTTCATACGAATATGATTTGTCACTTTTTCGATATTATCCTGAAGCATATCAACATCCTGAAAGATAGCATTGTTGATACGTTGTAACACATATTGAGGATTATCTTGACCTTTCACATATACTTTATATGTGTCATTTATAAGACCTTCACCGAGAGGTTTAACATCATTGATGTCGTTATTGATATTAAATTTTAATACAATGTCTCTTAAATTTTCCATATCCATTTTTTTTGTAAAAATAAATAATTAAACAATACAACATGATACGAATAAAATTATTATTTTTACAAGCAAATAAATTATAACAAAATTGTCATGAAAAAACATTTGCTTATCATCTTAACTATTGTGTTAAGTGTTTTTGTTTCAAGTTGTTCTCAGAATTGCAAGAAAGGTTCTGGTTATACTATTAAAGACAACACCATCGTCTTTGATGAACCAGAACGCATTGAAGGTCAGAAGAGTGTTTTGCAGCTTGCTGTTGATCCAATTCCTGTTGTCAGAATAGGTTTTATAGGTTTAGGTATGAGAGGTTATAGTGCAGTTGCTCGTATTTCACATATTGAAGGCGTTGAGTTTAAGGCTTTGTGTGATTTAACGCAAGAACATGTGGACTTTGTAAACAAACATGTTATAGAGCCGAAGAAATTGCCTAAGTGTGCCGAATATGTAGGAGAAGATGAATGGAAGAAGTTATGTGAGCGTGACGACATAGACCTTGTATATATATGTTCCGATTGGGCTACACACGTTCCGATGGCTGTCTATGCTATGCAACATGGTAAGCATGTAGCTATCGAGGTGCCAGCAGCGACAAGCGTTGAAGAATGTTGGCAACTTGTAGATGTGGCAGAACAGACACAACGTCACTGCATGATGCTTGAAAATTGCTGCTACGACTTCTTTGAACTGACTTGCCTCAACATGGCTCAACAAGGTCTCTTCGGCGAAGTGATACATGCTCAGGGTGCTTATATACATAACTTAGAAGACTATTGGACTCGTTATCATAACAATTGGCGTCTCGACTTTAATCAAAAACACGCTGGCGATGTATATCCTACTCATGGACTTGGACCAGTCTGTCAGGTCTTAAACATCCATCGCGGCGATAAAATGGATTATCTCGTATCAATGTCAACACCTTCTATTAATGGTTTAAAGATAGCCAAAGAACAAATGGGCGTCGATACTTTTGCTAACGGCGACATGACATCAACATTGATAAAGACGAACAAAGGAAAGACAATCTTAATTCAACATAACGTTTATACTCCACGTCCATACGACAGATTATATCAGCTTACAGGTACAGAAGGTTTTGCTAACAAATATCCTATCGAAGGATTTACTTTGAGGAATAAAAATGTCTCGTCAAACATCATCAGAGATCATGAGAAGTTAGATGAACATAGCTTTGTTTCTAATGAAGTAAGAGACTCATTGATGATGGCTTATAAGCATCCTATCGCAAAAGACATCGAAG
This sequence comes from Lentimicrobiaceae bacterium, assembly GCA_015061315.1. Taxonomy (GTDB): domain Bacteria; phylum Bacteroidota; class Bacteroidia; order Bacteroidales; family F082; genus Limimorpha. Next base: position 10,602 of record SUWV01000011.1, read on the forward strand.
AAAAAGCTAAGCAAGTCGGTGGTCATGGCGGCATGGATTTCATCATGGATTATCGTCTGATTTACTGTCTGCAAAACGGACTTCCTTTAGACCAAGATGTTTATGACGCTGCTGAGTGGTCATGCCTCGGCGAATTGACAGCAGCTTCGATAGAGAACAACGGAATGCCTGTCAAGTTCCCAGACTTCACCCGCGGCGAATGGAACAAGGTGAAAGGATATAAACACGCCGTTAAAAACTGAGAATTTTTAAAATCTGAAAAATTGAAAACTTGATAACCTAAAAATAATTCTCAGATTTTCAGCTTCTCAGATTTTCAAGTTTAAATAAATTAACCTTATAAAAAATAACACTATGAATAAAAAATTTGCATGTCCTATTTGCGGTTATGTTCATGAAGGTGAAACCGCTCCAGAAATTTGTCCACAATGTAAACAAAAAGTTCAATGGAACGTCCTTGAAGAAGGTGCTGCTTTGAACTTCGTGACAGAACACGTTGTAGGTATAGCCAAAGGTACTGGTGACGATATGATTAAAGACCTCAACGCTCACTTCATGGGTGAGGCTACAGAAGTCGGAATGTATTTGGCGATGAGCCGTCAAGCTGACCGCGAAGGCTATCCAGAAATCGCTGAGGCTTTCAAACGCTATGCTTGGGAAGAAGCAGAACACTGCGCTAAATTTGCTGAGTTGTTAGGCGACGTGGTTTGGGATACTAAGACAAACTTAGAGAAACGTATGCAAGCTGAGTGTGGCGCTTGTGAAGACAAGATGCGCATAGCTCGTATCGCTAAGGAACGTAACCTTGACGCTATCCACGACACAGTTCACGAAATGGCAAAAGACGAAGCTCGCCACGGCAAAGGCTTCGAAGGTTTGTTTAACAGATACTTCAAGAAGTAATTAAGAATGAAGAATGAAGAATGAAGAATTGACAATGTACAATTGACAATTAAAAAAGCGACTCAAAACTGAGTCGCTTTTCTTTTAATCTATTCTCACCTCATCTATCATAATCCAGGCGTTCTCTCCGGCATAGTCGTGCCATTCAGGTAACTTGCAGTAGTTCTTGACTTTTACCTTGATGTACTTCACGCCTTTGACGTCGATGGTAGCTCTTGCATCATCGCGGCGTCTCACATCCATAGTGCTGTAGTTATAGGCTGGGAAATGTGCCTTGACAGCTTCAGTGAATGTCTTACCATCGGTAGACACAGAGACCTCTACATTTTCTGGTATCAAGACCCAGTCGTTAGGACAGATGCCACAGCCGACAAACAAATGATGAATGTCAGTGGCTTGCGATAACTCTATAGTAAATTCCGCATCCTTGCCATAGAATCCTAACCAGCCTTCTCCCCAGTTACCAGCGATACCTCTCTTGCCGTCCATCAACACAAAATCGCTGTCTTTAGAATAATTCTTATGTGGCTGCTCAACGAAATCTGTTCCAGCGATGATGATTCTCTCGTAATATTTCTTCGTTGTGAAAGAAGGAATCTCATCTTTAACAAATGCCTTGGCTTTGACAGTAACGGTCTTGTTGATGCTAAAAGGCTTGGTATATAATTTAGATTTATTGGTAGGCTCGCTGCCATCTAAAGTGTAATAAATCTTTGCGTTAGCATCGGCACAGCTGATTGTCACATTCATCTTCTTATCGAAACGTTCCAAATCTGTCGTGATGACAGGCGTTGCTGTCTGAATGAAATCTTCAATGACATTCTGTTGATATAATTCGTAGTCATTGATTTCTTTGGCTACAAAAGGACGCAGTCTTATTGTGTATTCGTAACTTTCATTTTTGATGAGATATTTGTCGAGTGCGCCAGGACCGCATGTGGCTGTTCCTACCGGAGCCTGCTTGTAGTCGATGTTGACAGTCCAATAGTCAGCGAGTTCCATCTGGTTTATTCTTTCAGCTACAGAAAGGTTAGCGTCTGAATATTGATATATGCTGAAGTTGAACGCTTCGTCGCTTGTGACAAACAAGCCGTTGCCTTTGTCATTCATAAACGAGACCCAACGTGTGTCGCTGTGGTTGCCGTTATCTTGCGGCTCTTCATGTAACTCAAAGAAATCGGCTGCATTTCTTTCATAGACTCTAATCTTTCCAGATGAATTTCTGTCAGGATAGTTTTCAGTGTCTTTGCCAAAGAACTTCACCTTATTATATTGTAAAGGCATGAGAAGTTGAGTTCCAATCTTAGGTAATGTCGTCACCACATCTGATGCTTGAATATTGTTTGAGACAACGATGTCGCCAAAACCATTGATTACGTAGACTTGTTCTGTGGCAATGATGACTTCGCCTTTGTCATTGACTAATTCCAGATTAGCTTTGATAAATACTTGCGAATCGTCGATTTTGTCAGTATGGAAACTTACAGGTTTTATTGTAAGTTTGTTTAAGTTAGCATTCAGCCATTTAGGAAGTGCGTTATGGTCGACGTCGTCGTTGAGCGTTGGTGCGCGCCAGAAGTTAGGTTTTATCTCGCCTGCCAACATCTCTTCTCCTTTATAGATGAAAGATACAGGGAGACCTTTCTCTGTGGAGAATGTGAAACTGAAAATATCGTTAGAGACAATAATGTCGCCAAAATTCTTATCCGACAATGCTATATTTTTCATATTCAAATTCACAGCAGGGATGTCGGTGAGTGTGATGCCTTCAGATGAAGGGATGTTGAGTTTGTAGACATCGTAAGCAATCTCACTTCCAGGTTTAAGAAGTTTATGGTTGTTTCTTTCTTTGACAGAAAATTCGATGAATATCTCAGCTTTAGGTTTTAGTTTTATATGAGGAATCCTAATCGGGACTCTCAACGATGCTTGTGGCTCGATGCTCAAATTCAATTTTTCTGTCTTGATGATTTTGTCGTCGCTATAGATTGTGTAAGAGAAGTCAAACTCATTCATATTTCTGAAGAAGAAATTATTTTTTACTTCAAAAATACCTTTATTAATATCTACAGGAACGACGTTTATATTTTGATATATCTTCTTCACTTCTGCGATATGATGATGTGGTATTCTATCGCTGGTTACGAGACCGTTGCAGCAGAAGCTGTCGTCGTCTTCAATACCTTCAAGCTCTCCGAGGTCGCCGCCGGCAGCGTACCATTTCACGCCTTTTTCCTTATCAAACATAATTATAGATTGGTCGCACCAGTCCCAGATACACCCGCCTTGCAACTGATCGTATTTGTTGATAATATCCCAGTAGTCCTGCATTCCGCCGCAACTGTTACCCATGGCATGAAGATATTCTACCATGATGAAAGGACGGTTGAGCGAGTCTAACTTATTCTCAGCAAACTGTTCCAAATAGCTTTGACTTGAATACATGATGCCGATGATATCGTTATTATAATCATACATTGAACGCTCGTTGATGACAGGGCGTGTATTGTCGTAAGCCTTTACCATATCGTAAGCCTCATACATACAAACGCCATTGCCACATTCGTTGCCGAGCGACCATATAATGATAGATGGATGATTCTTATCTCTGCCAATCATGTTGTTACATCTGTATTTGAAAGCCTCAACCCAACGCTCGTCTTTCGCCAAACTCTCTTTCTCATAACCCTGAGCATGTGACTCGTTGTTAGCTTCGTCGATGACATACAAACCGTATTTGTCGCATAACTCATACCAATAAATGTCGTTAGGATAGTGTGAAGTACGAACAGTGTTGATATTATGTTGTAACATCAATTTAATATCCTTTTCCATCATCTCACGACTTACACATTGACCGGTGTTTCCATCATGGTCGTGACGGTTTACACCTTTTATTAATATAGGCTTGCCGTTTACTTTAAGCTGTCCGTCTTTCACCTCAGTAGTTCTGAAACCTACTTTTGAACCGACCACTTCAACCACATTGCCTTTCTTATCTTTAAGACGAATCGTCATGTCGTAGAGATTAGGTTTCTCAGCCGACCAAGCATCGACTCTTTCTATTATATCTTTGAAATGAATCGTCGAGACACCATCTCGTTTTTGATTATCAATAAGATCTTGTTTTGTTATCTCTTTAGTATATAATTTCTCAATATGATTTTTTGAGTCTTCATCATTCGACAAGGCTACTTCAAGAGTTAATACCGAAGGGAGTTTCTTGCCGTAATTGACATCGACACTTAATTCAAAGATACCTTTTCTATAGTTGTTATCTAAGCCAGCTTTTACAAAGAAATCGTAGATGTTAGTCTTTGGCTTTGAGTAGATGAAAACATCGCGAGTGATGCCACTCATTCTCCAATAGTCCTGACATTCAAGATATGAGCCGTCGGAGAAACGATAAGCTTCTACTGCTAATTTGTTATTCCCCTTCTTCAGATATGGAGTGATGTCGAATTCTGCAGGCGTCTTAGAATCTTCAGAATAACCTACAAATTGACCGTTTATCCAAAGATACATTGCAGATTTCACAGCGCCGAAATTGATATATACATTTCTGCCCTTCCATTCTGAAGGAATATTAAACTCATGTACATAACAGCCCACAGGATTATATTCCGTTGGAGCGTAAGGCTGGTTAGAAGGAAATTCATTTTTTTGATTTACATAAACAGGGACGCCATAACCGTTGAGTTCCCAGTTGCCTGGCACAGGAATCTCTCCCCATGATGTGACGTCATAATTCTCAGCGTAAAAACCTTGTGGCTTGTCGGCAGGCTTCTCCACCCAATTAAATTTCCAGTTGCCATTCAAACATTGATAATAAGGCGACTGTCTATATTCAAGATTGCTGATGCCATTCTCATCTTGATAAGGAATAACATTGGTACGTGGCATAACCTTGTTCACTGCACATACAGAAACATCGTTCCACCAATCAGCGATTTCTTGCGCTTTGACATTAATTAATAATGTCATGATGATAAACAATAAAACTGATTTTCTTTTCATAAAATATTTATTTTGATTATTTTTCAATTATAGTTAAAGTGAAAATAAAACATTGCGAAGATAATAATTTTTTCGCTGAAATCGAAATTAATTAATCACATAATTATGATATTTGAAAGCATATATTTCTGAATAAAATTATTATCTTTGCGCTTCAACTTATGTCATTATGAAAAGATTATTTAAACTTATTTTGTTATCATCGGTTTTGATTTTATCTGTGTCGTCATGTGAAAAAGGATGTATTTGCAGAAATTTAGATACTGGTGCAGCCGACGAACTATGGGGCGTGTATTCTAAGAAAGAATGTGAAGACTATACCGACTATTACAAAACAATGTATAAATTGGATAACGTAGATTGTTCATACGAAATAAAGAAATGATATGAATAAGGAAGAAGCAAAAACCAGAATTGCTGAGCTAAGTAAGATTATCGAAGGTCATAACTATAATTATTATATCTTAGCTCAACCTACCATCAGCGATTACGATTTTGACATGCTTCTCAATGAGCTGATTGATTTAGAAAGACAATTCCCGGATTTAGTTCTCCCCGACTCTCCTACCCAACGTGTCGGCGGCGACATCACAAAGGAGTTTCAGACTGTAAGGCATCGTTATCCGATGTTGTCGCTTTCTAATTCTTATAATATTGAAGAAGTTAAAGATTTCATTTCACGAATTAAAAAGACTATTGAAGAAGAAGTGGAGTTTGTCTGCGAGCTTAAATTCGATGGCATCTCTATTAGTCTTACCTACGAAAACGGATTGTTTGTCAAGGCTGTCACTCGTGGCGACGGCACTCAAGGTGATGACGTTACGGCTAATGTGAAGACAATCCGCACAATTCCATTGCGACTTAAAGGCGACTTCCCTGATTTCTTCGAGATGCGCGGAGAGATAATAATGCCTCATAGCAGCTTCAATTCTATCAATAATGAAAGAGAAGATTTAGGGCTACAGCCTTTCGCCAATCCGAGAAATGCCGCCGCCGGAACCATAAAGCTTCAAGATTCCAAGGAGGTCGCCAAACGTAAGTTAGATCAATATTGTTACTTCATGATGATGGACGACGACAAGATGATTTTCAAGAATCATTATGAAAGTCTGATGGCTGCCAAACAATGGGGCTTCAACGTTTCCAACTTCATGGCTCTGTGTAAGAATATCGAAGACATCGAAGACTTTATAAATTATTGGGACGAGAAAAGAAACGAACTGCCTTTCGACATCGACGGCATAGTGATAAAAGTCAACGACTTCCGCCAAAGAGAGATTCTTGGCTTCACCGCAAAGTCGCCTCGCTGGGCTATAGCGTATAAATTTAAAGCCGAAGAGGCTCATACTAAATTACTAAGCGTCGATTTTCAAGTGGGACGTCATGGGACGATAACACCAGTGGCTAACCTTGAACCGGTTCAACTTGCAGGTACCATAGTGAAAAGAGCGACACTTCATAATGCCGATTTCATTGAACAACTTGACCTTCACTACGACGACATCGTCAGCGTGGAGAAAGGCGGCGAGATAATCCCTAAGATAACAGCCGTCGATTTAAATAAAAGAAAAGAGTTTAGCAATAAAGTCACTTTCATCGAGAAATGTCCAGAATGTGGAACACAACTTATTAAGGCTGAAGGCGAAACTGCCTGGTATTGTCCTAACACTCTCGGCTGCCCGCCTCAGATAAAAGGTCGCATCGAACATTTCATAAGCCGTAAGGCTATGAACATTGAAAGCCTCGGCGAAGGCAAAGTGGAAGTGCTTTTCGATAATAAGCTCATCAATAATTACTCTGACTTATACGACTTGACTTACGACAAAATATTCGGATTGGAAAAGATTATTATCGTTGATAATGACAATCTCGAGAACACGACTCGTAAGGTCAGCTTCAAAGAGAAGACTGCTAACAACATTATAGATGCAATCAAGAAATCGAGGTCGGTTCCTTTTGCGAGAGTGCTTTATGCCTTGGGTATCAAATATGTCGGTGAGACGACGGCGAAACTTATCGCGAAGACAATGGGTTCTATCGACAATATCATCAATGCCTCTGTGGAAGACCTTATGGAGATTGAGGAAGTTGGCGAAAAGATAGCTCTCTCGATAAAAGACTTCTTCGCTGATGAACGTAACATTCATATTATCAATAGACTTAAAGAAGCAGGGCTTCAGTTTGAGCAGGAAGTAAAAAAAGTCAATAGCAATCAAGTTTTATCAGGAATGAATATCGTAGTCAGTGGCGTCTTTTCTACCATGAGCCGTGATGAGATAAAGCAGCTCATTGAAGACTTAGGCGGAAAAAATGTTTCTTCCATTTCATCGAAGACCACATTTGTACTTGCTGGCGATAAGATGGGACCTGAGAAACGTAAGAAAGCAGAAAGTCTTGGCATTGAGATAAAGAGCGAAGCTGATTTCTTGGAGATGATTAACGCTGATATTGACTCTGACTCTGATAAGAAAGATACTGCTGGAGTGCAAGGCGTCTTGGAATTTGATTTTTGACTTGGAGACTTTTTGTTTCCACGTATCGCTGGTATCTACACGTATCTTTTTACTTGGTGACTTGGTGACGCGGCGACTCGGCGACTTAAATCCTCATCACATCATGTGATAAAAACAAAACAAAAATACCACAAATTAGTGATGTCGTAATCTTCTAATCTGTGGTATCTTTGCATTGTCTAAAAGATAATGAAGTCCTCCCTTTGCTTCATTATGCCATAAGTACCTTTAATGGTTTAATGTTTAATGAATTATATTACGTAGAGACGCCACTGCGTGACGTCTCTACTTTTTATTCGATACGCAGATCTTGCAAGATAGCATATTCACATTCGCCAATTCCTGTCACTACTATTTTCACTGCCTTGACAGCTTTCTCTGGCTGACATTCTGCATAGTAGCCGTTGAAATAATCATAGACGAAAGCATCACCATCGATAAAGTTCTCTCCGTCGTAAGAATATTGCAACTTAGCATTAGGAAGTCCAACAATAGCCAACCCATAATGTCCGGTGCCAACCAATATGTTCTTGCATTCGACGGGATTTTCGAAAGTGTATAGGAAATAATCGCCGGACTCGACAGGACGCGCGGTGTTGCAATAAGTGTTCAAGTCATAATCAACCAAAACGTTAATATCCTGTTCCATAGGGACGTTAGATGTTATCGTTGTCGTTGGCTTTTGATAATTATATAAGTCTATGTTCTGAGCGCCTCTTGCAATACTTGGACGTTCTTTATAGAATGTCGCGAAACGATAATTCTCTGGATTGTCGGTGACGATAGCTTCTTTATATTCTTTAGAATCTAATGTAGGTGTCGATTTGTCGTCGGTATAACGAATCGTGAGGAAGTCGTAGTCTTTGTCAGCGATGAGTTTGCCTTCTTCGTATTTCACTGTCGGCGGCGCTACTCTAAACTCTATATCCATCTGATATAACTTCTCAAGATGATTGTCGAACAATCTTTTCTTAAAATAATTTAAGTCGCGAGCTTCGTAAGCCGACCAGCCTATTTCTGAAAGTGCCAATACTTTTGGGAAGAGCTGATAATGAGCGTAGCCTGGCACTATGCCACATTCAGTCCAGAGTCCGCCTTGAGGTCCGAGCACGAGTTGTTCTTCTTCGTCTGTCAGCTCAAAATGACCTATAGGGTCGAAGGCATATACTGTATCTAAAGGAATTATAGCTGCCCATTTAAGTCCGCGTTCGTCAGGCGATTGTTTCATGTCGAAGTACATATATTGCGACACTTGCATCACTGTAGGTTGTCCTGCCTTGACAGATTTTATTCCTCTCTCAGAGTTTTGCCATACGTAAGGAATGGAAGTAGGTAACAAGTCGCCGCCATCGAGAATCTCGTCCCAGCCTGCCATCGTTTTACCATGTTTAGCCAAAATCTTCTCCACTCTTCTCACGAAATGATTTTGAAGCTCTACGAGTTCTTTCATGTCTTTTTCTTTCATAAGGTTCTGACATACATCGCAGTCACGCCATGAGTTCATATTGACTTCGTCGGCGCCGATATGATATATCTTACTTGGGAAGAGTGTTGTCATCTCGCTTATGATATTTTCGAGCATCTCGTAATTTTCTTCACGACCGACGCACCACACGTTATTAGACTCGCCTTGAACGCTGAGATGCTTTGAGTCGATGTCGCAGACTATTTCAGGATAAGTCACCGCGACAGCCTTGCTATGACCTGGCAAATCTATTTCAGGAATTATATTGATGTTTCTTTCGGCAGCATATTTGACAATATCTTTTATTTCTTCTTGTGTATAGAAACCGCCATAACGCTCGTTGCCCGAACCGTATGCAGGCATGAGAAGTTCGTCAGCTCCGCGCCATGCACCGAGTTCTGTAAGTTTAGGATATTGTTTTATCTCTATTCTCCAACCTTGGTCATCGGCGAGATGCCAGTGTAAGTTGTTGATTTTATAATGAGCCAAGGCATTCAAGAGATGCTTGATGAAATCCACATCGAAGAAGGTACGTGAGCAATCCAACATCAAGCCTCTGTATTTGAAACGCGGACTGTCGTTGATGTTCATTGTTGGAATATCGACGCCTGCAATCTTAGTCGCGTCTTTAGAATAGATGTCGTTAGGCATCATCTGAATGAGAGTCTGGATGCCGTAGAAAATACCAGCAGCGTCCAAAGCGTAGATGTCGATATTGTCGAGACTTACGTTTAAAACGTAGGCTTCATTGTCGTTGGCGAGACCTAATTCCTCGCATTTGGAAGCATCGACGATGTTGAGGTTGATGGTGTTTAATTTCTTACTTTCAGACATACGTCCGTATGCCTCTACGTGAATTTTCAGGTCTTTCTTAAAGATGTTTTTCAGATATGACTGAAGGAATTCCGCATTGAATTGATTGGCGTCATTGTCATAAACGATGACTGTCTTGTCGTTAAGGATAAAAGCATTTTCGATAGGATTGACGATCATTGTCTGTGGAACAGGCACGATGTCGAGCTTTGCTTTTGCTATTTCTATCTGTTGCTTTGCACAAGATGAAAGCAAAACCGCGATTGATGTTAGTAATAATAATTTTTTCATGGTTGTATTTTTTCAAATTTTCAATTTTTCAGATTTTCAGATTCTCAAATTTTCAGATTTTAACCACCTTCTTCCCATTCTTCATCAGCTTTATTTCTTTAAAACTTCCATCTGGCATTAATATTTTATATGTGCCGCCGTTTTTAGATTTAATCTTGATTTTAGTAATTTCGCCATCTTCCCAATTACAATCTACGACAGCTCCATTCTCGGCGCAGAGGCCTTTGAAATGTCCGTCTTTCCATGTTTGAGGTAATGCTGGCAATAATTCTATAAAACCATCATGCGATTGAATAAGCATCTCTGCGATGCCAGCTGTGCCGCCGAAGTTACCGTCGATTTGGAATGGCGGATGAGCACAGAAGAGGTTGGGATAAGTACCCGCTCCTACTCTATCTCCGACCATCGCCGGTGTGAGAAGATTTTTGATGAGTCGGTACGCACGCTCGCCATCATGCAATCTTGCCCAGAAATTAATCTTCCAGGCTCGCGACCAGCCTGTACCTTCATCGCCGCGACGCTCCAAACTCATCTTACATGCCTCATAAAACTCTGGCGTCTTGGTCTTCGTTATCATTCGTCCTGGATGCAAGCCGAAGAGATGCGACACATGACGATGATGAATCTCAGGCTCTTCATAATCTACAAGCCATTCCTGAAGATAGCCTTCCTCGCTGATCTGCATAGGCGGAAATCTCTTTAAGTTATTTCTCAAAGTGTCGGCGAAATCTTTATCGATGTTTAATATTTCAGTTGCGGCTATCACATTCTCATATAACTCGCTTATGATTTGAATATCCATCGTCGGTCCCATGCAGACGCTGGCTATCCTTCCGTCAGGGAGATAGAAAGAGTTCTCTGGCGATGATGTAGGTGCAGTGACAAGCCACGAATGCGAGTTCTCTTCAATCATGACAGAGTTAAAAAATTGAGCCGCGCCTTTTAAAGTCGGATATATCTCTTTAAGATATTCGATGTCATCATTATAAAGGTAATGCTGGTAGAGATGCTGACAGAGCCACGCGCCGCCGGTGTTAGTAGCGCCCCACGAAGGATGCTCGCCAGGTGCGGTGAAGCCCCATAAGTTACATATAGAATGAGCAGTCCAGCCATCGGCGCCATAGAAATCTTTAGCTGTCTTCTCTCCCGACTCCACTATTCCTTTGGTAAATTCGATGAGTGGCTTATGCAATTCAGGAAGGTTGCAGACCTCAGCGAGCCAGTGGTTCATCTGCACATTAATATTAAGGTGATAGTCGCCGTTCCAAGGTGTTTGAATAGTGTTTGCCCAAAGACCTTGTAAGTTGGGCGGCAATAAATTCTCACGTGTCGAAGAGATGAAAAGATAACGTCCGTAATGGAAATAAAGAGCAGTCAACTGTGGGTCGTCTTCCTCCTGAAAAGCATAAAGCCTGTCGTCGATAGAATGGTTGTCGGTGATGCCTTCACCTAAATCGAGTTCCACTCTGTTGAAAAGCTCCTGATACGATTCGATGTGTTTTCTCTTTAAATATTTATAAGAATGTGATTTAGCGTCATTCATCAAGCTGTCGACGAAAGCAAGGTAATTTTCGTTTTTATAATTCGTTGAAGAAGAGAATATCAAAGTAAGCTTGTCGGCATCTCTTACTATGATTTTGTTGTTGTTGAAATCGACATTTCCACCTTTGTTATCGACGGTTAGTTTCGAGAGATATTTCATTCCTTCATCGCCATTGCTGCCGTCTTTAAGCTGACCGAACATCACTATAGCCTTGTCCTCTGTTCTGTATTCTACGCGTTCTTGTCTTTCTAATTCAATATCGACAGAAATCATTTTTGATTTATCTGCATCGAGATGAATTACCGCAACATCGGCATCGCGTGACACGAAATATTCACGACGATATTTTGCCTCATCGGTTTCAAATTCTGTCGTGACAAGCGCATTATTTAAATCCAACTTACGTATATAACTTCCATCATTAATTTTAAAATCATCATCGAAGTGATATTCTATTTTTATATTGCCTAAGGTCTGGAAACAACCGAAGTTCGACAGAGCTCCGTTGCCATAATTGGAGCCTTTGTTAGAACAAGTGAAGGTTTTGTATACTAACTCTTGAGCCTCGTAATTCTTATCTTCGAGAAGTAATTGCTGTATCTCAGGCAGAGCTTCTTTAGCTTTAGGATTAGAGTAATCGGCGACTTTCCCCGACCAGAGAGTGATGTCGTTGAGCACGATAGTTTCATTATTAATGTTACCATCGGGCATGATTCCGAGCCTGCCGTTACCGAGTGGCAGCGTCTCTTCCCAACATTGAGCTGGTTCTTCAAAGTAGAAAGACAATTCGTTTTTATCTGTCTTGTCTATTTTTAAAAGTATGATACATAAGGCTATCGTCAAACACTTATATGTAAAACTTATCTTATTCCATTTACAGATAAGCGCTAAAATTATGATAAAAAGAATTACTTTCATTTTATTACTTTTTTCTTCAAAAATATAACTTTTTTCTTTACCTTTGTAGGATAAATCACGATTTTAATATTACTAAATATGGCTAATATTTTTTCAAAAGTAGAACAGAATTTTTTGATGGAATCGGACATCACAGAGATGACCACTTTGATTCCGTATATTGTCACTGACAGCGTTCCTAAGTTGGGCGTGATGTCTGCATTACGTTTTTTGGAATGGGTCTCAGAAAATCCTGAAGGCGTCATCAGTCTGTCGTCTGACAAATCATTAAAGAACTTCATTCACTATACACATCATTTTTTAGATACTTGGGACGATAAAGAAACACAGGCTGTCCTTGAAAAATATGGCTTGGGTGGTGTGAAGAAACCTAATCTGTCGGGACTACAGTTTGTTCAGATGGACGAGTTCTATCCTATCTCGCCTAAGCAGCACAATTCATTTTATAATTATGTTAATAAGAATTATATCGACGGTTTCGGTCTCGATCCTAAGAGAGCTCTGTTTATTAACAGCGATGATATAAAACTATATAATGGCAAGTCATATAAAGAGATATTCCCTAACTATTCCATTGATTTAAGTCTTAGATTTAGACAGGCTCTTAACGAAGAAGAACGTGTTCAGCAGCAGTCGATTTTTATGATTGATGACTGGTGCTCGAGATATGACGACAAGATTAAAGCAAAAGGCGACATTGGATTTTTGCTTACGACTTTAGGTTCCGACGGACGTATCGCTTTTAATATCAGCGGAACAAGTCTTCATTCTAATGTGGCATTACGTCAGACTAACTTCGCGACTCAAGCTGATGCGGCATCTACACTTGGTGGTATTGAAGTGGCAAAGAACCGTATGGTGATAACAATAGGTTTAGATACTATCACAAGAAATCCTAACACCGTTGCCATAGTGTGTGCTGCAGGAGAGTCTAATGCAAAAATAATAAAGAATGCTCTCGAGTCGGAGATGATGACACAATATCCTGCTACTGCACTCCAACGTCTCGAGAAAAGTTGTTTCTATCTTACCAAAGGCGCTGCCTCACGACTTGAAGATTCTGTCAATCATTATTATTTTAGAGATGAATGGAGTTTCGAAAAGACAGAACGTGCTATCTTAGGTCTATGTAAGAAAATCAATAAATACGCGCATAAACTTACTCTCGAAGACCTGCAAAATGATGAGCGTTGCCGCATGATACCTAACTTAAGTTTAGAGACCGTTCAAGAAGTTATAAGATCAACAGAAGAGAAATTGCAGAGAGGCTCTGTGACACAACTGAATAAGGTGATATATAACTCAGGTCCTCATCATGATGATATTATGTTGGGTATTATGCCTCTGACGAACCGTCAGCTACGTCCGGCAAGTAACGACGTTCATTTCGCAGTGATGACATCAGGCTATAATTCTGTCACCAACGGTTTCCTCCTCAATTCATTAAAGATGGTTCTCGACTTCATCGAGAAAGATGAGATTCAGATGATACATTATCCCGACTTCTTTGAAGAAGGATATAAACATAAATACGACAAAGACATCTATCATTATCTCGACAATGTTGCAAGAAACAATCAATATGAGATGAACAGAGGCTTTAGCCACAGATTGTTACGTTGTTCCTGTGTGATTTGGCAGTTTAAGAATCTTGATGAGTTAAAAGCAAAATATAATGAAGTCATCAATGTCTTGGAAAACAGTTACGACGGCGAGGTGAACACTCCTGATGTGCAACGTCTTAAAGGTATGATACGTGAATTTGAAGAGGAGCTGGTATGGGCATATAATGGCGTTTTGGTAAACAACGTGCATCATCTTCATCTTGGATTTTATCAAGACAAAGGCATCACCAAAGGTCCTAACATGCAGCGTGATGTCATGCCGATATTAAATCAGTTCAGGGAGATACAGCCTGATATTATCAGCGTGACATTAGATCCAGAAGGCAGTGGTCCCGACACTCATTATAAGGTATTACAAGCTACGGCAGCAGCCGTCGCGGAATGGAGCAAAGAGAAAGATTTGTCGAATGTGAGAATCTATGGTTATCGTAATGTTTGGTTTAAGTTCCATCCTGCAGAAGCTAATATGTATGTGCCAGTCTCTTTGAACGCTTTGGCGGTGTTAGACAAGTCGTTTGCAGCAAGTTATCTGTCGCAGGTGAAAGCAGAATTCCCTAACCCATTCTACGACGGACCTTTCAGCGATATAGCAAAGAACACTTGGATAAAACAGTTACAAGATATACAACTGATATTAGGCAAGAATTATTTTTACGAAAATCCCCGTCCTTTAATCAGATCGACACACGGCTTGATTTTCATCAAAGACATGAATGTCGAAGAGTTCATAGCCATCTCGGAAGAAATGAGAAGACGCTCTGAAGAGGCTATATAATAATGGATTAATAAGACTAAAAAATGGGATTCGTAATGAACCCCATTTTTTTTATTGTCTGTTAAGTTTTGCTACAAGTTCTGGCAGTGATTTCATTGCTGCTATCTCTTTCCATTTCTTTCTCACCTCATCGGCAGGAAGTCCAAAGTAAGTTACGCCTGGCAATGTGTCTTTATCCACTGCTGAATAAGCGAGCACTGTCGTTCCTTCTGCGATGACGAGGTCTTTGTTGACAGCTGCCATCGACCATATTGAAACGTTATCTTTAACGACTGTCACGCCGCCTACCGAAGCGTGAGCTCCGAGGAAACAATATTTGCCGAGTTTAGCATCATGGCCAATCTGGACGAAGTTGTCCATCTTTGTTCCCTTGCCGACGATAGTGTCGCTTGTGACGCCTATATCCACGCAACAACAAGCACCTATTTCTACATCATCTTCAATGATGACTCTGCCGCATGACTCGAATTTTACAAAGTTATCGGCACGACGTTGGAAATAACAAGCATCACCACCTATAACACTGCCACTTTGGATAATGACATTATCGCCGATGATGACATGATTATATATAGTGACATTGGGGTGAATGATACAATTCTTACCGATTTTTACTTTATCGCCAACGAAAGCTCCTGGCTGAATTATAGTGCCCTCGCCTATCTCGGCTTTAGGACCTATCATTGCCGTTGCTGGTTCAAATTTGCGATATGACAATATCAACTTATTGAAAGCATCGAATGGATTGTCGTGAACTATCAAAGCCTTTCCTTCTGGACACTCAACATCTTCGCTATTGATGATGATAGTAGTAGCTGCTGAGTTTAAAGCCTTGTTGTAATATTTTGGATGATCTACAAAAGTGATGTCGCCAGGTTCTACTTCGTGAATTTCATTAAGACCGGAGATCACGAAGTTAGGATCTCCGATCATTTTTTTTGCTCCAACATAATCAGCGACACACTTAAGTGTTGTATGCGGATTTATTTTCATTACAATAACTATTATTTAACTCTTTCAGTGTATTCACCTGTACGAGTGTCAATTCTAATTTTATCGCCTGTGTTAATGAATAATGGAACTCTTACTGTAGCGCCAGTCTCTACTGTAGCGTCTTTCATAGCATTAGTTGCTGTGTTACCTTTTTCACCTGGTTCTGTATATGTGACTTCCAAAACGGTCTTGATTGGCAATTCAGCGTAGAGAACTGTTTCTGTTGATGTGTCGAAAACGACTTCGCAAATATCACTTTCTTTAAGGAAATCAACGCCTGTGATTAATTCTCTGTTGAGAGGAATTTGTTCATAATCTTCTTGGTTCATGAAGATGAAATCGTCACCTTCTTTGTAAAGATATTGATATTGACGACGTTCAACGCGTACATCTTCAAGTTTCTCACTGATGTCAAAACGATGTTCTAATGTACGTCCGTCAACAATGCTCTTCAATGTTACACGCATGAATGTGTTACCTTTACCTGGTTTTACGTGTTGGAAATCAACACAGAAATAAAGTTTTCCGTTGAAACGGATACATGTTCCTTTTTTAATGTCTTGTGAGTTAATCATATTATTTTATATATAAAATGTTATTTCTTTCTAATGCTACAAAAATACAAAAAAAAGTATTGCAACAAACAATACCTTTAATTAAATTAATACAATATCTTTCAAAATATTCGTGCCTGTCGTTCTGTTAATATTTCTTAACAAAATTGACTTTGAATACATCAGTTCATTTCTTAAAGAATCGGCATCGACTTTTACATATAAGATGCCTTTTGTGATTCTCAAATCTAAAGTATGAGCAGCGATAAATCCTCCGACGACACTTTTCCACGACTCTATTATCTTCATCTCGTCGAGGCTGCTCTCTCTGTTGTGTCTTCTGTAAAACTCGTTTATCAGTTCGGCTAATGTATATCCGTCTTCATTCATCGTCTAAAGAAATTATACCGTTATTAACTTTAAAAATCTTATGATTTACAATAGTGTTGTCCATCAGATATTTTATCCTCTGACGTTGTGTGTCGGTGATGAACACCTGTCCGAAATGATCGTTGCCCACAAGCTTCACGAGCTGCGAAACTCTGTTGTCATCTAATTTGTCGAAAATATCGTCTAAAAGCAATATCGGCTTGTGACCTATCTTTTTATAATTGAAATCGAATTGAGCGAGCTTTATCGCAACGACAAACGATTTCTGCTGTCCTTGCGACGCGAATTGTTTTACGGCATGTCCGTCAATCAAAAATACCAAATCGTCTTTATGTATCCCGACATTAGTGTATGTACTGTATCTGTCGTGGTCAAGACTTTCCTTCAGCAGTTGTCTGTATTCTTTATCATTAAGTGTCGAGTTATATTCAATCGCGACTTTCTCGTCTGTTCCAGAGACTATCTCGTAATATTTCTGGAAGACAGGAACGAACTCTTCAATAAAAAGTTTCCTTTTCTCATTGATAGGCGTCGCGTTTTGAACAAGCTGCTCGTCCCACATCTCAAGCAATGTCTGGTCCCAGAATTTGTTTTCCATGAAGAATTTCAGCTGCTTGTTCCTTTGTTGTAAGGCTTTGTTATAATTCAGCAAACAACTGAGATATGAGGCGTCGAATTGAGATATGACACCGTCGATGAACTTACGTCTTAATTCGCTGCCGTTATTTATCAAGTCGCTATCGTAAGGAGAAATCATTACGAGAGGCACCTTCCCAATATGATCGGCGAGACGCTCGTATTCTTTCTTATCGCATTTAAAGGATTTCTTAGAAGCGTTTTTCTGTACGCACGAAATCGTATGAAGCTCCTCGTTGTCGAAATGGAAGTCGCCATGAATGGCAAAGAAATCTTCTCCGTGCTTGATATTCTGTTTGTCGGTTAATGTAAAATAGCTTTTGCAAAAAGCAAGATAATATATCGAGTCTAAAATGTTAGTCTTGCCAGCAGCATTTAAGCCAACAAAGCAGTTTATTTTCTCTGATAGTTGTAGCTCTGCCGACTGACAATTCTTAAAATTATTTAACTTTAATTCTTGAAGATACATTATTCTTAATGTTTTTTGAAGCTATCTAAATTGGTTGTTATGGTAATGTAGTTAGGCGACCCGTGAATATGCATCTCCGAACGTGAATAGCTTATATTGAATTTATATACGTTGATTGCCACGCCGTATGACAATCCGACGGCTCCTTTTTTTGTAGGCGACTTCATGTTTTGGCGCAATCCGTAATTGTATCCAAGTCGCAATGCGAGGTTCTTACCGAGGTTCAGCTCGCCAGCAAAAACGAAATGGCTAAACATATTCTCAGCGAATTTATCTAACTTGCCTTTTTCTTTCATCTGTCCTGTCATAGGGTCGTAATTGTTCTCCAAGTCGAGCGGGTCGTCATAGCTGAGATCCCATTTCTGAATATTGTCGTAGAGAACGATGACCGTAAGAGGCAGGTGTTCTAATCTCTTCGATGCTCCAGCCTGCATCTTAAAAGGAAGTTTATTCCTAAATCCTTGATAATTATTATGAAGTTCAGAGCCTATGTTACGAGCTACGAGAGAAAACACCCAATTGGTTTTTGTGATATATGTACCGGCAACATCGACAGCTATTGCGAATGATGAGTTGTTTTCGTATTGTATGCCAGCGAATTTCAAGTTAGCACCAATGCTAAGTCTCTCGTTGAGTTTACGGCCCCAGCCTATATGGATGTCATAATCAGTCACAGAGAAGGTGTTGTCTTCTATGGTTCCATTTTCGTTTGCGTAGTAGAAATCGCCGTAGTTGCGATAATCTATTGTAGCGACGAAGCTTCCTATTTTATCGAAGTCTCTACCGTAACGAAAGCTTGCCATGTTGATGTCGTTATAGTAATCGACGTATGAGAGGGAGAGCGAGTTATTAATGCCGCTATTTATGAGCGAGGGATTAGACGTAACGATTTGAATGTCGGAGTCGTTTATTGGTAACATCACTCCACCTAATGCCGCTACTCTTGAAGAGCTTGTCATGTTCAAAAAATTATATGTACCATCTTTATCCTGTGAATAAACATTAACAAATAATGTTAAAAATATTAGTGACAGTATATATAATCTTTTGTTCATGACTTAACTTTTTCTCATTAACGAAATAATGACTTAAATATTATTAAGAATCCAATAAACCGATACCTTTTTTCACGATGGCGTTTTCTTCGGTAAGTTTCTTTAATATTCTATCTAAAATACCATTAACGAAAATCTTACTCTTTGGAGTGCTGAAGTATTTTGAAATCTCAATATACTCATTCATTGTCACTTTCACTGGTATGTAAGGGAAACAAAGGAATTCAGTGAGAGCCAATTTCAAGATAATCATGTCCATGACACAGACGCGTTCTTTTTCCCAATTGGAGGTGTTGGCACCGACAAGCTTGCCGTACTCGTCGTCATGTTTAAGTACCTGACGGAATAAGTTCTTGACAAACTCCTTGTCTTCATTAACAGCGTCTTTTTCTGTCTTGTATATTGTAGGAAGTAATGATGTCTCGTTGAAGGAAGCTTTAATATCGGAGAAGAACTTCACCAACATAGAAGAAACTAAATGATAATCATCGACGAAGAAAATGCTCTTCTCTTCATAGAAGTCTTGAAGCACATCCAAGTCGGCGAAATATTCGTTAATCATCTTGACGATAAACTTCTTATCCTGTTCAAAATTATTAACAGAATTAGACATATAGTCATTATATTCCTGAGTGTTACGCATCATATTGTAATAATTTCTTACAATGTCTTGATTGTCGGCCCAGTTGATTTTCAGTCTTTCTTCTTCTTTACGAAGGTCTCTGTTGTTTTCCAAAGCATTCAAGACTCTATTCTCGACGTAGCGCATATTCGGATGTAAATCTTCCTGCGTAGGGAAATTCTTACGTTTGTTCTCCTCTATCCTGTTTTCTGCAAAGCGTTTTGTTTCAACGAGGAAAGACAACTGCCACACGAACAAATCTTTCATCTTGTCGATGCTTTCGAGCAAATGCTTCACTCCGTTTTCAACAACATCTTCGCCAGAACCTAAATAAGCATATACTGCTTGTAAAACTTTAACTCTTAAAAACCTTCTGTTAATCATAAAAATAATCTTTATAACTTTTGTTAATACTTCTTAAGATTTTCTCAGTGCCCTGAAGAAGAAATTGACATCTTTCGACAGTGAATAGTCGCGGGCATACATGAGATTTAGTTGTTCTTTTTCTTCTTCACTAAGTCCTGTTCTACTCATGTTCATAGAAGGATCGAAGATACCTTTCTTGATTTTAGGAAGTTTCAATTTTTCCGGATCATTGAGTTCGCAGTAGCCTATCCATGAATATCTGCCGAATAAGACTTTGAAACAACTCTTTAAAAAATGGAAAGGTTTATTTATGAAGAAGATTAAGAAAATCCAAAATATGATTCCAAACAATGACGATATGATGTCGAAGAGACGTTTCTTTCTTTTGTTGGAATTTGTGCTGATAGTCTTTATATCAATTGTATATAAGTCGCCTCTGGTGTTTATGGAGTTGCTTCCTATTATTGAAAGCGTATCTTCCGGAGCAATCTTATAATCCAAAGAGGAATGCCACTCTTCCATTTTGTCGATGATGGTTTGATGTGATATATCTTTGGAACAGAATATGATTTCGTTAATTTTATATATCTCGATAATATCCGGCACCTGGTGTAATTCCCCTAAATAATTATCGGGTAATTTTTTCTCATCATCAGGAGAGATAAGTCCTATAAAGTCTGGTTTTATTGATGTGCTTTGCAAGAGATGCTGCACTCTTTCTGTTTCGCTTTCACTTCCAATGACCAAGAAACGTTTCTTTGCGTTTTTGCCGTATTGGAAATTAGGTCGGTTTAAGACATATCCTATCCATCGGGTGAGGCTCATTTCTGCCGACATCCAAATCATTCCCAATAATATCAAGGCTCTTGAGAAGCGTAGGTTTTCGGGCAATAATGCGTATAATATTAAAATGAGCAAGCTTCCTACAAATATGCCTCCCGTTGCTGGTGATATTTTGTATGGCTTGTCGTAAGCTCCTGAGAAATATGCTGTCATTAGCCATATCAAAAGATATATCGGCAAAATTATAGCAAACAATGTTGAAGGATAAGAACCGGAACCTTCGTATATTACGGTACTTCCCCAGAAATAACTTATGGCAGCGAGTCCTCCATAACCTAGCACAGCGTCCAAAAGAGGCTGTATGCTTTTGCTAAAGAACTGTGACAATAAAGCGAGAAAGGCTTTGAGATAAATCGCGATGTTGATGAAGAAAGAAAAGGTCTTAGCGCCTTTGTCGGCAAAGTGTTTCTTAACAAATATTTCCATTGCCTTATAGAAAACCAAGACGTAATTGACGCTTGTCTTTTTCGTGCTTTCTCCTTTGTAGTGAATGATTCTGGTCTTAGGATAATAATAGTTTTTATAGCCAGCGAGAGTTATTCTATACGAGAGGTCGATGTCTTCGCCGTACATAAAGAATGTCTCATCTAAGAGTCCGCATTTGTCTAAGGTCTCACGTCGCATCAGCATAAATGCACCAGCCAATATCTCGACTTCGTTTATTTCATCATTATCGAGATGTCCCATATAATAACGTGCGAAACGTTTTGAATGAGGGAACAATTTCGTTAAGCCGAACATCTTATAAAACGCTGTTGATGGTGTTGGGAGACCGCGTTTAGATTCTGGCAGAAAACGGCCTTTGCCGTCGACCATCTTAACACCGAGACCTCCTGCGTCGGGGTGTGTATCCATAAATTCTATCGTCTTGGTGAAAGTGTCATCTTCGACAACGGTGTCGGGATTTAGCAATAAGACGTATTCGCCTGTAGAGATTTTTATTGCTTGATTATTAGCGCGGCTAAATCCTACATTGTTTTTGTTAGCGATGACTTTTACTTCAGGAAATTTCTCAGCGAGCATCTTCAACGAGCCGTCAACGGAATTGTTATCGACAACGTAAACCTCAGCTTCTATATTAGCAATAGCCTTTCTCACCGAGAAAAGACATTGCTCGAGGAAATGCTCGACATTATAATTTACTATGACGATAGATAATTTCATGAACCAAATTGAATTGCAAAAATAAGGATTTTTCCTACTAAAAACTACTAATCCGATAGTTTTTTTTTATTATTCATAAATATTGAAAATATGCTTATAAAATCGTATTTTTGCATAAAAAAGATTTAGATGATAAAGAAGATTTTTGGGACGTTTGGAACACGTTTGCTCAACGCTATGGTTGGGTTTGTAACACTGTGGGTTGGAACCAATTTCTTAGGAAGAGAAGCCTGGGGAATTGGTGCGACAGTTTTAGTCGATGTCTCGCTTCTTCTTATCGCGGTAGAATTGCTTTCTGGCAGCGGCCTCATCTACTTCACGCCAAGAAAATCATTCTCGACAATTTTTAAGCTATCTCATATCTGGATATTTCTTGTCACGCTTTGCATAAGTGTAATTTTCTATCTGCTATATTCTTTCACACCTAACATATATCATGCTTTCGTTCCTGAAGGTTACGGAATACATATAATAATAATGGTCTTCCTCTATAGCTTTCATAACTTCAATATGAATGTATTGTTAGGAAAAGAAAAAGTCGGGTTACAAAACATATTGTTTATCATTCAATTTATGACACAGATGCTGTCGATGATGGTTTATATCTTCTTCTTTGACATACGTAATGCCGACGCCTTTGTCTTCTCACTTATAACAGGATATTTTACAGCTAACATCTTTGGTTTCTTTTGCGTTATACCATACTTAAAAGAATCCGATAATAAAGATAAAAAGCCGACGGAGTCATTGCTGTCAGTAGCAAAAGAAATGCTTAATTTTGGAGGAATAATGCAGCTGTCTAATTTAGTGACTATGATTAACAGAAGAATAAGCTACATCGTTATTAAAAATATTTTTGGTAATGCAGATGTAGGTGTTTATACTTCTGGAACGCAGGTGTCTGAATCGACAAAATTAATCGGACACAGCATAGCATTAGTGCAATTCTCATCTATTAGTAATATGAACGATGAGAAGAAGGCTGCTGCCATTACAATAACATTCTTGAAACTTGCAGTGATACTTACTGCTTTATGTATGATTGTCATTTGCCTGATACCAAGAGCGGTCTTCTCATGGATATTCACTGATGAGTTTGCAGCGATAAAAGATGTGCTTATTAGTTTAAGTCCTGGTATGGTTTTTATTGCAGCCGACATGATCTTCAGTCATTATTTCTCAGGGACAAACAGAATCAAATACAATCTCTACGCAACATTTGTAGGACTTGTCATCACTATCATATCTATATTCATACTTATACCGATGTATGGGACAATAGGTGCCGGAATATCAGTGTCGCTAACATATTTAGGAGCAATAATTTACAAATGGATTATATTCAAGAAAATAAATAAAACAAGAACAAAGGAGCTCATTCCTACGTTAAATGATTTTAAGACATTAATAGAAAGCATTAAGTTACAATTTTTTAATAAAGGTTAATAATTTTTAAAACTAACAATTATGAATATTTTTTCACAAATCAATTTCGTTGAGATTTTAAGTTCGTTTATCGTACTTTTTGTTATCATTGACGTCACAGGTTCAATACCAATTTTCTTAAGCTTAAAAAGCGGTGATAAGAATATCAAGGCCGGGCAGGCTTGCCTGATAGCTTTATTGATGTTTGTCGCTTTTTTCTACGCTGGTGACTTGCTTTTGGAGTTATTCAGCATCGACGTGGCATCCTTTGCTGTTGCTGGTTCCTTTGTGATTTTCATCCTCGCCTTGGAAATGGTACTCGGCTTCGATATTATCAAATACGACAGTCAGGGCTCTAACGTTTCTATCGTACCTGTCGCCTTTCCTCTTTTGGCAGGACCTGGCGCATTGACAGCTTTATTGTCGTTACGAGCAGATCACTCTGTCGTGAATATCATGATTGGATTGATATTAAATCTTATAGTGGCTTATATCGTAATACGTTTCGTTGGTAAGATTGAAAAATGGTTGGGAAAAGACATTATTTTCATCTTACGTAAATTCTTCGGAGTCATCTTATTGGCTTTAGCAGTGAAACTATTTGCAAGCAACCTTTCAATTGTAATTGAGCAATTAACAATTAACAATTAACAATTGACAATTAACAATTAATAATTATGAATTATACATTAACAACAATACTTGGGTTTAGCATAATATTTATAATGACGACATTGGGCTCGTCGTTGGTTTTCTTTTTTAGGAACGACATCACCCAAAAAGTCAATTCTTTTTTGTTAGGCTTAGCTGGTGGCATCATGGTAGCGGCTTCTATCTGGTCGTTGATAATGCCATCTATAGAAATGTCGGAAGTTACTTTCGGGGAATTGGCGTGGCTTCCAGCAGCGCTGAGTATAATATTAGGAGGTTTGGCATTGGCATTATTGGATAAGGTGGTGCCTCACATGCACAACGGCACACATCAGGAGGAAGGTCCTAAGTCGCATTTCTCGAAGTCGATGAAGTTGTTTTTTGCTGTCACTTTACACAACATCCCTGAAGGCTTGGCTGTCGGCTTTGCTTTTGGAGCTGCTGCTGTTGCTGGAGAAAGCGCGGCTTATATCTCGGCTTTAGGATTGGCTATCGGTATTGGCATTCAGAATTTCCCTGAAGGTGCAGCCATCTCTTTACCTATGAAACAGGTGACTGGCAGTAGCAAGAAAGCTTTTCTCTTCGGTATGGGCAGCGGTGTCGTAGAGCCTTTGTCAGCTA
This sequence comes from Lentimicrobiaceae bacterium, assembly GCA_015061315.1. Taxonomy (GTDB): domain Bacteria; phylum Bacteroidota; class Bacteroidia; order Bacteroidales; family F082; genus Limimorpha. The sequence continues at coordinate 35,254 of SUWV01000011.1, forward strand.
TAATAGGATTTTTACTCGCCTCGCATCTCATCGTGCTACAGCCTTGGCTCCTCGCTTTCTCAGCTGGCGCAATGTTGTTTGTCGTGGCTGAAGACCTGATACCTGACGCCAACATAAGTGAAAACCCTCACAATGGAACGTGGGGATTTATGTTCGGATTTATCATCATGATGATTTTAGACGTCGCACTCGGATAATTTCATATTATTTCTGATAAATAAAACAAAGTGACCCCTAAAGTTTAAATTGAAACTTAGAGGTCACTTTCATTTTGATGCATTTTATTTTATTCATTAATTATAGAAAGTAACTGACCTGTATTGGTATCGAAAACTAATCTCATCTTATTCATTGGTATCAAAACCACATTTCCTAACTGACTTATTTTCACTCTATTTTCCGATATGATTTTCTCACCTATACTAACTTGCATCGTCACGTCTGCTGGATTTCTATAAAATATCTTGTTGCTATATGTTACGTTTTCTATTTCGTCTTTCGACAATTTATTTATAACCGAACTCAAAGATGATTCTACGAAATTAATTTTTATCAACTCTCCTCCTTTCGAGTTAAATCCTTCTATATCAGAGAACCTGCCGATAGAAACAGTATTCTTTCCTTCTTCTGGAATTATATAAAATGTTTTTGTCGTTACATTAGTCTGCGATTTGCCTAAAAACATACTTAGGTATTCATTTTCCATGGTCTTAAGTTCTTCAATCATATAATTCATCGTAGAACCATAATCTATCTCCTGATAACCAGAAATTAAGTCGAAATATGCTAATCGAATTTTCTTTATTTCTTCAATAACAGACATCGCTACTTCTTTATCTGTTAATTTTGTCTTAACATTCTCTTCTTCTTCAACATCATCATCGTCTTCTTCTACCAAAGGAATGTAATAATATTCATTTATCTTTTTATCCGTATCTAATTCTTTCTCAAACTGATTATTATATTGATAATCAGAATTAATATCTTCTAAGCCTATAGATTTTAGGATGCCATCATCGTTCAATGCAATATCGAATTTCGGACTTTCTTTAACTTTATCATCAGGTGAAATGTAGAATGCCATATTAGGATCTGCTTCAGTTAATATATTGATATTCACATTTGTAATCCTATAACAGACTTTGTTCTCTTTGATATAATTGTCAGTATTAAGCATTTCTTTCGTATAATTTACAAACTTGCCTTTAATATCTTGCTTTTCTTCAATGGTAAAATCAAGCTTTATGACATTACGAGGCAGATAATAGTAAATACCGTCTATCTCGGTCTGCTTTACATTCTTGGCATAATTTGTAATATACTGTGCTTCAATATTAAAACTTAAAGCAACGAATAAAATTAATATTAACTTTTTCATTTTAACAAAATTTATTTAATAAATGTTTTTTTACTTGTCAATAATAAAGCTACGAATGTTAATAAACCATTAACAATTAATATCTCAAATCCGAATTGATAACCGAAGAACAATTCCTTAGAATATAGATTTAATATATAACTTATTATAGGTGAACTTATTGCTATTACTGGTACGTATTTGTCGATAGGTTTTCTATTCTTAACAAATAATCCGAAAGAATATAGTCCCAATAAAGGTCCATAAGTATAGCCTGCTATTTCAAAGATTTTATCTATAAGTGATTCATTATGAAATGGTCTGAATATGATAATTACTAATAGGTAAAGTAATGCAAATCCTATATGAATGAATTTTCTATATTTGACTTTGTCATCTTCAGTAATTTTTTCATTACTATCGAAATGTAGGAAGTCGTAACAAAATGTCGTAGTTAATGCTGTTAGTGTTCCGTCGGCGCTTGAATAACCTGCGGCTATCAATCCAATAATAAAAATTACACTAGTTAATTTATTTAAAGAAAAGGCGATAGCTGGAAATATTTTATCATTGACCACTACTCCCCTCTCATTTGTTGGCAATTGGAAACCAGTTTCTTGAGCATAATATATTAATGCTGCACCGAGCGACATGAAAAGAATATTTACCAAGACAAAAAAGAAACTTGAGGTCATCACGTTTTTCTGCGCATCCCTCAATGACTTACAAGTAAGATTCTTTTGCATCATATCCTGATCCAATCCAGTCATTGTTATTGTTATGAAAGCACCGCTAAGTATTTGCTTGACAAAGAATTTACTATGCGACCAATCCGTTTCAAACAATTTGGTATAACCTCTTTCCGTTGAAACAGACATCAATTCTCCGAAAGAAATGTTTAAAGTTTTTAAGATAACGACTACCGTCATCAGAGCTGCCAAGAGTAAGAATGTAGTTTGTAAAGTGTCAGTCCACACAACAGTTTTAACTCCACCTTTAAAGGTGTAAAAAAGAATTATCACGATAAACAGTACAGCTGGAATCCAGAATGGTATTCCCCACGATTTAAAAACAAATTCGTATAAAACGAAGACTACCAAATACATACGAATTGCAGAACCTATAAGTCGTGAAATTATAAATAATAAGGCGCCTGTTTTTTCTGATGATTTTCCGAAATTGATTCCTAAATATGAATAGATAGATGTCAGATTTAATTTGTAGTAAAGAGGTAAAAGTAAGAATGCAATTACCGCATAACCAATGATATAACCTAAGACTATTCCAAAATAAGTAAATTGTCCGGAATATACTCCGCCCGGAACTGACATGAATGTCACGCCCGACAATGAAGCTCCTATCATTCCATAGGCGACTACAAACCAAGGAGATTTCCTGTTACCTGTAAAGAAACTTTTATTATTTGATTTTCTTGAAGAAATATGTGCGATTAAAAAAAGTAATATCGTATAAGCTATAAATACTGTAAGTATTAGATTTTCCATATTTATAATGTTTTAGCAAAATCGTAAAGTGAATTAAACTTATCATCAGGATTGACTTTCAATTCGTTGTCACCAACAAATATTGTCTTCATACCAGCATTGATACCAAATTCAACATCAGAATTCATATCTCCAATCATAATTGATTTTGAAAAGTCAATTTCTGGGAAATCGTTCTTAGCGAAAAAAGCCATCTTAGGACTTGGTTTTCTATAATTATCGGTTTCAGATTTCAGTTGAGGACAAAAATAAACCTTATCGATATTTCCATCATTAGACTTAATTTCTTGAATCATAAACTCATGGACTTTTTCAACATCTTCATTTTTCATCAAACCCTTCCCTACTCCTTGTTGATTTGTAACGACAATTATTCTTTTAAATTTATTTTTAAATATTTTGAAGGCCTCTATTACATTTGGTAAAAATTCAAACTCCTCAATTTTAGTAACATAACCATCTATTATACGGACGTTTATCACTCCGTCGCGATCCAAAAAAAGAGTCCAGTCGTCGTTTATAATATTTTTCCAGTCCATGTTTGTTTTTTTGCAAAAATAATAAATTTAAATCACAAAAAATACTGATATTTGCAGTCGATTTTAAAAGAAGAAAAACGTTAATATTTTTTAATATGAAAGGGATTTATACAATACTTTTATTAATTGTTTCTAACATTTTCATGACCTTTGCGTGGTATGGAAATCTCAAGTTATCTGAGATGAAAATCATCACCGACTGGCCGTTAATATTGATAATTTTATGCAGTTGGGGATTGGCATTTTTTGAATACACTTTTATGATACCTGCAAACAGAATCGGCTCTGAGATAAACGGAGGACCATTTTCTTTAGTACAACTGAAGGTTATACAAGAAGTTATCTCATTGACAGTCTTTATGATAATAAGTATAACAATATTTAAGAATGAGACTTTAAGATGGAATCATCTGATTGGTTTTGTTTTCCTTGTATTGGCTGTATATTTTATTTTTAAAAAATAACACAAAACGCTTCTTTTTTTAAAAAAAAGATATATCTTTGAAGAAAAATAAAAAATTGAGTTATGAAATTTTACGATATTGATTCTGTATTTATTTCTGGCAAGTATGCTGGTGAAACCTTAGCAGAGGTTTTTGAAAAAGATCCTAAGTATATTAACTATTGTCAAGAAAACGACGATGACTTTTATGTATCTCCAGAAGTCATGAAAGAATTGCGTTCGCTGGCGCGTGATCATAAATTGCTGACACAAGATTTGGATAAGATGACCGATGATGAATTGGCAGAATTTATGGAAGAGATGAACGACATAGACGTCTTTGACGAAAACAATTTCGATGATGACTTTGATTGGGATAACGAAGACGATATGTTTGCAGAGTTTGAAGACGAATACGACATCGAAGACGAAGACTATAACATCGAAGACTTTGAAGATACATTCTAATTAAGTCTCCACGGATCTAAAGGATCTTCACGGATCTTTTATTTGACAAAAAAAAACTATTTAAGAGTCTTAAATAGTTTTTTTTATTTTAATGGTCAATAACCAACAGAAAACTGTAAATTGTCAATTGTTAATTTTCTCCGAGATTCCGTATTGTTTCTTATTTGAAGAATTAGTCTGTATCAACTCTGCAAGGAAACCTGTGAGGAATAGTTGTGTTCCTATGATCATACAAATCAATGCTAAATAGAACAAAGGACGATCTGTCATTCCATAGACTGAATTAAACAACTTTTGGAAAACGAGATATATTCCCATAATGAAACCTGCGAGGAACAACAGAGTGCCGAGTCCACCGAAGAGGTGCATCGGACGTTTGCCGAACTTAGAGATGAATGTAATTGTCAGTAAATCCAAATAACCTCTCACAAAACGGCTCATGCCGAATTTTGTAGTGCCGTATTTTCTTTTCTGATGTTGAACGACTTTTTCTCCAATGTGTTTAAAGCCTGCAGCTTTAGCGATGACAGGAATATAACGATGCATTTCTCCAAACACTTCAATATTTTTCACCACGTCATTACGATAAGCTTTAAGTCCGCAGTTAAAGTCGTGGAGCTTAATTCCTGTCATCAATCTTGTTGTGAAGTTAAAGAATTTAGAAGGAATGTTTTTTGCGAACTTCGAGTCGTAGCGTTTTTTCTTCCAGCCAGAGACGAGGTCATAGCCTTGATTTTTAATCATGTCGAAGAGACCTGGAATTTCATCAGGGCTATCTTGGAGGTCTGCATCCATAGTGATAACGACATCGCCTTCAGCTATTTTAAATCCTTCATTAAGAGCAGGCGACTTGCCATAATTTCTTCTAAAACGTAAGGCTTTAATATTATCGTTATTTTTGGAAAGTTCTTGAATAATAGTCCATGATGCGTCTGTTGAACCGTCATCGACAAAAATTATCTCGTATGAGAATTTATTTTCATCCATGACACGTCTTATCCATGACTCCAATTCTGGAAGTGATTCTTCTTCATTCAAGAGAGGTACTATAACTGAAATATCCATTATTCTTTTATTTTTCTTTTTGCAAAGATAGCAATTATCAGTGAGTATATTAATGATAAAGTGATATTAATTAAAAACATCGACAATGATATTGCCAATGGTGACATTAGTCGTAATAAAGTATCATTATCGATGTTTTGAAAAAGATCTATTCTCGATTCAAGTATGAAGGAATATGACAGGAATAAGATGCCACTGAATATCAATGCGGAGATAAATCCTATTGAGAACATCATCAAGAATGCATTGAAGTAAGAGAAATCTTTCCACACGAATTTATGCTTGAAAAACACTAAAGCCAAGGTGGAACCGAGCAGAGGCAACAGATATATTATAGAGAAAATGAAAGATTGTTGCACGTAAAAGAACCAGTAAAAAACAAAATATAAAACGGAAGACAGCAAGCTTATTATCAAACTTGAACATAATATTGTAGTCCAATATTGTCTTGGTGTGTATGTTGGTTCTATGAGCATAATAGATATAAAAAAAGGTAAGCTTGATATCGCACCGCTCAACCATCTACCCTTGCTACCTTCCGGTCCTGGGGGATTTGACAGGAGCTGGTCGTATAAGACTTACCCACTGCAAAAATACATTTTTTTTGAATACTCACAACAAGAAAATCAATATTTTTTTCTTATTATAAAAGTCTAAGAAAACCAAATTATTACAACTATAATATACAATTTAAAGGCATTAAAAAAAGGACGTATTTAGTTAAAACACGTCCTTTCATGTCTACTTGATATACAATCAAAGTTGTTTGATTAGATTTACCATTTCTATTGCTGTTGTTGCAGCTTCAAAGCCTTTGTTGCCCGCCTTCGAGCCTGCTCTTTCCACGGCTTGCTCAATATTGTCGGTTGTGAGTACACCAAAGATAATCGGCACTCCAGTTTGCAAGCTTGCTGCTGCTATGCCTTTAGTGGTCTCATTAGCCACCATATCGAAATGTGCAGTAGCGCCTCTGATGACAGCACCCAAGCAAATAACAGCGTCATATTTCTTAGACTCTGCCATTTTCTTAGCTATCAAAGGTATCTCGAATGAACCTGGAACCCATGCGATATCAATGTCATTTTCATTTCCACCATGACGTTTGAAAGCGTCAATAGCGCCACCTAACAATTTATTAGTAATGATTTCGTTAAAACGTCCGGCCACGATAGCTATCTTCTGACCTTCAGCAAGTAATTTTCCTTCTATTATATTCATACCTATTTATTTTTAAGACTATGAGTCAATGAGACTACAAGTCAATAAGTTATTATTATCAATTTCTCAGATTCTCAATTTTTCAATTTTTCAGCTTTTCTTTAACGTGAAGCAAATGTCCCATCTTCTTGTATTTTGTATAAAGATAGAAAGCATCTTTTTCGTTGCATGTCATCTCGATAGGTTCACGACCGACTATTTCAATTCCGTATGCGTTCAAACCTGTAATCTTCATCGGGTTGTTAGTCATGACTGTTATTTTACTTATTCCTAAATCGGAGAGTATCGAAGCACCAGTACCGTAATCTCTGAGGTCAGCGGCGAAACCGAGAGCGAGATTAGCTTCAACGGTATCCATTCCTTCGTCTTGTAACTTATAAGCTTTCAGTTTATTTATCAAGCCGATGCCTCTTCCTTCCTGTTTAAGATAAAGTATTACTCCTCTACCCTTTTCTTCAATTCTACGCATAGCTTCTTGAAGTTGTTCTCCGCAGTCGCAACGCAATGAACCGAAAGCATCGCCGGTAAGACATTCGGAGTGAACGCGGCATAAGACAGGTTCTTCTCCTGAGATATCGCCTTTCACCAAAGCTATATGATGTTCGCCTGTGACTTTGTCGATATATCCGTGAGCTATGAAGTTACCATATTTAGTAGGCAACTCTGCCTCTGTCACTTTCTCGACTAAAGATTCTGTTTTTCTTCTGTATCTTATCAAGTCGGCGATAGATGTTATTTTAAGTTTATGTTCTTCAGCAAATTGAAGCAATTCTGTCGTTCTCATCATCGTTCCGTCTTCGCGCATAATCTCGCAACAGAGACCGCATTCTTTGAGACCTGCAATTTTCATAAAATCGACAGTTGCTTCAGTATGACCGTTACGTTTGAACACTCCGCCTTCTCGAGCTTCTAAAGGAAACATATGTCCTGGACGACGGAAGTCTTCAGGCTTAGCATCGTCTTCAACGAGTTTCATCGCCGTGATAGAACGTTCAACAGCAGAAATTCCTGTAGTAGTATCAACATGGTCGATAGAGACAGTAAAAGCCGTACAGTGATTATCGGTGTTTTCTGTCACCATCTGATTGAGTTTCAACTTATGCGTCAGTTCTTTACTCATCGGCATACAGATGAGACCTTTAGCGTATGATGCCATAAAGTTGACGTTTTCCGTAGTGGCAAACTCGGCGGCACAAATCAAGTCGCCTTCATTTTCTCTGTCGGGATCATCAACAACGATAATCATCTTGCCATTACGCAAGTCTTCAATAGCTTCTTCTATAGTATTAAATTTATTTTCCATTTTATGATGTTTTTGTTTATTTCAAAATTAAAATCCATTAGATTCCAGAAAATCGAGACTTATACCTTTATTGATATTATTATCGGAATGAAATAATCTTTGAACATATTTTGCGATCACGTCATTTTCGAGATTGACAGTATCTCCTATCTTCTTAGATGTCAATGTCGTTTCTCCCTGCGTATGTTCAATTATAGAAACAGAGAACGACGTAGAATTAACGTCGGTGACAGTCAGTGAAATACCATCGATGGCTATAGAGCCTTTCTTTACGATAAGTTCAAGTATTTCTGGCGTTGTTGAAAACGACATTCTTATAGCTTTATCGTCATTATATTTTTTAATGATAGTTCCAATTCCGTCGATATGACCTGATACGATATGACCTCCGAGGCGACCGTTAGCAGCAAGAGCGCGTTCAAGATTCACTTCGTCGTTAAGCTTTAAATTCTTAAAATTAGTCATCATCATAGTCTCAGGCATGACATCTACAGTGAATGAATCAGTATCGAATGTCGTCACTGTCAAGCATATGCCGTTAGTAGATATGCTATCACCGATGTGCATATCCGACATTATCTTCTTGGCAGAAACCGTCAGCTTGATGCTGTTCGATTGTCTGACTATAGATTTTACTTTTCCTATTTCTTCTATTATTCCTGTGAACATGATTAAGTCTATATTCTTTAAGTCAACAGGTCAACAAGTCAACAGGTCAACAAGTTATGGTGTTCTGTTGACTTTATTTTACCTTTAATTAATATATCGTTATCAAATTGTTCTATCTTAATATCTTTTAACATGATAGCGTCTTTCATCAAGTCGATGCCGTTGCCACCTACTGGCGACTTTGAATTTTGACCGCCAATAATTTTAGGAGCTATGAAAGCATAAACCTCATCGATGCAATCAGCTTCAAGAAACGCAGCGTTGATAGTAGAGCCGCCTTCAAGTAACAGAGAATCTATTCCCAGCTCGCCTAACTTAGTAATCAAATCATTAATATCAACATGACCGTCTTTCTCCTCGCAACATAAAATCTCAACGTTAAAAGATTTTAACATTTCTAACTTATCGTTAAAGTCACACGTCGGTGTGTTTCTACATGATATTGCTAAAATCGTTCTATAATCTTTGGATGTTTTTACGATTTGTGACTCCAACGGAATAGAGGCTTTCGTATCGACGATAATTCTTATCGGCTGATGAATCTGTTGTCTTTCCAAACGGCAATTCAGCATCGGGTCATCTGCTTTTACAGTTCCTATCCCAGCCACTATTCCCATCATCTCTGATCGCAACTCATGAACTAATCTTCTTGATTTCTCATTGGTAATCCATTTAGAATCGCCAGTATGAGATGCAATTTTGCCGTCTAATGTCATTGCTGTTTTTAGAATAACGTAAGGACGTTTTGTCTTAATATATTTTAAGAAAACCTTATTAAGTTCTTTTATTTCATCTTCTAAAAGTCCATAAACCACTTCAATACCTGCGTCTTTAAGAATTGAAATCCCTTTGCCTGCCACGAGAGGATTAGGATCTAGAAGTCCAACCACGACTTTTTTAATTTCTTTCTCGATGATTATGTCGGTGCAAGGAGGAGTCTTACCGTGATGGCAGCAAGGCTCGAGAGTGACATACAATGTAGCGCCTTTAGCGTCATTCATTTTCAGCAAGGCATTACGTTCAGCATGAAAACCTCCGTAAAATTCATGGTAGCCCTCACCTATTATTCTATCATCTTTCATTATAACGCAACCCACCATAGGATTAGGATTTACGAAACCTGCTCCTTTTTTAGCGAGTTCGATAGCGCGCTGCATGTACTTTATATCTTGTTCGTTATATGACATAAAAAAAGCCCAAAATAGATAATTCTATTCAGGGCAAAAACAAAATTCATCAAAGTATCTTCTCTCATCCGGACTATCACCGTCGGTTTCGGAATTTCACCGAATCAGTTCCCTAAGGAAGTCGCGGACTATCACCGCCGGAAAGGAATTTCACCTTGCCCTGAAGACAATTGCAAATATACATTTTTTTTGAAAAGAAAACGTATTTTTCATAAAATAAAATTAAATAATGTATTAGACACATTCAATGTGACCTATATTATAATTTGAACATTTCTAGACATCAGACGTTATAGCAAAAAAAACAACATTATTATGAACACAAAAATTTTTATCCTCATGTTTCTATTCAACATCTTCACTCCAAACACTATCGACAACGAACCAGTTGCAATTGAATTGAATAAGTTTCTTGGCAAGTGGTACGAGATAGCACGCTTCGACCATAGCTTCGAACGCGACATGCAGAAAGTCACGGCAGAATATTATCTTCAGCCTGACGGAAAAATTAAAGTCGTCAACTCTGGTTATCGCGACGGTAAATTTAAAGAAACTATCGGCAAGGCAAAAACCACCGATACTCCCGGACTGTTGAGGGTGTCATTCTTCTTAAATTTCTATTCCGACTACAGAGTCTTGATGATAGACAAAGACTATCTATACGTTCTGATCGGTGGCAACTCTTCTAAATATCTTTGGATTATGTCGAGAACACCACAACTTAGCAACGACATCTTACAAAAACTAATCAATGCAGCAAAAGAAAGAGGCTACGACACTGACAAATTGATATACGTTGAACAGTAATTGTTTCACAGCTCTGGGACATAATTTATCCCAGAGCTTTTTTATTTCCTTTTTGATTCTCATTTTTTCATTTATCGTAATGGTATAACCAAAGATTTATTCTTATATTTGCGTATCAATTGCAAATAATATAAGTTCACTTAAAAATATCATTATGAGAAAAAACATTATCATCATGGCATTAGTTGCTTTATCATTAGCCTCGTGCGGGGAGAAGTCTGAGAAAGAGACTGCTTATACTCCGCCTCAAGACATTGTTCTAAACTCCGACATCATGACGCCTGAAGCGCTCTGGTCGATGAACCGACTCGGCGAATATGCTGTCTCCCCTGATGGCAAACATGTCGTTTACAACCTCACCTATTTTAATATAGCTGAAAATAAGAGCAAGACCGACATCTATATCATCGACATCGACGGTAACAACAACAGATGTCTCACGAAATCTTTTTCTAACGAGTTGAGTCCTACATGGAATAAGGACGGCTCTAAGATTTTGTTTATGTGTGCCGACAGCGGTGAGATGCAAGTTTGGGAAATGAATCCTGACGGCAGCGAGAGAAAACAAGTCAGCTTTGTAGAAGGCGGCGTAAATGGTTTCAAATATTCTCCTGACGAGTCGCAGCTTTTATTCATTGCTGAGGTAAAACTCAAAGACAATGTAGCCGACATCTATCCTGATCTTCCACTTTCTTCGGGAAGAGTAAACAACGATTTAATGTATCGTCATTGGGATCAATGGGTTGACACCTATAGTCACATCTTCGTGACTTCTGATAATGGCAAGGTTAAGTTAGATATTATGGAAGGTGAAATGTGGGAAGCTCCTGTGAGACCATGGGGTGGCATGGAACAGATTGCATGGACTAAAGACGGACAAAACATTCTTTATTCTTCAAGAAAGAAAGTAGGAAAAGATTATGCAACTTCCACAAATACCGACATTTATCAATACAACATTCCAACGGGCGAATGTAAGAATCTTACCGAAGGCATGATGGGTTATGATATGAATGTCGTCGTTTCTCCACAAGGCGACAAGATTGCTTGGGAAAGTATGGAACGTGATGGTTATGAAGCCGACAAACAACGTCTCTTCGTAATGGATTTGACAACAGGCGAGAAAAAAGATTATTCTATAGGCTTCGACCAAAACGCCACTCATCTCCTCTGGGCTCCTGACGGACAATCAATTTATTTCATCAGCGACCGTAATGCGACAGATCAGATCTACGCTTTAAGTCTCAGCACCGGTAGCATCAGAAAGATAACAGAAGGCAAACACAATTATGTAGGTATCGCATGGGCTGGCGATAAGTTAGTAGCAGCACGTCAGTCAATGTCGCGTCCTACCGAATTATATATAGTCGATCCACAAAGCGGCGAGGCGAAACAACTTACAACTGTCAACGACAATATCTTCAATCAGTTGACCATGGGCAATGTTGAAGAACGCTGGATTGAGACAACCGACGGAAAGAGAATGTTGACATGGGTTATCTATCCTCCACATTTCGACAAAAACAAAAAATATCCAGCCCTACTCTATTGTGAAGGCGGACCTCAAAGCACAGTAAGTCAGTTCTGGTCATATCGTTGGAACTTCCAGATGATGGCAGCTAACAATTATATCGTTGTCGCTCCAAACCGTAGAGGCTTGCCAGGCTTCGGTCAGGAATGGTGCGAGGCTATCAGTGGCGACTACGGCGGACAATGCATGAAGGATTATCTCTCGGCAATAGATGCTTTGGCAAAAGAGCCTTTCATTGATGAGAACAGACTCGGTGCTGTCGGCGCAAGTTTCGGAGGTTTCTCTGTATTCTGGTTAGCAGGTCATCACGAAGGACGTTTCAAGGCTTTGATAGCACACGACGGCATGTTCAATTTCGAATCGCAATATCTTGAAACAGAAGAGATGTGGTTTGTCAATTGGGATTTAGGCGGACCTTTCTGGGAGAAAGACAATCCTGTAGTACAATGGTCGTATGCCAACTCACCACATAAGTTCGTAGATAAATGGACAGCTCCGATCTTGGTCATTCATGGCGCGAAGGATTACCGCATCGCTTATACTCAAGGCATGCAGGCTTATAATGCAGCAGTTTTAAGAGGAATACCAGCAGAGTTCTTATATTTCCCAGATGAAAATCACTGGGTGCTTCAAGCACAGAACGGAATCTTATGGCAAAGAAGATTCTTCAATTGGCTTGACACTTATTTGAAGTAATTAGTAATTATGGACATATTGAATGTGTCCAAATATTCCAATAAAAAAATGTCGTCTAAGATTTTAGGCGACATTTTTATTTGTTATCTATTATTTAAAAATTCACAATATTCTTCCAAAGACTTTCTCATAACATCTATAGGAATCAGCTTTCTTCTGTATTCGGCAACCATCGTCGGACTTAGAGAACGACTTAATGTATATTCAACGATACTACGATCTGCCGACGGACAAAGAATTATACCTATACTCGGATTCTCATTATCACGTTTCACATCTCTGTCAAGAGCTTCCAAATATAAATCCATCTTACCTATAAATTCAGGTTGAAAGTCAACGGTTTTTAATTCTATGGCGACCAAACATTGCAATGCTCTGTGATAAAACAACAAATCAATTCGTTTTGTAGTACCTCCGACTTGTACTCTAAATTCACTTTCAACGAATAGAAAATCCTTACCAAGTTCAAGAATAAAATCTTTAATATGTTCCAAAAGTCCTTTATGTAGATGCTGTTCATTATGTACTTCTGGTAAATTCAGAAAGTCAACAAAAGCCTTATCTTTCAGCATAAATTCTGTTTTAGGATATTCTGACAGTAATTTTGGTGAAAGCATTTTATCTCTATTCATCAATGACGCATAAGTCTGATTAACAATACAGCGTCTTAATTCTTCTGTCCTTAAACTTTGTTGTGATGCATAAAGCATATAAAATATCCTCTCTTCATCAGTATTACATCGGTTCATAATTTCTAAATGAGATGTAAAAGGTATCAAAAGTAATAACTCAGGTATTGCCAAGAGTGTTATAGATGATTTTAATGGTCTCCGATCAACTTTTTCTATATATCCTAATTGTGCAATTGAGGATTGCACAATTTCAGATAAATGCAAAATCTTTATCATTTCGGAAAATTCAACACGACTATACAAATCATAAAACTTTACCATATTGTATAAATGACGTTTCCCAAATCCTCGTCGTTGCGGATTTTGCAGCTTCAGATAATCAGCTAATTCGCTTACTACCTTAGAGCCCCAATGAGATGTCTTTAACTGTATTGATATATACTCCCCGACTTCCCAACTTGTCATCAGTACTTCAATATTCACTTTTGTTATAGCACTAAAACGATGTCGTTCTATTAGTGAATTGACATATTCAAATTGTCTTGTTAATTCATCACGCTCCGAAATGGATGTGATCTTATTATTTGAAGATTTCATAAAATTGTAATTAAATTAATTTTGGTTATGCTTGCAAAGGTAGTATTTCCATTTCAAATAAAAAAGTTAAAAAATGTTAAAAATAGTAATAAAAAATTAAGAAAATTATAAGGACATATTCAATGTGTCAAAAATAACTGAATAAAAAAATGTCGTCTAAGATTTTAGGCGACATTATTATTTGTATTAAATATTATAAAAATTATTGTTCAATAACAATTTCTTCCAAGGACAAAACACCTCCCTTGCTAAAACCACCTAGAGATGTTGAATATCCAATGCCAAACCAATTAGATTGAATATCAATATTTTTAACAGTACTCAATTCCATACCATTGATTATAAAATCTATGGTATTACCTTTTTTCACTATTTTTATTTCATAATCTGTTATATTACCAAAATTAAATTTTACAATTTCAGGTTCTTGACCTATAACAGACACAAAATATGTAGAATTAAAAACTATGCCAAGCTCATTATACTTGCCATTTTCTTTTATATCGAAGTAAATGGCAAAAGCTCCAAATCTTCCATATATCCACTTATCAAATGATATTTTATAAGTAATAGCAAAATCTTCCTTGTAATTAACAGGTAATTGAGCCCAACTCTTTACTGCTGTATTCTTATTTTTTTTTGTTCTTTTCATTTTAAGATTCAATGCACCATCTGATATATAACTCATAGATTTCTTGTTTCCGTTCTCTGACCAACCATATGAATTATCATCAAATGTTTCAACAACAACATCTTTTTGAGCATTGACCGCAATTGCTGAAATAAAAAACAATATCAATAAAAAAAAATTCTTCATAATTTCTAAGATTAAAAACCATGACCTAAAGTCGTTTGCAATTCTGTAATTATATCATTGTATTTTCTCAAAACTCTGTCATATTGCGTAAAAGCCTCATCTTTTTTACTGTTCCCATCAGAAATTTCAGAATAAATTTTTACCTTATATGTTAACTCATCATCAGTAGAATATTGTGATCGAATTTCTAACTTCGTCCTAACAGTCTGTCCTGGAAAATCATCATAAACCCAAGCGGTTTTAATCCAACCAGCATCCTTATCCATAGTTTCAATATTTTCAAAATGGTTGATTGCAATATTCATTAAACGTTTCCAAACATCCATTTCTGTCAAACCGCTTTTTGCCTTTACAACAAAGAATTTATTTGCAATATCAACACCATCTTCTCCTCCGACAGAGTTTGCCATTGCTTCATCTCTTAATAATGTATATGTCAGCGTTTTATTAGGATTAGTTCTAAAAACCTTTACTTTTTTTGTTATGTATCCTGGTGCTTCAAATTTAAAAACCGCAAAATCATCAGTTCTCCTAAATTTAATCTGATATGTTCCATTACCTACTTCATGGCCATTATAGAATATTTTGGCCTCTTCTGGTGTAACATAAATAGTTTTTGTTTGTGCAGAAATTGTTTCTGATGTAACAAATCCCATAATAAGGATCAATGCAAATAATAGCTTTTTCATAATAAATAATTTTTTTGTAACATTTATTTTAATAATTGTCACAAAATTAGCCTAATTACACTATCAATAAGTAATTTGAGTGTAACTATCAGTAGCAGTAAATTAGAATATTCGTAATAAAAAATTGTCTTCTTTTTTAACAGATTAAAGTCACAAGGTTAAAAGGTAAAATAACAACAAAAAAAAAGATAGGTGCTAACGCCTGTGATACGTGGAATGTTACCGTTCTATATGGCTTTTATAAAACTCCGAACAATCCTTAAAGAAATCGTAATCTAAGGCTTTGCATATTTCAAACAGTAAATCCGTGTAAATCCAAGGACGTCGGAATACTTTATATAAATTTTCCCGAGTGCAATTGATTTGCGTAGATAACCAAGTAATGCTTCTACCCTGTCGCGACAACTCGCTCTTTATCAGCTTGCCAATATGCAATTCTTCCTGATGCTGCTTTTTATCGTCCATGAGATTTTGTTTTACGCTCAAACTCTTTTTTCTCTTTAGCAATAAAAAAGCGTGAATCGCTTTCATTGCTTAATCAGACATAGTAGGTTCTGGTAAAACCCTTGCAACTAAATAAGCACGACCAATTCACGCCGTTTGACGTAAACAACTCGACCTCTTATTCTCCTTGCATTTTAAATTTACCAGATTTACTATGTAGAGAACAAGAGCACTAAGCTCTGTTTTATAATATGTTAATTATCTTTCCTCTTTATATTAATTTCTATTTTCATTCGCAGACAAATATAACAAAATAATTATAAATCAGTAGATATAATATAATTTTTTATGATAATTAAAAAGAGCTGCCTATTAGACAGCTCTTTTGTTTTTATTGAGTCATTATTATTTTCTTGCTACAGCTTTCTTAGCGGCTTCGACGATGTCGTCAGTATCTAAATGATAATGTTTCATGAGTTCGTCTGGAGTACCGCTTTGTCCGTAAACGTCAAATACTGCAACAGGCTCTATTGGAGTTGGGCAGTTTCTTGAAAGCACTTGTGAAATGCTGTCGAACAAACCTCCGTTGAGCTGATGTTCTTCTGCCGTAACAACGCATCCTGTCTTCTTTGCTGATGCCAAGACTGCTTCTACGTCTAAAGGTTTTATTGTGTGGATGTTGATAAGTTCAGCGTTGATACCCATCTCTTTCAAGATTGGAAGTGCCTGAACTGCTTTCCATACCAAGTGACCGCAAGCGAAGATTGTAACATCAGTTCCTTCTTGTAACATCTGAGCTTTACCAATTACGAATGGCTCGTCGGCTGGAGTGAAGTTAGCTACTTTTGGACGACCGAAACGAAGATAAACAGGACCTTCGTGTTCTGCCACTGCCAAGGTAGCTGCCTTTGTCTGGTTGAAGTCACAAGGTACGATGACTGTCATGTTAGGTAACATCTTCATCATGCCGATGTCTTCGAGAGTCTGGTGAGTAGCGCCGTCTTCGCCGAGAGTGATACCAGCGTGTGAAGCACATATCTTAACGTTCTTATTTGAATAAGAGACGACTTGACGAATCTGGTCATAGACGCGAGCTGTCGAGAAGTTAGCGAAAGTACCTGTGAATGGAACGTAGCCACCGATGCTGAGACCTGCTGCCATGCCAATCATATTAGCTTCTGCGATACCTACTTGGAAAAATCTCTCTGGAAATTCTTTTGCGAAAGCGTCCATCTTAAGAGAGCCTATCAAGTCGGCACAGAGACCAACGACTTTAGGGTTACGTTTTGCTGCTTCTAAGAGACCTTCACCAAAACCTGATCTTGTATCTTTATAATTTTGTACTGTGAAATCCATGATAATGTGTTTTTGAAATTAATAATCTCCGAGAGTTTCTTTAAGTTGTGACAATGCGTTAGCGGCTTGTTCATCGTTAGGAGCTACGCCGTGCCATTTATGTGTTCCCATCATAAAGTCAACACCCATACCCATCTCTGTGTGAGCGAGAAGAATCTGAGACTGTCCTTTATGAGCGTTCTCACGTATTTTATTAAAGGTGTCAACCAATTCCTGCATGTCGTTGCCGTTGCATTCCCATACTTTCCATCCGAAAGATTCGTATTTAGCTCTGAGGTCGCCGAGACTTAAAACGTCGTCTGTTGGACCGTCGATTTGTTTCTTGTTGTAATCGACAATAGCCACGATGTTGTCAACATTCTTTGCTGGAGCATACATAGCTGCTTCCCAGATCTGACCTTCTTCTTGTTCGCCGTCGCCCATCAAGACATAGACGAGATGATTGTCGTTGGCGAGTTTCTTGGCTTGAGCAACGCCTACTGCTACGGAGAGACCTTGACCTAAAGAACCGCTGGCTACTCTCACGCCTGGAAGTCCTTCAGCTGTCGTTGGGTGTCCTTGAAGACGAGTGCCAAGACGACGGAATGTTGCTAACTCAGCCACTGGGAAATATCCGCGATGTGCCAAGATGCTATAAAACATCGGGCTGATGTGACCGTTTGAAAGGAAGAACATGTCTTCTCCTGCTCCGTCCATTCTAAAATTCTCTGGATCGATTTGCATCTGATCAAAATAAAGAGCTGTCACGATGTCGGTTGCTCCCAATGAACCACCAGGGTGTCCCGACTGACAAGCATGAACCATTCTGATGATATCGCGTCTTACCTGCGATGCTACATCTTTCAACTGATTGATTTCCATATATTGCTATTTTTTTTAAAATATTAAGTTCCTAAGTTTCTGAGCTGCTAAGATACTTAGTTATGAGACTGTTTTTTTGTCATACGTTCATATCTCAATGCTCTTTGCAAATGTAATGATTTTTGTGATAGTTTTACTTTTTTTTAATAATTTTGCATAAAAGTTTTTACGATGGCAAAACATTATAACAATAGGTATAAAAAAAATAATCAAGAGACAATTTTTATCGTCAGAGAAGACTGTGAACTGATGGATTTTCTGATGAAGGCAATGAATGGAATAAGCCGTACTAAAGTCAAAAAATTATTAACATACGACTCAGTATATGTCAATGACAGAGCTGTCTCACAACATGACTTCCCGTTGAAGCCTAACATGCGAGTCAGCATCAAGAAGTCGAGTGAAGGTAACAGGTTCAAGAACTTCTGGGTTAAGATTGTCTTTGAAGACGATCATCTCATCGTTGTGGAAAAGAAACCTGGCATCTTGTCGAGCAGCACAAGTCCTAAGGACGAGAGCGTCAAGTCAATTCTTAATTATTATTTAGATAAGAGCCATCAACATGCTAACGCGCATACTGTTCATCGTCTCGACAAGTTCACTTCAGGCTTGATGATTTTCGCTAAGAGCAAGAAGGTAGCGCTTCAGTTTGAAGAAGATTGGAAAGAAAGAGTGTATGACAGAAGATACGTAGCTTTAGCTCATGGCGAGCTTCCTAAGTCGCAAGGCACTGTTTCTTCATATCTTAAAGACGACAGTCATTATGTGACGCATTCTTCCCAAGAAGATAATGGAGGTAAGTTTGCCGTGACGCATTATAAGAAGTTAAAGTCGGGTAATGGATATTCATTAGTTGAGCTGCAGTTAGAGACAGGACGTAAGAATCAGATCAGAGTGCATCTGCAAGATTTAGGTTGTCCTGTCGTAGGTGACTTGAAATATGGTGATGGCAGCGACCCTATTGGCAGATTAGGACTTCACGCTTATAAGCTATGCTTCAAGCATCCTGTCACGGGTGAGGATTTGAAATTCACTTCAGATATTCCGAAGGCGTTTAGCGCGCCATTGGAAAGCTGATATTTAATAGTTATGGGACGCATTAAGCGTCTTTTTTTTCTTCAGATATAGAACATCAGAAAGATCTCTTTAAATCTATAAACAAGGACATTATATAAAAAGAAAGAGGCATCATTTTTCAACGACGCCTCTCTTCTTTAGCCTTTAGACATTAGCCTTTAGACATTAAACTTTAGACTTTTGTCTCTTAAAAATCTTCTTCCTGAAAATAAATCCAGCCATTATTATAAACAGCACCGTGACGACTCCCAATGTAATTAATGTTGCTTGGAACGACTGTGGCGCATATCCTAAGATAAGCATGATTGGGAATCCTAAGATGATGGCAGGGAACGTTTGAAGCACCAAATTATTAGCTGCAGGTGTCTCAAACTTAGGGTCTATCTCGCGGAGAAGTATCATGCCGTTGCTTGCTGTTCCGGTGAGCATGCCGAACATACTGAGGAAGCCTTCATTTTGATATGTTGGATAAAGATGTTTTGAAGCGGCACGCAGATACCAGAACGTAGCGATAGCTCCTAAAGTACATACAATAATCAGTGGAACGATAAAACCTCTTAAGTTCTTGAAGCTGATGGCTGCTGTTCCTGCCACTATCATCACGTCGAAGCAGAAGCCGCTGATACGGTTGAGAAGATAATTGTTGGCATATTCGCGGCTCATTAACTTGACCTTTCTGAATTTATTCATGATCCATTTTACTATCACGCCGAATAATGTTCCGAACAAGAAGTTAAATCCCCATAACATAGGCTTCAAAGTGTTTGTGCCGAAATCGCCGAGATCCATCTTCTGTATCGAATTGACGAAAAGATAAACGAAGAAATAAACCAAGAGCACGAGACAAATCTGGATTGAGAACTTGTCGATTGACTCACTGTCTGGAATATCGTCTTCACTTTGATAATCGTCTAAGGTATTTGTCTGACGTTCTTCCATCTCTTGCACTGTAATGACGCCTTTCTTCTTCAATATATTAAGATAAATAACGCCGATGACGCTACCTACGATAAATCCCATCGCTGCTATAGAAAGACCGAAGTCGGCACCCGCAAAGTCGATGCCCTGAAGCTGAGCTTGTCCTGTATAAATAGTGCCGAAGTTGAGAGCCTGTCCTGGTCCTTGACCATAACCCATAGGAAGCAAGAGTCCGCTGGCATAGAAGATATGCTTTCCGAAATAGAACAAAAGTATTGTCGCAGCTAAACCGACGATGGCTTGTATGAGATAAGTACTTGCTGTGAGAGTTCCGGTTTCAATGACCGTCATGGTTGAGGATTTTGATTCTATCTTGTTGTTTTTTAATGCGAGAGCTACGAAGCCGAGACCGAGTGCATGATAAGTGATAATCTCCATCGATTGCTTGTTGACCACGTTGTCCATTCCAGGAATGAGTTTCAGACAAAGTAATAACGCTCCACCGAGTAATGCTGAAGGAATTAAACTTTTTCTTAAAAACGGAACTTTACGTCTTAAAATATTACCTGCTAACAAACCTATTGCGATAATGCAAAACTGTAATAACCAACGCCACGCTTCAGGTGTTGCAAACGATGTAATAACTTCCTGACTTGCAGAAGCGTTACATAATGTCATAAAAATATTCATAATTCTTTGTTTTAATAAAACACAAAAATAGTAATAATTTTTACTAATCATCATTTTTTATTAAAAAAGTTCAATGAGAATATGAAAGTCACCGAGTCTCCAAGTCTCCAAGTCACCAAGTAGAGACGTATCACATTACACCGATGAAAAATTAACACGATGTAATTGGTGCGTCTCTCCAAGTCTCCAAGTCACCGAGTAGAGGCGTATCACATTACACCGATGAAAAATAAACACGATGTAATTGGTGCATCTCAACCGATACAACGAGTGCTTGTGGTCTTGTAGTCTAGTGGTCTCAAAAAAGGAGCCCATGAGAATTTCTCTGAACCGAAAAAAAACAACAAAAAAGCGATTCATTCTCAAGGGCTGATGAAAAACGTTTCTGCATTGGGAGTGCAGAATGTTACGTCACAATTATTAATAAAACCGAGAGCAAAGATACCCTCGGTTTAAAATCTCAATATGTTGAAAACAAGTTTTCGGTAAGTTTCAGCAAGTATGCGTCATTCGTTCCAGCCACCTCCTAATGCCTTATATAATTTCACCATAGTGATTTGCTTGTCGCGATAGGCATTGCTGAGGCTAATCTGTGCGTCGAAGTAATTTCTTTGTGCATCGAGAACGTCCAAATATCCGATGACACCATTAATATATTGCAGCTGTGCTAAGTCCATCGTCACCTTCGCCGATTGTTGCAGAAGCAGTCGCGCCTCGTAGATTTCCTTTATCTTGTCAAACTCCACCAAGGCATTCATAACGTCATAAAAAGCCGACATCACGGTCTTCTCATATCTGTAACATTCTTGTTCATAGACTGCAATTTGTGCTTTATATTTAGCTCTGTTTTTTCCCATATTGAAAACTGGCGACAACAGATTAGCTCCGATGAAAAACATAGGCGACGATAATATAGTTGCGAACTCGTCAGTCTCAAACCCTAAGTCGGTGGTGAGAGCAATTCTCGGAAACATATTGGTGTAAGTGAGACCTACCTTAGCGTTGGCAACGATAAGTTGCTGTTCTGCCATTCTCACATCAGGACGACGTTCTAACAAATCGGAAGGCAAGCCGACAGGAATAGAATCAGGCAAGGTGACATTTTCTTGTATGTTAATTCGGGCGATATGCTGAGGATAACATCCCGACAATGCCAATATTTCGTTTTCTTTTATTGCTATTTTCTTCTCTAAATCAGGGATAAGCGTAGCGGTCTTAGCATATTCGAGCTGTGCCTGCTGATATGATGTCTCGCTCGTGACGCCACCTTCAAAACGAATCTTGGCAAGTTTGGCACCTTCCTCACGAGCTTTGAGTGTCTGTTTTACGATAGTCAATTCGTTGTCGAGAGCTATCAACTCGAAATAATTTTCTGCCACTTCAGCTACAAGACTCATCATCAAGGCTCTCTGTCCTTCCACCGATGACAGATATTCAGCTATGGCAACATCATTAGCCCATCGCAAGTTACCCCATAAATCGAGTTCCCAGGCTATATTAGCTTTAACACCAAATTCAAAATCGTTTTTATAACTGTCGCCACCGTAATTAAGACCTTCATTTTGAGCGTATGCCTTTCCATCAATCTTAGGAAAGAAATCGGCATAATCAATCTTCTTTCTCACAGCCATCTCTTTGACCTTAGCGACAGCTATTTTCATATCCTTATTATTTTCTAAGGTATTGTTGATAAGATTTCTAAGATTAGTGTCGGCATAGATTTCCCACCATTCCAACTCAGCCCAGCATGCAGTATCTTGTGCGTAACCGATATAGGTGTCGGGCATGTCGGTTTCTATCTTGGTATACTTCTCTCCTATCTTACATGAAGAAAAGAAGACGAGCGACAATATGACAAGGAGATATTTTTTCATTATGACTTTCTTTTAAATTTATTTTTGATTTTATTGACGTAAACGAAGAAGAACGGCACTAATACCACACCGAATATCACGGCGAATATCATTCCGAAGAATACGCCTGTTCCTATTGCCTGACGGCTGGCTGAGCCTGGACCGCTTGAGAATACTAAAGGAATCAATCCTAAGATGAATGCCAATGATGTCATGAGGATAGGACGAAATCTTTGTCGTGTCGCGGTGACGGCAGCTTGTACTATATCTTCGCCTTTGTCTACCATCTCCTTCGCGAACTCAACGATGAGGATGGCATTTTTCGCGGCGAGACCAATGAGCATGACGAGACCTATCTGGAAGTAGATGTCGTTTTCCAAGCCACAGAGCCACACTCCGAGATATGAGCCGAGAGCAGCGACAGGCAACGATAATAATACAGCGACAGGAACGAGCCAGCTTTCATACAAGGCTGCAAGGAATAAGAAGACGAAGACAAATACCAAGGCTAAGACCATGGCAGTCTTGCCTCCAGCTTTCTTCTCTTGGAACGAGAGTCCGCTCCATTCTACTTCTATGTTCTTTGGCAGATGAGTGTCGACTATTTCTTCCATTATCTCTGTTGCTTCTCCTGAGCTATATCCTTGTGCTGCCTGACCTCTGACGACGGTGCTGTTAAACATATTAAATCTCGTGATGCTGCCAGGTCCTGTGGTGTATGAAGTGTTTCCCAATGATGTCAAAGGAATCATTACTTTGTTGGCGCCTCGCACATAGAATAGATTTATGTTATTCTGCGACTGACGGTAATCGGCTTCGGCTTGGATATAAACGCGATATACTCTGTTGAAAAGGTTGAAGTCATTGACATAGACGCTTCCGGTATAAGCTTTCATCGTAGAGAATATTTCTGCCATAGGTACGCCAGCAAGTTTTGCCTTGTCTCTGTCGACGTCGAAATAGATCTGCGGGATGTCCGACTTCAGCGATGACGACAGCCCTGAGAGTTCTTTGCGTTTCGATGCATAATACATTAAGGTGTCGGTTGCTGCGACCAAGTTCTCGAAAGTAGCATCAGAACGTGCTTCAAGCTGCATCTCAAATCCGCCAGAAGAACCGAGACCTGGAATGACAGGTGGTAGCGAGAGATATACCTTAGCTTCTGGATAACGAGAAAATTCTTTCCTCACCTTATCCATGATCTCTTCAATGGTAGTATTGTCTCTGTCTTCCCATGGCTTCAAAATCACAGTCAGTTCAGTGGCTGATTGACTTGTTCCTACACGCGAACTCGAGCCTACGACGCTCTGCACATATTCCACCTCGTCAAGTCCCATAAGATAGTCGATGGCTCTGTCGGCAACAACGCGAGAACGTTCCAAGGTCGCGTTCTCAGGCAACTCCAACTCTACCTTAAAATATCCTTGATCTTCAACAGGAAGGAAACTCGATGGTATAGCCTTGTGAAGTATAAAGATAAACACTATCACCATGCCGAACCACAACATGACTCTTTTCCTGTTTTTGATGAATGTTAAAATTAATTTGCTATATCTGTCTTCACCATTTGTCAATATTTTATTTATTCCTCTGAAGATGAAATTGCTGCTTTCATTTTTCTTGGGTCTTAATATCAAAGAACACATTACAGGGCTTAAGGTCAGAGCGACAACTGTAGATATTAATACTGACACTACGATAGTTATAGTGAATTGTCTGTATAAGATACCCGTTATTCCCGCGAGGAAACTCACAGGGACGAATACTGCGGCAAGTACCAATGATGTCGCGATGAGAGGACTGACGAGAGTCTCCATAGCTTTTTTCGTGGCATCGTAAGGCGACAGATGTTCCTGTTCCATGATACGTTCCACGTTCTCGACAACCACAATAGCATCGTCGACAACGATACCGATGGCTAAGACGAGACCTAATAATGTTAAAATATTTAAAGAAAAACCGAAGATAAGCATAAATCCGAATGTTCCTATCAAGGAGATTGGCACTGCCACCAACGGAATTACTGTAGCTCTCCAGTTCTGTAATGAAAGGAAGACTACGAGGATAACAAGGAATAAAGCCTCGAATAAAGTCTTATATACCTGATTTATTGATTCAGAGATATATGTCGTCATATCGAATGGTATCTCATAGCTCATGCCTTCAGGGAAGTTGGCACTTATCTCCTCCATCATTTTCTTTACGTTATCAGCCACTTCTACGGCATTAGCTCCAGGCAGCATATAGATACCTAAGACAGCGGCATTTTCGCCATTGATACCACTTTCGGTGTTATACGATTGAGCCTCTAACGATATTCTTGCAACATCGCGAAGTCTTATCAAGGAGCCATCAGGGTTGGCTCTAAGCACTATCTCTTCAAATTGACCTACGGTTGAAAGTCGTCCTTGCGTCGTGATTGGCGTTGTGATGTCGACACCAACAACAGGGGCTTTTCCGAATTCTCCAGCCGCCGACTCTCTGTTCTGATCTTTAAGACTGCTTTGCAAGTCGGCGATGGTGAGGCCGTAACTCGCTAGTTTGTCGGGCTGCACCCAGATCTGCATGGCGTAATAACGGCTGCCAATGTTAGAGACGCGACCTACACCAGGAATACGTCTGATTAAATCCAAAACGTTAAGTGTCGCGAAGTTACTAAGATATATCTCATCGAATTTAGGATCCGACGAGGTGAGACATATCGTCATCAGCTGACTCGGCGACTGTCGTTCAACATTGATACCATTCTGGACTACTTCTGCTGGAAGTCGCGACTCGGCTAACTTGATACGATTTTGAATATCGACAGCTGCCAACTCCGGGTCGGTGCCTATGTCGAAAGTCACTGATGCTGAGAAACCGCCTGAGTTAGAACTCGTCGATTCCATATAAAGCATACCCGGCGTTCCATTCAACTGCTGTTCAATAGGCGTCGCAACAGCTTGCGCTACCGTCAAAGCACTTGCTCCCGGATATGATGCGCTGATCTTGACAACGGGCGGCGTGATCTGCGGATATTGATCTATAGGCAACATCGTCAAACCAATGAAACCTACAATGACAATCAATATTGATATTACTATCGAAAAAACAGGTCTATCTATAAAAAATGATACTTTCATTATATATTTAGTTTAAGGTTTAAAGTAATCAATTCTTAATTGTAAATTGTTAATTCTTAATTGTTAATTCCCCAAATAAAACTCCACTCTGTCGCCTGGATTGAGTTTGTGATGTCCTTCTGTCACAATAAACTCGCCTGCACTCAAACCTCTTTCAACAACGACATTATTATTGATTTCAGGTCCTATCTCGATAAATCTTCTTTCCACTGTAGCATCGGTACGTAAGACATAGATATAAGCTCCACCTTTTTCTATATCGACAGATTTCAATGGAACGACATTAGCGTTTTCTCTCACGTCTAACAACAATTTCACTTTCGTAAATTGTCCTGGCAATAATGTCCTATCTGGATTTGTCATCTCAGCCCTGACCGAAAATGTTCCTGTCAATTCATCGACTTGTGGCGCTGCGAAATCAACGAGACCTTTATATGGATATATTGTATTGTCGGCTAATGTGATAGTTACGTGAGGCTGCCATGAACGCGTGGTGTCTTTTTGTCCCAACTCTACGTTTCTTTCTTTTGATTTAAGATAATCTAAAGCCGTCATGCTGAAGTCGATAAGGACAGTATCCATTTTTATTATTGTGGCAAGATGTGATTTCGATGACGGACCTACTAATGTTCCCAAGTCGACTTGACTTTCACTGATGTAACCTGATATTGGAGAATTAACAGTAGTATAACCGAGTTCTAACTCTGCTTGATATAAATCGGCTTCACTCATCGAGACTGAAGCTTTTGCCGTTTCGTATGCCGCTATGGCATTGTCTAAATCTAATTGACTTGTAGCGTTTTGTTCATACAAAGGACGTATTCTTTCCAAATCGCGCTCTGCCTTGTTAGCTTGCGCCTTGTCTTTATTGAGCTGTGCCTTAGCCTTATCGACTCTCGCCTTATATCTATCTTGGTTGATAACGAAAAGTAACTGATTCTTATCTATATGCGTTCCTTCCTCAAACAGCATCCTCTCAAGATAACCTTCAACACGTGCTCTTATCTCAACAAATTGCTGCGCTCTGACACGCCCCACATATTCTCCATAAATGGCGACATCTTCCTGCTTGACTCTTTCAACAGTTACTACCGGATAAACAGGATCAATCTCTTCCTCTTTTAAAAAATGAATTAAAACGAATGTAATGACAAGTAATACTACGACAGAAATTATTATTTTCTTGTTTCTTAATAAAAAGTTAGTAATAGTTTTAAATTTTTCCATAGTGTGATTTATATTTCATAGTGATATGGCAATGATTATACCAATATTATAAGTTATTGATATAAGTGTTATTCGTAAATTTACTATATAATTCTGTGTGGATTATTGTGGAAAAAATACACAATAGACAATAAAAAAAAGTCAGCTTTCACTGACTTTTTTTCTTTGGTCAAACATTTATTTCTCTAATCGAAAAGCGCTGATATGAAACAAACCAAAAACAACAAAAAACAAATTTGCGATATCAGCATTGTTTGATCCTAAAACAACCAACCAATTTTGAAGCAAATGTACAAACTATTATGTTAAAATCTCATTAACAAATAAGTTATCGGTCGAATTAAGTAAGTTAAAGGAAACTATAAATTTTTAATAGAGAAAAATAGCCTAAATTTGTTATGAAAAAAACATGATTATATTGAAATCACCCACTCTATCATCAATTGTTAATTGTAAATTGTAAACTGTTAATTGTTAATTCATCCTCTCTTCAAGTGCAATAATCAAATCTCGATATTTTGCAGCTTCCATAAAATCAAGGTTCTTGACAGCTTTTTCCATCTCTTTCTTAGCTTCAAGAATTGCTTTCTTAATATCCTTATCTGTTTTGTATTTCGTATGAGATTCTTCTGCTACCGATTTTACTCTTTCTTCAACAGATTGATAATCCTTAACTTGTTTCGACAAAGTCTTGCTCATGGATGTGTCGATAGCCTTCATGATAGTCTTTGGTGTTATGCCATGTTCTATGTTATAGGCGAGTTGTATCTCTCTTCTGCGAGCTGTCTCGTCAATGGTCTTACGCATCGAATCTGTTATTTTATCGGCGTACATTATAACTAAGCTGTTGGCATTACGCGCCGCACGACCAGCAGTCTGCGTGAGTGATCGCTCCGACCTTAAGAATCCTTCTTTGTCAGCGTCCATAATCGCGACAAGCTGTACTTCTGGTAAATCGAGGCCTTCACGAAGCAGGTTCACTCCAACTAAAACGTCAAAATCGCCGCTTCTCAATCCAGTCATAATCTCGATCCTTTCCAAGGTGTCGACATCAGAATGTATATATCTTGTATTAATATTAATGTTATTGAGGTAGCGTGTCAGCTCTTCTGCCATTCTTTTGGTAAGTGTCGTGACTAAAACTCTCTGACCGCCATCGACGACTCTATGAATCTCATTTATCAAATCATCAACCTGATTCTTGCAAGGACGCACTTCTATGACAGGATCTAACAATCCTGTTGGACGTATCAATTGTTCGACGTAAACGCCTTCAGTTTTCTGAAGTTCATAATCGGCAGGCGTTGCGCTAACATATACAGTCTGTCCCGTAAGTTCTTCAAATTCATCAAATTTAAGCGGACGATTATCAAGAGCTGAGGGCAGACGGAAACCATATTCAACAAGAGTCTGTTTCCTCGATCTGTCGCCACCATACATGCCCCTAATTTGAGGGACAGTGACGTGACTTTCATCGATAATTGTTATGAAATCATCAGGGAAATAATCTATCAAGCAGAAAGGACGAGTTCCAGGCTCGCGACCGTCGAAATATCGAGAGTAATTTTCAATACCGCTACAATAGCCTAATTCTCTAATCATTTCAATATCATAGCAAACTCTATCTTCAAGACGCTTGGCTTCTTCAAATTTTCCTATCTCCTTATAATATTCAACCTGCTTAAACATGTCAAGTTGAATATCATTGGTAGCAGATTTAATCTTATCTTTTGATGTTACGAAAATATTTGCTGGGAATAATGTCAGACTCGAAAGTGCTTCAATACGAGTGCCATTGACAGGATCGAAAGATTCTATTTCTTCAATCTCATCGTCCCAAAATATTAAACGATAAGCAATATCAGAATAAGCTGGAAAAATGTCTACAGTATCTCCTTTGACTCTAAATTTTCCGTGAGTGAATTCAATGTCGTTACGACTATAAAGAGAATCAGAGAGTTGACGTAACAAATCATCTCTTAGAATTTGTTTGCCTACTTCAACATAAATCACGTTTTTTTCAAAGTCATCAGGATTACCTATACCATAAATACAAGATACAGAAGAAACTACGATAATATCTCTACGTCCCGATAAAAGTGATGTCGTTGCGCTAAGGCGTAGTTTTTCTATTTCATCATTTATAGAAAGGTCTTTTTCGATATATGTATTTGTCTGAGGAATGAAAGCTTCTGGCTGATAATAATCGTAATAAGAGACAAAATATTCTACAGCATTATTCGGGAAGAATTGCTTAAACTCGCTATATAGCTGAGCAGCAAGAGTTTTATTATGACTTAATATCAAAGCAGGACGATTCAGTTCCGCCAACATATTTGCAATAGTAAAAGTCTTTCCAGAGCCCGTCACGCCCAAAAGTGTCTGGTACCGCTCGCCGTTAAGTATCCCTTGTTTAAGTTGCTCGATGGCTTGCGGCTGGTCACCGGTAGGCTTAAAATCTGACACCAATTTAAAATTCATTGCTCCTCCTCCACTTTCTCTTTGATGTTAAACGTCATGATCAAAGGATAATGATCCGAAGTTGTTTGTTTTATCCTTTTATAATCAACGACTTCTATATAATCATTATACCAGAAATAATCAATTCTCAACAACGGCAAAGGTCCGCAATATGTCTTGCCAATTCCTCGCGACGCAGTTATAAATGCATCTTTCATTCCTGCTTTCGACATCTGACTATATGTGTATGAAAGCGGAGTGTCGTTGAAATCGCCACATATAATCAAAGGCAAAGTGTCGTCAGGAAGATTCTCTAATAATAAATCTGTGCTTTGGGTTCTGCGCTCAAAACCACTTTTTAGTTTATGAATCACCGACTTACCATGAGTCTCAGACTCCTTGACTATGTTTTCTATATCATTGATATATTCTATTTCTTCTTTTGAAATACCAAAAGAATTGAAATGACAATTAACTAAATAAAAGCTTTCGTTATTGTTTATGTTAATTTTTTTTATGTCAGCGAATTTGCTGATATTCTCATCTTTAAAAATATTAACATTTTCAATCTTATACTTTGAGAAATAGCTGTTGCCATTCTTTGTGTTATAACTATAATATTTATAACCTATTGTCTTTGAAAAACTTTGAGCTGTATTTTTAGGCCACTTGCCAGATTCTTGCAGACATATCACATCAGGATTATGTTCCTTAATAAAATTAACTAAAGAATTTTTAACCTCAGATACTGTACTGCTTTTATCTTTATAATTTCTAAAGACGCTAACGTTATAAGTCATTACTTTAATCTGTGCATCGACATCATTACTTTTCCCAAATGAATAGGATTTGATATAACCAGGAATTGAAAATATCAATGCTATAATTGGTATCAGCAGTGTTCTTCTTGATTTTAAGAATATTAAAACGATAAGAATTAAGATATTAGCAAAAAATATAATCCAAAATCCCAAGCCGAAGAATGCTGTCCATACGAATATAGAAGGGTCTATGAATGGACATAAGGCGCACAAAAAAGCAGATAACAAGGCTACTATACCGCAAATACCTATTAACGATTTACTTAAACCTTGTAAAAATGTGTTTCTTCTTTGTACTACTTTCCCCATCACTTCTTGCTTTGTCTGAATAAAAACTCCTTCTCTTTTTCGCTTAAACTCGAATAACCGTTTTTGGCAATTTTCTCTAATATCTTATCGGTTTCCTCTTGTTCCTGAGCACGTTCCGCATTATATTGTTCATCAGTCTTTGGCCTTTGATGATAATTATGAGCATTTCTCGTCTTTACTTTTATACGAGCTTTACGTTTAAATATTAAATAAAAATCGAAGTCCTTTTTAAGTAAGTACGCGTATAAAAATCCCCACAATGCACCTCCGAGATGAGCTATATGACCTCCAGAATTTCCTTTTGGAATACTTAATAAATCGATGACAACGAATATTATAGCAATCCATTTCATCTTCACCTGACCTAATAAAAACAGATTAAGTCTGTATTCTGGCTGATATGTTGCAGCCGCTATCAAGATAGACAGTACGGAAGCTGAAGAACCTAAAGCGAAAGCGTATGTTTTAGTATCTTCAAATACAGGAAACGCATTGTAAGCCAATATAAAGAACAAGGCACCAACTAATCCACCAAAGATGTATGTTAATAAAAGTTGTTTTTGTGAGAAGAATTGTAAGAAAATCTGACCTCCATAATAAAGCATTAACATATTGAAAAACAGATGCCAAAACTTTTCTTGAAGAAACATGTAAGTAAATATCGACCAAGGCTTTTCTGCCAAAGATGAGATGTCGGCAGGCACAGCAAACAATTTCGTCACGAAGGATATGTCGCTGATATTAAAAAGCCATGTAAATACACTGATAAAAAGGCATATAAGCCAGATGCTAATATTTATTAACATCAGTCTTGACAAAGCGCTTTTCTGATTGAAGAAGGCTTTGACGCTGTCTGTTATATTAGTTTGAAAAGGTCTCATAATTAATAAAGTGTTCCTTTCTTTTTCCAATAAAGAATCAAAATCAAGCCGAATAGCATACCTCCGACATGTGCAAAATGAGCGACATTATCTACTGAAGTGAATCCAGCAAACAGCTCGATAACTCCATAAATGAGAACAAACCATTTGGCTTTGAGAGGTATAGCAAAATAAATATATATCGTGGAGTTAGGGAACATCATTCCGAAGGCAAGCAAGATGCCATATACAGCACCTGACGCTCCTACTGTCGTAAGCATGTTAAGATATTCGCTCATAGGAATGATATGATTAGCCGCAATTCTCACGTTATCATAACCTTGTAATGTAGTCAGATATTGAATGTATTGCACGAGTTCCTGGGCTAATCCCGCTCCTATGCCGCAAACGAAATAAAAGAGCAAGAATCTGTTAGGTCCCCAAATTCTTTCGAGAGTGTTGCCGAACATCCAAAGCGCGAACATATTAAAGAACAGATGTCCGAAACTGCCGTGCATAAACATGTATGTGACAAGTTGATACGGCTGGAAGTCGGACGCGCCTATGTAATGTAGTCCAAGATAATCTGAGAGGTCTATACGTAAGACTGTTTCTGCAGCTATGGTAGCTAAGAAAAACAGCACGTTGATTATCACTAAATTTTTTACTACTGTAGGTAATACTGAAAATCCACTTGGTCTAAAATCGCTCATGTCAGTTCAATCTTGTTTTTAAATCATTAACATTCAATATTGTATATATTTTCTTTCCATCGGGTGAGACTTCAGAAACGGCACATGCGAAAAGTCGGTCTATCAAATCTTGCATTTCTGTCGGCGTCATGCTCTGTCCCGATTTTATAGCTAACTGCGATGCTAAAGTCCTTGCTATGTTAAGTTTCTTATCTAACTTCAAATCAACGAGATTTGTTTTGTAGACGTCTAAAATCTTTTCCAAAAGCGCAACAGCATCCTTATTCTTGCTGTCGGCTGGAGTTCCGTTGATAACGAATGTGTTAGCACTCATCTGCTGAATCCTAAATCCTATCTTCTCCAAATCCGGATTTATCTCCTTGAGTAATGACGCATCATTTTGATTCAATGTAATATGCTGTGGAAACAACTCCTGTTGTGATGCTTCAGTGCTGTTTTCTATTTCTTTCAGATACTTTTCATAAAGGACTCTTTTATGCGCAAGATTTTGATCTACAATAAGAAGCCCCGATTTTACAGTAGTAACGATATATGATTGTTGTAGTTGTAGATATAAATTCTTATTCTCAACTATTGTAGTAGGAGCATCATCGAAATTACTGATTTTGTTTATATTACTTGCAACGGTATCGTTGTTTTCATACATTATCCTCCAATTTCCTGAAGACGAATGACGTGTTTGCGAACTTGATTTAAATGGATTGAAGCTCGGATTAAAATCCACTTTAGGTTCAATTACTGGACGGTCCATACGGCTTGCCTCACCGAAATCTATTCCTAGCTCTGGAGTAGTATCAAAGTCGAGAAGTGGAGCTAAGTTGTTCTGTCCTATTGACTTTCTTACTGCAGAGTGAAGAATTGCATAGACAAGTTTTACGTCCTGAAAATTGACTTCCGTCTTCGTTGGATGAATATTTATATCTATTTCTTTAGGATCTATTTCGATATTAATAAAATAACCAGGATAACAATCTTTTGGTATTAGCTCCTGATATGCGTTTTCTATTGCGTGATGCAGATATGCATGTTTTATAAAACGTTTATTTACAAAGAAATACTGTTCTCCACGAGTCTTTCTCAGAAATTCAGGCTTCACTATGAAACCGTTTATGGTAGCAGTCTCTGTTTCTTGTTGAACAGGAAGTAACTTTTTATCATAATCCTTGCTACAAAGTCCTACTATTCTTTGTTTTAGATTGCCTGGCGTAAGGTGATAGACTTCTTTGTCGTTATTTGTCAGAGAGAAACCGACTTCAGGGTGCATCATAGCGACACGTGAAAACTCGTCGTTGATATGTCTCATCTCCACTTCATTAGATTTTAAGAAGTTACGACGTGCAGGTATATTAAAGAAAAGATTTTTTACAGTGAAATTGGTTCCAACAGACATTGGTTTTGGCATTTGTTCTTTTACTACAGAGC
Source organism: Lentimicrobiaceae bacterium (assembly GCA_015061315.1). Classification (GTDB taxonomy): domain Bacteria; phylum Bacteroidota; class Bacteroidia; order Bacteroidales; family F082; genus Limimorpha. Next base: position 68,909 of record SUWV01000011.1, read on the forward strand.
CTTCGATTAATATTTTAGTTCCCAACTCATCTTCTTTACGGCGTGTCATCAGTTCAACCTGAGCCACAGCTGCGATACTTGCAAGAGCCTCACCGCGAAATCCCATGGTACGAATAGAAAACAAGTCCTCAGCTTTCTTGATTTTCGATGTGGCATGACGTTCAAAACAAAGTCGCGCGTCGGTTTCCGACATTCCGCAACCATTGTCAATGACAGTAATCATAGTTCTGCCAGCGTCTTTAATATATAAATCAATTTGTGTCGCGCCTGCATCTAAAGCATTTTCCATCAATTCCTTAACGACTGAAGCAGGACGTTGTATCACTTCACCGGCAGCAATCTGATTAGCGACAGAATCGGGTAATAATTTTATTATATCGAGAGACATAAGTCGTTGATTTTATTTGCCTAAACTAAGAAACATTTCAAAAAACCTCTCAACAAAAGGAGTCTCAAATATCACATAAACGAAAAAAAACATCAATCCGAAAAACAATACATAACGTACAGTTTTGAATCCTATCTTCGACTTTTCCTTATAATCGTCAGGATCATATCCGTAAGCGTTTCTGATTCTCATTCTGCGTTTCTCGCGCTCCGATAGTTTAGAGTCAAGTCCCATTGCAGCCTTCTTCTTCTCAAGAGCCTCTTGCTCAGGATTGTAATAACGTGGTATATAGTTGAATGTCCTTGGTTTAGGAGTGTGAAAAAAAGAAAATTTCATCTTAATTATTTTTTAATGTTAAGTTTACAAAGATAATTCTTTTTTCTGACTTTTACCTTAAATACACTTCCTTTTTTTTACTATCTTTGACGAGTTTTTTCAGAATTAATTTTCTAATTTTTATTAACATTTTGATAATCCAAAATCATATATAGCCGATAGTAAAGTCTATTAAAATGAAAAAGATTATAACTGTTTTATTTACAATAATATTTACCCTGACTTCATGTAATAATATTTCTAATAATATTACTTCTGATGACTGCGATAATTTGAATTTAATTGAATATGCAAAGAATTTTAAGATTTATAATTACAAGTCGGGGTACAAAATAACCATTAATAATTCTTCAAAAGAAAAGGTGTTTTATCTCTTCAATGATAGTATTCCTGTCCCTGAAGAACTAAAAAAAGAAGTTATAATAAAAACTCCAATTAAATCGGCTGTGACATTTTCATCAACGCAATGGTCTGTTTTTCAAAAACTTAACGAATTGGATAGAGTTAAAGGGATTTTGGAAAGCAATTATACCAAAAATGAAGAAATTTTAAGTCTCGTCTCTGAGGGAAAAATCTTGGATGTCGGAATGTCAACAAATGTTAATGCTGAGAAAATCATTCATTTAAATGCGGATTTGATTTTATATACGCCCTATCCAAGCACAGATTATTCTAATCTTGAAGAATTATGCGGAGCAACGATGATGCCGTTCCCCGATTATCTTGAAAGTCATCCGCTCGGACGTGCCGAATGGATGAAATTGGTAGGTCTTCTTTGCGGTAGAGAGAAAGAGACAAATCAATGGTTTGATAGTATAGCAAGCCGTTACGAGACCTTGAAAGAAATTACATCGGAACTAAGAGATAAACCATCAGTGTTTTCTGATTTACCATTTGAAAATCAATGGTATGTGCCAGGAGGTCGTAGTTATATAGCTATGCTTTTTAATGATGCTGGCGCTGATTATATTTGGAAAGACAACGAATCCACAGGCAGCCTTCACATCGACGCGGAAAGTGTCTTACTTAAAGCTAAAAATGCTGATTATTGGAGAGTTATAAATTCGTATGACGAGCCATTTACTTACGATAAATTAGAAAGAGAGAATGAATTATATTCTCTTTTTGACGCTTTCAAAGAAAGGAATTTATTGGTTTGTAACGTGAGAGAATGTGGATATTTTGAGCAGTCGCAATACGAACCTGATATACTTTTAGCAGATTTTATATATCATTTTCACCCAGAATTATTAGAAAACGAATGGGAAAATTACACTCCTAAATACTTCAAGAGACTTGTTAAATAATGAGACGTAATAAATTAAATATCATATTATTATCTTTAATATTATTTTTAGGAATAATACTCTTTATTCTTAATTTATTTGTAGGCTCAGTAACGATTCCTTTTAGAGAGTTATTCGACCTTATGTTGAATCCAGAAAGCGATTCTACCCTATATACGATTGTTATAAACTATCGACTTCCACAAGCCGTCACTGCGCTTTTATCAGGAGCGGCCTTGTCGGTCGCTGGACTTTTGATGCAGACATTGTTTAGAAACCCTCTCGCCGACCCTTCAATGTTGGGAATTAGCAGCGGCGCAGGACTTGGAGTCGCTATAACAGTCTTATTAACAGGGATTTTAGGCGGTAACGCATTATCTTCATTTGGTTTATGGTCAAATTTAGGCGTCAGCTTAGCGGCTTTTATTGGTGCGACTTTAGTATTAACGATCGTACTTGGTTTTAGCAGCAGAGTAAAAAATATGACAACATTGATTATCATAGGATTGATGATCTCCTATTTTGCTGGATCGCTGACTGACATAATGAAATTCTTTAGTTTAAAAGAAGACATACACGCTTTCGTGATTTGGGGAATGGGCTCTTTCTCAGCCGTCGGAACAAGCAAACTGACATTCTTTTCCATTGCCATTATCATAGGATTATTAGCAAGTTTATTTTTAACTAAAACATTAAATATCTTGATATTAGGCGATTTATACGCTGAGAATTTAGGACTTAACATCAAAAGAAGTAACTTGATCATAATTCTGATTTCTGGATATTTAACTGCAATAGTAACAGCATATTGCGGACCTATTGCTTTTTTAGGATTAGCTATTCCGCATCTAACGAGGTTTATTTTTAGAACCAGCGACCATAGAATATTGCTTCCATCTACAATATTGATTGGAATGGTTGTCAGTATGTTATGCAATTTAATCGCACGAATGCCTGGTTTTGAAGGCAATCTGCCTATCAATGCTGTTACAGCTTTAATCGGAGCTCCAGTAGTAATTTGGGTTATTTTAAGAAAAAGATAATTATTTGATTTTAAACAAAATGGAAGTTTTAAGAACGAGAGATTTATTGATTGGTTATAAAGATGAAGTTATCTTGCCTCCTATTAACGTCAGTTTAAACAAAGGCGATTTGATTGCTTTAATAGGACCTAATGGAGCTGGTAAATCAACGCTTTTTAAGACTTTGACAGCTCATATAAATCCTATTGCTGGAAATATAGAATTATTGGGTAAAAACCTTTCCTCCTATTCTCCAAAAGAAAAAGCGAAACTCATCGGTTTAGTCTTGACTTCGCGTCCTGATGACATGTTCTTAAAGGTGTTTGATGTGGTTGCAAGCGGACGTTGTCCTTACACCAATTTCTTCGGAAAGATGGATGAAAATGATTTAAACATAATTCATGAATCACTTGAAATAGTTGGAATAAATGAATTGAAAGACAGATATTTTGACGCTTTAAGCGATGGTGAAAAACAAAAGGTTATGATAGCAAAGACAATTGCACAGAATACGCCTATAATATTTATGGACGAGCCCACTGCTTTCATCGACTATCCAAGTAAGATTGAACTGTTTTCTTTGATGAAAATGCTCACAAAAGAGAAAAACAAAACCATAATTTTCAGTTCTCACGACTTAGAGCTTCTGCTTCGTTACACCGATGATCTCTGGATGATTTCAAAGAAGAAAGACCTTATTTCAGGTAAAAAAGATGAATTGATGCACAAAGGAATTGTTAAAGAATATTTTAATTTAAAAGAAGATATTAGAATTTGATATGGAAAAATATATTTTTGAACTCCCGATGAAAGTCCGCGACTACGAATGTGACGCGCAAGGAATAGTTAATAACGCTAATTATCAACATTATATGGAGCATACACGCCATGAGTTTATCTTATCTAAGGGCATTAGATTTTCAGAACTCCACGAACAAGGCATTGATCCTGTTGTAGCGCGTATTGCTTTAGAATATAAGACTCCATTAAAAGGCGGTGATGAATTTATCAGCAGACTTAATGTAAGAAAGGAAGGAATAAGATATGTCTTTGATCAGCATATCTATCGTGCTGAAGATGAAAAACTTTGTGTTAAAGCCGTAGTCGAATGTGTTTGTATCATTAACGGCAAATTAGGAACCCATGAGGCATTTGATAAGATTGTCCGCTAATTTACGCGAAAATTACGCGAAAGACTTTCGTGAAGATTTCGTGTAATTTCGTGTAATTTCGTGGACTATTTTTTTCGTGAAGATTTCGTGTAATTTCGTGGACAATTGTTTTCGTGAAGATTTCGCGTAATTTCGTGGACAATTTTTTTTCGTGAATATTTCGTGTAATTTCGTGGACTATTTATAGTCCTTCGATGAGTACTTTCGCCATCCATAAGCCACAAGTCATGAAATGATCTATTGGATCTGGTGTCTCAGTGACTGTGACAAGATCAGAGCCGAAAGCGTCGTATACGGCAACTGAGTTCTCAAAAGGAACGGTACGGTCTCCCCTGCTATAGAAAATCTTAATCGGATGTTTTGGTGTCCAACCTTTAGTGAGATCATTCTTATCCAAGCATTCGTACAAATCATTAACGAAATCTGATTCCTTATCAAACATGACATCACTGAAAATATCGGTAAGATAAATCTCATCATCAGCGAGATTGTCATCAACAGTAGTTCTTACATTATTGTAAAACACTTCGTTAATCTCAGATGTCGTATAATTCTTACTTAATAACATTCTATCGACAGTATCTTTGACTTTCAAATAATTATCAGTAAACAAAGCATCGACATCATATTTTCCAAGAATATCGGGATAAGAAACAAGCATAGAATTGATAGTGAAAGGCAGCGCGACAGGATAAGCCACTTTTCCGTCTTCCAAATATTTCTCGATAGTGAGATGAGGATTGTGAGGACCAGCAGCGGCAAAAGAATAAGCGAAATTCCATTTGTCTGCAAATTCGTCATGAGTATCCATATATCTGTGAATAGCAAGCGCATTGGCTCCGCCCTGAGAAGCTCCCATGACACACAACTTCCAATTAGGCTTCATATCCGCCGATGACATATCTTCAAAAAGTTGAAAACCAGCTGGGAGGGCATCAATAGAATTTTGCGCGCAAACGTCATGATTAAGATAAGGATGCGGCATGTCACGAGTAATGCCATAACCAATATAATCTGGCATTATTGTAAGATTATTACCTGTAACGAACAACTCTAATGGGAATGACTGAGTCGGGCATTCTGCATCTGAGGTGATAGTATAATGCTCCATGAGACAGATATTTTCAGGAGCTATGTCGTGCCAAACAGTATCGTTTGTAAAATATCCACGCCATAAAACCGTCGATGATAATTCCAAAGGCGCACCATCGGCAGCAATGGATTTATAAGAGAAATTAACTTTTCTATAAGCCAGTTTTATATCCTGTGTTCCCAATTCCACCTTAAGCCTATTTGTATAGTTATTCAAAGAATTGACGAGAATATCTTTCATCATGGCAAGCTGCGACACATCGCCATTGAAGTTAGAGAAGTAATACTCAACAAAATCCAATGACGGAAGCTTCTCATCAGAGAGCACATTATAATATACGTTCTCCTTATTGTTATTTTCGTTGCAGTTATTATCATTTTCATCACCTTTGTTTTTATCGCATGAAAATAATGTCATTAGTAACATAAAAGCGGAAAATAAGAGTAAAAATATCTTTTTCATAAATGTGTAATTTAAAAATGAAGTATGATTACAAATATAAACAAAATATTCTTATTTTTGTGCATTCATAACATTAAAAAAATAACAGACATGAAAAAAGCATTATTATTTTTCACATTATTTGTCGCATTATTCGGCATGACAAGCTGTTCGGTACATGACGGCATGACTCACAATTTAAATCAAAACTCCACTAACGTGATTTTACAAGATAACAACTACACTATAGTACAGAAAGTTAGAGGCGAATCACAAGCCGACTACTTCTTCTATTTTGGTGGATTCCGCAAGAAAGGCTTGATTGAAGAAGCAAGAGCAAATATGTTAGAAAACGCCAATTTGGTAGGAAGTTCAAGAGCTGTCATCAACGAGACTGTGGAGACAAGTTACACAACCTTTGCTGGAATCTACAGCAATGTCAAGGTAACGGTTTCGGGATATGTAGTTGAGTTTACAGAATAGGTCCACGAAAGTTCACAAAAAAAACAGCTGTCATTTGATTAAAGTGGCAGCTGTTTTTTTAATTATACAAATGCAAAACAGATGTAATAAAAAATGCCGTCCAAGAGTCTAGGCGACATTTTTATCATTATATGTTATTAAAAAATATATAATTATTCATACATCTTCAATCTATTTAATTCTATAACAGAAAGTTTCACATTCTGATATTGCGGCATTGACATTCCGGCACTTGCGCCATAATACGTCGGGTCGCAGACTATATATTTGCCATCTTCAAGTTGAAGATACGAACCATTTACCTCACCTGGGATTTTAACTGCTGTAGCTATATGTCCAGGATAATCTAACAGAACCACATCAAAACCAAGGAGTTTCCTCACCAAATATGAAAACAATATCGAGTTATCTTCGCAGTCGCTGTATGGATAATACAAGGTTTCCTCGCAGAACATCGGCTTCTCATAACCGAACTGTTCGCCATCGGTCTTATATTCGCATGAAGCATAAATAAAATCTAAAAGATAATTAACAGCGTCCAAATCTGACTTTCCATCAATCTGTTTGCTGAGAGTTCCCAAAAGTGCATTGTTAATCTCATCATTCATCTCAGCATTAGCATAAACCTGCATCTCTGTATGAGGATAATTGTTAAAGAAATTTATGTCTTCTAAATTAATTTTAACATTTATCTCAGAAGCGTCATCTGTTTTTACAGTAACATATTTCACTTTATCACCCAACAACAATGGCTTATAGAAATTCAAATCTATGCTTTTGGAGCAATTCTTCATCAGATTGTCGTATGTATAGATTGAAGAACAGTTCTTTATCTCTTCAGGATTTGATGTAAAGACATAGAAGCTATCTTTTTCATAATTAAGATAAGAACGTTTGTAAACCAATTGTCTAATCGATATTAAGGCGATGAGGTTATCTCCTGTTCTCGCAATCTTAGCTTTGAAGCCCAATTGGTTAAGCATATAAACTGTATAGACAACCTGCTCATTAGGTTTATTTGGGAACAAAGTCTGAGCGGTTTTAGTTATCAGCAGATAAGTACCGTAATCGTTAATATTTTTATTTAAGGCAATGTTTTTTATTTGGTATGCCGTCTGAGCATAAGCATTATCTGCGAACTTACCCCATAAGGCAGACACGCTCTTTTCGTCTGTACCCGACAATTTTATTTCTGAAAAAACATTAACATCAGTTAATGCAATTTTAGGATTGAACAAATCTATTGAGAAGCGAGAAGTGTTATCGTAAGAAGCCTCTGTCGTCACATCTTCTTCAAATACATCTTCCGTTATTTCTTCGAGTACCTCCTCCTCTATTATTTCGACAGGTTCCACTATTTCTTCAATCTCTATCTCCACTTTATTTTCGGGAGCGGAATTAGGCTCAGCGACAGGAATATTCTTCGGTTTAGGCTCTTTCTCAGGCTCTTCGCCGACGAACACAGAATACTCTTTCCACGTCTTTGAGATATGAGAAGCGAACTCTTTGTTGATGGAATCTTGAAAACTGCGATATTCAGATTTCTCTCTATCTTTGAACTCGTTATATGTCCTGCTTTGTCTTTCTTTATACTTAGCGAAATCATCATCTTGCGCATACAGAGAAGAAGCCAGCACAAAGACAGCAAGTGTTAATAATAATTTGGTGTTTTTCATTGTATGATAAGTTTTTGTATTTAAACCTTAACTCAAAATTACGACCGGCTTCACCTGTATAATAACCGTCGGGCTTCTTAAAAAGCCCGACGGAAATAAATCAAATGAATTGAACAAATTGAATGCGCTTCGCTTTATTCTGCAACCAAGCGAACAGATTGACCTTGGGAACGGTAGTCGTCGTCCATATTCTGTCCACTACTATCGAAGTAAAAGTAGTAAGCGTAGCTATTACTATTATTGTAAGGCGTAGAACTCCAATAGTAACCTCTGCTTCCGACGTGGAACGATGACCCACTGCGATAACCAGCAGCTGGAAGGAAGATACTGTTGCCGTTAGAGCCCACAACCTCATAACCTTTTACGCCGTCCTTAGTCGTCCATGTCCATGCACAGTTAGATTTAAGTTCTTCCCACTCACTTTTTGTAGGACACCTCCAGTTACCACCCCAGGTTGCATCTTCCGCCTCTCCAAAGTTCAGATAATTTCCATATTCTTCAGGAGAGCCTGCTCCGGAGTTACATGTCGCCCATCTCAATCCAGATGGCAAAGCGAGATCTACATATTCATGACCAGCATGCAAACATTTTGTACTAAACTCTTTAACATCGCCATAGTAAGTTATGTTGTTATGTATCAGATAAGCTTTATAATAATAAGTTTTACCCTCTGTTAAGTCAGACAACTGATATGAAAAATCATTACCTTCAACTACACATTTCGTAGTAACATTCAGATCTTCTCCAAAATAAAAGCCTTTCTCTGTATAAGTCGAATTGGTTGTACTTCCTTTTAATTTGGCTGTTGTTCCAGTTATGTCTGTTGCTGCGGAAGTAACTATTTTACCGCCATTGCACTTAATTTCCAACTGTTTGCTTCCAATATCAGAAGTAATCTGTAAAAGAGTGCTATTGTCGCCCAATGGAAGTAAAGCTCTGTTTATAACAACTACAATAGGTTTCTTAAGACCTGCTTCTATAGTTCCTTCCATATTGTTTATGCTTTCAATCCAATCAACGGTTTTTGTAATCTGGTAATTAATAGTTTCATAACCTTTATTATAGATATTAAAAGTCATAGAAGTATTGCTTGTACCGAAGTCCAGTTTTGTTATCAGAGTGCCATTGATATTTTGAATTACTAATTCCGGTGCCTTTTTTTTAGCTTTAACAGCCAATTGTTTACTTCCATTGTCTGTCACTATATGTAAAGTCGTCGAATTGTCTCCGACAGGAAGTTTTGCTCTGTCGATAGTAATAACTATAGCCATAGACTCACCGCCCATAATATCACCTTCTGTACTGCTGATATTAGAAATCCAATCGACACTCTTTGTTATCTGATAATGAAGTTTAGCGCCACCGTTATTCAAGATATTAAAAGTATATGACAGTATCTCATCTTTACTGCCAAAATCAATCTCATTTATATCATTACCTTCTGTATCAGTAACGTGCAATTCTGATGGCAATTTCTTTGCCTTAACAGCTAACTGTTTATTTCCGTTATTTGTAGATACGACAAGAGTTGTAGAATTATCCCCCACTGGCAATTTCGCTCTGTCTAATGTAACGACAATAACAAGAGTTCCGCCACCTTCAATGTCACCTTCTGTACTGCTGATATTAGAGATCCAATCGACGCTTTTTGTTATCTGATAATGAAGTTTAGCACCACCATTATTCAAGATATTGAAAGTACGTGACAGTTCGTTGTCGTCACTTCCGAAATCCAATTCATTAACTTCTTTGCCTTTATTGTCGACAATATTTAAAACTTGCTGTTTCTCAACATGAATTGTCAGTTGTTTACTTCCATTGTTTGAAGTTATATGTAATGTGGTAGTGTTCTCTCCTACTTGTAGTTTCTCTCTGTCAATATTAACTACAATTGGTTTCGTTGCACCAGGTTCGAGACTTCCTTCTGTAACGCTGAGGCTTGTAATCCATGCCGCTGTCTTAACTATCTCATAATTCAAGACTTCTGTTCCGTCGTTAAAGATACTGAACATACGAGAGACATCGTCATATTGGTTTCCGAAGTCAAGTTCGCTAATCTCTTCGCCTTTATCGTCAACAACTTTTAATGCGGCAGGCAGTTTCTCAATCTGAACGTCACCTTTTGCTGTCTGAGCAGATTTAACAATAATAGTGCTACTTAGAAGTTCAGTATAACCAGTCTTTGTCACAAATAGTTTGTACTCTCCTGCTTCAAGTTCCGCAAATTCAAATTGTCCCTCACTACCTGTTACCGTCTTCAAGCCTAATGGAGACAGTTCTACTCCAGCGGTCTTCACAGGCTCACCTGTTGCTTTGTCTGTCACAATGCCATAGATAGAACCAGGTTCTTCTTCTTTAGGTTTGCACGAATGGTTTACAAAAACCAAACTTAATGCAATTGTCAATAATGTTAAAAATTTTTTCATAACGTTTATTCTTTTAATGAGACGTGTCAATCACATATTGTTAATTTTTCATAAGTGTGATCGACGCGTCTCTACGGTTTTAATAATTTTTCTTTTTCATTGTTATCGTAACCGACGATGTCTCAGATGCAATGACATTCACAGTCTTCATATTTGTCTCGTAATCGTTTTTCTGTACGGTAAGAGAATATTGATTGGCATCTAATTCTTCAAAGATGAATTTGCCGTCATAAGATGTTGTCATGTTTTTTCCACCTGGAGACAATTGTACCGAGACATATTCCAAAGGTTTGTTAGTACCGTAATCCAAAACAGTACCTTCTATTGTTCCAAACATATCATACTCAATAGGATTGCAAGAAACAAACGAAAGCATGATTAACGATAATGCGAATGTTCTTAATTTTCTCATAGTTTTAAAATTTGAAGTTTAATGCAATACCCGTTGAATTGAAATCGGTGTAAGGAGCGACGTAAACATTATGTCCGTATAAAATATGTTGCTCACCTTTTGAAGCGATGCCGTCAATCACATTCCAGAGATATACAGCCACAGCGCCAGCTATAGTAACATTACGCATTGTCATCCACGTGTTTGCATTCTTAGTATATTGATACTTCAACGATGAATTATGCGTTGAGTTAATCTTATTGACATTGCTTTGCATCATGCTTTGAGATACAATTGCTCCGCCTATAAATACTATTTCGCCAGCTATAAAGCATACACCTTTTGCAGTCTGACCTTTTTTAATCTGAGCCATGCCGGGAATGAATACACTTGCAGAGAACGGATATTTATCAGTGATTGTCACATCATCAAAGGAATAGGCTGGATTCTTGGCAGTCTGCACCAAAATATAAACCTTATACGTTCCAGCCTGCAAGCGTTCGTAATATTCACTGATAATACGAGCTTTCACTATGAGATTATCTTCTCCAGAAACAGAAATATTGTCACCAGCTATATTTACATTTGTCTCCGCTCCTGTCGCTAAGTTCCTACGTTCCAATATCTGCTTCACAGCCTTTTCTCTTGCATTGGAACGTTCATAACCTGTCGCGGTAACAACTTCGAGATATGACACAGAAGTTTCTTCGAAATAGCCTTCCGTCCATTTAGGTTTTTGCTGTTGTGCGAATGCACTTTGCCCAATCAAAAGAAAGAGCAAAGTGCAAGTAAATGACAATAGAAATCTTTTCATCATTATTAATTTTCTGATTTGTATTGTTCAAATGATTTGTTCATTTGTTCTCTATACTTCATTTCGTTGAAGCCTATTCTCATTTTTTCATCTTCGCTCAAAACATCATTGACAGCATTTGAAACTTTTTCTGACAAATCGACCTTGGAAATTTGAATAGCTACATAACATTCGATGTGACCATCTTCACCAACAGCACCGAAGCGTTGGCAGACAGCTCTTGTGTCATTAACAACAGCATCAATGATTTGATCGCCTGCCATTGTTACTTTTCTTTCGATGTCATTACCTTGGTTATTTCCAATGGTTTGAGAATAGTTACTTACCATACCTTTGTAAGCATGTTTGATTTTCATACGTACTTGTTCCTGTGCATTTTGCAAAGCCAATTTAAGCAATTCACCTTTTTGGTTCATAGAACCTCTGAAAATACCTGTTGCAGCGAAATCGGTGTCAGTATCATAAACTGTACAAGGAACTTCATATACTTCTCCAAATGGATTTACGCCACTGTTGTTTTTGTTGTCAACAACGGTTTTACTGCTTCCGCATGATGCAAATACTGCTGCTAATGAAGCAACTGCTAACGATAACAAAATCTTTTTCATTTTTCTCATTACGTCTATTATATCCCATCGACGTCTATCGGTTTTGAATTATTTAAATGTTTTTATTTGAGTTAATTTGTATTTTTCATTTCATATTTAGTATGCTTTCTATACACACCTTAATCTTTTGTCTTTTATCTTTCGACTTTAGCCAATAAAAAAGCGTGAACCGAACCCTTCTACTTGTCATTGAATTCGTACGACAAGATAAATGAGTTCGGTCCACGCCAAATCACGCAGACGTTCTCGCTCTATTCTTGATGGTATCTGAAAGTGTCGAAGTTTCAAAGACAAGATTTAAGCTAAAACGCTTTTTTAATATGTGTTTATTTTTATATCATCATTCTATCATAGGCATCTTATTTATTTTCAATTAATGAAAAAAGCGTGAACTTGAACTCTATATCTGTCTTTGAGGTCTTCGACTACCCACCCTTCAAATAATCGAGTAAAGCCCACGCTATGATAGCGCAGGCGTTCTCGCTTTACTCTTGAGGGTGATTTGCTTGAAAGTGTCGAAGTTTCAAAGACAAGCTCAAAGCTAAAACGCTTTTTCAATATGTAACAAACTTTTGCGTATAATTACGCCATTATATCATAAGCAATTATTTTTTTGTTATACCTTTCTTAACCGTTGCAAATGTATGAAATTAATTCATAATTCATAATTCATAACGCATAATTTTTTTAAAGCACAACAATTCTTCTACTTCTTCCATAAGTCACGACATAAACTCCTGATGGGATATCGCTTATGTCGACTTTGTTATCTTCTGGTTGTAAACATCTCACTGCGACAAGCTTTCCTGTCATATCATAAATCTTAATATCTTCCATTATGACAGCTTCAGTATTGATAATTATAAAGTCTGTGGCCGGATTAGGATATATGGAAAAATAATCTTTCTTAATCTCAGTCAGCGATTCGACATAAAGGAATTGTGCGATAAAATGTCGGTCGGCATCTACCTCAAAAGAATATAGAGTGTCGTTAGTGACAAGAGTGTCGTTTTCATAAAGACCTTCGAAAATATATCCGATGGTTGTCGTGATATGAAAATCACACGTCTCACCTTCGAGATATTGTCCTGCTCCTTCCACATCACCTCCTGACATAGGAGTTGATTCTGCTGTGATTTGATAATAAGTTGGTATCTCTGAAAAATGAGCCGTAAGCCTTTTGTCACTCGTGACGATGAAACTATAACATTGCTGTTTTGTCAAAGTATCATCGTCTTCCATCAATGCCTCAAATTGATATCCTGGGTTAGATTTAATCTCAATATAACAAGTATCGTTTTTTTTGTACTCGCCATCACCGCTCAGCGTTCCTGCAATTTCAGGCATAATGTCTATAGCAACATAATAACGATAATACTTAAAGTTAAAGTCGAAAGGATCATTCACGCTACCAATCATATCGTTAGTGCGAAATATGATATGACTTTCCGACGCCATATCTAACTCCTTATTCAAATTATGATCATAACATCTAAAAGTGATACTGTCGTCATGATTACCGTAAATCATCAGATAAACATAATATCTATCTAAAATCTCTTCATAATGTGTCATCACGCTTCCACGACATTCATCACCGCAGAAAGCGCCTAATTCGAGAGATGCGGTTCGTTGCTCATCATCATCAAATGAGATCACGCCAATGACAGTCATATTATTCTGATATTGGTATGGATTAGGATTCCAATGATTAGCATTCAGGTTCAGACTTACGAACAATATTATAATCAAAAACAGTTTTCTCATTATATTAAAATGAAATAAGGGGCGATAAAACACGCCCCAAAGTTACATAATTTTACATAATAATCAATTTCGATGTCAGCACTCTTCCTGTACCTGTAATGACTCTTATCACGTAAGAACCTGAGGTATCAATTTCACGGAGTTCTATCGGGAATCGTGTCGGCTTCACACTTTGGATCTTCAAGCCTATGGCGTTATAAACCTCAACTACCAAGCCTGATTTCTCTTCTTCAGTGAAACTGTAGAGAATCATCGCTCTTTCGTTTTTATTCACAGGATTCGGCGTCAACATCAGATTCATGGTCTCCTGTATCGGTATGAAACTGCATACCATGATACTGTCGCAACCATGTACTGAAGTATAGTTGAAAGTATGAACGCCAGGTTCCTCAATCCAGGTTCCGTCATATTCGTATGGGAAATATTCAACGACGACATCCTGAGTTACACGATACGTCGGGTTCACACCTAACTTGAGTTTCACGATACTGTCGTTACCATTTTCATCTTTATAAGTCTTGAAATAAGAGCCCGCGTCATCTACTTCAAATCCGTTTTCATTATAAGAGCCGCCGAGACAGATAGCGTCTTCAATCAAAGTATTGTATTTGGTATTGAACTCAAACGTATAAGGACGCAAGAGAGATCCGTATGTAGCGTTGACTTCAAAGACGACTCTCTGGTTAGAGACCTGCGCCGCCTCTTCCCCACTCTCGTGGTTATACAGCATGAAGTAAAGCTCATCGCCATCGTTACCGTATGTAGTCAGGAACACACGATAAGACGCCAACTCCTTGATATAGATCGCACGTGCGTTACCGCGTTTCTCTCCGTTGCAGAATGCTCCCACTTCAAGAGTGTCGGAACTACGTACTAAATCATCGACAACGATGTCGGCTATGAATGTCATGTTATCTGGATATTTATAAACGGGCGACCAATTGAGAGCTGCCTTAGATGCTTTTCCGCCTCTGTTCTGTGTCATCTGAGGATACGTAAGTGTGATGTCTTCATTGTTATTCGACATATACTGATAGCCTTGACCTGGCTGTAACATCATAAGGTCGCCGAACCACATATCGAACGATTCAAAATAAACTGAGAAACCGTCGCGGTACGACTTGATGATGTCGCCGTCTTGAGGCGTGACATTCAGACCTGCGAGAGCATCGTTGACATCAGCAGAATATTGCGAGATATATCCAATATGATTCCAGCCGTTCTTGATAGTTATCGGATGATCTTCCGGATTCGCGACGCATCCCGTTATTGTAGTCTGCTGCGGCATATTAGTCTGCACCATATACATCTGTTCATTCTCTATCTTATCGAGAAGTCCCGACCATACGCCAGCGTTATAGTTCACGAACTTAGTATTAGATTTTATTACCTTACCGTATGATGAAAGACCATCCTTCAACTCAGCGAAGACATCGGTATGTTCATCGTCGATATAAGATGAGAACCAGTCCCAAGTTCCGGAGAATTCGTTCTGCTGACTACCATCTTGACGTACTGTAAGGTCTAAGGTAACGATACTGTCGCAGCCGTTCGAAGCTGGGAACACGACTTCATAATTACCAGATACCGTCGATTCATCAAAGGTATAATCGCCGAATGTATAAGGCAGTTCAGAAGCGCAGATGCTTATAACGTCGTTACCATATTTTAAAGGAATCACATCGAGAGTGAGCACCACACTACTGTCGCACTGATAAATTGATTCTCCTA
>SUWV01000039.1 GCA_015061315.1 Lentimicrobiaceae bacterium
ATCCTCAGAACTACACGGCATGGTTTAAGATCGCTTTTGAAGAAGTGTTAAAACATTTTAACAAACAATAAATAACTGAAATTATGGAACTATCTCATTTCCCTTTCCTTAAAGATTTAAAAGAAAACAGGTTCTTTCTTCTCGCTGGTCCATGTGTCATTGAAGACGAGGAATCGCCATTTAAGATTGCTGAGAAGTTAAATAATATTTGCAAATCGTACGATATTCCTTACGCCTTCAAAGGCTCGTATCGCAAAGCAAATCGTTCGCGTTTGGATTCGTTTATGGGAATTGGCGATGAGAAAGCTCTTAATGTGTTAAGAAATATTAAGAAAGAATTTAACATTCCTGTCGTCACCGATATTCATGCTGTTGAAGAAGCTCAGATGGCGGCAGATTATGACGTTGATATTCTTCAGATACCAGCGTTTTTATGTAGGCAGACCGACTTGTTGATAGCAGCTGCCAAGACAGGTAAAATCGTGAATATCAAAAAAGGTCAGTTCTTGTCGGGTGCTTCTATGCGTTTCGCTGTCGAGAAAGTACAACAGTCGGGTAACGATGCTGTGATGCTCACCGAACGCGGTAACTTCTTCGGCTACCAGGATTTAGTCGTCGACTACAGAAATATCTACGACATGAAACAATGTGATGTTCCTGTCGTTATGGACGTGACACATTCTTTACAACAGCCTAATCAGACATCGGGAGTGACAGGCGGTAAGCCGGAACTTATTTCCTTAATCTCAAAAGCCGCCATCGCAGTAGGAGCCGACGGTTTATTCATGGAGACACATCATAATCCTGCCGAAGCAAAGTCGGACGGAGCCAATATGCTGAGATTAGATTTGGTTGAACCTCTCTTAGAACAGTTAATAAAAATTAAGGAAGCTGTTTGCTAATACCGACTTCCATTTAATTAAAATATCAGTGAGTCTCATTTACAAGAGATTCACTTTTTTTTTCAAAAAATCTTTCAACAAGCATTTAATCTTTCAAAAAAAATATGTAGTTTTGAAAAGATGATTTCGTCTTTTTATATGACTGAAAATCAATAGTAGCGCAAGCGGTTTTTTCATTCAAAAAAAAGTTTTATGTTTCTGATATTCGATACCGAGACTACAGGTCTCCCTTTAGATAAAAATGCTCCATTGACTAACTTCGACAACTGGCCTCGCATGGTGCAGATTGCTTGGCAGATTCATGATGCGGAAGGAAAATTCGTCAAGGCAGAGAATCATATCGTTAAGCCTGAAGGTTTTATCATTCCTATCAACGCTTCGATGGTTCATGGTATCAGCACAGAACATGCTCTTAACGTAGGAGAAAACCTCAACGATGTTCTCGATATTTTCTTGGAGAATCTGAAAGATGTAAAATATATTGTGGGACATAATGTCAGCTTCGACCTCAATGTAACTGCTTGTGAGTATCTGAGAGTCAAAGGTATCAATCCTTTCAGAGGTATGAATATCATCGATACTTGCACTGAGAAAACTGCCGATTTCTGTAAACTCAGCGGTGGTCCAGGTCGTAAGTTCAAGAAGCCTAAACTTGCAGAGATACATCAGCTGCTGTTCAACGAGGGCTTCGATATGGCTCATAATGCTTCCGCCGACGTGGAGGCTACAGCCCGCGTGTTCCTCGAACTCGTGCGTATCAATGTCATTAACGAAGAGATAAAAGAAGGCGAGGACTTCCTTGTAAAATTCCGCGAGGCTAATCCAGAGATGATGAAACCTGCTGGAATAAAAATCGTTTCTAATATTGAAGAAAAACAACCTCAACAACTTAGCGACTCAGCGACTCAGCAACTTGGTGACTCTACATACATTCCTGAACACTTCACTCATCTGCACGTCCACTCTCATTTCTCAATCCTCGACGGTATGTCGAAAGTGCCTGACCTTATCGAGAAATGTACTAAGAATAATATGTTCTCCATGGCTCTCACCGATCATGGAAATATGTTTGGTATCAAAGAGTTCGCCGATGCTGCTAACAAATATAACGGAAAGATTAAAGATAAGATCAAAGAACAAGAGAAGATTCTTAATGATAAAGAGGCTGAGGATTCTAAGAAAGACGACGCTGCTGTTGAGATTGATCTTCTCAAGAAAAAGATCTTCAAGCCTATCATCGGTATGGAGGCTTACTGCGCTCCAGTGAGTATCGACAAACGCGACGGTCGCGCCGACAGAGGTTATCACCTTATTATATTGGCAAAAGATAAACAAGGATATAAGAATCTTTGTAAACTTTCTTCTATAGCTTATATCGACGGTTATTATTACAACCCGCGTATCGACCATTCACTCTTAGAGAAATATCACGAAGGTCTGATTATATGTTCGGCTTGTCTTGGCGGTGAACTTCCTCAGAAAATCATGAACGGAGACATCGAAGGTGCGGAACAGTCACTGCATTGGTTCAAGAATCTCTTCGGTGATGACTTCTATATTGAGATACAACGTCATAAGACTGACAAGCCTAATGCAGACCAAGAGACTTTTGAACGTCAGCAGGAAGTTAATAAGGTCTTGATTGATTTAGCGAGAAAGACAAATACTAAGATTGTCGCTACCAACGACGTTCATTTCGTGGAAGAGGAACATAGCGAGGCTCACGACAGACTTATATGTCTCAGCACAGGTAAGGATTTCGACGATCCTAACAGAATGCACTACACCAAGCAGGAGTGGCTGAAGACTCCTCAGGAGATGGGACTGGCGTTCGCCGATATTCCAGAGGCTCTTGAAAACACACAGGAAATCGTGGATAAAGTAGAAGCTTATTCCATCGACTCTGACCCTATCATGCCTATATTCGATATTCCTAAAGACTTTGGTACTGAAGAAGAATATCGTCAGAAATTTACAGAAGAGGATCTGTTTAACGAGTTTACCCGCAACGAACTCGGCGAGGTTGTGATGAGTAGGGAAGAAGGTGAGAAGAAAATCAAGAAGTTAGGCGGTTACGACAAATTATATCGTATCAAGTTAGAAGCCGACTATCTCGCTAAGCTCGCATGGGAAGGCGCGGAACGTCGTTACGGAAAAGAGCTTACTGAAGAACAACGCGAACGTATCGTATTCGAGCTTCATATCATGAAGACGATGGGTTTTCCTGGTTACTTCCTCATAGTCCAGGATTATATACGCGGCGCTCGTGAAGAACTCGGCGTCTCCGTAGGTCCAGGTCGTGGCTCGGCAGCAGGTTCTGTGGTGGCTTACTGTCTTAAAATCACTGACGTAGATCCTCTGAAGTACGACTTGCTTTTCGAGCGTTTCCTTAACCCTGACCGTATCTCACTTCCCGATATTGACGTCGACTTCGACGACGATGGTCGCGGTAAGGTCTTGGATTGGATTACAGAGAAATACGGCAAGGAAAAAGTCGCTCATATCATCACCTACGGCACGATGGCGACGAAATCGTCTATCGCTGATGTGAGCCGCGTGCAGAAGATACCAATTCCTAAAGTAAACGAGATTAAATCGTTCATTCCAGAAAGAAACTTCCCAGATAATATTAAAGATGAGAAAGGTAAATCGCCTAAAGTCAATCTTAAAAACTGTTTTAAATATGTGCCAGAGATAAAGGCGATGCTTGAAGGTGACGATGAGAATATCTCTACGATGTTGACTTACGCTCAGCAGCTTGAAGATACGAACCGTCAGATAGGCATCCATGCTTGTGGCGTCATCATCGGCGCTTCCGACTTGACGAATTACGCTCCTCTTTGTACTATCAAAGATAAAGATACTAAAGAAGATGTCCTCGTGACTCAGTATGACGGTCATGTGGTCGAGAACGTTGGTCTTATCAAGATGGACTTCTTGGGACTCAAGACTTTGACTCAGATCAAAGATGCTTTGGCAAATATCAAGAAGACACATGGAATAGATTTAGACATCGACACTATTCCTATTGATGATAAAAAGACATACGAGTTATATAGTTCTGGCAATACCATCGGTACGTTCCAGTTTGAGTCGCCAGGTATGCAGAAATATCTCCGTGAGTTGAAACCTACAGTCTTTGAGGACCTTATCGCTATGAATGCCTTGTATCGTCCAGGTCCTATGGATTATATCCCGACATTCATCGCGCGTAAGACAGGTAAAGAGCCTATTACTTACCCTATTCCTATCATGGAGAAGTATCTCAAAGATACATACGGTGTTACCGTCTATCAGGAGCAGGTGATGCTTCTGTCGCGACAGCTCGCAAGTTTCACACGTGGTGAGTCTGACACCTTGCGTAAGGCGATGGGTAAGAAGCTTATCGAAAAGATGAACGAGCTTAAAGGCAAGTTCATGACGCAAGGAGAGGCTAACGGTCACGACCCAGCGATACTTGAAAATATCTGGAAAGACTGGGAGAAATTCGCTTCGTATGCTTTCAACAAATCGCACGCTACATGTTATTCTTGGGTAGCTTATCAGACAGCATATCTGAAGGCGCATTATCCGGCTGAGTTCATGGCGGCTGTGTTAAATAGTTCTATCAGAGACAACAAGGAAGTCGTCTTCATGATAGAAGAATGTAAACGTATGAAGTTGGACGTTTTAGGCCCTAATATCAACGAGTCTGAATATAAGTTCACTGTCAATAAGAAAGGTCAGATATGTTTCGGCATGGGAGCTGTGAAGTCGGTAGGTGAAGTCGTCATTCAGGCTATCACCGACGAAAGAAATGCCAACGGTGAGTTTAAGGACTTCGCTGACTTCCTTATAAGAATGAGCGGCAAAGGCGTGAGCCGTAAGTCGATAGAATCACTTGCCGGTGCTGGTGTCTTCGATTGTTTTGAGGGAATGCATCGCGCTATGTTCTATCATATCGCTGAAGGCGACAAAGCCACTTTCGTGGAGAAAGCCATTAAGTCTGTAGGCGCTTATTTGGAAAGAAAGAATAACGCTCAGTTCGATTTGTTTGCAGATAGCGCCGATGACAGCTTAGATACATTCACCATACAACTTCCTGAGTGTGAACGGTGGTCGCAGCTGAAAGAGTTGGAGATGGAGAAAGAACTCGTAGGTTTTTATATGAGTTCGCATCCTCTTGATATGTATAAGGAGACTGTAAAATATTTCGCTAACATCAAATTAGACGATGTCAAGACCGCTATTGAAACGAGTCGTCCCGACACAGTTTTTATGATGGCAGGAATGGTGGCGTCGTCAGAGAGATTTACGTCAAAGACAGGTACAGAATATGGAAGATACCGCATCGAAGACCAGAGCGGCAGTTTTGAATTTATGCTCTTCAAAGAGAATTATCTGAAGATGAATCATCTCCTTGTGAATGGCACGCAGGTTCTTGTAACAGGTACAGTGAAAGAGAAATTTATTCCTGAAAAAGACAGAGAGAAATATCTCGACCCTAAAGTTCCTAAGCCGAAAGAACTGAGAATAACGAAGATAGAACTTCTCGAGTCATTGATGGAAAATACAACGAGAGAAGTGAGATTCCATATCTTTATCGAAAATCTTGACAAGGATAAGACGGAAGAATTTATTGATATCATTAAGAAACAAAAAGGAAAACAACGTTATTCCATACATTTTGTTGATAGGAAAAACAACATAACATGTGCCACGCATCCCGAGAAAGGAAACATCAACGCGCAGGAAGTTTTCGAGCTGTTGAAAGACAAGGATTACGTGACGTACGATTTGTTGAAGTGATTAAAAAAATCTTTTGTCATTAGACTTTTCTCTTTCGTCTTTTTATTATATTTGCAGAAATTATTAGTACAAACTTTTAAAAAATTATAATTATGGCAAATCACATTACAGACGCTACTTTTGAAGTAGAAGTATTACAAAGCGAAGTTCCAGTTATGGTAGATTTCGGCGCAACATGGTGCGGACCTTGCAACATGATCGCTCCTTATATGGATCAATTGTCAGAAGAATATGCAGGCAAAGCTAAAGTTTTCAAAGCAGACATCGACGAATGCCAAGGCTTAGCAGCTAAATATCGCATCATGAACGTTCCTACAGTCCTTTATTTCAAAGGCGGTCAAGTAGTTGACAAAAACGTTGGCGGTGCAGCAAAACAAGTTTTTGAAGATAAATTGAAGAAACTTATCTAATATAAATGCCAATAGAAGTCAGCAATATTGCTCAACTGGGAAGCCTTGAATTCTTAGCGCGACAAATTGTGGAAGGTTTTATAACCGGTCTTCATAAAAGTCCTTTTCACGGTTTCTCAGTTGAATTTGCTGAACATCGTCTTTATAATACAGGAGAACCGACCAAAAATATCGACTGGAAACTTTACGCGAGAACCGAGAAACTTTTCGTAAAACGATACGAAGAAGAAACTAATCTCCGTTGTCAGATAGTCATCGACAAAAGCTCGAGCATGTATTTTCCCGTGAGAAACAAACTCGACTTCAACAATATTAACAAACTTTGGTTTTCAGTATATAGCAGCGCGTCTCTCATCGAGATGATGCGCCGTCAACGTGATGCCGTAGGATTGTCGACATTCGATAAGGACATTGCTTTGCATACTCCAGCAAAACTATCACGAGTTCATCTCAATATGATTTACAACGAACTCGAGAAACTGATGCTTCCCTACGAGAAAAAAGACATGTGCCAGACCGACACAGTTCAATGTCTTCATAAAATAGCAGAGATGACTCATAAGAGAAGCTTGGTCATAATCTTCAGCGATATGTTCGATAATCTTGATAATTCTAAAGAAATGTTCGCTGCCCTCGAACACCTTCGCTATAATAAACATGAAGTGATACTCTTTCATGTATTTGATTCACTTCTTGAAGAAAAGTTAGAATACGAAAACAGACCTCATCGCTTCGTTGATTTAGAAACAGGGGAGACGTTGAAACTAAATCCTGTTGAGATAAAAGAAAAATATGAGACAATAATGCTGGCGAAAAAAGAAGAGTTGCTACGTCATTGTTATCAATATCAAATAGATTACGTTGAAGCCGATATAAATAGAAGTTATAATCAGATACTTACATCATATCTCATCAAGAGAAGTAAGATTTCATAAGCCTGATTTATTGTTTTATTTGTTAATAATTATTATATATTTTTACTTTTAAATAACACTTTTTTTAGATATATTTGCGACTCTAAAGTGATTAAAAGTTTAAATATTATGTCAATCATTAACATTAAGGAAAAGAAATATAAGTGGCACTTCGTGAATATCGGAGGCACAGCTCGTGTCAGAATTAATTCTGGCGAAGACATCGCTCATCTCGGAGAACTTGACCCAAAAATGTGGACTGTGTTATCGTGCCCCACAACAGGTCTCGAAATAGACGATAAAAGTTTGAATTACATGGATTGTGATGGCGACGGTAAGTTGCGTATCAACGATGTGATATGTGTTTCTCAATGGATAACATCTGTTTTGAAGGACAAAGACCTAATATTAAAAGGTGCCGACTCTGTTGATATAAATTCTATTAACACCGACGATGCCAACGGAAAGAAGTTATATTCTTCAGCAAAACAAATCCTCGAAAATCTTGGCAAGGAAGGAACTGTGATTTCTTTAGCCGACACAGCCGACATCACTGCTATTTTTGCTAAGACACGTTTCAATGGTGACGGTGTCATAACAGAAGCTTCCACCGACGATGAAACATTGAAAGCTACCATTGCAGCGGCTGTTGCCACGACTGGTGGAACTGCTGATAGAAGCGGAGTTCAAGGTGTTAGCGCCGAACAAATAGAGACCTTTTATAAAAATCTTAACGATTATGTCGCATGGAGTGATGCTAAGGTTGAAGCTCCTTACGGTGATGACACCAACGCCCTTATATCGGCATATAACGCCATCAACGCAAAAGTGCAGGACTTTTTCATGCGTTCAAAGTTGGCAGCGTTTTCACCAGATAGCAAGGCAACACTCGACATTCAGACTTCGAGAATAGATGCCATCAGCGCAGAAAATCTGTCGACAAAGAATGACGAGATTGCTGCATATCCGTTGACGCATGTAACAGGAAAATCGGAGATAGATCTCAACGCGGCAATAAATCCGGCATGGGATAAAAATTTCCAACTTATAAAATCTGTTGCCATAGAGCCAAATAAAAATGTGATAACAGAAGCCGACTGGGCGTCGATAGGAGAGAAGTTCGCCGCATATCAAGCTTGGAAAAACGCTAAAGCAGGAACAGCGGTCGAGACACTCAGCTTAGATAATATCAAGAATTTCATAGCTCAGGATAATAAAGCTATGCTCTTAGATATAGTAGCGCAAGATGCAGCTCTCAAAGAGGAATCCGACAACATAGAAATGGTCGATAAGTTCTTGCATATCTTCAGAGATTTTTATCAGCTGCTCAAAAACTTCGTCACTTTGAACGACTTTTTTGATAAAGATAAGAATACAAAAGCTATCTTCCAATGCGGCACACTTATCATAGATCAAAGAGCTTGTAAGTTCTGTATTAGAGTCAACGACACTGCCAAACATAGCGCATCGGCTGCATCGAGTGGCATGTATCTCGTCTATTGTGACTGTACAACGAAAACAAAAGCAGGAAAATTACAGATAGCAGCAGCTGTTACTGTAGGTGATATCGGTGCGTTATCAGTAGGTAAAAATGGTGTGTTCTACGACAACGATGGTTTGGAATGGGACGCTGTCATCACTAAAATCGTTGATAATCCTATCAATATCTCACAATCTTTCTGGTCGCCTTATCGCAGAATGGCTACGGCGATAGAAAATCTCATCAACAAGAGCGCTGCCGACAAAGATGCTAAGATGATGGCTAATGCAACAGCTAACATCAACGCAGCCCCGACAAAGACAGCCGATCCAAAAGCAGCTACAGCAGCACCACCTTTCGACATCGCTAAGTTTGCAGGTATCTTCGCTGCAATAGGTATGGCAGTCGGCATGATAGGAACAGCATTAGCAAGTATCTTCAAAGGACTGTTTGCTTTGAGTTGGTGGCAGCTCATCATACTTTTCGTAGGAATAATCTTGGTAATATCCGGACCTGCTATGGTCATGGCATGGATGAAGTTACATCGCAGAAACATAGCCCCATTGTTAAATGCTAACGGCTGGGCTGTTAATGCTAACGCAAAGATAAGCATTCCTTTCGGCGAGACATTGACAGAGATAGCCAAATATCCAAAGATGAAACTTGATGATCCATTTGCCAAGAAAGGCTTGAAGACATGGCAGAAATGGACTATTTCAATATTGTTCGTTGCTGTTGTGGTATTGGCTTTATGGATTTTCAATGTTCTTAATTATGTCAATCCAAAAATGAAATCGCCGCTTCCAAGATATAATAAGGCTGCAGTTGAAGAAGTTGTGAATGACAGTATTAGTGAAGCACAAGTTGATATTATTGAAGAAGTTGTAACAGAATAACTTTTGAGTATGAGACATTATTTTTTAACATTATTATTATTTGTTGTTTCTACGATAGTTTCAGCACAGACACTTGAGAAGATGCAATGGTTCAATGAACCAGAAAACTGGAGTATTGAAGATGAAACATTAACAATGGATGTCACTCCGCAAAGTGACTACTGGCGCATATCTCATTACGGCTTTACCGTTGATGACGCACCTTTTTTATATACGACAAGAGGTGGGGAATTTGAGGTAAAAGTCAAGATTTTTGGGGAATATAAAGAGCGCTTCGATCAAGCAGGACTTATGATTAGAATTGATAAGGAAAACTATATCAAGACAGGTATTGAGTTTGTTGATGGAAAATACAATTTAAGTACAGTAGTGACACATACCACCAGCGACTGGAGCGTTATAGAATTAGATGAACCTGTTGAATTTGTATGGATTAAAGCTGTAAGACGACTTGATGCTGTTGAGATATTCTATTCGTTTGACGACAAGCACTACACCATGATGCGCAACTGCTGGCTACAGGACAACACTCCGGTTATGGTTGGCATGATGGCAGCCTGTCCAGATGGAAAAGGATTCAAGGCAACGTTCAGCGACTTTAAAATAAAACATCTTCCTGATCAGCGTCGTATGGAATGGCTGAGAAACAATTAAAAAAAGAAAGGAGATAAGATTTGATTCTATCTCCTTTTTTAAGTTTTAGGGGGGATAATAAGTGTTGAGAATATATTTTTATTTGCCGATGCAATATGTGGAACTATTTGATTATAAGAATCTTACGATTAAAACGGTAGAAAACCTTTTTTCACTTGTTCCGCGGTAGAAAAAATGGCCGTTTTTTGCCGTTCCAACGTTCGTTCTCAAGAGTCATGGAAAAACTGAGTTTCCCATCCAGAAGTTCACCTCTTTTTCTAAATACAAAGGTACGATTTTTCTGCCGTATTATCGCCAACTGTTGTCAACTAAATGCATTGAGATAGTATATTCTCTCCTCGAAAAGAGAAAAAGTATTCAAACTACAAGTTGATATTGCTGGTAAAAAGAAAAATTATGGCAAAGCCATTTCTTCTTTTCCCTTCTTTTAACTTTACTTTATTATTCGTATATATGAGTACGACATTAAAGTAAAGTAGTTTTTTCTTTTAGCGGTAATCATTATGGAAAATGTGAAATTCTACCCGCATTTAGTGGAGGATTATGTGAAATACATGCTTAAAATTACTTTTGATTTATACTGTTTGTGAATAGACACGAAATATACGTGAAAATTTCGCTGATTATGTCAACTAACTGTTGGACGACTTCACTCTTAATTAGGGGTGTTATTGTTCTTGTAAAAGGAAAACACTATTCAGTAAGGGAGAAAAAAGTGAGTTGTGGATGATAGACACTCACTTAATAGCTTCTAAAGAGGCAAGGTCTCTCTTTTCTTTTCCCTTCTTTTAAACTTTACTTTAATCAACGTATATATATGTACGGCTATAAAGTAAAGTGTTTATTAATGGGGTAGCTCCTAAAAATGCGCTATTGCTTGTGGAAATCTATCAAAAATCACCACATTTCCACAACGAATAAGCTACTTTTTAAATTTGTACTTAATAAAACGATGAAGTGCAACTGTGTAAAAATGTTGACTCTTCCTATCGTAATGCGTCATGTTTATAATATTGTACAATACTGATTAATAGGGTTATAATACATAGTATTGAAAATAAAACTCTGCGAAATCGTATTTTTTTAATCACTTTTCGCTGAGTTTTGAGAAATTTTATGTAGCTTTGCATACGACTAAAAGTAAAATGTATGATAATAGGAAGAGAAAATGAGCTAAAAATGCTTCATGAAGCATATAGCGACGAGTATTCACAATTTGTAGTTGTGTATGGAAGGCGTCGTGTGGGAAAAACTTTTCTTGTGCGAGAGGCGTTCAATTACAAATTTACCTTTCAACATTCAGGAATTGCAAACGCACCGCGAAGTTCACAATTGGAAGAATGGGGAAAATCTCTTCAAAAACATGGGTTAAAAGGGAAAACGACTCCTAAGGATTGGTTTGAAGCATTTTCTTTTTTGGATGATTTAATTCGTAAGTCGCGTGCAAAGAAGAAGGTGGTTTTTATTGATGAATTGCCATGGATGGATACTCAAGCGAGTAATTTTGTCCCTGCATTAGAACATTTCTGGAATGCTTATGCATCTGCGCGAAAGGACGTGTTATTGATTGTATGTGGTTCCGCTACCTCTTGGATTGTAGATAAAATTATACACAATCATGGTGGACTTCATAATAGACTTAATAAGAAAATAAATCTTCGTCAATTTACATTGCACGAATGTGAACTGTATGCTAAGAGTCGTAAACTTGGTATGCAACACCGTCAGTTATTAGAATGTTACATGATAATGGGAGGAATCCCATTTTATTGGTCTTTGCTCAGAAAAGATTTAAGTCTTCCACAGAATATAGACGGTATCTTTTTCTCCGAGGATGGCGAGTTAAAGGATGAATTTGATGCCCTATATCGTTCGTTGTTCAAAAAGCCGGAATCCTATTTAAGCGTAATCAATGCTTTGGGTAAGAAAAGGATTGGAATGACTAGGGATGAAATATCAACAGAAGCTAATTTGACACAAGGAGGAATGCTAACCACAATTCTGAAAGATTTGGAACATTGTGGCTTTATCCGTAAATACAATCAAATAGGCAAATTGTCAAAAGGAGCAATGTATCAATTGGTAGATTTTTATACATTATTCTACTTTAAATTCATTCTTGAAAATAAGAGACACGATCCCAATTTTTGGTCAAAGAGTGCAGGAAGTAGTCTATACAATAATTGGTGTGGGCTGGCTTTTGAGCGAGTATGTTTTGCCCATATACTCCAAATTAAACATGCATTGAGCATAGGCGGAGTTGTTTCCAATGAATATTCGTGGTTTGTTCGAAGAACTGATGATCGTCCCGGTGCTCAAATAGATTTATTACTTGACCGTGGAGACCAGACGATAAATATCTGTGAGATTAAATACACATCGTCTAGCGAATTTGTGCTTAATGAAGAGGAAGAAACAAAGATTCTTAGTCGAAGAGAACGTTTTATTGAAGAAACGGGCACAACAAAGGCTGTGCATCTTACTTTGATAACAACGCGAGGGCTTGCCCATAATTCTCATTCTGATATATTTCAGAATGTTGTTGTGGCAGAATCCTTATTTGAGAAGTGATGAAAATAGAAGAAGCCATACTTTATTGCCTCGCTAGTCAGAACCGAGGGATGCGGACGGAGCAGATAGCCGAGATGATAAACAGCAAGCGACTGCATATTCGCAAAGACGGCCAAGCTGTAACATCAAATCAGGTTTATGCTGTGATTTGCCGCTACCCAGAGATGTTTGTTAAGGCTGAGGGAATGATAAGATTGATGATATGAAAAGAATAAAATCATGCTAGCATACTCATATATAGAAAAAGGAAAGTTCGCTTTGGTGGAGAAACCGAAGCCGGTATTGATAGAACCGACTGATGCCATTGTCCGTGTGACGATGAGCAGCATCTGTTCCAGTGATATTCATATAAAACATGGCAGCGTGCCTCGTGCGGTGCCGGGTATTACCGTCGGTCATGAAATGGTGGGCGTGGTGGAAGAAGTAGGAGCCAAGGTCACTAATGTAAAACCAGGCGAGCGCGTGACCGTCAATGTCGAGACTTACTGCGGAGAGTGTTTCTTCTGTAAGAACGGTTATGTGAACAACTGTACCAATCCTGATGGTGGCTGGGCTTTAGGATGCCGAATAGATGGTGGACAGACGGAATATGTGCGTGTTCCGCTTGCTAATCAAGGCTTGAACCACATTCCCGATAGCGTGACCGATGAACAGGCCTTGTTTGTGGGTGATGTCTTGGCTACTGGCTTTTGGGCCGCTCGCATCTCGGAGATTACCGAAGAAGACAGCGTACTGATCATAGGAGCAGGACCTACGGGAATCTGTACTCTTCTTTGCGTGATGCTTCATAAGCCCAAGCATATCATTGTATGCGAAAAGTCTGAAGAAAGACGTCGTTTTGTGCAAGCGCATTACCCTGAAGTGCTGCTCACCACTCCCGAAGAGTGCAAGGAGTTTGTATTGAAGCATAGCGAACACGGAGGAACTGATAGAGTGCTCGAAGTTGCAGGCGCTGACGACACTTTCCGTCTCGCATGGGAGTGCGCTCGTCCTAATGCCATCGTAACGGTGGTGGCTCTTTACGACCAGCCGCAAATTCTTCCTCTGCCGCAAATGTATGGCAAGAACCTCACTTTCAAGACTGGCGGCGTCGACGGCTGCGACTGCGAGGAAGTACTCAAATTGATAGAAGAAGGCAAGATTGACACCACGCCGCTCATCACGCATCGTTTTAAATTGAGTGAGATAGAGGAGGCGTATCGTATTTTTGAAAATAAGTTAGATGGCGTCATTAAGGTGGCGGTGATATAGGTTGTTTAATCTAATATAAATTATGAAAAAAACTATGCTGAGTATTACAGTTCTTTTGATTGCAATGACATTATTTTCATGTAATCCAGATAATCCAGATGATACAACGTCTGTCAAGAAGATTTCCATTATGGGAGACAGTTATTCCACATTTGAAGGCTGGTCGAACATGGATGTGGAGGGAAATCCTAATGAATATTTTGTGTATTATCCACATGAAGATAATACCGATGTGACGTCGGTAGAGAAGACCTGGTGGTATATGTTATGCCAGAAGCCTGAGTTTGAATTAGAGATTTCAAATTCCTATTCAGGCTCAGTTGTTTCTAATACGCATTACGGCGGAGTGGATGTGACAGATGCGGATTTGTCTTTTATGCATCGCGTTGGGAAAAACTCCTTTGGCGTTGATTATAATGGCGACCCAGACATCATCCTTGTCTTTGGCGGTACCAATGACTGCTGGGCAGACGTGGAGCTCGGCGACTATGTCTATAACGATTGGACGGCTGCCGATTTGAAATGTTTCCGTCCTGCATTCAGCAAACTGCTTGCAAGTCTTAAGACGCTTTATCCAGACGCCACGGTGTATAGCATCACCAATGGAAATAATGAAGTCTCAGGTCTGACCAGGCCATACGCCAAGTCAATAGAGAAGGTATGCAAACACTATGGCGTAACAAATATCGTCTTGAAGGACATCGAAAAAACTGACGGTCACCCAACATATAAAGGAATGCAGTCAATCTGCGAGCAGGTGTATGAAGTGGTGAGAGGGAGCTAAACACCTTCTTTTCCCATCCTTATATGCCACACCTCATCGATAGCCGACAATGTCGCTATGAGACATACTGCTGCAGAGCTATAGACGAGTTCGATAAAACCGAGTGTTAAGGGGAAAAGAAATAATATAAATCCTGTGGCTTTATTCAAAATGGTATGTAGGAATATCAGTTTTTTGTTGTAAATCAAAACCCAAATAAAATTGCCTATTTTAATGATGGCTATAATGACAATCCAAATCCATAGCCAAATAGGAAATTGCATTGTTGGCAGTATCTTTACAAAACACACTGCTACAAATACAATGTCGGCAATCGTGTCTAATATTGCTCCCAATTCACTGTCGGATTTTGTTCTCCTTGCAATTGTTCCGTCTGCCATATCGGTAATTCCACAATATATGTATATGATGTGAAAGCTAATGGAAAAAACAGGACAGAGCAACAGGTATATACTGCTTAAAATTCTGCTTGTTGTAATTATGTTCGCTATCTGTTTTCTCATCACTCAATTTATTGAGCAAAGATATGCAATTAACTAGGAAATTGAAGTGATTTCTGGGCTTACTTTGAGTATCATTTCTACTTGAAGATATAATTGAGGTTCGGTTATTTGCGGAAATGAGTTGGGGAAATGTGAAAATAGATAATATTTGAACAGAAAAGGAAGAAATACTTCTTTTATTATTCAAAATATTACTATATTTGCGACATGAATAGACAATTAAAGGAAATAGGAGTTGTCCCAGTAACGAGTTC
>SUWV01000012.1 GCA_015061315.1 Lentimicrobiaceae bacterium
GACTATCAGAGTTTGGTCACGATGACGGCTCCTATGTCGGTTTCGGATTTTGTGAGAGCTAACGTGAGACTCACTTTCGATCAGCCGTTTTACGCGCTAAACAGTTCTTTGGCATATACTTATCAGCTTAGAAATTCCGACATGATTTATAAATACGACATTGCCGAAAACGGAGCTTCATTCTTGCAGATGATTGAAAGTCCGAATACATCAGATTATCATATCGTAAATCTTAATGTCAAGAAATTCATCTCGGCTATAAAGACGACTATCGGCTTGAAAGCCAATTTCCTTCATAACACTCGACATAATATCTTGAATGGGGTTTATGTCGAGAACAAGAATCTTTCAGCGAGCATAATGCCGAATATGATGGTGACGATAAAACATTGGGCACATTTCAATTACTCGTTTAATTTCAATAACATACAGACATTTACCGAAGATGTTAAGAAAAGCGATGTTAATTATCTGCGACATTATTGCAAGTTGAATATCTTTCCTCACAGAGATCATCTTGTGACATTAAACTCGGAGATATATTCGCATCTTGGAGAGGATTATGTCTATTTCGACGTTTCTTATCAATATTCAGTGCCGAAATACAAACTCGATTTTGAATTGAAATGCAACAATATCTTCAACAATAAATCGTACGTCTCATATTATTCCGGAGCGTTTTCTATCGTAGAATCCATCTATGAAATACGCCCGATGGAAATCTTCTGCTCAGTGAAATTCAGATTCTAATGAATTTGACACATTTAACGTATCCCTACATTCATAATTGTCAAGACGCACCAATTACATCTCTTTCATTTTCATCGGTGTAATATGCTACGTCTCTACCATTCTTCATTCTTCATTCTTCATTCTCAATTCTTCATTCCTAATTGAATCACCGTAATCTCTGGCTTCGTCCCGATTCTGGCTTTCATCAAGGTTTCTCCCAAGCCGATATTCACATAAAGATATTGATCTTCATGTTGAAATAATCCTGCTACTTCCTTGAATATGAATGACGACGGCGACCATCCGAAGATATAAAACTGCATCGCGTGGGTGTGGCCTGAAAGCATCAGGTCGATTTCTGGAGTGTCTTTCACTTCCAACTCCCAATGTGTCGGGTCGTGACTTAAAAGTATTTTGTAAGAACCGCCTGCATTCTGCATCGCCTTCTGAAGGTTGCCGTAAGAAAGGAAGGCTCGATGCGTCGAGATGTTTTCGACTCCTATTAAAGAAATGGTGTCGTCGTCACGGATTATGTTTACGTTCTCGTCCAAAAGCAAATCCCAACCCATATTTTCTTGTCGCTGCTTCAGCTCCTCAACATATTGCCACTGAATGGAATCGGGGAAGTTGCTGTATGCGCTGTAGTCGTGATTTCCTAAAACGGAATACACTCCGTCTTTAGCTTTTATCTTCGACAATATTGTGTCCAATCCGTCCAATTCCCAAGGACCGTATGAGACTAAGTCGCCGGTAAAGACTACAATATCAGCGTTTTGTTCGTTGATGACATCGACGAATTTATGTAACGTCTTGCTTCTGCCTTTAAATGAATGAAGATGTAAGTCAGATATTTGCACAATCTTATAATCGTTGAACGATTCTGGAACCTTCTTACTTTCAATATTTACGTTTACAACCTGACATTGATTTCTCTCGATGAAAATTCCGTAAGCGAATAGGAGAGGGGCGAGGAGTGTGAACCAAAGTCCTTTCTTGAAAAACGCTTTGAATTTCTTTCCGAACAAGGTCGCTGCTAATGATATTAACGCTACAATCAGCGCGATAGCAGCCATCGCGAAAGCGACAATTATTAAGTTTGCTATTATTTCTATTAGTGTTACCATAATAATAATTAACAATTAACAATGTACAATTAACAATTGTTATGTTTCAAAACTTCATTGCAAAGTTAATGCTATTTTTGTTATGAAATAAGGTGATTTCAATAAATAGCTTTTCAAACAATTTATGAATTATACATTATAAACTGTTAATTGTAAATTGTAAACTGTTAATTGTTTTGGGCGTTCCGGCTACGCCGTCGGGCTTTCCGCTCTATCTTTGCTCGCTCCGTAAACTGCGCTCGCAAAGGATGCCGCTCCAATCCCTAACGCAAAATGGCGACTTGATAAATGTGCTGCTTCTTTATAATTAAAAAATCCCTATTTTTGTAAGTGGTTATTATACGGTGTGAATTTGTTGTGTCATTCGTTGAAAAATCATGCTTATGAGAAATAAATTATCGTTGCAAGCTTTGACTAAGACCATAATAGGTTTTGTTTTTATTTGTGTTTTGTTGTTCTTGCCAGCTGGTACTTTCCATTATTGGAATGCATGGCTTTTTATGGCGGTTTTATTTGTCCCTATGATTATCTTAGGAATCGTGATGTTGTTTAAATCACCTGGTTTACTGAAGAAAAGACTCGATGCTAAAGAGAAAGAAGGCGAGCAGAAATGGGTTGTCGCATTATCAGGAATCATGTTTATGGCAGCTTTTGTGGTGGCAGGTTTTAACTTCCGTTTTTCATGGCATTTGTTGCCAGATTGCGTCATTTGGATTTCTGTCGCGATGTTTCTTTTGTCGTATCTGATGTACGCCGAAGTTATCAGAGAGAATGATTTTCTTTCAAGGACGATAGAAGTACAGGAAAACCAGAAAGTTATAGATACAGGATTATATGGAATAGTGCGACATCCTATGTATTCTGCAACGATTATATTATTCCTATCCATACCCTTGATCTTAGGTTCGCTGATTTCTTTCTTCATAATGTTAGCATATATCCCAATCATTGCAATACGGATCAATAACGAAGAGCAAATCCTCGGAAAAGGTTTGAAAGGCTACAAAGAATACAAACAAAAAGTTCGATATAAGCTGATACCATTCATTTGGTAGTTAGTCGAGTTGTTTAGTTTCCTTTGCCTATTGACTATTCCTTAAACAATAGCGTTTTTGATATCCATTCTTTTATGCAGGATTCTGATTATAAAAACACTGTCCTCTTTGATTTGATAAAAAACAATGTGTTCCTTGACTTTACAACCTAATAAACCTTCAGCTATCTCGTCATATTTAGTTCCAAGCAACACAGGATTATTCCCTATTGATTTACAATATAGAGTAATAAAGTTATAATAGTAGTTAGCCTGTCTAATAGACCATCTTTTTGCACTATAATTCCAAATGTTACTTAAATCCTCGACAGCTTTATTGGAGAAATTAATGCTGTACATTTTTATATTCTCGTTTTAAGGCTTCAAGATGTGATTTCGGATTAAAGTTCTCAGCAATTCCGCTTTCAATGCCGTCGAAAATTGCTTCTCTCAATTCAAGGATGTTTTTCTCCTTTTCAATGTATTCTTTCTCTTCTTTCATAATTTGATTTTGAAATTCTTCATTTTCCTGACGCCATTGCATCGACGTCGCTACGTTTAAATTTAATGCTTTCATATCTTCTGGTTTTAAAGTTTAACACTGCAAATATACAATCGTGAAAGTCCTTTGTCAAGTTAATTTTTCATAAAAATTTTTAACATAAATTGAGTCAGCGTCAGCGTCAAAGTTCAAACTCCTTTCATAATCTCCTCAATCTCCTTGCGACTGATGCTTTCTCGTTCCGCTTTGTCGTATATCGTCAGAAGGTTGATTTCGCCTTCATCGACGGATAATATTATGGTGTAGGTTATGACTCTCGCGCCGTGACTTTTCCCTTTCCCTTTAGAGCCAATTGCCATCCTGACTTTACGTAAGCCAACACCAATCTCAACGCCGGAATTAGGGTTTATGATTAGTTCTTTCTGTAAAGTCTCTAAATCGTTTTTAAAAGAAGGATATTTCTTTGCTAATCGTTTGGCTTCCTTTAAAAATGATGTGCTTGGGATAATCCTATAATTCATCGATGAGTTGTTGAAGCGTTATACCTTCTTCTCCATTTTGGCGGCGGCGCTTTATCTCCAAAAGTCCGTCCCTGATGGCATCGAGGATTTCCTGCTTCTCAATGTATTCTTTCTCTTCTTTCATAATTTGATTTTGAAATTCTTCATTTTCCTGACGCCATTGCATCGACGTCGTTACGTTTAAATTTAATGCTTTCATATCTTCTGGTTTTAAAATTTAACATTGCAAATATACAATCGTGAAAGTCGTTTGTCAAGTTAATTTTTCATAAAAATTTTTAACATTTTATGCTGAAAAAAATATTTGATTTTTTTTTGAAAAAAACACTATTAGTATTAAAAATAATACTATCTTTGCAAAGAACATTAATCAAGATTTATTATGCCTACATTATTTTATTATTTAGGATTGAGATTTTATTTTCACTCAAATGATCACGAGCCAATTCATATTCATGTGGCTTGTGGGGAAAGAGAAGGGAAGTTCGGCATTTTTCCTGAGGTTGAATTAATTGAAAATTACGGGCTGAGTTTGCGCGAGATTAAGTATGCGATGATGGCAATTGATGAAAATAAAAATGTGATCGTTGAACGATGGAACGAATATTTTGACAAATAGAAATTGTATGAAAGCGCAGCGTCTTTGGTTTGATGAATCTCGCGTCCATATCATGATGGAGGACGGGAGAGTTGGCAGTCTTCCTATGAGATTGTTTCCTAAATTGTATAACGCCACGACTTCTCAGTTAGAGGATTATCGTTTTACAAATTTCGGTATCCGATGGGAGGATATAGATGAGGATCTTTCATACGAAGGCTTCTTTGCTGTGGAAAATCAGCCTAAGTCGGATAATGTTATCTCGAAGATTTTCTTTGAATATCCAGAGTTGAATGTGAGGCAGGTGGCGAAGCGTAGCAAGATTAATCCGACTTTACTTCAGCAATACATTGATGGATATAAGAATCCTTCTGAAGCGAGAGTGAGGGAAGTCGTTGATATACTGCATCGTTTAGGTGAAGAACTGCAGAAGTTGTAGTATTGCAAAAAAGCCAGCAACGGAGCGTATATCTATCCTTGTAAAGATAAAAATATCAAAGCCTCCCAATTCCAACTTGTAGGTTATGAAGGCTTTATTAGTGTTGTGCCGTTTTATGTTCCGCAATCGGCAGACTCTTACGAGGAATTCGTTGATTTAATTAACAATTAACAATTAACAATTAACAATTAGCTTTAACCAACAGTCATCGGCTAATAGCTAATAGCCAAACTATCATTGATGTGTGTCTCTTAATAAGTCGTTCACTGTCTTCACTGGATTGAATGTCAGGATTGGAACTTCGACGAAGATGTTGATCCAATCTGCCATGGCACCGTTCCATAGTCCTGGCAACTCTAATGCTTTCAGGTCTTTGCCGTCTTTCGATTTCTTGGATATGAAGCCTGTGTTGATATCAATATAGTCGTTTAAGTTGAAGCTGTTACCTTTGAAATCTTGTGTGGCGCATACCAAATCGACAGGGTTGAAGTGTGTCGCGGCTTGGAAAATAGCTTCTTGTTTTTCGTCATTATGATTCATCTGCGACGACTCCACAATCTGCAAGGAAATCTCATCGTTGCTGTTTCTCACCCAGTAAGGACCGCCTCCAGGCTCGCCTTCGTTTTTCACCATGCCGCAGATACGCATCGGACGATTTAACTTGTTATATAGGAAGTCGATTTTTTCTATCTCATTGTATGTCTTGAAGAAATTAGGAATGTCGATCATCAATTTGTCTTTTGCGAATGATGCTATCTCTTCAATTTCCTCATTTGCCAAACAGCCTTCGTCTAATAAATTCAGATATTCAAATTGTTGTTGTTGAAGTTTGAAAAGATAACCTCCCAACACCTTCTTATAATCGTAAGTCGTTGGTTTCAATCTGTCTGGAACAACGTTGTCTATATTCTTGATAAAAATTATCTCTTTGTGTAAGTCGTTGAGGTTTTGTATTAAAGCACCGTGACCTCCCGGACGGAATAATAAGCTGCCGTCATTGTTGCGGAAAGGCTCGTTGTTCATATCGACGGCAACGGTGTCGGTAGATGGTTTTTGTACGGAATAGGAGATGTCGTAACGAATGCCGAATTGCTCCTCATATTGAGGGACGACTTCCTCGACGGTTTTCTTAAATAAGTCCAAATGTTCTTGAGAGACAGTGAAATGAAGTTGAGCCACTATGCCATCTTCGGTCTCAGCAGTGCTATATTGAGCAGCTTCAACTAAATGTTCTTCCAAAGCAAAACGCGATGTCTCTTTATATTTATGGAATTTCAGTAAAGCTTTAGGCAATTTTCCGTAGGCAAGACCTTCGTTTTCAAGTAAGAACTCTGCAATTTCAACAAGTCGATTTTCTTGTATCAAGGTCTCGATGTCTTTGCCTTGTTCTGCTAACTTGTCTTTTAAGTCATCATAAAAGGCAAATTCTCTGATACTTACGAAGAAATTCTCGATAGAATCGTTTTTAATATTTTCTTTTGTTAAAAAATCTTCAGGAATTTCTTTGCCTTTGTAGTCTTCAACAAAAGAGTAGATGCTCTTAAACATACGACTTGCGGCTCCCGATGCGGGAATGAATTTCAGTATGTCGTAATATTGTTTATCCTCATCAAATTGTTTTATAAGTTCTTGAACTTCAGCGTCGCTGAATTTGATAATGCCATTGCCGATTGTTGCTGGCGCTACTAAATCGCTGAAAGGAAATCCTGTCTTGAACTGATTGACTTGTCTCTCTACTTGTTCAACTGAAATGTTAAGATTTTCAAGTTGTTTCTTGTCGTTTGCTGATAATTCTAACATAGGCTTATTAATTTGGACATCACAAAGATATAAATTTATCTTTATGTTCCTAAACTTTTTAAAAAAATAATTGTATATATTTGCAGTGATTATTGACAAAAGTCTAAAGACAAATGTCAAAAGTTAAAAGTTTTTTGGAATTATTAACTTAAAATATTATAATTATATGATTAATAAAAAGTTACAAGACGCTATCAATGCGCAGATAAACGCTGAATTATGGTCAGCTTATCTTTATTTATCGATGGCTACAAACTTCCATGAAATGGGTTTGGGCGGTATCGCTAACTGGTTTGAGGTTCAATTTAAAGAAGAACAAGATCACGCCATGATTTTCTATAACTACTTGGTTTCACGTGGCGGTCGTGTTGAACTTAAAGCTATCGACGCTGTCAAGACTAAATGGGAGTCTCCATTGGAAGCTTTCGAAGACACACTTCAACATGAACAAAAAGTTACATCTTTAATCAACGACATCAATGCTTTAGCTGTTGAGTTGAAAGATTACGCAACACAAAATCGTCTCGTATGG
The DNA here is from genome assembly GCA_015061315.1 of Lentimicrobiaceae bacterium. GTDB lineage: Bacteria > Bacteroidota > Bacteroidia > Bacteroidales > F082 > Limimorpha. The sequence goes on from SUWV01000012.1 coordinate 7,282, forward strand.
TTCATCGACGAACAAGTTGAGGAAGAAGAGACAGCTCAAAAGATGATCGACAGTCTCCGTATGATTAAGGATAATCCATACGCTGTCTATATGTTTGACAAAGAATTAGCTGCAAGAACATATACAACGCCATCACCATTGGCAACCGCAGCTGAGTAAACATTGTCCGCGAAATTGCGCGAATATGACACGAAAGATGTTGTCCGCGAAATTACACTAATTTAGCGCGAAAGATGTTGTAGTAATAATTGCCTGCAAATCCACACTAATACGGAATGAATCTGTGAAATCAGTGTGGATTTGTGGGCAAAGTTTTTTTATCTCTTTCTAATAATAATTTTCTGTAATTCTAAACCAAGTGGTTCCAAAGGATAGCATTTCTCGGCTTGATCTAATCTGAAGGTGTTTGTTCCTTTCTTGAGATTCATCTTGCCTACGTATGAAGTCTGAATCATTTGATCAACGCCTGGAAGTGTGTGGTCGATTTTATTTTCGCCGCATTCAAATGAATATTTCCTGTCTAAATATTGAGGGAGATAGACGATGAAGACATCGTAGGTTCCGTCTTCTTCAACTTCCATTTCCCATGAGCGCCATGAATCGACTTGCGTACTCATATATCCTGTGCCGTCAATCTCGGCGTGCATCATGCCGTTGTCGTCGGTAAGTTCAAAGGCGTTATTCTCTGACTTGACGATAGTTTTGTCTTTATAACTGACTTCAATCTTATCTAATGCGTCAGGATTTCTTTTGAAATAATCGCCTATCAATGTCAGGACTTCTTTCTCATAAGGAATAACGTTGCCGTCGCCGTCAGGACCGATGTTGAGCAAGAAAACGCCTCCATGTTGTACGGTACTGAATAATCTTCCTAACTGTACCCCGACTTGCTCAATAACTTGAGGACGGTTGATCCACGACTTGTATCCCCATGTTCCGTACATCGAAGCTGGGTTGTCCCAGAAGATGTTTTCGTATCCAGCCACGTCGCCGTTATCAGGTAAAGTCATGTAGTCGCCTTGGTTGTTCATGATTCTTCCGTTGATGATACATTTAGGTTGAAGCGACTTCACTGTCTCACGGAAACGTTTGCTTTGTTCTGGAGTGACCAATCCCATGTCGAACCAGAGAGTGTTGATGTCGCCGTAATTAGTAAGTAACTCTGTGACTTGAGCTACGATATAATCTTCCAATTCAGGAGTTACTATCTCGAGAGGAGAATAAACTTGGTTTACATATTCGTGGCATTTGGTTGTGGTATCAGGTTCTAAGCGAGGTATTCCGAGAGGATAATGCCAGTCTGGAAGAGAGTAATAAAGACCGAATTTCATTCCGTGACGTTGGCAGGCTTCCGACAGTTCTTTCACCACGTCTCTTCCGAAAGGAGTGAAATCGACGATGTTATAGTCTGTTGTCTCGGTGTGGAACATACAGAATCCGTCGTGATGTTTTGAAGTCATGACGATATATTTCATTCCAGCGTCTTTAGCGAGTTTCACTATCTCATCGGCGTTGAAGTCTTTAGGATTGAACTCTCTTGCCACAGCTTCGTATTCATCAATAGGGATACGGGCGTGATTCATGATTTGTTCGCCGTAGTAAGGAATCTTTTCGCCTTTCCACCAGCCGGCAAGTTTTGAGTAGATGCCGAAGTGTATGAACATTCCGAAATGTTCGGAGCGCCATTCCTCGAGAGCCTTTTGTGTTATCTCATCGACATCAGGCTTTGAAGCCGTTTCGTTTTTTGTTTCAGATGTTGATGATGTGCAAGATGACATAAAAATCATCGCAATAAGTAATAAGCTAATAATGTGTTTCATTATAATAGATTTTGTTGATTTCAATTTTTGCAAAGATAAGAAAAGGCTAAAGACGAAAGGCTAAAGACGAAAGATTTTTTTATGCCTTTATGAATTAGATTGCGAAAATATTTTTACTTTTGCCGAGCGAAAAGCGGATGTAGCTCAGTTGGCAGAGCGAAAGCTTCCCAAGCTTTAGGTCGCGGGTTCGAGCCCCGTTATCCGCTCCATTATTAAAATTTGAAAACCTGAAAACCTGAGAAACTGAAAATTATTCTCAGGTTTTCAAATTCTCAGTTTCTCAGTTTTTAAACATTCACTCCATATCCGAACAAGGCAAAATCATATTTTACTGGGTCGTTAGGATCTAATTCTCTGAGTTTTGAAGTCAGTTCCTCGACGGTGGTTCTGTCGTTGCTTTTTCTTTGGAGAAGTCCGAGTTCGCGGGAGATTCGTCCTACATGGACGTCGAGAGGAATCATCAAATCAGAAGGTCTGAGTTTTTTCCAGATGCCGAGGTCAACGATGCCGTCGTCACGGACGAGCCATTTCAGAGCGAGATGAAGTCGCTTGCAAGCAGAACCTTTCTTCGGATTGTCGCAACAAGGGTTGGAGATATGAACGCTTGTAATTCCGTCATTGACTTCCTGAATCTTATCCCTGAAATTCTGTATGCCACGCCATACATCGTGATTTTCATTCAAAGTGAAAATGTCTTCAAGACTTTGATATTCCGAATAAATATGTTTCAGACCTTTGCAATAATAAGCGAAATCTCTGTTGAAGAAAGTGCGATGCACGCATTTGTCGGGATCTAAGTCTTTAAAACCCTCAGACATGATGAAATCGTAAGGCGATTTTCCCATGACGTTGAGCATCTTATTAGCGGAGTTAAGAATCATGGAGCGTTTTCCCCAAGCTATTGTGGCGGTGAGAAAAGCTACGATTTCGATGTCGTTCTTTTCAGAATAACGATGCGGAAACTGCACCGGGTCGTTCTCGATAAAATCGGGAGTGTTATATTTTATTAATAAGGTGTCTAAATAATCTTTCATGTTTGAAGCATTTGAGAGACAAAGATAGTGAAAGACTTTGAGTTTTGGCTTATGACGATGATTATTTTTTTTCTGAATTTGAAATTTATGGTATTTTTATAATGTAAAAAGCCTCCGAGAAATTTCCCAGAGGCTTTTACTTATGAAGATGCTAGTTTAATTATTCACCTTTAGCTTCTTTTTCAGCGTTTTCAAAGTTAGCTTTCAATTCAGCGAAAACGTCTAAGTCGCCTAATGTAGTGCGTTCTACGTTATCGTTGATTTGTTTAACAGCGCGTTTTGTTGATTTAGCTGCTTTGTCTTTTGCTTCAGCTTCAACGTCGCGTTCTGCTGCTACTTTGTCTTCCCAAATACGTGAGTGTGACAAGATGATCTTCTTGTTTTCTTTTGAGAATTCAATAACTTTGAAGTCGATAGTTTCTTCCATCTTAGCTGTTGTGCCGTCTTCTTTCTTGAGGTGACGGTTAGGGCAGAAGCCTTCAACGCCGTAAGGTAATGAAACAACAACACCTTTATCGCTTGTGCTGATGATAGTACCTTGTTGGATTGAACCGATTGTGAAGATGCTTTCGAATACATCCCATGGATTTTCTTCAAGTTGTTTGTGACCTAAGCTGAGACGACGGTTTTCTTCGTCGATGTCGAGAACAACGACTTCCATTGTGTCGCCGATCTTTGTGAATTCAGCAGGGTGTTTGATTTTCTTTGACCAGCTGAGGTCAGAGATGTGGATCAAACCGTCAACGCCTTCTTCTAATTCTACGAAGATACCGAAGTTAGTGAAGTTACGAACTGTAGCTGTTTGTTTTGAACCGATAGCGTAACGTTCTTTGATGTTTGCCCATGGATCTGGGATAAGTTGTTTGATACCCAATGACATCTTACGTTCTTCGCGGTCTAATGTCAAGACTTTAGCTTCAACATCGTCACCGATCTTCAAGAAGTCTTGAGCTGTGCGTAAGTGTTGTGACCATGACATTTCTGAAACGTGGATCAAACCTTCTACGCCAGGAGCGATTTCGATGAATGCACCGTAGTCAGCGATAACGACAACTTTTCCTTTAACAACGTCACCGACATTGAGGTTAGGATCTAAAGCGTCCCATGGATGAGGTGTGAGTTGTTTCAAGCCGAGAGCGATACGTTTTTTGTTATCGTCGAAGTCGAGGATAACGACTTTGATTTGCTCGTCGAGTTTAACGATTTCTTCTGGGTGATTGATACGGCCCCATGAGAGGTCTGTGATGTGGATCAAACCGTCAACGCCGCCTAAGTCGATGAATACGCCGTAAGAAGTGATGTTCTTCACGATGCCTTCAAGAACTTGACCTTTTTCAAGCTTACCGATGATTTCCATCTTTTGTTGTTCGATTTCATCTTCGATGAGAGCTTTGTGTGAAACAACAACGTTTTTGTATTCTTGGTTGATCTTAACAACTTTGAATTCCATGATGCTGTTTACGAATACGTCATAGTCGCGGATAGGTTTAACGTCGATTTGTGAACCTGGCAAGAATGCTTCGATTCCGAATACGTCAACGATCAAGCCACCTTTTGTACGGCTCTTAACAAAACCTTGAACGATTTCTTGCTTGTCGTAAGCCTCATTAACGCGATCCCATGATTTCAAGATGCGAGCTTTCTTGTGTGAAAGAACTAACTGTCCGTTGATGCCTTCTTGGTTTTCTACGTAAACTTCAATCTTGTCACCAACTTTTAAGTTAGGATTGTGACGGAATTCTGATACTGGGATAACACCATCTGATTTGAATCCGATGTTGACAACAACTTCGCGTGATGTCTTAGCAACGACTGTACCTTCAATGACTTCATGATCGCCGATTTGGCTCATTGTCTTTTCGTACATTGCTTCTAATTTCATGCGTTCCTCTGACTTGTAATTGTCGTCTTTCTTAGGATCGCAGTTCCAATCGAAGTTAGCGTCTGGAACAGGTTTTACTCTTACTTGTTTTTCTGCTTTTTCAACAACGTTTTCGTTGATGATGTTTTGATTTTCGCTCATTATAATAATGATATTTAATTGTACTTAATAACCACTTCGATAAATTATCAAGGATTGTTAAACTAATTTACTGTTTTAAGTTATTGATTTATATTTACGAAACCAATCTCGAAGTGAACTCAAAAACGAGTGCAAAGGTAATGATTTATTTTTGAAAAAACAAGAGGTTTTTTAAAAGTCTATGAGACAATAAGTCTACAAGTCAACAAGACAACGAGACAACAAGATTATTTATCTATTAAAATGGATACTCAATAAAAATAAAATAATATCTTAACCACTTATAGACTCGTTGACCTGTAGACTCGTTGACTTAATTAGACGTATCAATGTGTGTTTATTTTCATCGGTATCATCGACGCGTTTCTACTTGTAGACTCGTTGGCCTGTTGACTTGTTGACTTAAATTTGTTATCTTTGCAAATCAAAATTATGCGTTATGTTTCTAAAACTTCATTCTGAAAATCCTAATCCTCGTTATGTCAAGATGATAATAGAATGCTTGGAAAACGATGGTGTCATTATCTTTCCGACAGATACCATTTATGCTATCGGTTGCAGCGTGAACAGCAGTAAGGCTTTGGATAGAATAGCTCGTATCAAAGGAACGAAAAAGGAAAAAGCGAACTTCTCTTTTATATTCCACGATTTGAGTATGCTCTCAGAATTTACACGTCCTATTAATAATGATGTGTTCAAGATGATGAAAAGAAATCTGCCTGGAGCATTCACTTTTATCGTAGAGGCTAATAACAATGTGCCGAAACTTTTTAAGAATAACAAAAAAACTATTGGTATCAGAATTCCTGATCAGCCTATTATTACCAACATTGTTCGTGAGCTTGGTTGCCCGATTATCACTACTTCTATCGTCGATGAGGACGAAATTTCCGGTTTTATGACCGATCCTGAGGAGATAAATGATGCATATAAAGACAAAGTTGATATAATTATTGACGGAGGATTTGGTAATAAGGAAGAAAGTACTATTGTTGATTGTACAGATAATGAGATAGTTATCTTAAGAGAAGGCAAGGGTGTTTTGGAGTGAGAAATTTTTTTTAATTTTTTTTAAAAAAAGTGTTGGAGATATTAAAAAATGTTGTACTTTTGCAATCGCAAACGAGAGGATGACTCGCTAGCTCAGTAGGTAGAGCATCACACTTTTAATGTGGGGGTCCTGAGTTCGAGCCTCAGGCGGGTCACCAAAACTAAGGGTTTCAATTTTGAAGCCCTTTTTTTATTTCTGTCCACGAATTAACGCGAATTGACACGAAATTGAATGTGAAGTAAACACTAATTAACGCGAATTAACACGAAATCAAACACGAATATTTTAGATAATTTTAATAAATAAACTTTAAATCTTAATCTTTTAACTTTAGAACTACTCTAAACTCTAAACCCTAAACTCTACACTAAAATGAAAACATTCATCATAAAAGGTCGTCTGATAAATTGCGAGATAAAACGCTCACGAAGAAGGACCGTGGCGCTTTATGTTCATCCTGACAAAAGCGTTGAGATAAGGATGCCTTTGCTTTTCAGCGTTGATGAGATAGAGCCTTTTTTGATAAAACACTCGCGTTGGCTTTTTAACCGCCTCGACCTTCCGGAAAAGAAACCTGTTGAACCAAAGAAATTTGTGAGTGGCGAGTTGCATTATTTTCTTGGGAAACAATATCCGATAGAGATTGTTGCTTCTGATAAGAATTCTGTCGTTTTTGATAATGAGAAGATTGTTATAAGACAACGAGTCGACAAGTCAACGAGTCAACAAGCTCATTTGTCAGCGTCAAAGTCAGTGTCAGCGTCAGATCTTCTTGATCGCTGGTATCTTGAGCAGGCGAAGCGTGTCTTTAGAGAGATTTCGATTCCATTGGTTGAGTCGATGAAGAAATATAATGTCGCGCCGAAGTCCTTTGCGATTAAAAAGATGAAGACGCGCTGGGGCAGCTGCTCCTCCAAAGGCAATATAAATTTAAATCTGCATCTTATCAAACTGCCAGAGCAATGTATTAAAGAGGTGATATTGCATGAGCTTTGTCATCTCGTGCATTTCAATCATTCTAAAGACTTTTATGCTTTGATGACAGCCGAGATGCCCGATTGGAAAGTCTGGAAAAAAGAGATAAAATTTTTATAGCAGATGTCGATATCACTTTATCACATATTAGGAATTATCTTGTCGATATTATTGATTGAAGTCGTTGGTATTGTGTCTTCTAAGAAAGTCAAGACCGCTGATGATTTCAATAGGGCAGGAGGGAAAGCCGGGACTTGGGTCGTGTGTGGCACCATTATGGGGACTTTGATAGGAGGGCAGTCGACGGTGGGAACGGCGCAGCTGGCTTTTACTTACGGAATCTCGGCATGGTGGTTTACTCTCGGAGCTGCTTTGGGATGTGTCTTTCTCGCAATAGGTTACGTCGTTCCTTTAAGAAGAAGCGGCTGCACAACATTGTTGGAAGTTGTCTCTAAAGAATATGGGAAAAAGGCGGAGGTCTTGGGTTCGCTGCTCTGTTCACTCGGAATGTTCGTAAGTATAGTAGCGCAGATACTCTCAGCATCAGCATTATTGATGACATTATTCCCGATGAAGTTTTATCTCGCTGCTGCAATCTCATGTCTCATCATGATGATTTATGTCGTATTCGGAGGTTTGTGGAGCGCGGGAATTGGAGGCGTGGTGAAACTCATATTGCTATGTATCTCGACATTGGCTGGAGGAATCATAGTCCTTTCTCTTACTGATGGCTATCATGGACTTATGACAGCAATAGAAGAAATGATAGGCACTCTCGTAGGACCACACGGACATGTGTCTCAAGAAGATATACAAGAACGATACAGCAATCTCTTTGCGCGTGGTGCTGCCAAAGACATAGGCTCTTGTCTCTCCGTGATATTAGGCGTCCTTGCGACGCAGAGCTACGCGCAAGGTATCTGGGCGGCCAAGACCGACAGTGTGGCTCGTAAGGGGGCGATGATTTCTGCAGTTCTCACAATTCCTATCGGCGCGGCATGTGTGCTCATAGGTCTTTATATGCGAGGCCATTATGTCACTGCTGATGAAATGGAAATGTTGTCGACGCTGGGTAAAACGCTTCCGGAAAATATTGGCGTCATGGCGACGACGGCGCAGGCGTTTCCTCTTTTCATAACGCATAAGATGCCGGAGTTTCTCGGTGGCATCGTGCTTGGAACATTGCTTATCACTATTATAATAGGAGGCTCGGGATTGACACTCGGCTCCTCGACGATACTTGTTCGCGATGTCTTCATGAAGATAAATCCTTCTTTGAAAGACTCCTCTAAAAATCTTAAAGTATCGCGCCTCACTATTGTAGGAATATTATTGATGTCGGTGTTTGTAGCGGCCACATTCTCAGGCTCTTTCATCAACGACTTAGGCTTCTTGTCGATGGGATTACGAGCTACGGCGGTTTTCATTCCGCTGACCTTGGCATTGTTCTTACCGAGAAGATTTAAATATCAATGGATACTTGTTTCCATCATAGCAGGAACAGTGGCGCTTATTATCTCACAATTTATGAAACTGCCTATAGATGGAATATTTGTGGGGTTAGCAGTAGCAGCGGTTTGTTGTTTGATGGGAGAGTTTACAATTAAGAATTAAAAATTAAGAATTAACAGTTGACATAGTATTGAATAAGTTCTGATAAAATACAATCGCATACGCTTAATTGTAAATTATGGGCGTTTGATGTTTTTCAACCTCGTATTACGCCGATTTCACATAATGTTAATTATGAATTGTTAAGATGCGACAAGCAGCGTTTGTACAAAACCTTCTATGCCCTTTGTTCTTCTCAACCTTTTAAAAAATCTTTTGTCTTTTATCTTTTAGTCTTTAGACTTTTTCCTATCTTTACAATCTAAATTATTACAATCATGAAAAGAGGTTTTGGCAGTGACAATCATTCTGGTATTTGTCCGGAGGTTTTAAAGGCAATTTCTGATGCTAATGTAGATCATGCTCTTGCGTATGGCGACGACGAATATTGCGCGAAGGTGGAGAATATATTCAAGGAGAATTTTGGCGAGCAGGCTTCTGTGTTTTTCGTCTTCAATGGCACGGGAGCCAACACTTTATGTATCGACGCGATGTGTCGTTCGCATGAGGCTGTCGTATGTGCGGAGTCGGCTCATGTCAATGTAGATGAATGTGGCTCAGTGCAGCGTGTGGTAGGCTGTCGTCTTCTCACTGTAGCGACGCCAGACGGAAAACTTACGCCTCAACTTGTTAAGACACAACTTCATGGATTCGGCTTTGAACATCATTCACAGCCTAAGGCGGTAACGATAACTCAGTCAACAGAACTTGGTACTTTATATACTTTGGAAGAGATTAAGGCGCTCGTCGATCTCGCTCACGAACATAATATGTACCTTCATATCGATGGAGCTCGCCTCGCAAATGCTGCTGTCGCTCTCGGCTGTTCATTCAAAGAGATGACCGCCGATTTAGGTGTCGATGTTGTTTCTTTCGGCGGAACGAAAAACGGCTTGATGATAGGAGAAGCGATAGTGTTCCTTAATCCTGAACTTGCGAGAGATTTCAAATATCGCAGAAAACAAGCGTTGCAGCTTTGCAGTAAGATGCGATTCTTGGCAGTGCAGTTCGAGGCTTATTTCAAAGATGAACTTTGGAAAAAGAACGCTGAGCATTCTAACAGGATGGCACAACTTTTATATAACAAAGTGAAAGATCTTCCACAACTGAAGGTGATGTATCCTGTACAGTCTAACGGTGTTTTCGTGCAGCTGCCTCGCGAGATATGGACAGAGTTGCAGAAACATTATTTCTTCTACGACTGGGATTATGACAATGACGTAGTGAGATGGCTCTGCTCTTTCGATACAACGGAAGAAGATGTTGAAATGTTTGTGGAGAAGGTTAAGGAGTTGATAATTAAGAATTAAGAATTAAGAATTAACTTATGGTCTTATAGACTTATTGTCTCATTGACTTGTCGACAAAGCGACTTTATGTCCAAATCTTCTCCCTTGACTGTAATTTGCGCCTTCTCGTAAAACGGCATGCGTTCGCCATAATGTCGTTCCACGTATTCTAACAATTGCTCATCGCTCTTGCCTTCTATGAGCGGACGTTTCTTCTTGGAGTTAAGTAACCTGTTGACAGCAGTCTTGGACGATACCTTTAAAAATATTGTAGTGCCGTTGGCGTTCATCCATTCCATATTGTCGTAAAAACACGGCGTGCCTCCGCCCGTGGCGATGACGGCGTTTTCATATTTAGCCGTCTCTTTCAACAGCTGCGACTCTAACTTACGGAAAGCAGCCTCATCATATTTATGAAAGAAATCCTGAACAGAAATCTTATACTTCTCTTCGAAAAGATGGTCGAGGTCATACGTCTCCCATGAAAGCAATTTGCCTAACTGCTTTAGAGCCGACGACTTCCCCGAACCCATATAACCGACGAGATAGATTCTTTTTAATTCATAATGCATAATGCATAATTATTTTTTAGCCTTTAGTCATTAGTCTTTAGTCTTAACAACACGATATTCTCCACATGGTGTGTATGCGGGAACATATCGACTGGCTGTACGGCTTTCACTTCGTATTTTGCATCGAGGAGTTGAAGGTCGCGGGCTTGTGTGGCTGGGTTGCAGCTGATATAGACAATTTTCTTAGGTTGTATCTTGAGAAGCTGTTCCACGACTTTCTCGTGCATACCTGCGCGTGGCGGGTCAGTGACGACTAAGTCGGGACGTCCGTTGCTTTCGATAAACTCGTCGGTAAAGACTTTCGCCATATCGCCAGCGTAGAACTTCACATTATTAATATTGTTAAACTCGCTGTTGATCTTAGCGTCAGCGATGGCTTCCTCGACATATTCGACGCCAATGACCTTCTTTACGAATCTCGCGAAATATAATGCTATCGTTCCTGTTCCAGTGTAGAGGTCATACATCAGCTCGTCGCCTTGAACATCGGCGAGGTCGAAGGCTGCTTTGTAGAGTCGCTCGCCTTGATAGACGTTAGTCTGGAAGAACGACACTGGTCCGACTCTGAACTTCAAGTCATCGTGACCTTCACACGGAGCTTTCATCGTCTCAATGAGACATTCTTCGCCATAGACGTTTTCAAAAGGAAGGTCGGTGATGATGTCGTTGAACTTGTTGTTGATGACCAACATTATCGAGATGATTTCAGGGAAACGTTTCTGTAGTTCAGGAATCATCACGTTTCTCACCAAGTCGTTTTCTTCGTTGATGACGACTATTACCATGAACTCACCTTTGCCGTTGCAACGAATCACTACGTTACGCATCAGACCTTCGTGAGCGCGGACGTTATAATAAGATAATTTATGTTCTAAGGTGAAGTCTTTGATAAACAAACGAATTGCGTTGGAAGGCTCTTGTTGCAGATAACATTTCTCTATGTCGATGACTCTGTCGAACAATCCTGGGAGATGGTAGCCAAAACCTTTCACAGCTTCCTCGTCGTGAGTTCCAGCAGGTGCGCCGTCGATGAGCCACTTGCGATTTGAGAAACTGTATTCCAATTTGTTACGGTAGAAATATTGTTTCTCGGAACCTAAGATAGGGGAGATCTCAGGATATTCCACTTTCGCTATTCTGTCTAAATTATCTTTGACTTGTTTCTGCTTATAGTAAAGCTGCCACTGATAATCAATGTGCTGCCATTTGCAGCCGCCGCACAGTCCGAAGTGCTGACACACAGGCTCGACGCGTTTGTCGGAGGCTTGTTTAATATTGACAATCTTGCCTTCGAAGCAGTTTTTCTTTTTCTTGAACACTTGAATATCCACAATATCGCCTGGAGCACCGAAAGGAATAAACACCACTTTCTCATCAGGTTTGGCAACACTCATGCCTTCAGCGCCAGCGTCGATGATGCTGACGTCTTCTAAAAATTCAGCTTGTCTAACTTTTTTCTTCATAGCGCAAAGATAAGGAAAAAGTCTAAAGACAAAAGTCTAAAGACGAAAGATTTTTTGATGAAATATTACGCCGTTCAAATGTTAAAAAAATATGAATATGACATTTTACATCAGCAAACTCAAATCAATATCAGGAACTATAACATCTGCCATACTGTCTTTTATTAGAAATCCCATATAAAGAGGTATTGTTAGCACTTCTTCTTCACGACCGACATTATAATTTCCAAGTTTAATGGCATTGTTGATATGATAAACATTTTTGTTTTTTAAAACTGTTCTTAGACTTTTTGTTTTGCCTGATTTTGCCTTGACTTCAAGCACTACGCATTCGCCCTTGTATCGCACAAGAAAATCCAACTCCAAACCACTATCTTTATGGAAATAGTACAACTTCTGTCCTGACTTACAAAGAAAATCAGCCATGAGATTTTCAAATATTGCGCCTTTATATCCCAGAAGATTACCCTTTAAGATGTCTGCCTGAGTACCATAATCAAGCATGGCAACAAGGATTCCGATATCAGCTGTGTATAGCTTAAAACACTCTTTCATGGAATTTCCCTCTAATGGCAACTCCGTAATCTGCGTATTGTAACATCTCTTAACCAATCCTGCGTCCTCAAGCCATTGGATACTGCTCGTGTATTGAGACGCCCGTCCGCCTTTACGTATTGCAGAATATTGAAATTTTTTGTTTTCTTTGGACAATTGTTTTGGTATGGATTCAAAACATTCGCGGATACGAACTTTGTCGACATCGTCAGCATACTTGATCATGTCTTCTTCATATTCAGATATAAGATTTCGCTGAGTTTGATATGTGAGTTCTATGTTTCTGGTTTCTAAGAATTTATTTACAACTTCAGGAAGACCTCCAACAATGACATATCTGTACAAAAGTTCCATCATGACTTTATGGATGCCTTCCGGGACTGTTGTTTCCTTTTCAAAGCATGATTTTACCGTGTCAATAACCTTATCATTTATTCCATTTGCCCACAAAAACTCCTCAAAATCTAATGGATACATTTCAACCACAGTTTCGTATCCTACAGGAACAGAGTCTTGCCCGTCTTCCGCTTTCTTTCCATATCCTTTCACTCCCAAGAGAGAACCTGTTGCTATGATATCAAAACGACCGTCTATTTGAAATGATTTCAAAGCCGTTCTTGCTTCTCTGCATTCTTGAATCTCATCAAGGATGATACAGGTTTTTCCGCTGATGAAACGGCTACCTGGAATAAGGGCGGATAAGTTCAGTAGTATTGTATCGACATCAATATTGCCCGTAAAGGCAGACTTTTTATCAGGTTCGAGGATGAAATTCATATAAATCACACTCTCATAATTCTCTTTTGCGAATTTTTGGACAATATATGTCTTTCCGCATTGACGGATTCCTTTTATAACTATTGGTTTCTTATGTTCGGATTTTTTCCATTCAGCCAAAATGGACTCGATTTTTCTTCTAAGCATTGTTTGTATATCTTATTTGTTGGCAAATTTACACTTTTTCTAACGAATAAACAAGATATTTTACACTTTTTCCAACGAATAATTTGGTGTGATTACATTTTTTCCAATGAAGCTAAGAAAAGATACTCTTTAATGCCTGCGGTGGTAAACAGACAACAGATTTTTTTTGATGAAATATTAGGCTGTTCAAATGTTAAAATCTTTTATGAATTAATTGACACATGCGATCTCAACGATTATTATTTTTTGGAGAGTATTCGAGTATTATGATGTGCCAAAAAATATTTGCGAAGACGTATGCTATTTGCACAAATTTTATTTTGGTAGCCTCCCTGCGTTAGGGATTGGAGCGGCATCCTTTGCGAGCGTAGTTTACGGAGCGAGCAAAGATAGAGCGGAAAGCCCGACGGCGTAGCCGGAACGCCCCAATTAATGCATAATGCATAATTCAGAATTGACAATTAACAATGTACAATTGAAAGTTGAAAAATGGTTTAAGGCAGGGAGAAAATTTACAAAATTAATCTCGAACTTGAAACTCTAAACATAAAATTGCTTTAGATTTTAACCCCAAATCTTTAAACAAAAAAAGTCTGTTGACAGTTGTCTGTTGTCTGTTGACTTTCGTTATCTTTGTAAAAACAAAATATCTGATAAAATGAAGATTCTTCCTGTTGAAAAGATTAGAGAAGCTGATGCTTTTACAATTGAAAATGAACCTGTTGATTCGATAGATTTGATGGAACGTGCGGCTTCTAAGGTTTACGATTGGTTTATGAAACGCTGCAAGACGAAGGAAGTTTCCGTTAAAATTTTTTGTGGAATTGGTAATAATGGTGGCGATGGTCTCGCTCTCGCTCGTATGCTTTTCTTTACAGGAATAATACCGCAGGTTTTCGTCGTACGTTTTTCTGATAAAATGAGCCGCGACTGTGAGATGAATTTCAATCGTTTGAAAGAAGAAACCGAGACTCCTATGTACGATATTTTCTCCGAAGACGATTTTCCTCTGATAAATGATAAGGATATTGTCGTTGATGCGATTTTCGGTTCGGGCTTGAATAGAAATATCGAAGGTTTTGCTGCTGAACTGATTAAACATCTTAATGACAATAACGCCATACGAATCGCTATCGACATTCCATCGGGACTTCTTGCCTGCGGCGGTCACCAAGTCAACAAGACAACGAGTCAACAAGTAGAGACGCGTCGATTATACCATGAAAATAAGCAATATGTAATTGACACGTCTAAAAAATACAACAGCCAACCGTCAATCTTCAAAGCCGATTACACATTGAGTTTCCAGTTTCCGAAGCTTGCTTTCATGTTTCCTGAAAATGATGCTTTCGTAGGAAGATGGGAAGTCTTGGATATTGGTCTGCATAAGGATTTCATTGATAATGTGGAGACTTTGAACTTCTATACTACAGAAGACATGGCGATGCCGATATTACGAAAGCGTACAAAGTTTTCGCATAAAGGTACTTACGGACATGCTTTGTTGGTGGCGGGTTCTTCGGGTAAGACGGGAGCTGCTCTCCTCGCTGCGGAGGCTTGTCTCCGTACGGGCGTGGGTCTTTTCACCGCTCATCTTCCGAAAGACGCTCTTCTCCCGATGCAGATCTATCTGCCGGAAGCGATGACGAGCATCGACAAATCTGAGACTCATTGTACTGAAATAGACGACATTATTCCATATACTGCAATCGGAGTCGGTCCAGGAATAGGTAAAAATGCTGAGACGGCGACTTTGTTGAAGAAGATAATACAAGATGCGACGCAGCCTTTGGTGTTAGACGCTGACGCTCTTAATATAATTTCAGAAAACCCGACATGGCTCTCATTTCTTCCTGACAACACGATACTTACGCCGCATCCAAAAGAGTTTGAGCGTTTGTTCGGGAAGACGAATAATTCATACGAACGTCTTGAACTTCAAAGAAAGATGTCTGTTACACATAATATAATCATCGTGTTGAAAGGCGCTCATACAGCAATAACATTTCCTAACGGAACATGTTTCTTCAACTCGACGGGCAATCCTGGAATGGCGACGGCTGGCAGTGGCGATGTCTTGACGGGAATGATATTGTCGCTTCTCGCTCAACGATATACGCCGCAAGAAGCAGCTCTTCTCGGAGTCTATCTTCATGGTAAGGCCGGCGATGATGCTGCAAATCAAATAGGGGAGAACTCGATGATGGCGAGAGACATAATTGGAAATTTAAAATTAACAATTGACAATTAACAATTGCAGGGGCGTATCGCATACGTATTGATGTTGTTCCATCGCATCATGTAGAGTCACACGGACGTGTGACTGAAAAATTTAGCAATTGAAAATTGTGTGGATGTGCGTCCTGATATTTTTTTTATCTTTGTAAAACAATTTTAAAATGTCTCCGTTAGAAATATATCGATTATAACAATGTCTTTAGACTTTTGTCTTTAGACAGTAGACTTAAAAATATGATAAAGACAAGTATTCTTTGGGCTGATGATGAGATAGAGCTTCTACGCCCACATATTATGTTTCTTGAAAAGAAAGGTTATGAAGTCGTTACGACTAATAATGGCAGTGAGGCTATCGATTTGGTTCGTGAGCGTCATTTTGATATAGTTTTTTTGGATGAGCAGATGCCGGGTATTTCTGGCGTTGAGACCTTGGAGAGAATCAAAGCTGAATATCCGAATCTTCCTATCGTGATGATTACAAAGAGCGAGGAGGAGAGTATCATGGAAGATGCCATCGGAAGCAAGATAGCTGATTATCTGATAAAGCCTGTTAATCCTAACCAGATTTTACTTTCTTTGAAAAGAAATCTCGAACAGAAACAGCTTGTCGATGAGAAATCGACATCGAAATATCAGCAGGAATTTCGTAAGATCGGAATGGATATAAACAACAACCTCAATTATAATGAATGGGTTGACGTTTATAAGAATCTGACACGCTGGGAGTTGGAACTGCAGAAATCTAATGACGAGGGAATTAAAGAAGTTCTTTCGATGCAGAAATTGGAGGCCGACAATGTTTTCTCACGTTATGTAGAGCGTAATTACATCGACTGGATTCAGCCAAATTATGAAAATAAACCTACGCTTTCTCACACTTTGATAAGAGATAAAGTCATTCCTCGTATTGATGATAGCGACAAACCTTTGTTTTTCATATTGATTGATAACCTCCGTTACGATCAGTGGAAGTCGATACAGGTTTTGTTGGAACCATATTTCCGTACCGAAAACGACGATATTTATTATAGTATCTTACCAACGACTACTCAGTATGCGCGTAATTCGATATTCGCAGGTCTGATGCCGTTGGAGATAAAACGCCGTTTCCCTAAATATTGGGTCGATGAGGAAGACGAAGGGACTAAGAATCAATATGAAGAGGAATTGTTGGGAGAACAGCTGCGACGTTTCGGTAAGAACATAAAATACACATATAACAAGGTGTTGAACCTTGCTGCTGGGAAGAAACTTGCTGAACAGATGTCGGATCTTATGCAGAATAAATTGAACGTGATTGTATATAACTTCGTTGATATGTTATCGCATGCTCGTACCGAGATGGAGATAATCAGGGAGTTGGCTTCTGATGAGCAGGCTTATCGTTCTTTGATGCTTTCGTGGTTTGAACATTCGTCGCTTTTCGATATCATGAAATTTATCTCTCATAAAAAATGTGATGTGATAGTCACTACAGATCATGGCTCGGTTTGGGTTAAAGATCCTGTTAAGATTTTGGGAGATAAGGCTGTCAATACCAACCTTCGTTATAAATACGGTAAGAGCTTGAAATATAATGCTAAAGAGGTTTTCGAGATTCGCGACCCGGAAAAAATATTCTTACCTAAGGTGAATATAAGTACGAGTTATGTTTTCTGTCGCTCCAACGACTTCTTTGCTTATCCAAACAATTATAACTATTACGTTAATTATTATAAAAACACATTCCAGCATGGTGGTATCTCAATGAATGAGATGCTGATACCTGTGGCATATCTGAAAAGTAAATAAATTTTAACAATGCAAGAAGTAACATTTGAAATAAATAATATAGAGGAGTTATCTAAGGTTTCTGACTTATTGATAAGTTGGCGCGATAAATCTAACATCGTGGCTTTTTATGGTAATATGGGAGCAGGCAAAACAACCTTGATAAAAAATCTTTGTTCAAAATTAGGAGTGCAAGATGAGGTTAATAGTCCTACTTTTGCCTTGGTAAATGAATATCAGACAGATACTCTCGATTCTGTTTTCCATTTCGATTTTTATAGAATTAAAAGTTTGGAGGAAGTCTTCGACATCGGTTATGAAGATTATTTTTATGGAGGTAGTCTTTGTCTCTTAGAATGGCCTGAACTCATTGATCCGTTGATGCCGGAGCATTTTGTGAAAGTGGAGATTACATTGGGAGAGACAGACGATAGCAGGATTGTTAGAGTAAGTTATTAAGATGCTAAGATACTAAGATACTAAGATGCTAAGATGCTAAGATACTAAGATGCTAAGTAACTCAGCATCTCAGCATCTCAGTAACTCAGCAACTCAGTATCTCATATCTCAGTATCTCGATGACTAAAATTTAAGGCGATTTTTCTTTGTTAAATAGGAATAATTGTCTTAAATTTGCATAAAATTTTTTTTATGAAAAAGGTTGTTTTTGTCGGTAGCGGAGCTATCGGAACAGCGGTAGGTAACGTGTTGGCGAGAAAGGGTATTGATGATATTACCTTGCTGTCTATCGAAGAAGAAGTGGTTGATTCTATCAACAATCAAAGACTTAATATCAATTATTTCCCAAATATCAAGTTGTCGAGAAATCTTAAGGCAACGACAGATATAGAGATTTTAAAAGATGCCGATGTGATTTTCATGGCGATACCTTCGACTGCTGTCGTTGGCTATCTGTTCGATAAGAAAGATTATATCAATCCAAAAGCCATCATTGTGAATCTTGCCAAAGGGTTTGGTAAAGGCGACTGTCTGATTCCAAATTGTCTTGTTGGTCATTTCCCAAATACGCTTATGATGATGAAAGGACCTTCTTTCGCGCGAGAAATAATAAATCGCCAGGAGACGGGTTTTACCTTGGCATGTGAAAATAATGAATGTTTTGGAGAAGTGGCTGATTTGTTTGAGAATACGAATGTTAGGTTTGATTATTCCAATGATATTAATGGAGTAGAATATGCAAGTATCTTGAAAAATATTTACGCTATCATCATTGGTATGTTAGATGCTAATTACGATTCTGCAAATATGAGATCACTTTTTATAACTAAGGCTATCAATGAGATGCGTAGTCTTATGATCGCTTTTGGAGGTCAGGACATAACGATGTTCAATTATTGTGGCTTCGGAGATTTCGCTCTGACATCTCTCAACGATATGAGTCGTAACAGAACCTTGGGATTGCTCATCGGCAAAGGCTTCTTCAATAGTGGCATCTCTGAGAAGGTGGTGCTCGAAGGTCGTATAGCAGTCGATGTCTTCTATCAGAAAGTGCAAGATAGTCATATAGATATAAACGCATATCCTCTTATGTCGGAACTCTATCATGTGTTCAACGACAGCGATTACCCAACTAAGAAGTTTGTAAAGAATATTCTGAATAAGATTAAATGATAGCAACTTTCAATTGTTAATTGTAAATTTTTAATTGTAAATTGAAATAATGGGTGTCGTTGTCCGTCAGACTATTAAAGGTACGATAATGAATTATATAGGGGTGTTGGTGGGTTTCATCACCACCTTTTTTATTGTCACGAAATACCTGACTCCTGAAGAGGTAGGTCTGACGCGTGTGTTGGTAGACGCCTCGATTTTGCTGTCGAGTCTCGCTCAATTGGGAACGAGTACATCTGCGATGCGTTATTATCCGTATTTCAAAGATGAAAAAGAAAAAGATCATGGTTTTTTCGGTTGGTCGGTGATAATTTCTTTTGTGGGTTTTATCGTTTTTACGGCTTTGTTTTTCGTCTTTAAGACACCGATAGAAAATTATTTCTCGCAGAACTCAGAACTTTTCGTCGATTATATCTATTTCGTCATACCTATGGCGTTCTTTATGATGTATCTGCTTGTATTTGAAACTAATTCAAATCTTCTCATGCGAATTGTCGTCCCGAAATTCATTCGTGAAGTTGGCATTCGTATTATGACATTGATAGTTTATTTATTATATGCTTTCGATGTGATAAACCTCGACGGAATGGTTGTGTCTCTTTGTCTTACTTATGGAATTGCCACTTTGTTAAATGTAATCTATCTTTTTACATTGAAAAAGATTTCATTTAAGATACAGCCTTCTTATATTTCAAAGTGGTTGCGTAAAGACTTCATTTTCTATACTTTATTCTTGATAATATCATCGTTGGCAAGTAATTTGGTTCCAGTGTTGAACACATTTTTTGTATCAGGAAAATTGGGACTTGCAATTGCAGGCATTAACACGATAGCGGTTTATATTGCCAATATGGTGGAGATACCATATCGTTCGTTGGCTGCAATATCGCGACCTCAGATTTCTCAAAGTATGAAAGATAATAATGTGATGGAAGTCAATGCTTTGACACAAAATGTCTCACTGCATCAGTTCATGGCTTCATCATTTATCTTTTTCTTGATATGGATTAACATTGATTTGTTATATACTTTAATTCCCAATGGAAATGTTTATGATGAGGCAAAATTAGTAGTTTTTATTCTTGCTATAGTTAAAATCATTAACACTTCTCTTAATGTGGGAGCAACGGTGTTAAGCTATTCAAAATATTATTATTATTCACTTTTGTTTACAATAATACTGACTGTTTCTACTATCATAATGAATATCAAGTTGATTCCTATATGGGGAATAGAGGGCGCTGCAATAGCATCCCTGATTTCATATTTGATATATTACACCTTCTTATTAACATTTGTAAATTGGAGAGTGAAAGTTACACCCTTTTCTCTTAAAGAATTTTATACTTTATTGATAATAGTGTCGTTGTTTGTAATTGATTGGTTGTTACAAACATATATCTCAGGATATATAACTTCTTTATTTAGGATATTAATAATAGGACAAATATTGGATTCCGTGCTACGAACATCATTGTTGGCGATTTTGGGAATCGTAACTATATATAAATTAAGGATTTCAAAACAAGTAAATGATATTATTGATAAGTTTTTATCATTATTAAAATTGACAAAAAATTAATATGAAAATAATAATTGTAGGACCATCACATCCATACAGAGGGGGAATAGCGGCTTTTACTGACCGTCTTGCCAATGAGTTTCAGGTTGAAGGAGCTGACGTTGAGTTGTATACGTTTACGTTGCAATATCCGTCAATATTGTTCCCTGGAAAAACTCAATATTCTGATGCGCCGGCTCCTGAAGATATCAAAATATTCCGAAAGATAAATTCGATAAATCCTTTTACGTGGATTAAAACGGCTAAAGAAATAAAGGCTAAAAATCCTGATATTGTGGTGTTTGCATATTGGATGTCGTTCTTTGCTCCTTGCTATGCTCAAATGGCTAAGATAATATCTAAAAATAAAAATACTCGTTGCATTGGCTTGGTTCACAATATGATGCCACATGAGAGGTCTTTGCTAGACAGATTATTGTCACCCTGTTTCGTGAAGAGAATGCATGCTTTTGCAGCTCTCTCCAAATCTGTTTTAAATGATGTCTCAAAATTAGATAAGAAGTCAAAACCTAAGTTGTTTTCGCCGCATCCTCTGTATGATCATTATGGTGACAGAGAAGACAAGGCTGTTGCTCTGAGTAGCTTATACCTCGATGATAATTATAACTACTTGCTTTTCTTTGGCTTGATACGTGAATATAAAGGTCTCGATTTGCTATTGAAGGCGATGTCTGATGATCGTTTGGATAATTATCCTTTGAAACTTATCGTGGCTGGAGAGTTTTATGAGAAGAAAGAACCTTATCTTCAAATGATAGATAATTTGGATATTAAAGATAGAGTAATTATCTGCGATAAATATATTCCTGACGAGGAAGTCAAGAATTTCTTTAATCTTGCAGATATGGTCGTTCAGCCATATAAATCAGCAACTCAAAGTGGTGTCACACAGGTGGCTTATCATTTCGAGAAGCCAATGCTTGTGACTGATGTTGGTGGATTGCGGGAGATAGTGCCTAATGGAAAAGTAGGTTATGTTGTTGAACCAGAACCTAAGAAAATAGCTGACGCTATCTGCGACTTCTATGATAATGACAGAAAAGAATTTTTTGAGGCTAATATTGTAGAGGAAAAGAAAAAATATGAGTGGTCGAAAATGACTGAGACGATAATGAAGTTGTATAAAGAAACTAAGCAATTATGAAAAAGATAATTTCACTTTTGACAAAGATATTTCCTCGTCAATTCTTAATAAAATTTAGTTATTTGTTCAGCATCTTGATAAGACCTTTCTATTGGGGAAATAAAGTGGAATGTCCTGTATGTGGAAAACATTTCCGTAAATTTTTGCCATACGGTTATGGCAAAGCAATGGATAATCGTCTGTGTCCTAATTGTTTGTCATTGGAGAGACATCGTTTGTTATGGCTTTATCTTAAAGAGAAGACTGGATTTTTTAGCGATAATCTAAAGGTGTTGCACTTTGCTCCTGAGCAGCCTTTCTTAAAGAAATTTAAGAGTTTGAAAAACTTGGATTATACAACAGCCGACTTAGATTCTCCGATTGCTGACTTACATATAGATGTTACCAATATTGACCTTCCAGACAACACATACGATGTCGTTATATGTAACCACGTTTTGGAACATGTTGATAATGTTGATAAAGCATTTTCAGAGATAAAAAGAATCTTGAAACAAGGAGGTTGGGCTATATTGATGGTGCCTATAAATCCTAATGTCGATACTTTTGAAGACCCTTCCATCACCGACCCGAAGGAAAGAGAACGGCTGTTCGGACAGTATGATCATGTACGTCAATTTGGTCGCGACTATGCAGAAATTCTGCGCAAAGCCGGATTTGAAGTAGATGCCGACAGATTGTATTTTGAACTCAATGATGAACAGCGACAAAGAATGAAACTCGCTCGTCCTGGCGAAGAGCTTGTTTTTAGAGTGATTAAACCTGAAAACTTGAAAATTTGAAAACTTGAAAAATTCTCAGATTTTCATATTTTTCAAGTTTTCAGTTTCTAATAAAGTTCCGGGTGTAGCTCTCTGAATTTTCTCTCAAACTCCCAAAAACGTTTGATGCTTTTCTTTGTCCAGTCGAGTCGGAGCTCTTCTTTTTCTTCTTCTGTGAGATGCCAATCAATGTTGCTCTGATGTAAGCGCTGCGTTAATGTATACATCACCAAAGCTGCCGATACACTGATGTTATAACTTTCAGTAAATCCGAACATTGGAATCTTGACGTACATATCGGCGTGTTCTAAGGCGTAATCGCTCAAGCCTGTTTTCTCTGTCCCAAATACAATAGCTACAGGTTCGTCTAATGGTAACTCTTCAGGAGTGAAGTCATCTTGATGAGGACATGTAGCTACAATCTTATATCCTTTTTTATGCAGATTATCAAAAGCTTCTGGAGTGTTAAAATCTTTTTCATTGTATTTTTTTAGATCTAACCACTTGACACTGCCAACCACAATATCCGGATTTACGTTATATACCCAGCGGTTTTCAATAACATGAATGTCTTGAACGCCATTGATGTCGCAGCTTCTCAAAACTGCACTCGCATTATGTGACTGATAAATATCTTCTAACACAACAGTAACGTGACGAGTCCTGTAATTTAAAACTTCTTCAAAGCGTTTCTTTCTTTCTTCTGTCGTATACTGACTTAAAAAATTGTATAATTCTCTGTCTTTTTCTGTCATATCTATGCTAATTTTTAAATGCTTGTTTAAATCTGTCGATAATTGTTAATTTTTAGCTGTAAATTAATAAAGTTCTTCCCACCAAGAACTATTGTTTTTCAAATGTTTGTCCCACCAAGCCATGATGGTCTTTTGCCATTTTATGTGTTTGCTATAGTTCTTTATATAATGGTTTTCATTTTCAATTTCAATAAGTTCGCATTCTTTGCCGAGTAGCTTCAGAGCGGTGTATAGCTGCATGCTTTCGCCTATCGGCACGTTGGTGTCATCGCTTCCGTGTAACAGTAGGAGAGGAGTGTTGATTTTGTCGGCATTGAACAAAGCGCTTTGTTCGACATATAATTCCTTATTGTTCCATGGGTAAGAATTGGCTGCTGCTGTAGAGTTGTAGCTCCATGCCCAAAATCCTTCGCCCCAGTAAGAAGATATGGAGCTTATGCCTGCGTGGGAAATGGCTGCCTTGAAAATATCGGTGCGTGTTATCAAAAGCTCTGTTAAAAAGCCGCCGTAAGAAGCTCCCATACATCCGATATTTTTCTCATCGACAAAGTCGTGGTCTTTGATGAATTGTTTAGTGCTTTCGATAATTTCATCGACGGCAATATTCCCCCAATCGTTTACAAGACGATCGGCGTATTCTTGTCCGTAACCAGTAGAACCTGATGGTATTATGACGTATACTATATATCCGTTTGAGGCAAAATAATTTCTCGGGAAATAGTCTCTGAAACCTCTGCTCATAGGAGCGGCTCCGCCGTAATAGCAAACAATCATTGGATATTTTTGCCTTGAATCAAAATCTGGAGGGAGGTAATAGTAGCCATCTACAGAAATGCCGTCCTTTGTGGTGTAGGTGTAGTCGTACGATTTTCCGAATGATATGTCGTTGAATGTGTCTTTTTCTGGATTGCTTTCGTTGATTACAGATCCGTCTTTTAAATCAAGTACGTAAGCTTTGTCGGCGGTATGTATGCCGTTGCCGTAATATGCTATGAGAGATGATTTTTTAGATTTGCTCATGCTTATTACATTATCGAGTTGTGTGTCGAGCTTTTTATATACCTTATTATTAAGGTCATAAACATAGACATTGTTGTATGACTTTTCTTCAACTTTAAGGTAAATTTTATTATCATCTTCACACCAGAAAAATTGTTTTATATTAGGCGTGAAGTCTTTGCTTATATAAGAGGCGTTTTTGTTTTTTATGTCAAATATGTATGCTTCAATATTATAATCGTTGGTTGCAATGTCTTCATTTGTCGTGTTTTGGGTATTGTTGAACATGGCCGCAGGAGCAGTCACCAACAGCTGTGTCGCGTCGGGAGAATACTGAGCGCTGCCGTTATGATGGCTGTTCCATAGAGTGTCGATGCTGTTGTTTTGAAGATTGATTTCCATCATCACTTGTTTGGAATAGTGTGGCGTTTTGTAGTCTCTTATATTTTGGCTGATGAGGATTCTTTTTCCGTCGTGGCTTATGTCGTGCAGGTTGGAGCTATATTTTCCGGCTGTGAGTTGTCGGTGTGTGCCGTGTTTTACGTCATACATATACAGATGAGTTTGATTGCGCCACCATGGTGCTCTGTCTTCAACGCCGTCATGGCGTTTGAAACCGTCTTTGCTTTTTTCGTTTTTGATATTCTTGCCGTATATGATGAAATCGCCATTATAAGATAAGGTGTAGCTGTTCATGTCTTTAGTCGCTTCCATCAACAGTGATGTTACTCCAGTCTTAAGGTCATGGCAAAATACTTTTGCTTTGGCTTCGTCATCATTTCTGAAATATACTGCATCTTGGCACGGGTGAAAATATAAGTCGTTGATGTTGCTGTGTCTTGAACTCATGACAATTTTATTACTCTCTAGATCTATGATGTCAGTCCAATTCTGTGACTTGCCATTAGGTGCTTTGGTCTCATTGTAACGATATTTTACATATTTGCCTGAAGGCGATACTGCAGCCATTGTCAATCGGGTTCCGTTTATTACAGTGCTGAGATCCATGTTTTTTGTTGGGTCGGTACTCCATTTAAGCGATGTCGGATTTTTGCTGATGTATTCCAACTTGAACTCCCATTTGCTGTCGTCATTGTTTTCACATAAAGTTTTAACGATAATATCGTGTTTGCCTTTTTCTAACCTTATGCTTTTTTCCCTACTGTTAGCATTTTCATTGTTAAATTCGTAATACGACAAAATTTTGTTGCCATTAAGATAAACCTCGTATGGAGAATAAGATGACGCTTTGAATGTGATGTTCTGATATTTGTTATTGTCGATATAGGAGGCGAGAATGTTGTAGGAATAATCACTCCCGTTATTGTTTCTGACGTCGTCTATTTTAATGAACCCAGATTTTGATGTTGATTCTTCTTTCCAGACAGCAGAGTTTGCGTTGCTGTAAATCTTTCTGTTCTTTGCCGGTCTTAGCTCGTTTGGTAATGATATTATCTCGAAAAAATCTGTAGCTCTGAAATATCTTCCGGCGATATTTGGTCCATTATTTAGTAAAGGCTTGTTCAGATATTGGATTTCGGTGAGAAGCCATTTGTCGGCGTATGTTAGGGAAACGTCATTGCTTTTAAGTGCGTATATGCTGATAAATGAACCTAATATTATCAGTATCAGGAGTAACGTATATCTTTTCTTCATGATTTTTAACTAAATAAAATTTAGGCAAATATATTTAATTTTTTTGTTGTTTTTTCAGATAAATAAACTAAATTTGCAGTTCGAAAAAATCTATTGATATGGCAAAACAAAATGTAAAGAATGAAGGTGATGAACGCCTCGAATCGATTGAAACAACGTTGACAAAAGCAGAACAATTTGTTATTGATAATCAAAAGCCTATTTATATAGTCTTGGCAGTTTTGATTATAGCAGTTCTGGCTTTCTTTGGAGTTAAGAAGTATTATTTAGAACCACGCGAAAAAGATGCTCAAGCAGCGATATACCATGCAGAGCAGTATTTTGAAAATGATAATTTTGCTACAGCATTGAATGGCGATGGCAATTATCTTGGTTTCGTTGATGTTATCAATGACTTCGGTGGTACAAAAACAGCTAACTTGGCAAAATATTATGCAGGCGTTTGCTGCCTCAATACAGGTGATTTTAATAAAGCTGTTGAATATCTCAAATCATATAAAGGTAAAGATGTTCTCGTTTCATCATTAGCATTAGGCTGCTTGGCTGATGCTTATATGGAATTAGGTAATGTTGCTGAAGCTGCAAAATGCTACGTCAGCGCAGCAAAGAAATCAGCTAACAGCTTCACTTCACCAATGTACTTGCTCAGAGCTGGTATGGCATACGAAATGGTAGGCGATTATCAAAACGCTATCAATGTGTATAACACAATAAAAGCTGACTATCCTAACAGCAACGAAGGCTTTAGCATCGAAAAATACATTGCAAGAGCTCAAGCAGAAATGAAATAATATCTAAAACGAATATTTTGACACCCGATTCAAAAACGAGTCGGGTGTTTTTTTTAACGCTATTTTTTTATGAGACAGACAACTGAAATAAATGAAAAACCTAAGCTTTTTGCCGGCGACTATCTGAAAGTCTGGATAGCCAATTTTATGTTGTATTTTTCTTTTTATTTCGTGACACCGCTTCTGCCTTTGTATCTGAGAGATGTGTTTGACGCTGATAAGGCGATGATAGGACTTGTGTTGAGTGGTTATAGCATCGCTGCTCTCGCAATACGATTCTTCAGCGGTTATATTGTCGATAGATTTTCACGAAAGAAGGTGCTGCTCATTGGATTTGCGAGCTTCGCCTTGTTTTTCCTTGGATATTATTTTACCTTTTCGTTAGTATTGTTTGCTGTCATCAGGACATTACATGGTGCTCCTTTCGGCTTGACATCAGTGTCGAGTAGTACGGTAGCTATCGACGTACTTCCATCTAAGAGAAGAGGTGAAGGTATTGGATATTGGGGACTTAGCAATAATTTCGCTATGGCTGTCGGTCCAAGTCTGAGCCTATGGATATTCACTCATTATGATAATTATAACATCTTGTTCACTGTCTCCTTGGTGACGGCACTGATAGGACTTTTAATTAATACAACCGTCGATTGTAAATATCGACCTCCTGTTTTAGATAAGAAGAAAATGTCGTTAGATAGATTTATTATGCTAGAAGGCTGGAGCCAAGGATTGTGCATAGCGTTGGTCGCTGTGGCATACGGAGTGCTTTCTACTTACATCGCGATTTATAGTCAAGATGTATTGAATATCACGGCAGGAACGGGAACCTTCTTTATGCTTTTTGCTGTAGGCTTGATAATGTCGCGTTTCTTCGGAGTGCGCTATCTGAGCAAAGGCTTCGTGGTCAGAAATGCGACCTACGGGGTAATATGTGTCGCCATCGGATATTCGTTATTTGCTTTTTGGCAAAATCTCTACGGATATTATATCTCGGCTGTCGTAATAGGCTTCGGACAGGGAAGCATGTATCCTGCTGTGCAGACGATGTTTTTGAATATGGCATCGAACGATAAAAGAGGTACAGCTAATGCCACTATATTAACAAGCTGGGACTTGGGTATTGGTCTTGGTATTATTGGCGGCGGTTATGTGGCAGAACATCTCGGCGGTTATAATTCGGCATTTCTGTTGTCGGTGATAGTCAGTGTTATTTCTGTCGTGTTCTTCATATCATACGCGAGAAAGGAGTACGAAAAAAGTCTAAAGTCTAAAGTAGAGACGCGTCAATGATACCTAAATTGTAAACAAACATTGACACGTCTTATTAAAATCAGAGTTAATGTTAAAAAATAAGAGATATGAGAATAATATATTTTGGTACGCCGGAGATTGCTTCTTCGCAGTTGGAAGCGATAATATCAGCAGGTTATGAAGTCGCTGCTGTTGTGACAGTCCCTGATAAACCTGCTGGAAGAGGTAAGAAATTACAGAGTTCGGCTGTGAAGCAGACAGCCTTGAAATATAATCTTCCATTAATGCAGCCGGTGAGTCTGAAGTCGCCGGATTTCATTGAGGAGTTGTCGTCATACCATGCCGATTTGTTTATAGTGGTAGCATTCAGAATGTTGCCGGAAGTTGTATGGAGTATGCCACCTAAAGGTACTTTCAACCTTCATGCTTCGTTGTTGCCACAGTATAGAGGAGCGGCTCCTATAAATCATGCTATAATCAATGGTGAAAAGGAAACAGGTCTTACGACATTTCTTCTCGAGAAAGAGATTGATACGGGAGAGATTATCATGCAGGAGAAAGTCGTTATTGAAGATAACGAGACGGCTGGAACCTTGCACGATAAACTGATGTTGCTCGGTAATAAGGTCGTCGTTGAGACTATAAAGATGATAGAGGAGGGGAATGTACATTCTCAAAGTCAAGACTTCATTATCAAGAAGGAGAATATGCAGCTGAAGCCTGCTCCTAAGATTTTTAAGGAAGATTGTAAAATAGATTGGACTAAGGATGCTGTCTCGATATATAATTTCATCAGAGGCTTGTCGCCATATCCTGCGGCGCATACTAAGTTCGTTTCGGATAATGACGACGCTCTCGATATTAAGATATTTGAGGTGAGCCTAAAAGAGAATAATTCTATGGACAATCAGCTGTATAAACTTGATACAGACGGGAAATCGTATTTGGATGTTATCTTGAAAGATTATAGAATCTCTATAAAGACGATACAACAAGCTGGAAAAAAAGCTATGCCAATAGCTGATTTCTTGCGTGGAACACGTCTCGAAGGAAACTGGAAGGTGATTTGAAATTTGTGAAATAGTGCTTTCTTTGTGATAAAATATCAAAATATTAAAGTTGATTTTCTGAGAAAATAATATAAAAATTGTAAATTTTCTGCTGTTTGATATAAAAAAATAAATAATATTATAACAAATTGAAAATGTATGCAATCGCTGATTATTTTAGTAAATACAAGCATTTTGGTAATATGTCCAAAAAATAATCAATAAAAAAAATATTATAAAGTTAATTTTCTTAAAAAAATGTTTGCTTTTGTAATAATTAATAATTAGATTTGTAAGCGAAAATGTTTAACTTATTGTTATTTAGTAACTCTTTAAATTAAATTATTGATATGAATAAAGCAGAATTAGTCAGTGTCATTGCAGAAAAAGCAGGTTTGACAAAAGTAGATGCAAAGAAAGCTCTCGAAGCATTCATGGACGCTTCAGCAGAAGCATTGAAACAAGGAGACCGCATCTCATTAGTAGGATTTGGTACATTCTCAACAGCTAAACATCCAGCAAGAAAAGGTCGTAATCCTCAAACTGGTCAGGAAATTATGATTGCAGAAAAGACTGTCGTTAAGTTTAAAGCAGGTGCAGAACTTGTGAATGGTCTTTAATAATATCATCATAAAAAACTCGAAAAGATCGCTTAGGCGGTCTTTTTTTTTATTGCATATTTTTTTAAATTTGCAACGCATAAAAAGAAGAATTATGAACAAAGTAAAACTATTGATTTTAACACTATTTATTGTGCTGACGACTAATGTTAACGCGCAATTAGGCATCGGTTTGAAAGGCGGTGCCGATTTCAATTCAATAACTCGTTCTAATGCGGGTCGTATTGATGAGACTTATCATGGAAAAAAAGGTCTCGGATATGGTCTTATACTTCGTTATCAGGTGAACGATTGGTTCGCGATGAGAGCTGATGTGGAGATGTTGTCGCGTTCTCATAGCATGAAACGTAATCTTAACTTCGTTAATGAGGTATATACTGACTATAAAAACAATTACCTCACTCTTCCAGTTATGGCTGATTTTACTTTCGGTGGCTCTAAATTGCGCGGTCATTTTCTGATGGGTGGCTTTGTGGGATATTGGCTGTCGTCAAACAGAAATGGTAAGACGGTAGATATGTCGATGGATTTCCCTGATTTCGACGAAAAACTTGAGTTTAACCAGGAACATAATCGCTTGGCAGCCGGACTCGTCGGTGGTACTGGCGTGAGCTACGACATCAGCGATAATATAGCCCTTGAGTTAGATGCTGTTTTCTATTACGACCTGACAAGTTATATGAAAATAAATGAGTTGTCGGTCGATCCTCGCTACAATAATACATTGTCATTAACATTAGGTGTAATATATAAATTATAATATCATGCGTAAAATATCAATAATACTTATAACTATAATATTGACTCTCAGCTCCTGCAGGAAGTCTCCTGATTATGTCCCATATATAGGTGAGACATCGAAAATGTCGTACTCTAATTACGCTGAACAATTTGATGTTTTATGGAATAACATCAATACGGGTTATGTCTTTTGGGATGTGGATAAGACTGACTGGGACGGAATGTATGAGAAATATATGCCACAGTTCGAAGCCTTGGATGCGCGCTATGAATCAGGCAAGGCTGTAGAAACTAAAGAGTTACAGGCTCTTTATGATGAAATTATGGGTGGACTCATCGACCATCACATGTATGTGCAATTGAAAAATATCCATCCGTCATTTTCCAATAATAGCTTTGGAAATAATACTATCGTAATAAATCCTGCCAATAATGAAATCGTTACAAGAGATTATTACTACAAGGAAAATTATGATATGTCGAATGAATTACAACAGTTCATCAAGAGAGTTGCAGCTAATAAGGAGTCTGACTATAAGGTTGTTAAAGGCGATTTTCAAACAGTTAAGGTAGATGATTCCCAAGTATCACTGTGTTATATTTTGTTCCAGCTTCCTGACGGAAGATATATTCCTTATTTGTGGCAGGACTCATATAGAATGAGTACTATAATGACAGGCTTGAATAACCCTCAGTCGAGATATTATAAGGCTGCACAACTTATTGATAGCTGGAAACAAGCCGCGTTGAAGACTGATAAAAAACAGCTCGCTGGTATCATACTCGACAATCGTTGTAACTCTGGTGGCTCTTCTGCTGACGTAAATCATGTTGTAGCTCCTTTCATCAAACAAGATTTGTCAGTTGTGTCTACACGTTATAAAGAAGGTCCAGGTCGCCTCGAACATTCGGTGTGGTCGCCAATGACAGTTGAGCCATCAACACAAAATCGCGATTTAGCTGCTGAAAATATTCCTTATGTGGTGCTCAGTAACTTATATTCTATCAGTATGGGTGAGATTACAACTTATAATGTGTCACAACTTCCTACAGGTTATGTCGTAGGTGAACGTACTTACGGAGCTACAGGTCCGTTACTTCCAGGTTATATCGACATGACATACGGAGGTCCTTTCGGAGATATGCAAAATGAAAATCATTATGTGTATACTTCAACTTTTGAGATGCAAACTCATGAAGGCTTCGTGCCTGAAGGCATTGGCTTCACTCCAGATAAAGAAGTGCTTACAAAAACATCTGGCGTTAAAGGTCAACTCGATGCTGCTCTGAAATATATAACAGAATATAAATAAATTTCATACTTTTAATTTTAAGTCGGAACCTTGAACTTTAATTAGTTCAGGGTTCTTTTTTTATCATAACACCAAGCATTCTTTGTTAACTGTGAATTGTAAATTGTTAACTGTTAATTGCTAAAATTCCTTCTTCGTCTTGCTTGATGATATTATTGTCGAGCATCCATTTGATACTCGTTATTACTTTTTCTTCACGGTAGGTTTTTAAAATCTCTATGATGTCGTATATATTAGTCTCGTTTTCTTTTAGTTCGTTAATGATTATCTCACTGATTTCCTGATACTCATCTTGTGTCAGAGTCTTTTTGTTTTTTGATGAGCAGACATCACATTCTCCGCATCTTCTTTTCATGTCTTCGCCGAAATATCTCAGCAGCTGCATACTCCTGCATTCTTTGTCGTTGTTGACAAAGTCTATCACTGCTTGAATTCTTTTCTCGGCATCGTTTTTCCTGTCGTTGTATACTTCCTTCGACAGATGAAAATGTTTAGTGTCTAATCGTTCTGTCAGATATTGAATCTTAGGTTTGTCGCTCCGCGGTATATACGTCAGGAAATTCAGCTTGTCTAAGTTTTTAAGCTGACGCTCTATTTTATCGATAGGCAATCCTGTCTTTTGAAATATTGTCTCCTCTCTGATATTGACAAAGTCGCTCAACACTCCGGGAAGGTTGCGTAACATATATTTTATCAGAGTGTCGTATTCCTTATATTCTATTTGAAAGCGATATAAATCCTCTCTGCTTGCTGTGATATGAATTTTCGTAGGAGCTTGCAATGCTTCGGAGGTAACGATGTAACCTTCTCTTTCTATCAGATTAATGCTGTTATATACTTCCAAAAGAGAGAAGTTGTAATACTGTGCGAATTCGTTTATGTTGAAGTTATATTCTTGATTTTCGCCAGCGCCTATTGGAATTTGAAGATAATTACCGAGTGCGTTGTAAATTGTTTTTATCTTATCCAATTCAGGATATGAACTTTGCAGCTTGTCTTTCAGTTTCTTTATGTCGGAGTCTGCCACCAACAAAAAAGCCTCCGATGGCTGAAGGTCGCGGCCTGCTCTGCCAGCTTCTTGGAAATAAGCCTCCAAGCTGTCGGGCAAGTCGAGATGTACGACGAGCCTTACATCAGGTTTGTCGATGCCCATGCCGAAAGCGTTGGTCGCCACAATGACTTTTATCTTTCCTTCCATCCACATCTGCTGTCGGTAGTCACGAGTCTTGGTATCTAAGCCAGCATGATAAAATGAGGCGCTGATTCCTGTCGATTGTAGCCAGTCAGCGATGGCTTTGGTACGCTTGCGACTTCTTACATAGACGATGCCACTGCCATGTTCCATCTTCTTTAGCAGACGATACATAAGACCGTATTTGTCGGCTTCGTGAATGACGTTATATGTCACGTTCTTACGCTCGTAACTTGTCTGGAATACATTTTTTTCTTTGAATCCTAAACGAAACTGTATGTCGTCCACGACTTTGGGTGTCGCGGTGGCAGTAAGTGCCATGACGGGAGTGTTAGGGATATATTGTCTTATCTCCGCAATCTTCAGATAAGGAGGACGGAAGTCATAGCCCCATTGCGAGATACAATGCGACTCATCGACAGCGAGGAGACAGACCTTCATCTTCTTTAAAGCCTCGATAAACTCTTTTGTCAAGAGACGTTCTGGTGAGACGTAAAGAAACTTCAGCATGCCGAAAGCCGCTTGGTTATAAGCTATCTCTATCTCGTTATGGTGCATCCCTGAGAAGATGGCAGCTGCTGCAATGCCTATTTTCTTCAGGTGCATCACCTGGTCTTTCATCAATGAGATGAGCGGTGTGATGACGATGCAGACACCTTCCATCGCCATCGCAGGGACCTGAAAACATATCGACTTGCCACCGCCAGTAGGAAGTAGCGCTAAAGTGTCTTTCCCTCCAATCACGGAATCTACGATCTCTTCCTGCATCGGACGAAAGGAAGGATAGCCCCAATATTGTTTCAATATGTCACGAGTTAGATTCATTTTTTTAAGTCTACAAGTCAACGAGTAATTTTGCATTCTTCATTGCAAAGATACCTTATTTGAATAGATTTGTCAATGGTTTTAAAGATAAAAATAAGGTGAAGTGTCATATCTAAATAATTATTAATAAAAAATTAACTTTTACAGTTAAAAATAATTAACAAATTAAATCTGAGAAACTGAGAAACTGAGAAATTGAGAAATTGAGAATAAGTCCCGTTAGGGACGGCAGACATCAGGCAGGTGTGAAGAGCGTAGCTCGTAACGCCTGCCTGATGCGTTAGGGATTGGAGCGGCATCCTTTTGGAGCGTCAGCGGAAAAAGATAGAGCGGAAAGCCCGACGGCGTAGCCGGAACGCCCAAATCAATTAACAATTAACAATTAACAATTGACTCGGTGATTCGGTGACTAAAAAAAATCTTCCGCCTTTAGTCTTTCGTCTTTAGACTTTTGCTATCTTTGCCAACCAATTCATTAAGCATTAATCTATTAAAATATTATATAATTATGTTTACCATAGTTAGAAAAGAAGAATTAGCTCAAGAGACTTTTTTACTTGAGATTGAAGCTCCTCGTTTGGCTCAATCGGCTTTGCCAGGACAGTTTTTAATCGTGAAGATGACTGAGAAGTCGGAACGTATTCCTTTGACAATTAGTGATTATGATGTCGATAAAGGCACTATCGTCATTGTTTTTAAAGCCATAGGTAAATCGACAAGAAGAATGGCTGAATATAACGTGGGCGATAAATTTGCTGATGTGGTCGGTCCTTTGGGAAGACCTTCAGAGTTCGTCCATCTTTCAGACGAAGAACGTAAGAGCAAGAGATACGTTTTCGTTGGCGGCGGTGTCGGCATCGCTCCGATTTATCCTCAAGTCAAATGGTTATATGAACATGGCGTGAAAGCTGATGTCATAGTAGGCGCAAAGACCAAGAGCCTCTTAGTTTATGAAAAAGAACTCGATGCCATCTCTAACTTATATGTTACAACCGACGATGGCTCCTCACAATATAAAGGTTTAGTCACTGAGATGTTGCAGCGTCTCGTCGATGAAGGCAAGCAATATGATGAAGTAATTGCTATCGGTCCGCTCATCATGATGAAGTTCGTTTCTCAGCTCTCAACAAAATTAGGAATCAAATGTACTGTCAGTCTTAACTCCATCATGGTTGATGGTACAGGTATGTGCGGCGCTTGTCGTGTCACTGTCGGTGGTGAGACTAAATTCACCTGCGTCGACGGTCCTGAGTTTGATGGCGCACAAGTCGATTTCGAGAATGTGATGAAACGTCAGGCTATGTATAACAACGTGGAAGGTCATAAGATTCTTGAAAGAGAAGAGAAAGAAGAAGGTCACGAATGTCATGTTGGCGGTATTGTGGAAGAGATGCGCGACAACAAGAAACGCGTTCCAGTACGCGAGCAAGACCCTAAGGTGAGAGCCACTAACTTTGAAGAAGTATGTTACGGCTACGATGCAGAAGAGGCTATCATTGAAGCACAACGCTGCTTGAACTGTAAGGTGCCTCAATGTGTCAAGGCTTGTCCTGTCAATATTGAAATCCCACAATTCGTTCATTTCGTTGCTGAAGGTAACTTTGAAGATGCAGCGCGCGTCATCAACAGAAACTCGGCATTGCCATCGGTATGCGGTCGTGTATGTCCGCAAGAGTCGCAGTGTGAAGGCTCATGCGTCATGGGTAAGAAATTCGAGCCTATAGCTATTGGCAAACTCGAGCGTTTCGTCGGCGACTGGGCACGCGAAAACAATGTGGAATTTGAGAAGCCAAGTGCAAAGAACGGACATAAGGTAGCTGTCGTAGGTAGCGGTCCTGCAGGTCTCACATGTACCAAAGACCTTATCATGATGGGTTATGACGTCACTGTCTTTGAAGCGCTTCATGAGTTAGGCGGTGTGTTGTCATACGGCATCCCATCGTTCCGTCTTCCAAAAGAGACTGTCGTACGTCATGAGATAGAAAACCTCAAGAAGCTCGGCGCTAAGTTCGAGAAAGACGTTATCATCGGTCGTACCGTCACCATCGACCATCTGATGGATAATGAGAATTTCGAGGCTGTGTTCATCGGTTCGGGCGCTGGTCTTCCTAAGTTTATGAATATTCCTGGCGAGAACTTATGTGGCGTTGTCTCAGCAAACGAGTTCCTTACAAGAAATAATTTGTTATTCGCATATAAAGAAGGTTTCGAGACACCAAACTTCGTAGGTAAGAAAGTGGCAGTCGTCGGTGGCGGTAATGTCGCTATGGATGCTGCACGTACAGCATTACGTCTCGGATCGGAAGTCACTGTCGTTTACCGTCGTTCAGAGCAGGAGCTTCCTGCGAGAGCAGAAGAGGTACATCATGCAAAAGAAGAAGGCGTTATCTTCAGACTGCTCACAAATCCTAAAGAGATTTTGGGTGATGAAAACGGCTGGGTCAAAGGCATGAGATGCGTTGAGATGGAACTCGGTGAACCTGACGCTTCTGGAAGAAGAAGCCCTGTGGAGAAAGCAGGCTCCGACTTCATACTCGATGTCGATATGGTTATCATGTCGCTCGGTACTTCGCCAAACCCATTGATTTTAAGTACTACGAAAGGCTTGGAAGCTAACAGACATAAATGTCTCATCGCTGACGAAGTCACTATGCAGACCACACGCGAGGGTGTTTTCGCAGGAGGCGATGCTGTGAGTGGAGCAGCTACGGTGATACTCGCCATGGGCGCAGGTAAGAAAGCCGCTAAGGGTATAGATGAATATATTAGGAATAAATGAACAATTAAGAATTAAGAATGAGAAGGCGTGTCAATGATTTGTAATACGGAACATTGATACGTCTTTTTTAGTTGGCAATAGAATTTGAAATGTAAGGACACATCGAATGTGTCCAAATTACATGTGATTAAATAAAATATAATATCATGAAAAAAATAATATGTGCTTTTGTAATGATGCTGTTTGTGACTACGGTGTTCACTCAGCAAATTTATAATGTAAGGGTAAGTACTATGGCTGATGGCATCTTTGAACAATATTATGGAGCTGTCAAAGTCAGTGGCGATGTCATGAACGGAATGAAAGAAGGCTCGTGGGTGGAGAACCATCCTAATAGCGATATTCCTCATTTCATAATTCAATATAAGGAAGATAAGAAAGACGGACTTTATTTGGAGTTTGACAAGCAAGCCAATCTTATCAAGAAGATAGAATACAAAAATGACTCTATGCACGGAGGCAATTACGCCTGGGATAAAAACGGACGTGCCACTACGAAACAAGAATATAAAGAAGGTATGCTTGATGGCAAATCGGTGATATATACCGACAAAGGCTTTGTTCAGGAAGAGGCTGAATATAAAGCAGGAAAGCGCCATGGCATCACGACATGGTATTTGTATGGAGAAAAGATGCAAGGACCTAAGTATGTGATGTACACCTATCAAGATGGAAAGTTTGAGGGCGTTCAGGAGACATATTATGAAAATGGTAATATAAAGACACAGAAGATGTTTTCCAACAACGTTCAGCACGGACCAGCGATAGAATATTACGAAGATGGCAGCATCAAATCGGAAGCCAACTACAAGAATGGTGAGTTGAAAGGCAGAGTGAAGGAGTATGATTGAGAATTAAGAATGAAGAATTGAGAATGAAGAATTAGTGGGTGGTCTGAAGGGTTTATATGAATATAGTGTATGGCGAGGCTGTACGGATTGTAAATTTTTATATATTTGTGCTGATATAAAAATGAAATGCTATGGAGCGAAATAAATACGATGTTTTTATTAGTTATTCATCGAAGAATCAGAAGGTGGTTGAGGCTATGTGCGCTTATTTAGAGCAGCACAAGGTAAGATGTTTTGTCGCATATCGTGATATTCCAAAAGGTGTTGTATGGGCAAAGGCGATTGTGGAGGCTTTGGACGAGAGTAAGATGATGGTTGTTGTCTTTTCGGAGGAATTCAATATGTCTGATCAGGTTGACAGAGAAATTGAACTTGCGAGTGAGGATAAGAAACCTATTCTGACATTCCGCATAAGTAACACAATGTTCAAGGGTGCAAAGAAATACTATCTTAAGAATATCAATTGGATTGATGCATTTCCCAATCCTGAAAACTTATTTGATTCTCTTTTGGATAATGTTGCTAAATTGATAGGATTTTCTTTGTCTGAGAAAGAAAGACAAGAAAGGGGCTACAAACCAATACAAGACAATAATAAACAATATCCCAAAATCATAAACGGCCATGAGTACGTTGATCTTGGTCTACCGTCAGGACTGAAATGGGCGACTTGTAATGTGGGAGCTAATAAACCAGAGGAATATGGTGATTATTTCGCTTGGGGAGAGACTGAAGCAAAACAAGAATATATCAGTGAAAATTATAAAAACGTAAGAGTTATAAGAAAAAAAGGTTTTTTAGGAATTGGAAAGAAAGAAAAATTTGGTTTTGATATTTCTGGTAATCCGCAATATGACGTTGCAAGAAAGAACTGGGGAGGAAGCTGGAGGATGCCTACAAAAGATGAAATGCAGGAATTGGTAGACTATTGTGAATGGGAATGGACAGAGGTTAACGGAGTTAAAGG
Source organism: Lentimicrobiaceae bacterium (assembly GCA_015061315.1). GTDB lineage: Bacteria > Bacteroidota > Bacteroidia > Bacteroidales > F082 > Limimorpha. The sequence continues at coordinate 45,515 of SUWV01000012.1, forward strand.
CTCAAATGTTATAGGACCAAACGGCAACTGTATCTTCCTTCCTGCTGCGGGCTACCGTTACGGGACATCGCTCAAATTTGATGGTTACTACGTTCGCTATTGGAGTTCAACGCGGGACGGCAACCTCTACGACGACAGCGCGGGCTACCTCTACTTCTACAATGGTGACGGGGGCGTGTACGGCAGCGGTCGCTTCTATGGTCAGACTGTACGCCCCATCACAGAATAAAAGTAGAGACGTATCATAATTCGACGTGAGGAGAATTTGATACGTCTTACGCATCCGATTCATTTAATTCATTTGATTTATTTCCGTCGGGCATCTAAAAGCCCGACGGCAGGATGACAAAAAGATAAATACTGGCGAAGCCGGTCGAAATTTTAAAATATGAAAAAATTAAAAACTGAAAAATATATGATTATGAAAAAAATTAAATCTAATCTGTTCGATGTCATAGATTGGTCGCTCATCATTCTATGTTTTATAACAATGATACTTACATTCATATTTCAGAATTGTTGTATCTTGAAACGTATAGGCATAGGATTAGGCGTCATAGGTCTAATTTACATCTTTTTCATTTTATGTATATTCGTTTTCAAAAGAATAAAATTCGACTGGTATTTAGCGAGAGGCAACTTCCTCCGTAAGTCGGTCTTGGTGGTGTTTGTAGTTCCTTTTGTTTTGTATTTTATAATGATGTGCTGGAAGCAATCTCCTGAAGAGATGCTGTATCAAGATACCTTGTATGAATGTTCTGACAATCACTTGGAATGTGAGTACAAAAAACAACAGGAGAATCCTACTTTGCTATGGACGATCTTCTATCATTATATAGATCCTGGTAACCAACATATGACCACAACAAAGCCAGGACGTAACTGGGCTGCAACGATAGCGGTGTTCGGCTATATCTTACTCAACGGATTGTTGGTCGCGGTCTTGATAGGATGGTTCGACAGAAGAAGAGACCAATGGACAAAAGGCGAGGTGAGGTATAATAAAAGAACCTTTGGCTTAAACAGATATGCTGTTGTAATCGGTTCCAATGAAGTGGCGTCCTCTGTGATAAAGAATCTTCTTTCGAATAGAATGAACAACGAAATCAATTTCAAATGTGAAGGCGATAATAAATACATAATACTTCAAACATGCAGAGACGCCGATGCTGTGAGAAAAGAACTTGCATCTCGTTTGACAGAAGAAGAGTTGAAGAAGGTCGTTATATATAAGGCGTTAAGAGATTCAGAAGAAGAGATAGAGAAATTAAATCTCAAATATGCAACCGAGATTTATGTACTCGGAGAATCGACATTGCTCGATGGAGGAGAGACTTATCACGATGCCTTGAATATGAAATGTGTGAATCTGATAGCAGAATGTCTTAAAGATAAAAATGAAAATAAGAAGTTTAAAAGAAAAGTCTGTAAGGTGATGTTCGAATATCAGACCACGTATTCTATATTTCAATTTTCTGATGTCTCGGAGAAGATTAAGACTAACTTAGTCTTCATTCCTTTCAACAGATATGAGTCGTGGGCTAGAAAGGTCATGGTTGAGTCGTTCTCAAATTATAGCGACGGAAGTCTTATTACCTATACTCCATTAGATGGAAAAGGAATAAAAGCGGATAGCGATGAGCACGTACATTTTGTTATAGTAGGCATGTCGAAGATGGGCGTCGCGATGGGAGTGCAAGCCTTGTTGCAATGTCATTATTTGAATTACTCCGCTGCGGAGAGTGTAGTAAATGACAGGGAACGTGAGGACTTGAAAAACAAGAGACGTACGAGGATAACCTTTATCGACACCAATGCCGATAAGGAAAAAGATTTCTTCATGGGACGATACTCCAACCTGTTCTCCCTTACCCGTCATCGTTATTTTGACGCAAATCAAGATAAGTTGTATTTAAATCCTGAATACAAATGGGAGGATCCCATGCAGTCGGCACATTGTAAATGGAGACATCTCAGTCGCGGCGGACAAAACTTCATCGACGTGGAGATAGAGTTCGTTAAAGGCGAATTGGAATCGAAGGGCGTACGTCAGTATCTGAGGAATATATCCGATGAAAATAAGGATTATGTTAAAGAATCCAAGCTCACTGTCGCGATATGTCTTACGCAGACGCACCAGGCTATAGCAGCGAGTTTGTACATGCCGCTTGAGATATACAAGAAGGCGCAGGAGATCTGGGTCTATCAGAGAGAGTCTTCCGACTTGGTCAGAAATCTTATAGATACTGGCATAAAAGACAGACGCTACAAAAAGTTACGTCCGTTCGGAATGTTATACGGCGAATATATGAGCGACAGGAAACATGAATATCTTATGCCGATGTTAGTGAATTGGGCTTACAGTGCTGAATATGAAAAAAAAGGCTGGCCGAAAAGTATCAGCGATGATGATACAGTTATGAAAAATGTTAGGGGAAGTTGGAGAGAATTAAAACTGTTTAAGCAATGCTCCAACAGATATTTTGTAGATTCTATTTATCTCAAGATTAGAAGTGTCATGAAAGATAGTTCACAATGTCTTACATATACAAATATTATTGAATTATTGAGAAATGATAATGATTTCATCAATAAGTTGAAACCATTGTTGGGAAATACTAATCTCAATATATCAGAGCATAACAGATGGGATATAGAGCAGTTGCTGTTTGGCTACTCTCCTTGTGATGAAGAACTTGATGATATTTTCAAGAGAAATAATAAAGGAGAAGATATGGAATCCATAAGAAATGATTATGCATCTTGGAAAAGAAATAATAACCTAAATATCAGTTCTTATGATAAGATAAAAGATGATGTTAAAGAAACAGAATGTCGTATCCACCCAAATATCTGCGAGTATGAACATCTCGATGAAGTAGATTCAGAAGCTAAGAGTTATGACGAGACTCTTAACGGCGCCATTCCGAGAATATTGCATCTTGTAGAAAAACACAATGCTCACAATGTTGATATAGATAGAAATTGTTAAATAAAAAATACGAGAAATATGAAAGAATATAATCCAAAACCTATTGACTTGTCGGAAGTTGAATTGCCTGACAATTTGACAGAATTACGTGAAGCTATAGCAGAAAACGCACACGACATCTGGGCATTATCTCGTAAGAAAGAAGGCTGGACCTACGGGCCGAAACGTGATGACGATAATAAGAAAAATCCTTGCATGGTGCCATATCGCGAGTTGCCTGAGTCGGAGAAAGAATACGACAGAGAGATGGCGATGCAGACAATCAAGCTGATGTATAAGTTAGGCTATGAGTTGGTGAAAAGAAAAGACACCGATTTATATAGAACATTGATGATAAAGATACTTAACGCAAGTTTCGACTTGAAATGTCCAGAATGCGAGAGACATGGTGTAAAGACACCTATTGCGATATATGATGTATTTTGTTCTAAATGCGGACATAGGTTAGATATTGATTGGGATCTCTATAAGTTATGACAAAAGTCTAAAGTCTAATGACAAAAGTCTAAAGGTAATTTAAAAGCTTGTTTTTTGTGATGTGCTTGTAGATTATGAAAAAATATGATGTTTTTTTAGTTATTCAAGGAAAGACAAGGCAATTGTAGATGAAATAAGGCAATTGTTAGATGCTAATTCTATAACATATTGGTTGGATACAGAAAAAAATCGTATGGGAAGTGAATTTATGGGGGATATAGTTGATGCTATTGAAAAATCTGATTTGGTGTTGTTTATTTCATCAGTAAATAGCAATGCTTCTCACAATGTTGCTAAGGAAATAAGTATTGCTGATAAATTTAAGAAGACAATACTCCCTGTTCGTATAGATGATGCACCATAATTCTTCCGTTATTGAATATGATTTAATAGGTGTGGATTATATTGATTACTCTAAACGTAGTAATGAATCGTTAGAGAAACTCCGCAAATCAATATTAGCACGCTTACTGATATCGGATACCTTAGCTGCTTTATAAATGAATTTTTATTGAATTTTAGAAATGTTGTTATAGCGATAATTTAAAACATAAAACCATGTCCTCACAAACAATCTCGATATTCAGTATGGCACTTATACCAGTGCTTCTTCTCGTTATATATATCAACCGTAAGGATAAGATGTCGCCAGAACCTGTATGGCAATTGATCAGAGCTTTCTTGCTTGGATTGCTGTCGGCTCCTCTGTCGTTTGCGGTCTCAGTGCCATCAGAAATATTAGGTTTGTATTCTCATGATGTAGTTACCGTTGCTGATGCGATACGAATCTCCTTTTTCGGTGCTGCCATACCAGAAGAGGCTGCCAAGCTTTTCATCTTATGGCTCGTCGTAAGAAAAAACAAATACTTCGACGAGAAGATGGACGGCATCGTCTATGCGGTCTGCGTCTCGATGGGCTTCGCGGCTTTTGAGAATGTGCTGTATCTTTTCGGTAACGTGGAAGATTATATGTCAGTAGGTGTGTCCAGAGCTATAACAGCCTTGCCTGCACATTTCTGCTTCGGCATCATCATGGGTTATTATTACTCACTCGCTAAGTTCGAACATAAAAACAAAATGAAAAACAAAATCATGACATTCTTAGCACCTGTAATGGCTCATGGCATTTACGATTCAATCTTGTTTGCAACTACTGCTTTAACAGTGTATATATCAATTGAAAGTGAAGACGCTGCTGTTATAATAGGGCTTATCCTAATGATGATATTCATCTACTTCTGCATCAAGATGTGGAAGTCGGCACATAGGAAAATCAAAGAACATATAGAAAGAGACAAAAGCGATATTTTCAAGAGGAATAAGTTTGAAGGATGAAAAAAATAATCTCATTATGAAAAATAACAATACAAAATACGACATCTTTATCAGCTATCGTCGTGCTTCTTACGACACTGCTAATCTAATTGCGACTCGTCTTAAAGCCGCTGGCTATTCTGTCTTTTTCGACCTCGAAAGTCTGCGCGCAGGTAAGTTTAATGAACAACTCTACAATGTGATAGAGAACTGTAAGGACTTTATATCGGTGCTGCCTCCCAATGCTCTCGACAGATGCGTCAACGAGGACGACTGGGTAAGACTCGAGATTTGCCATGCCATGAAACATAATAAGAATATTATTCCTGTGATGCTTAATGGTTTTTCCTGGCCAGACCCGATGCCTCAAGGAATGGATGAGTTGTGTAATTATCATGCCCTTACTGCAAGTTCGGTGGAACATTTCGATATGGCAATGGAAAGCCTCCAAAAAAAATATCTCACATGCAAACCTCATGTCGCGACGAAAATCTTGGCAAAGAAAACTGGAATATTGGCGATTGCATTAGCTGTTATATTTGCGTTATTGTATGCAGTCTTCATGATACTTTCAAAAGACGTCTGTCGTATGTATGCGGTGAAGTTGATTAACAATGCGAATGCGATCTATATGCTCGCCGATGAAAATGTGTCACTGAAAGAAGACTGGAATACTTTCGTGACGGAGATGAAATATGAAAAGAAAGATTACAAGAAACAATATCTACAAGAGGATATGCTGGCTCGCCTCGACTTGGCGGAAAAGAATGCTAAGACGACTTGCAAGATAGATTCATCTGAGATGAATATCAGCAATTATCATAGTCTGCTGCTTTCGTTGAATGGCATAAGTTCTGAGGAAATCGCGATTTCTCCAGCTTATTCTGCTATGATTTACAATGACTATATAGACCAGATTGGCGTGATGAGAAATGCCGTAATGGATCCGACAACATTGAACATACGCATCGGTACTGTGATGGTAGATATATTCGTCCATACTACAAATTCGTATTATCTCGCTGTCTTGGCAGAATTGTCTGCTTTCCCTGAAAGTGCTTTGGTAACGTATCATCAGATGTCGCCACATTGGCATCACTATCCTAAACAGCATAAGTTGGGAGAGAGCAAGGAATACTATGAAGAGATGATCAATACTGAAACGGCATTGACGGAAGAGAAACTGTCGCGTTTTGAAAGTTTCTTAGAACAACAGGAAGCGGAATTGGAGGACCTTGAGAGTAAACTCGATGATATGCAAAATGATATGGATAGTAAATTTGCGCAGATGGAGAATGATATTTACAATGAGTTTAAACAAAAAAACACAATATTGGAAACTGACGACCAATGGTATCAGTGGGGAAAGATTGCCCATTGGGGAAATTATCTGTCGCTCACCGTAAAGAACAAAATAGAAAATATAGAGCAGGGTATCGACTTTAAATCAGGGATAACTCCTGAATTAGTTTGCGATGACATAATTTCGCAGTTGTCGCTTTATCAGAAATATCATCCCGAGAGCAAAGATTATGTGGCGTCTGCCAAAGCTTTTTATAAAGATATGGCAAAAGAGAAATTAGATTATGCCGGAGTTATCATTTTTGCTTTTCAAGATGTTACGGAACATTCCATATTTAAGATAGGAGACATCATCAGAGAATATGACGGCAAGAAGATTAAGGATTTAAAAGATCTCTCAACAGCATATAAAGCAAACGACAAAGCTTCTGTGAAGATACTGCGTCTTGATGAAGGCAGCTTGAAAGAAGTAATAATTCCACAGATCAAAGACGTTGATGTCGTAGGTCTTGTCGGTTTGACTGAGTGAGGAAAGGAGAAAGTTGTATAATTCATCTTAAATGAGTATATCACAATTAACATAACAAATGTCTTATGGAAGAACAAATGAAATACTATGCTTTTATAAGTTATAACAGTGCTGATGAGAAGTGGGCTAAGTGGCTGCAGCATAATTTGGAATATTATCATGTTCCTAGTGCTCTCTGTAAGGAATATCCAGATTTGCCTAAAAAGATAAGACCAGTGTTTTGGTACAAGCAGGACCTTAGCGGAACAAAACTTAAGGAAGCCTTGTCAAAAGAGTTGGAATCTTCAAAATATCTCATCGTAGTTTGTTCTCCAGAATCTGCAAAGTCGGTGTGGGTGAATGATGAAGTGCTGTCGTTTTTAGAACAAGGCAAAGGTGATAGGATAATACCTTTCATCGTAGGAGGAACTCCGCATGCCCAGAATCCAAATGAAGAGTGTTTTCCGCCGGCATTGCTTACTTTGAAACGCGAAGAAGAGATCCGCGGCATAGACGTAAGAAGAAAAGAAGGCAAGCAACATGCATTAGTAGATGTCATTGCTACAATGTTTGGTATAAGGTTCGATGAGTTGTGGCAGAGACATAAGAAATCACAAAGAAGAAAAATTATCATTTCACTATTGTTTCTTTTGGCGATAATCTCAATATGTATAGCGTGGAGATATTCTGTAAAGAAGGAACTGATTACCCAAGCGAAGTTCATAGCAGCGGAAGCAGAGAAGTTGGCGGAGGAAGGGGATAGATATATGTGTATCAAACTCCTAAATTATGTCGCTAATAATAATAAGGAAAGTTTGAATAATGAATATTTTGAACATGCGGTAAGAAGTCTGGATTGTAATTATAAATTCCCAGAGAGATTTCTTGTTCATGAAGGTGGTGTTAATTCGGCTATATTTAGTAATGATGGCAGATATATAGTTACAGCATCAAATGATAAAACTTCAAAAATATGGTCAGTTGAGAATGGAGAATGTGTTCAGACGTTATATCATAATGGGTCGGTTTTCTGGGCAGAATTTAGTGCTAATGGAGAATATGTTATTACAGAATATACAGAATTAGTAGATATTGTAAAAATATGGTCATTTGAAACAGGAAAATGTCTATATACTTTGAATTCTAGTGAAATGATGTGTGTAGCAGATGATGGAAGTTATATTGTTAGAGCGTTAAATGATAGCATTTCAGAGATATGGTCGGTTGAATTAGGAAAATGTTTACATGTATTAAATCATAATGGAGTTGTTACCTCTGCAGAATTTAGTTCTGATGAGAGATATGTTGTTACTACATCAGATGATGGTGTATCAAGAATATGGTCTGTGGCAACTGGAGAATGTCTACATATATTGTATCACAGTGAATTAGTTTATTGGGCTTTATTTAGTCCTGATAGTAAATTGGTGTGCACAATAGATGAATATCACACCGTAAATGTATGGTCTGTTGATACTGGAGACTTTTTATATGCACTATATCATAATGCTATTGTAAATACAGTGAAATTTAGTACGGATAGCAAATACATTGTTATTAAGACTGATTTAGCAAATATTTCAATCCGGTCTGCTGAGACAGGAATGTGTTTGAACACTTCAGATTATTCTACACTTGGAATAGAGTTTAGTTCAGATGTTAAATATGTGGCTACAACAGATTGGTTAGATAGACAATCAAGAATTTATTTACTAGAGACTGGGGAATGTATACAAACATTAGAACATGATGCTCAAATTAATTCATCAAAATTTAGTTTGGATGACAAATATGTGATTACAGCATCAGATGATAATACTTCAAAAATATGGAGAATTGAGTCTGGAGAGTGTTTGTATACGATGTATCATGATGGAAATGTTTCTTTGGCTGAATTGAGTGCAGATGGTAGATGTGTGGTTACAATCGAAGATTATGATAACATTGTAAATTTATGGTCAGTTGAGTTGGGTTTAGGTAAAATGGGAAAAAGCAATTGTCAACATATTTTAAATTATAATGGATGTGTACGAACTGTAGAATGTAGTACAAATAGTAAATATATAGTCGCAGGATTAATAAATGATTGTCCCACAAAAATCTGTTCGTTAGAGACGGGAGAATGTCTGTATACTTTAAAAGATGATGGGTATATTTTCTTAATGTCATTTAGCGCAAATGATAGATATTTGCTTACAATATCTGATTTTGATGATATATCTAAAATATGGTCTGTTGAAACAAGAGAGTGCTTGTATGTGTTAAATCATAATAACGGGATTAAGTTTGCTGAATTTAGTCCAGATAGCAAATATGTAGTTACAGCGTCAGATGATAGTACTTCAAAGATATGGTCTGTTGATACAGGAGAATGTTTGTATAAGTTAACACATGATGGAGAAGTTAATTGTGCAAAGTTTAGTCCTGATGGTAAATACGTAGTTACGGCATCAAATGATAAGACGGCAAAACTATGGTCGGTAAAAACAGGTGAATGTTTAATGACGATGGAAAATAGTTTTTTTGTTTCTTTTGCAGAATTTAGTACAGATAGTGAATACATCATAACACTGGGAGATTGGAATGATATTATAAAAATATGGTCTGTTAAGACAGGCGAGTGCTTGCATATGTTAAGCCATAATAACTGGGTTAAGTCGGCTGAATTTAGTCCAAATGGGAAATATGTGGCTACAGCATCAATGGATAATACTTCAAGTATATGGTCTGTTATGACCGGTGAGAATTTACATGTATTAAATCATAATAATAGAGTTAACTCAGCGGTATTTAGTACAGATGGAAAATATGTAGTTACAGCATCAGAAGATAAAACTTCAAAAATATGGTCTGTTGAGACAGGAGTATGTTTAATGACAATTAATCATAAAGATAATGTTAATTACGCATCATTCACTCCAGATGGCAAATATATTATTACTGCCTCAGGTAATGTGGTTAGAAAACATAAACTCACTCCTCTTCCTGAAATCCTCTCCCGTTGGTCGGAAATACTCGGTCCTAATGCGGAACTGACAGAGGAAGAGAAAGAGAGATATTTTCTTAACTAAATGATAGATTCTACTCAACATGTAACTCTTAATTTTGTTATTAAATAAAAAAATCATGAATAAAAACAACAATTACATCCCGCAACCTATTAACACTTCTAATGTGGAACTTCCTAAAGAATTGAACGTCCTTGTAGAGGCGATGGCGAAAAACGTTCATGAGGTGTGGGCGCAAAGCCGTATCTCCCAGGGCTGGTCTTACGGCTTAGAACGCAACGATGAACTGAAACAGCATCCTTGCCTCGTACCTTATGAGGAACTCCCTGAAATTGAAAAAGACTACGACAGAAATACCGCATTGGAGACTCTTAAACTCATAATTTCGATAGGATTCAAAATTGAAAGATAATCACTTTGAGAAGACTCCGATCTTTAGCCTAATGTATTATTCGGCATCTTAATGCTTCGTTGATGTAATCCTTAAAAAAATCTTTAGTCTTTAGTCTTACGACTTTAGACTTTTTTCTTATCTTTGCAGACGATAAATGGTGTCCGTAATGGACTCAATAGGGAATAGGGTGCGAATCCCTAACAGTTCCCGCTGCTGTGATCTCTAACAGCGCTCGACATTAAGTCACTTTCTTTTACCCAAAAAGATGGGAAGACGCCGAGCGTAAGGAGTAAGTCAGAAGACCTGCCGTTTATTTGAGACAACAAGTCCATGAGACTACAAGACAACAAGTAAGACTACGAGAACCTACTTGTTGACCTGTTGGCTCGTTGACTTGTCGACTTAAAAAAGACTTTCGGGATAAGAGTCGGTCGAGAATAATCTTCACAAAAAGAAATCGACAAATCTTACTGAAAGTTTTATGTTAATTAACTTATTTATTAACTAAAACTTAAAATTATGGTGTTATTTAAAAGACTAAAAACTAATGACAAAAGGCTAAAGGTGGCTGGAAATCTTCAACTCCTAATTCTTAATTAGAATGAAATTTCGTATCTTCATAGCGTTTCTTTTAATTGTGCTTAATATTAATTTGTTGGCGCAGAATGATACTATTATGCTCGATTATGTCGAGATTAGCGCGTTGCATATTAATAATAAGGTGCAGGAGAAGGCTATGGAACGTAAGATCGACACTGCGATAATGCAACGTCTGCAGACGGCCTCGCTCTCGCAGTTACTCATCCAACATTCGCCTGTTTTTATCAAGACTTACGGTCCGGGTGGAACAGCATCGGCATCGTTCCGCGGAACTACGGCAAGTCATACTCTCGTGCTCTGGAACGGATTGCAGCTTAACTCGCCATCGCTCGGCGAAGTGGATTTCAGCATGATACCCGTTTTCTTCACCGACGAGGTCTCTCTTCAGTGGGGAAGCAAGACCTCTGCCAACAGCGGAGGTCTCGGTGGTGTCGTCAATATCGCTAACAAACAGAAATTCAACGAAGGACTGATTTTAGACGTGAAACAGACATACGGTAGTTTCAACACATGGGGCTCGTATCTCACGGTCGGATATTCCGCTAAGAATATGATTGCGAGAGTCAAGGCGTATCGTAATTCAAGTGACAACGACTTTACTTACACCAACATCGCTACGATTCCTCATCAGGAGATGAAACAGAAAAATGCCGATTTCGTCGATTATGGCGTGATGCCAGAATTGCAAATTCGTATCAAGAACTCACTGCTGACTCTTGTCTCGTGGAATCAGTTTAGCCACAGAAACTATCCGCCTATAATGCCTAACGCTTTCAATAATACTAAGGAATATGCCGACAACGATTTCTCGCGTAACCTTATCTCTTACAAATATTATTGGAACTCGGGTAGGGTGGAGCTGAAGTCGGCTTATTTCCATGAGCGACAAGATTATTTCTTGGAGTCATATACGTCGAACGGACTTCCTGTCACGCAGATAAATACCTTGAATAAGTCAGACGTCTTCCGTCAGATTGTTGACTTACAACAGGATTTATTCAGAAGCTGGAAGTTATACGCCAAAGTGCAATATGATTACGAAGGCGTGACTTCTTCAGATTATGATGATGACACTGATGCTAACATTCCACGTAAGAACAGAGACATTCTTTCATTTTACGCTGCTCTCGATGGTAAGATTTATCGTGATTTGGATTTACGAATGACATTACGTAACGACATCGTCGATGACAAATCTGCAGGTATCTTCCCGACAGCGACTCTTACTTACAGAATGCCTTTTGTTAAAGGATTGAGCTTCAATGCTGGTTATAGTCATAACTACAGAAATCCAACTCTCAACGATTTGTATTGGTATCCTGGAGGTAACGAAAATCTCAAAGCAGAGAACGGAAAGACTTTCGATTTTGACATCAATTATCTTTACGAGAATGTTAATTTTAATTTAGATTTCAGAAGCGGATTATATTATTCAAAAGTCAATGACTGGATTCAGTGGGTTCCGACGAACTATCGCTATTGGATGCCAAAGAACGTATCGGAAGTCATGGCTCGCGGTTTTGAAACGCATCTGAAAATGAATTACAAATATCGACTTTGGAATTTCTCGCTTTCAGGAAATTACGTCTATTCACATACAACCGACGAAAGTGAATACGCACAACAATACGATGCTAACGGCAAACAGCTGATTTATATTCCTAAACATCACGCCAATGCTTTCGCGGAAGTGAGATGGAAGTCGTGGAATATGAACTACACTTTTGAATTTACAGGCGAACGTACTACAAGCATGAACGATAACGAGTTCTTTGCTTATCAATTACCTTATTATACTTTACATCACATTTCATTTGGAAAACAATTCACTGTAGGAACACATCGAATGTGTCCGTTTAGATTAGAATTTAAAATCAACAACTTATTAAACGAATCTTATCAGACCGTTCTCTGGCGCGCAATGCCGGGACGCTCTTACGAGATTTATTTGGAATTTAAAATTAATTAACAATTAACAATTAACAATGGTTTTATGGATTATGTCTGTTGTCTGTTGACCGTTGTCCGTTGACTTAAACATAAAATTATGAAAAGACAATTATTTAACATTTTTATTTTAGGATTATTATTAACATTTGTTTCATGTAAACCAGATCCAGAGCCGACACCACAAGTATCTAACATCGCTAAAGGCTTGTTTGTCTTGAACGAAGGAACTTTCACATACGCCAATTCATCTCTTACGTTTTATGATCCAGAGGCTGATACGGTGGAGAATAATCTTTTTTACAGAGTTAATAACGCACCTCTCGGCGATGTCGCGAACTCGATGATGCTCGACGAGACAGGAATGTATATCGTGGTGAATAATAGTAAGTACATCTATAAAGTCGATCCTAAGACTATGAAATACAAGTCGAAGTTAGACGGTTTTACATCGCCGCGTCATATCATGTCTATCAATAAAAACAAGGCCTATGTCTCTGATCAGGAATCGACGGGACTATGGATTATAAACCCGGAGACGATGCAGAAGACAGGATTCGTGGAATTAGGTAACACGACAGAGAGAATGGTGCGCGTGGGCGATGAAGTCGTCGTGACAAACTGGTCGAATTTCTATCAGCCAGAGACTTCTAATTCTACGATACAATTTGTCAATATATATTCAGATTCACTCGTTGCAGAAATGGAAGTCACGCCAGAACCTAACTCTATCGTTTTAGATAAAAATAACAATATCTGGGTTTTATGTAGCGGTGGTTACATGCCACCATGCGAGCCTGCTTTGTTCTGCATCAATCCTTCGTCAAGAGAGATTGTCAAACGCTTCGACTTTGCCGACGGCGATTATCCTTCATCATTGACGATTGACGATGCTAAAGAAAACATATATTTCCTCAATGGAGGCTTCGGGACTTTAAGCCTTTATAAGATGTCGGTCGATGAAGATGCTTTGCCAACGCAAGCTTTAGTCAACAGTCAACAGACGACAGACAACGGACAGAGTAGAGTTTTTACGAATGTTATCATTTCCAAAGATGGCGATATTTATCTCACTGATGTAAAGAATTATGTTCAGAATGGTGAGGTCTTGCGTTACACTTCTGAAGGCGAATTTGTGACATCATTCCCTGCAGGCATAGTTCCTGGAGCGATGATGTTTAATTAAATCTGAGAGACTGAGAAACTGAGAAATGGCTAATGACAAAAGTCTAAAGGTTTAATAGCTTGTTAAACAGTTTTAACATTTTCTCAAGTTTTCAAATTTTAAAGTTTTCAGATTTAAAAAAGTTGTATCTTTGCACAGCACGTCTTGTATGACCGACGTCCTCTTTATTCAAGAGTTAAGGTCAAACAAGGCGTTTTTTTTTATAGACTAAAGATTAATGACGAAAGACTAATGTTAATGATATGATTGCAAGAAGGTATTATACAGAAAATCTTCGCATTGCGTTTCCGGTGATATTGTCGTTTGCCGGACAGCAACTTGTACAAGTGATGGACACTATCATGGTAGGAAGATTGGGCGCCGTTGAGCTTTCGGCGGTCTCGCTCTCGAGTGCCATCATAACCAATATCACTATGATTGGTCTTGGCATCGCGATGGCTCTCACTCCTCTGACGGGATACCATTTCGCGAGAAATGAGAAGTCGCAATGTAATGTGCTCTTTAGAAATTCATTGTTACTTAATATAATAATGAGCGTTGCTTTATGCGGCCTTTTGTTCGCTATCAACCCGATGCTACGGTTATTCGGTCAGCCGCAGTCAGTCCTCGATGCTTTAGACGGCTACTATTACAGCGTGACGCTTTCTTTGATACCTTATCTTATCTTCTTGACATTCAAACAATATTTGGAAGGACTTGGCAACACTTTCTATTCGATGCTGATAACGTTAGGCTGTAATGTCTTGAACATATTTCTCAATATCGGTTTCATCTATGGATATATGGGTTTCCCAGAACTCGGTGTCACCGGCGCAGGTGTCGCAACACTCATCTCTCGAATCATGATGCCTATAGCTTTCATTATCATAATTTTTATTAAGAAAGAATTTAAACCGTACTTTAAAAGGCAACGCGACAACGAGACAACAAGCCAACAAATACTTGTAGACTCGTTGACTTGTAGACTCGTTGACTTATTAAAGGTCGGTTTCCCGATAGCTGCTCAGATGACATTGGAGCTTTTCTCTCTTACCTTCATGACGATAATGATGGGCTGGTTAGGGGAGAAGACACTAGCCGCCAATCAGATAGCGCAGACAATGATAGGATTTTCTTTTATGATTGCTAATGGTGTAGCATCGGCTTCTACTATCCTCGTCTCTCACGATTATGGAAGGAAAGATATAAATTCTATTAAGAATCATGCTTATTCCGCCATACATCTCGGTATTGCTATAATGATATGTTTCGCTTTGTTATATGCTTTTGGAGGAGAGTTCTTAGCACGTATCTTTAGCACTGACGAAGATGTCATCGCCATAGCGACGAAGCTGTTTATGGTCGTTGCGCTTTTTGAGATCTTCGACGGAACGCAGGTCACGGCACTTGGAGCCTTGCGTGGACTCACCGACGTAAAACGTCCTATGTATTATGCTTTGATATGTTACATCTTAGTAGAGATACCTGTAGGTTACATACTCGGTTTCCCATTCGGTCTCGGAGCCATCGGCATTGTTGGAGGTTTCATGGCGGGACTTATCTTAGCAGCGACATTATTCTTGCTTAGATTTAGGAAGTTGATGAGAGCGATGGGAGAGTGATGGTTGAATTAAAGAGTTAGTTGTAAGTCGATTAGCAGAACTGCAGTTTCTGCTTCTTCCTTTGGAGCGTCTTTAGGTTTCCATGCAACCACAAAACGTACTGATGCAGATTTGACATCATATCCTTTTTCCTTCCATTCGCTAATTGTAGCTTGCATGTTTTTTGATAGTTTAGCCACAGGATTATTAGTGGTAGCATTGTATAAAGTTGTATTGTCATAGTTAAGGTAATCTCCGCTTTTTAATGACAGAACTTCTTTCTTCTTATCTTTGAAAAATCCCAAGAAAACATC
Organism: Lentimicrobiaceae bacterium; assembly: GCA_015061315.1. Taxonomy (GTDB): domain Bacteria; phylum Bacteroidota; class Bacteroidia; order Bacteroidales; family F082; genus Limimorpha. The sequence goes on from SUWV01000012.1 coordinate 61,137, forward strand.
CTTATGTGTTAGTTGTAAAACTACTTGTTCAGGCATTGGATAATCTGCTTTGTCAATGAAGAATTTATCAGCTTTTATATTGCTGAATAATTTACTGTTTGTATGTATGAAGAGACGATTTTTAGCTCGTGTCATACCCACGTAATAACGTCGTAGCAAACTGTTATCTTTGATATAATCGTCAGACAACAACATATATACGTCATCAAATTCTCGTCCTTTTGCTTTGTGAATCGTTGACACTACAACATCTGCATCTGAGATGTCACAGAAATCTTCGACCGACGATTCGAAGACGAACTCGCAGAAATCACTGTAATATTTAACTTTATTAATCTGTTCAAATAGCTCTATGCAACGTTTGATGTAAGTTATGCTATAACTATCATCGTATGCGGAGAATGTCGCGAGTTTTGCTTCTTCCCATATTTGTTGTGGTATGATAGGAGTGTTATGTCCTTTGTTGAGATGTTTCAGGAAGTATCTCATTTCGGCAAGATTCCAAAAAGAGAATCCATCCATAGATTGTATCAGTTTCCCGTTTATTCCGTTCTTTCTCAGTAATGCAACTATTATTGCAGCTTCCTCATTCGTTTGGGTGAGAATACAAGAAGTCCCGCCGACTTTGTTTTGCATTATGTTTTTAACTATAGGAGAATATAAGAACTTCGATTCGTGAAGTGTGAGTTCCACCTGACCGACGTAATTTCTTACAGGAATGATAGGTGTGTGTTTCATTCTCCCGCTAATCATATTGACAAATGAATTCGCGTAATTGACAACACTATCAGAGCTGCGAAAGTTCTCTGTCATCTCGATAAATCTGCTCCCGTCTTCTTTCATTAACTGAAGCATATATTTAGAATCAGAACCGCGAAATTCAAAGATATTCTGATCGTCGTCACCCACAGCAATCACGCGCATCTCTTCATTGTTTGCCATCAATGCTTTAACAAGATCGTACTCATCAGAACTCATATCTTGTGCTTCATCAATAACAAGTACAGTCTTGCCTATCTTATTAGGTTCGACATTACCTTGAACTATCATTTCGGCAGCCTTGGAAACGACATCTTTAACGTCATCAATATTTCCTATACGTCCCAACAAGTCGAAACAGTAGGAATGGAAAGTTTTAATCTCAACGAAATGAGCAGCATTGCCTATCAATTCCATTAGTCGCTGCTTGAACTCAGTCGCTGCTGCTCTCGAAAATGTCAGCATAAGAAGCTGTTCGTGTTTCACATCTTCGAGCATTAATAATGATGCCAATTTATGAACCAACACGCGAGTCTTTCCACTGCCAGGTCCGGCGGCGACAACAATGCAGCGAGAGTCTTTGTCTGAAATAATCTCCAATTGTCGCTTCGATAATTGACCAAATAGTTGTTTGTATTTTCCTGGCGTGAGGTTTCTTTCAATCTCCTTATTACGCTCGCCTTTGAAATATTTTGCGATGAACTTCTTATAATCCATCTGAAAATAATCCTGGACATACTGTAATGCGGCTTTATAATCTTTCACCATGAGATTAGCGTATTCTCCGACGATATGTACTTGCTGGATCTTTTGCTTATAAAATTCGTTGAGCATTCTATAATCGTCGAGTTTGTATTTTATTTTGTTATCTTTAATACGACGAATATTCATGGCGTTATAAATCACAAGAAAACCACCTTCTAGTTTTAGCGCTCCTATTTTTGATAAATAAAGAAGTGATTCTTCAACATCCTCCAATTGAAGATTATCGATATCGACAAAAAGTAGTTGTGAGTTTTTCTTAATATCATTTAACAATTCTATCACAGAGAAACGTATTGCGTTGTTTTCGGAGTCTTGTTGAGGATTGAGACTGACTTGCCTATAGAGCCATTCTATTATATAACGGCATATCTCCAAGCGCTTTTCAAAACGACTGATGAGATTGTCCACATCATCTTGACGGATGATTTCTAAGTTGTGAGCTGCATCTTCGTTTTTTTTGATATATCCTTTAATGCTAAGGAAATACATTAATGTACGGATGTCTT
>SUWV01000040.1 GCA_015061315.1 Lentimicrobiaceae bacterium
GGGCGTATCAGCATTAGCTAAAACACCTATTCGAGAGTTGCTCGCAAAAGACCAACCAACAATCGAAAACCAGAATGTCAAAGAACTAAAATTATTTTAATAAAAATTTATTGCATCAGTAGAAATTCATAATTGTCAATTGCTCATTTCGTCAAGGTCGAAAAGATTTAGTTGGTTTTCTGTGAGATATAACTCGGCAGGGACTTCATATTCATAATGTGATGTGAAACGTTCTATGCTTCTCTTTATGAGTTTTATCGGAGTCGTCTTCCTCGCCTTGCAATAATTCTTTAACGATTTATACTGCCCAGCAGTCAATTTAAAAGTCACCGCATGATATTTGTAATTCCTGCGGCGACTTTTTTTCTTATTTCTACTAACAGACATTTCTACACTAATTGTAAATTGTAAACTGTAAATAATTACAAACTTTCAACTATCAACTGTGCGAGACGTTCTGCTTCAGCTTCTGTCTTACCTTCAGAATAGACTCTGATGATTGGCTCTGTATTAGACTTACGCAGATGAACCCAGCCTTCCTCAAAATCAATCTTCACACCGTCGATGGTTGTCACCTTCTCATCTTTAAATTTGTCGGCTATCTTCACCAAAATCTCATCAACATTAGTAGTCTCGTCTAATTGTATCTTATTCTTCGACATATAATATAATGGGAACTTCGACTTCAGTTCAGAGCATGTACATTGCGATTCGCATAAATAAGTGAGGAAAAGGCCAACGCCGACAAGAGCGTCACGACCGTAATGCAACTCTGGATAAATGATGCCGCCATTACCTTCGCCGCCGATAACAGCATTCACCTCTTTCATCTTCTCAACAACATTGACTTCGCCCACTGCAGCTGCAAAATATTCGGCGCCGTATTGTTGTGTCACATCGCGCAAAGCACGCGTTGATGAAAGATTTGAAACGGTGTTACCTTTTTTGTGCTGTAAGATATAAGATGCTACTGTAACGAGAGTGTATTCTTCGCCATACATCTCACCTTTTTCATTGATGAACGCGAGGCGGTCTACGTCAGGGTCGACAACGATAGCGAAGTCGGCACCAACTTCCTTGACTTTAGCGCAAGTGTCGACCAAATGAGCTGCGAGAGGTTCCGGGTTGTGAGCGAAATTGCCAGTCACCTCGCAGTTGAGTTCTATAATATCCCTAACACCTAACTTTCTAAGTAACATCGGGATTGCGATGCCGCCAGTAGAATTGACAGCGTCGACAACGACTTTAAGATTAGCTTTTGCGATGATATCTTTATTTACGAGAGGAAGATTGCAGACCATATCGACATGACGTTCAATCCAGTCGTTTTCGAGAGAATAAGTGCCGATTTCATCTATATTAGAAAATTCGTAGTCGTCGGCAGCTGCTTTTTCGAGCAGCCATTCTCCATCTTCCTTAGAAATAAATTCACCCTTGTTGTTTAATAATTTAAGAGCGTTCCATTCTCTTGGATTATGACTTGCTGTCAGAATGACACCACCGTCGGCTTTCATTTCTGTAACTGCAACTTCAACAGTAGGTGTTGTGCTTAAACCTATGTCGATGACATCAGCGCCCATGGCTTGCAAGTTGCCGCATACCAATTGGTTTACCATAGTGCCTGAAAGACGACCATCACGACCAACGACGATACGAGGACGTTTTACGCCAGAACGACGAATGAGACAAATGAATGATGATGTGAGTTTTACAATATCAATTGGAGTAAGTCCGTTGTCAGGTTTTCCTCCTATGGTTCCACGAAAACCAGAAATAGATTTTATTAAAGTCATAACGTTTTATTTTTTGCAAATATAAGGCAGATTTTTTTAAATTTGCAAAAAAAAGATATGGCTTTTAACGACGATAATTTTCTTGATGATTACGAAATTCAAGAGCTGATTAAAAAGTTTGAAGATCAGCTCGAAAGCGGCATGACGATGTTTTTCGATGCCGATGAATTGAACATTATCATGGAACATTACGTTCAACAAAATGACATAGAAAAAATTAATATTATCGCTGACCTCGCAAGTACATATCACAACACAAATCCGCTGACTAATCTTATTATGGCTAAGAAATATCTTTCAGTACAAGATACCTCCAATGCCATGACATATCTCAACGAAGAAGATAACAACACTGAAGACCCTGACTATCAACTTAGCTTGGCATATTGTTATTCTTTGATGGAAGAACATAAGAAATCTTTGTCGGCATACAAACGTGCCATCAAGCTTTTGGAGAACGACAATTGTGACGACATATACAATTCTATGGCTGTGGAATATATGTTGCTGCACGACTATGAACATGCGCTTTATTATTTCAAAAAAGGCATCAAGGCTTGTCCCGACATCAGCGAACAATATATAGAAATCACGAATTGTTATTTTTTCCTCGAGCGTTCCGATGAAGCCATAGAGTTTTTCAAAGGAGAAGTCGATAAAAATCCATATAGTATAGCAGCTTGGATGTCGTTGGGTAATTGTTACTTACGACTTCATCTCTTGGAAAAAGCCGTCGAACAGTATGAATATGCGCTCGCCATAAACCAACATTATGAGATTGCATACGTTAATATCGCCACGATTTACAACGAATTAGATAAGTATAAAGATAGTATTGAGATAATAGAGGAAGCTTTTAGGAACAAAGTTGAGAAACCGATTTTATATTGTCTCTACGGTGAAGCCTTGGCTAAGACCGGCAACAAGTTAGATGCTATCACCAATTTCAAGAAAGCCATAGAGTTGGATGAGAACATCGCTGAGGCATACGCTGGATTGGGATTTATCTTTTGCGAAGAAAACAATCATAAGTCGGCAATAAAATTTCTGAAACATGCAAACCAACTTGCACCTTACAACACCGACTATCTTTTTGTTTTGGTGGAACAACATAATAAATTGGAAAAGTTCAAGACATCGTTAAAATATCTTAAGGAAATTGAAGATATATTTCCTTATGATGTCAATTTATACATTGCCTACATGGAAGTCTACATCTTGATGGACGATGTCAGAAATGCTGTCAAGTCATTGGAGAAAGGCATGAAGATGCTTGGCCGTCAGGCTTCTTTGTTGTATAGATTGGCATTTATAAACTTTGTCGATGACGATCATGAATCAGGCATGATGAATTTGGAAGAAGCTTTAAGTTTGGATTATGAAGGTGTCCAAGAGTTCATCGACTTCGATCCTAATTACTTGTTAAACAACGAAAGTATTGTTAATTTAATAAACGAATATAAAAACAAAAACAACAAATAACGAAATGAATCAGTACATCGCTAATTTTTTGAAAGGAATGGGCGTCGGCTCAGCCAACGTAATTCCAGGAGTGTCGGGCGGCACTATCGCATTGATAACAGGCATTTTTGAAAGATTGATAGATGCATTAAAATCTCTTAACTTAACAGCTATTAAGTTATTCTTCACAGGTAAATTCAAAGAATTCGCCAAACACACCGACTTATGGTTTTTAGTCTCAGTCGGCTCTGGAGTTGTAGTGGCTATTCTCACAATAGCACGTTTGTTTGAATTTATGTTTGAGAACTATCCAATATATCTTTGGTCGTTTTTCTTCGGAATGATATTAGTCTCAATATATTACGTCGGAATAACAATAGAAAAGTTCAACTGGAAAGTCATCGTCTCATTCATAATAGGAACTGCCATCGCCTTGTTCATAGCATTTGGAACTCCTGCAAAAGAAAACAGCAACTTCATCTATCTCTTGATATGCGGTGCTGTCGCTACATGCAGCATGATATTGCCAGGATTGTCAGGCTCTTTCGTGCTTGTATTGATGGGTAATTATCAACTTATTATGATTGATGCTGTCAACGACTTAAACCTTAAAATATTGTTGCCAGTAGTATTAGGCGGCGTTGTAGGACTCCTCGCCTTCTCACATCTCTTGTCATGGATTTTTAAAAATTATCGCGACATAACAATAGCTGTATTGACAGGTTTCATCCTCGGAAGTATGCCGATAATATGGCCTTGGAAAAATGACGTGATCACTTATTTTGGCAGCGAAGCTAAGGTGACAGGCTACGAATATTTCTTCCCTGAATTTAACATGGAATTTGCAATAGCATTGGTGATTATGTTGATAGGAGCTGGCATAATAGTTCTTACAGAAAAAATGGCGAAGAAGAAATAAGTTAAACCTGAAAATTTGAAAATCTGAGAAACTGAAAAATAAACTTAAATTCTCAGATTTTAATTTTTTCAAATTCTCAGATTCTACAAAAATGTACGGATTATTAGGAAGAAAGTTAGGTCATTCTTTTTCAAAAGAATATTTCACTGATAAGTTTGCTAAACTTAATCTTAATGATTCGTATGTCAATATTGAACTTGATGACGTGAGTGAGATAGTTTCTTTCGTTAAGGAAAACAAAGACTTAAAAGGTTTTAACGTAACAGTTCCGTATAAAGAAGCGATAATTCCATATCTCGATGATATTGATAATGTGGCGAAAGAAGTTGGTGCTGTCAATACTGTAAAGGTATATAACAATGGAATGTTAAAGGGATTTAACACCGATGTTATTGGATTTGAGATGTTGTTAGAGTCAACAAGACTACAAGACAACAAGACAACGAGTTTGATATTTGGCAGCGGCGGTGCATCAAAGGCTGTGCAATATGTTCTGAGGAAAAACAATATTCCGTTTAAAATAGTCAGCCGCAATGTTGATTTAGGAATTAAGATTAGTTATGATGAAATTAATTCCACTGGTTTTTCACTCTATTCATTGGTAATAAATACAACGCCTGTGGGTATGTTCCCAAATGTTAATGAATATTTAGAACTGCCCTACTCTACCATTACATCACAAAATATTTTCATTGACTTAATTTATAATCCAGCAGAAACACTATTCTTAGAGAAAGCACGTTTAAAAGGAGCTGCTGTTTTTAACGGCTTGACAATGTTATACGAACAAGCTGAAGCCGCATGGAAGATTTGGGGGAATTAACAATTAACAGTTAACAATGAATAATTAACAGTTAAGAATTTATAGTTAAAATTTTGAATTGATAATTAATAACTTAGTGACTTGGTGACTTATAATAAAAACGTTATGAACGATATATTGGATTTCAGCAATCAGATAGCGAAGGAGTTTTCAGTAACAACGAATGTTGCTTCTAATGTGATACGTCTTTTGAGTGAAGGCTGTACCGTTCCATTCATTGCGCGTTATCGTAAGGAGATGACAAACACTATGAACGAGGAAGTGGTGGCTGCTATACAAAAGCGCTTAGAACAATTAGATGAGTTAGAGAAAAGGAAAGAGTCAGTTTTGAAATCGATTGCTGAACAAGAGAAGCTGACTCCCGAGTTGGAGGCAAGCATTAAGAATGCGAAGACTTTACAAGATGTCGAGGATTTGTATCTTCCATATAAACCAAAACGTAAGACGAGAGCGGAGATAGCTCGTCAGAAAGGATTGGAACCTTTGGCAAAACTCATAATGTCGCAAAACAGCGATGATGTAGAAAGCCTCGCTCAGAAATATATCGACACCGAAAAAGGCGTTGAAACGACTAAAGACGCTCTGAAAGGCGCCTGCGACATCATGGCGGAATGGGTCTCCGAAAATATCAAAGGCCGTAATCTCATACGTAAGATATATCATAAAGAAGGCATCATATCTTCGTCATTAGTAAAAGGCAAAGAGGAAGAGGCTAAGACTTACCAGCAATATTTCGATTGGAAGGAGTCTATTGCCGATGCTCCTTCACATCGTATACTCGCCATGTTTCGCGCCGAAGCTGAAGGCTTGCTGAAAGTGAAACTGAAAATCAACGATGAAGAAGCCTTGAAGACCTTAGACAATATCTTCGTTAAAGCAGATAACTCATCGACCGACTTGGTGCAAGATGCTATTGATGATGCTTGGAAGCGACTTTTGGAACCTTCGTTAGAGACTGAGATAAGAGCTATATATAAAGAAAAGGCTGATGAGGTGGCGATAAAAGTCTTTGCTGAGAATTTAAGACAATTGTTGCTCGCAGCTCCTATAGGACAGAAACGTGTCCTTGCCTTAGACCCTGGATTTAGAACGGGTTGTAAAGTTGTGATTCTAAATGAATATGGAGCCTTGTTACATAATGAGACCATCTACCCTCACCCACCTCAAAATGAGATACGACAGGCGACAAATAAAATACGTTCGTTGGTTAATGCTTATAAGATTGAAGTCATAGCTATTGGAAACGGCACGGCAGGACGTGAGACCGAAGATTTCATCAGAAACATAAAATTCGATCGCGACATAATAGCCGTCATGGTTAATGAGAGTGGCGCTTCTGTTTACTCAGCATCGAAGGTGGCTCGCGATGAATTTCCAGAATACGATATCACTGTGAGAGGCGCTGTCAGCATCGGACGTCGCCTCATGGATCCTCTCGCAGAGTTGGTTAAGATAGATCCTAAATCTATTGGCGTAGGTCAATATCAGCATGATGTAAATCAGAAGTTGTTGAATGAAGAACTCGGTCATGTAGTGGAGAGTTGCGTCAATGCTGTGGGTGTTGAACTTAACTCCGCAAGTGAGCAGCTGCTGTCATACGTCAGCGGCGTAGGCCCTCAGATCGCAAGTAATATAGTGAAATATCGTAATGAAAACGGCGGCTTCAGAAATAGGAAGCAGTTGTTGAAAGTGCCTCGTCTCGGCGAAAAAGCTTACGAACAGTGCGCTGGATTTTTACGCATCCATGACGCAGAACAGCCTTTGGATTCAAGTGCAGTACATCCTGAGAGTTATCATATAGTGGAAAAAATGGCTAAGCGACTTAATGTCGAGGTGAGGGATTTGATAGGTAACAAAGAACTTATCGCGAAGATAAATCCTAAAGACTTCATCGAAAACGACTTCGGCATCGAGACTATCAACGACATTATTGATGAACTTGAGAAGCCAGGTCGTGACCCGCGTAAGACTTTCGAGGTGTTCGAGTTTAACAAGGACATTCGTACTATCAACGACTTGAAAGTCGGCATGCAGTTGGTCGGAATAGTCACTAACATAACGGCATTCGGTTGCTTCGTCGATGTCGGCGTTCATCAAGACGGTCTCGTACATATCAGCCAGATGTCGAATCAATTTATCAAAGATCCAAACGAGATTGTAAAACTCAATCAGAAAGTGAGAGTTACAATAACAGAGGTCGATGTTGAAAGAAAGAGAATCAGTCTCAGCATGAAAAATTCTAACTTGAAATAATTTTATGTTATATTAGTCGTTATAAGAATATGAAAAAAGTCTGTACTATATTAACAATGTGTCTTCTCATGACATTCTTCTCAACCACTGATGTTGAAGCACAGATTGTCAAAGGTGAAGCTTTTATGGGATTAAATCTCTCGCAGATTGATGGCGACATGGCATACGGATATAAACGTTTCGGACTTCATGCCGGATTGGGTGGTTTAGTGCCAGTGTATAAAAAAGATAATTTCGACATCGACTTCTCAATGGAAATAGTCTTTAACCAAAGAGGCTCTCATCAAAGGCAGCAATTTAAAGAAGACGAGAACGGAATAACAGGAGAATATGATGTATATATGAATTACTTGGAAGTACCTGTCTTATTCTATTTCTCCGACAGACAGATCTATTCATTAGGATTGGGCGCATCATACGGAAGAATGATTGGCTTGAAAGAATATGAACATGGCAAACTCACAGACGTAAACCTTAGCTATAAAGGCGAAGATAGGTACAGTCTGCACGATTTCAGCGTATTATTTGAGGGTAAGATAAGATTATATGAGAGACTGAAGTTAGCCGTTCGTTATCAATACTCTATGCTCCCGATAAGAACTCGCGACTTCGACCTCGTCAACGGTGAGCCTAATATGGAATGGCAAGATGTGAAACAATATAACAACAATATAACTGTCAGATTAATATACGTATTCAACGAAGACAGAAGCGAATATATCTATGACGAATATGAGTTCCACGGCGACAATCCGAGAGTGCATCAAAAGGCTATCGACAAGCAGTTGAAGAAGTTGAGGAAGAAACAAGCTAAGGCTGAAAAGAAAGCCGCTAAATAACTTTTTACACAATAAAAGGGGTCAGTCTGTTATTACCGAAAATTCCGCTATGCCGCAATTCTTTGCATTGTCGGTATTAGACTTCGGTACAAATTTCACTTCTTTTCCTTTAATATTATCAAACTTAACAACTTGCTCTATCGGATTGTTCTTGATATTTCCAAAAGCAGATTCTTTAATCAATTTACCATCAACATAAAATTCATAATCGACGATATGACGCGAAGCATCACGCATCTGATTTGGTGTATATCTGAAACCAGAAATATTTTGTTTTTCCTTAAACGTAATTATAATTGGCTCATCTACATCATGATAAACTACGGAATTAGTATTACCGTCAAATATCTTATTACTTGATGAAGTTTGATAATACTCTTTCGGCAAATCCAATTCTTTCATCGAAATATCACTTTTCTTTTTAGAATTATGATCGTAAGTTATGGCTTTAATGACACCTTTATTATTAAAAACGAATGCTTTGTCATAATGCGATGAATTTTCATCGGGATTAGAACCGTCTGTAGTATAATAAATATCAGCCTCATTATCGGAAGATTCTATTGTAACGATATTATCGTAATTGCGAGAAATCTTAGGTTCTGTGAGAAGTATCGGCGCACAATAAGCCTCTATGTTATTTATACATAAAGGACCACGACTTTCTTCAAAATAGATTGTCAGTTTGTCTAATTCAACAGTGTTGAAGCGGACTATTCTTTTATAACCTATAGTTGACAAAGTGTCGAAAGGATTTATCTTGAACCATTTGCCGTTCAATTCACCTTCCATATAAAAATCCTTGACTCGCTGACCGAGCGCAATATATTCTTGCAGCACTACCCTATTCATTCTGACAGGCTTATCAAAAGAAAACGAGATTGTTCCGAAGTTATAATCATCATCAGTAGCCCAATAAGTATTCCAATCGTCGTCGATTACGTTCTCTGACTTAAACTTACGACCTCTTTCGTTATCGACTCTAACTACAGCGTTTTTTAAGATATTATCTTTAAAATCATTAACAATAACCTCATGCCATTCTGTCGCTCTCAAAGAATCCAAGACTGGAATTTTTCCGTCGAGGTTAATAGGAAAATTTAAAAGAAGATTTGCGTTATGTCCTACGCTACGATAATAAATGTCAGTCAGTTGCGCCACCGACTTCACCTGATGATCTTCTCTTTTATGATAGAACCAACCTGGACGAATGGAGACATCGACTTCAGCTGGAATCCAGTGAGTTCCATTCTCCGAGCCGTGATTGAGATGCTTTGTGTGGTCGGATAATTCAGGATTTATCATACACCAATCCGTATCGCCAGCCCAGCCTTGTTCGTTGCCGACCCAACGTATTGTCTGGCAAGTGCCACCGAATATCATCGCATCAGGATGACGTTTTAGAATAGTATCGCGAGCACGTTCGTAATCATAATATTTTCTTGCGTCGATAGAACGAGTCTCATCGGCGCCGCCATAATAGCCGTTGCCTCCGTTAGCGCCATCGAACCAAAACTCGAATAAGTCGCCGTAGTTTTTTGTCAGCTCATCGATTTGTTTGTGGTAGGTCTCCACATAATCTTCTCTACCGTATTCCGAGTTGTTTCTATCCCAAGGAGAAAGATAGAGTCCGAATTTAAGACCATATTTTTTACAGGCGTCGGAGAGTTCCTTCACCATATCGCCTTTACCGTTCTTATAAGGAGAGTTCGCTATGCTATAATCCGTCGTCTCAGTTTGCCAGAGACAGAAGCCGTCGTGATGTTTAGCTGTGAGTATCACGCCTTTCATGCCACACTGTTTCAATGTAGCGACCCATTGTTCGCAGTCGAGATTTACAGGGTTGAAAGTAGAAGCCGGAGTGTTACCGTAGCCCCATTCCAAGTCGTTGTAAGTATTGAGGCCAAAATGGATAAAAGCGTAAGTCTCTAACTTCTGCCAATCAATCTGTTCTTGGGAAGGGATAGGATTGATTGGCTCAGGAGCATTCTCTTTTGTACATGAAGTCATGCATAATGCGATAGCGCTGATAACCAAAGAGTATAATACAGTTTTTTTCATATTTAGCATATTGAGAGATAAGTGCAAAGATACAAAAATCCCATCAAGTATCATGTATACTTTTTTATAGTTTAAAATTTTCCTTTATCTGTTTTTCGTAAGACAAAATTTTGTACTTTTGAGGATTAAATAAAATAATGTGTTAAAATCTAATCATTATGGATACAAGAATTATTGAAGAAAAATTTAAGTCATTATTTGGCGATAATTATATGGTTTATGCTTCGCCTGGCCGCGTCAATCTCATAGGCGAGCATACAGATTATAACGGCGGCTTCGTTTTCCCAGGTGCGATAGACAAAGGCATCTACGCAGCTATAAATCCTAATGGAACAGACAAGGTACGTGCTTATTCCGTTGACTATAACGCACAAGTAGAATTTGGCATGAACGAAGAAGACGCTCCAAAAGAATCATGGGCTCGTTATATCTTCGGCGTCTGTCGCGAGATGAAGAAGCGTGGCTTCGAACCAAAGGGCTTCGACACAGTATTTGTCGGTGACGTGCCTCTCGGCGCTGGAATGTCATCATCGGCTGCTTTGGAAAGTACTTTCGCCAATGCCTTAAATG
>SUWV01000041.1 GCA_015061315.1 Lentimicrobiaceae bacterium
GCGTAGGTCCTATCGGCGTGGCAGCTCACTTGGTACCATTCTTGCCAACACACCTCAACCTCGCTACATATAACGAGAAACTCGGTGCAGTGTCAGCAGCTCCATTCGGCAGCGCACAAATCCTCACTATCTCTTACGCATATATCAAGATGTTAGGCGGCGAAGGTTTGAGAGAAGCTACTAAGATGGCTATCTTAAATGCTAACTACCTTAAAGATAGATTGAAAGATTATTATCCAATACTTTATACCGGTAACAACGGTCACGTTGCTCACGAGATGATTCTCGATATCAACGGCATTAACAAAGCTACAGGTGTTGCTGCTATCGACATCGCAAAACGTTTGATGGACTACGGCTTCCACGCTCCAACAGTGGCATTCCCTGTTCATGAGACATTGATGGTTGAGCCAACAGAAAGCGAGCCATTGGCAGAGTTAGATCGTTTTGTTGACGCAATGATTAAGATCCGTCAAGAGATAGCCGATATCGAAAGCGGCAAGGCAGAGAAAGGCAACAACCTCATCTCACACGCACCTTACACAGCTGAGATGTTGATGAGCGACAACTGGGAATTCCCATTCACACGTCAAGAGGCAGGCTTCCCTAACAAGAGCGATGTCCAAGACAAATACTTCCCACACGTAACAAGAATCGACGACGCATTCGGCGACAGAAACCTCTGCTGCAGAATCGACTAAGTCCACGAAAATAGTCCGCTAAATTTCGCGAAAATACGCGAAAGGACATGAATATAGAGACGTCATCACAGAATGGCGTCTCTATTTCTTTATCCACGAGAATAGTCCACGAGAATAGTCCACGAAATTACACGAAATTATCACGAAAGAATTAGTGTTAAATTCGTGAGATTTAGCGGACAACTATCCACGAAATTGCACGAAATCATCACGAAAAAATTAGAGTTACCATCTTGTGATTTTGCGAATCAATTTGTATCTTTGTGAAAAATAATTACTATGAACAATTTTATTTATAACATACCGACTAAGGTCTATTTCGGTGAAAATCAATTATCACATTTAGGAGAAGAATTAAGAAAATTTGGAACACGCGTCTTGATGACTTACGGCGGAGGTTCTATCAAAAAGATCGGGCTTTACGACAAAGTTATGGAAGAGATGAAGAAACATGGCTTGGAAGTCTTCGAACTCTCTGGCATCGAGCCTAATCCTCGTATCGACTCAGTGCGTAAGGGCGCGCAAATTTGTAAGGATAATAACATTGATGTGTTATTGGCTGTCGGTGGCGGTTCTACTATCGACGCTACTAAATTCATGGCGGCAGGCGCTCTCGTCGATCATGACCCATGGGATTTCTTTAACGAGAAAAGAGCTCCTATAAATGACGCTCTTCCAATTATCTCAATACTAACACTCTCTGCTACAGGCTCCGAGATGGATACTGGTGGCGTTGTCAGCAATCCGGATACTAACGACAAAATAGGTCGTCTTGACCCACATCTCTTGCCAAAGGTCTCATTCCTCGATCCTACAAATACATATACTGTAAGTCAGTACCAGACGGCTTGTGGTTCCGTCGACATCATGTCGCATATCATGGAAGTGTATTTCAATATGGAACCTGATTTAAATATGCTCGACTGTTTCATGGAAGGAATGCTTAAGACTGTTGTGAAATATGCACCTGTCGCGATACAAAATCCTGATAACTACGAAGCTCGCGCCAATCTGATGTGGACTTCGTCGTGGGCTATAAACGGATTTATCAACGGTGGAAGAGCTAAGGCTTGGAGCTGTCACCCAATGGAGCATCAGCTGTCGGCTTATTACGACATCACTCACGGTCTTGGTCTTGCGATACTTACGCCTCGCTGGCTCGAATATTGTCTCGACGAAACAAATGTCTCTAAATATGTGCAATTCGCTGTCAATGTGTTTGGCGTCGATGCAAATCAAGATGAGATGTCGATAGCAAGAGAAGGTATCAAACGACTTTATGATTTCTTCTTCAAGACATTAGGCTTGAAGAGTACGCTGACAGAATTAGGAATCGGAAAAGAACATTTTGAGGACATGGCGAATAAAGCTTGTGGCGGAAGTGTCTTGAAAGGCTTTAAGTCATTGACAAAAGAAGATATTATGAAGATTTACGAAATGTGTCTTTAATCATTAAATTGTAATATATGAATAAAATACTCTTCGTCTGCCTTGGAAATATTTGTCGTAGTCCGATGGCTGAATTTGTGATGAAAGATATTGTGGAGAAGGCTGGATTGAGTCACGAATTTGAGATAGCATCAGCAGCGACGTCTACATACGAAATAGGTAACCCTGTATATCCGCCTGCACGTCAGAAACTTGCTGAGCATGGTATAGATTGTAAAGGCAAGACTGCGCGTCAGATTACTAAAAGAGATTATGATTATTACGACTATATCGTCGCTATGGATCATAGTAACTTACGTAATTTAAGAAATATGTTAGGGGAGGACCATCAAAGAAAAATATCTCTGCTTATGGATTATACATCGCGTCCTGCTGACGTGGCAGATCCTTGGTACACAGGCGATTTTCAAGCTACATGGGACGACGTTACCGAAGGTTGTGAAGCATTATTGTCTTTTATTCTTAAACAATAAAACTTAAAATACTATGAAAAAAACATTAACTTTATTCTTACTGATGCTTGTCTCCTTAGCGGCTTTTTCTCAAAAAAAAATAAGCGCCATTGTGAAGCAAGAAACTCGACTTACAGCAAGGGGTAATTCAAATGAGCTGATACTTAATGCTATGGTACAATATAAAGGCTCTGAAGATTCAATCAAGCTGAACTCTATAATAATCAATTTAAAAGGAACGACAGAAATAGCTGATGTTAAGAAAATCGATGTCTTTACTACAGGATTGAAGGAGTGTGCGAACAATAGATTTCTTGATGATGCTGTATTGATTGGTTCTTGCGATCCCGAAGAAGGCGATTTTACTTGTGAGTTGAATGGTTCGCTTTTGAAAGGAATTAATTACTTATGGCTTACTGTGGATCTCGCTGACGACGCTGTGGAAGGCAACTTCGTTGATATGTCGTTGTTGTCAATAGATACTGAGGTAGAAGTTTGTGAGTTAAGAAGTCCTTCTCCGATAGGCAATCGCGAGATTATATTGGCTCGTACAACATTGCTTCGTCCTGGAGATTACAACTCAACTAATTACAGAATACCAGCTGTCATTACCGCACGAAACGGTGATATTGTAGCGGTTACCGACAAACGTAAATACAACAACGGTGACCTTCCAGAAGATATTGATATTGTATGTAATGTAAGTTCCGATGGAGGCCATACTTGGACAGAACCTTACACAATCATTGAAGGTACAGGTCACGGCAAAGGCTATGGCGACTGTGCCTTGGCTTTGAATAATGATGAAAGTGGTATAATAGCAGCCTTCGTGGGTGGACCTGGATTCTGGGGTTCAACACCATCTAACCCATTGAGAATGTATATCTCAAGAAGTAATGATAATGGAAAAACTTGGGAAGAAGCAGAAGATATTACTTCTCAGATCTATGGTGTCGATTGTCAGGTGGAAGGTCGTGAGACTTGGTTAGGTGGCTTCTTTGGTTCTGGCAGCGGACTCTTGACATCGTCGGGTAGGATTATGTTCGTGATAGCGATGCGTGAAAATGATGGAACAGGAGAAGTGATATGCAACAGAGCAGTTTATTCTGACGATAATGGAAAATCGTGGCAGGTCTCTGAGAGAGCTTCGATAGGCGGCGATGAAGCTAAAGTGGTTGAACTAGTCGACGGTCGTATCTTGATGAGCATCAGACATAATGGTAATAGGTGGTATAATATCTCGGAAGACGGCGGTCTTACTTGGCAAGCATCAACATCAGAGTGGACCGACATTGTCGCTCCTGCATGTAACGGCGATATTATCCGTTATTCGTCTGTAAATAAGGGTGGAGATAAAAACAGATTGTTACATTCTGTGCCAACAGGAAACTCGAGAAAAAATGTGACAGTATATGTCAGCTACGATGAAGGAGAAACTTGGCCAGCAAGCCGTTGCATTGTGCCTTACAATTCTGCTTATTCTTCTTTATGCGTTTTGCCAGATAACACTATAGGTCTCTATGTGGAAGAGACATACCAAAATGAAGGTGATTACTGCACTGTGTTCTATAACTTTAGCTTGGATTGGCTGACAAATGGTGAGGATAGTTACGAAAATATTGATGAGATATTTGGAGGATTGTCAGAAATGAACTTGCGTGTTTATCCAAATCCAGCAAGAAACTATATCAATGTAGAAACAGAAAAATTAAAAGTCATTAACATTTATAATATTCAAGGTCAGTTGATTTATACATTGCAAAATCATGAAGATGTTATTACGCTTGATATATCCGATTTTGATAGTGGAATATATTTTATTGAAGGCGTTGATAATGACTTTAATAAAAAACAATCTAAATTTATTGTTAATTAATTGATAATTTTTTTAGATATTTTACGTTGATATTTTTGTTATATTTGCTAATCATTAAAAAAACATTTTATTTAACATTTAAATTTTTTATTTTATGAAAATCAAAACTTTATTAGTATGCTTCTTAGCAGTTTGTACACTTTCATTGACAAGTTGTAAAAAGAACAAAGATTACACAGAAAATTTTGTCGGATCTTACGAATTGACAATGACTCCTAATTTGGAATTATCAGTGGTATCTGACATTCCAGGTATGGAAGATATGCTCGATATTAACGATATGGGCGCTATAGAACCAATAGAGGGTGTTTTATGTAACATTTCTAAAGTAGGTGATGACAATGACGTAAATGTAACATTGTCATACGAAGAAGATGGTCAGATAGTGCCAATTTTCGTTTTGAGTGGAACATGTGATGAAGTAGGTTTAAATCTTAAAAGTTCTACTATAAATCAAGCTCTTACTGTTGAAGAAACAGGTGTATTCGAAATGAATATTAATTTAACTGTAGGCAGCTCAACAATTGCAGCTCCTGTAAATGGTAAAATCAGCTGGACATCAGGACTCAATGGTGCTATAAATTTGGAAATCCCTACAGAAATGGGAATTAATGTTCCTGTAAGCTTGAATATCACAGGTAACCTCGATATAGTAGGAACAAAAAAATAATTTATAATATCTTAGATATTTGATCGTTAAAGAGACATGTTAGTGAATAATATGTCTCTTTTTTAATAACAATTATGATGAAAATAAAGAAAATTATCTGTTGCCTATTGGCTCTTTGTATCGTGACATTGATGTCATGTGATAATAAAGATACCGATTCTTACGAAAGAGTTGTTGGAGATTACTCTATTAAAATAACTCCGCTTCTTAATGTTAAATATGGTAATAGTACAGTGTCGTTGTCGGCAGAAACTATAGAGACGACATGTTCTATAACAGCTAAAGACGATAAGGGAAATGTGCTTGTCCAAATTGACGGTATCAATGGTATGATCAATGAAATGTCTTTTGATGCTTATTGTGATGGCATTGGGATGAGACTCGACAAAAGTAGCTATGATGGTATTATTTATACTTCAGAATATGGAATCATAGATTGTGATGTCGATTTGAAAAATCCTACAGTCTCTATTTATAACTCAAGACTATTGTCGTGGGAGTCGAGTATTAATGGTGAATGTGAAATTAATATATCCGGCTTAGATTTAGAAACATGTGGGCTTACGGGAAAATTACAGTTTGAGGCTACAAGTATATTGAATTAACAATTAGCAAACACTACAATTGAGTATGAAATAATAAACACAACTTGATTGTTGTAATGAATAGAATAAAAAAAAATCGCTGCGAATTTCACAGCGATTTTTTTTGTGGGGGAGGGTGGACTCGAACCACCGAACTCATCCGAGGACAGATTTACAGTCTGTTGCAATTGCCACTATGCGACTCCCCCAAGAATTCTAAGAACTCTGCCTTAAAAAGACGATGCAAAGATACAATTTATTTCCTTTCCTGCAACATGAAAATTAACTTTTTTTTAAAATATTTTTATCCTTTGAATATCAGTATATAATGCTTGCTGAGACGACTGAAATAGCTTCGAAAAAGCCTACAGCCTTGCCGTATGGTTGTATGTTTGTGCTCACATTATACGGCGTCCCCATCATAGGATTGCTTCCAAAACTGAAGAGAACGTCATTATAATATGTCGCAAATTCAGGCGTCGTGCTGTATAAATATACCGTTATTTTATCTCCAGGCTCGACATGTGGATAACTATATGAATAGCTAAATCCATCTTGGTAATATGATATGTTTTCTAGAGTGTGGATGCTTTGTTCTCCAATTTTACTTACCATTTCAGGACCGTTAAAATACATTCCAGATAATCCCATCAGAGATAGAGTCTTGCAATTGAGATATGAATCGGCATAATAAGAAGTGTCGTTGACGATAATGTTAATGAGATAATTGCATTGAGGATCATCGACAGTTTGAAAATACGGATATAAGTTTATTGCTGTGTCATTAACGCCAGGGAAAAAATTGTTTGATGTTTTTTTTATTATTAACGAATCTATTTGAGGAGTGTTTTCTCTCATCCTTGACTCAGCAAAGTATATATGCTCACCTTCATTATCAACGTAAGTTACATTAAGATGATATGTTTTGCCGATGACACCTGCAACGGAATCAATGGTTTGGTAATGTCCTTTCTCATCTGTCTCTTCAAAATATATTGTATCGGTATCAGTATATACAAACACTTCCGCTCCTGAAATGGTTTCTATTTCTTCTTCTGAATAAAAGTCCATGGTCTTGCTGACTACGATTTCGTGTTTCTTATATTCATTTGTGATATATCCGTTTATTCCTACGAGACGGTCGCCATCTGGCACATCGATTTTGAAGTTTTCATCGATGCAAGATGTGAATAATGTTAAAGCGATAAATATTAATATTAATAAGTTGTAATATTTTTTCATAGTCGTTAGAATTTAAAGTTGTATGTTGCAGATGGGATGAAAGAGAACAGCGACACTTTTGTCGTTGAGATATGTTCGCCTTCTGAGAGGAACAGAACCGCCCAGGTGTTTTTGCGTCCATAAGCATTGTATATGGAGAAGTTCCATTCGCCTTTCCAGTTCTTATGTCTGTCCTTACATTTTATCGTTGCTGATAAGTCGAGGCGATGGTAATCAGGGTAACGGCTGTTATTTCTTCCGTTGTAAACGGCGTATGTCACTCCGTCGACAGTATATTTCCCGCAAGGGTAGGTAACAGGTTGTCCGGTATTATAAACCCATGATGCTGAGACATCGAAGCGTTTGTTGAAAGCGTAATTGAGTACGATGCTTAAATTATGAGGTCTATCGTAAGGAGAGACGTATTCTCTGTCATAATTGATTCCAGGTATTTTTCTCATAGACTTGCTATAAGTATATGAGATCCAGCCTGAGAAGTCACCGAAGTTTTTCCTTAAGAGGAACTCAGCGCCATAGGCATAACCTTTGCCAGCTCTCACTTCGCCGTCGATATATAAGTTGCCAATCAGAGTTGCATTGTCGGCGAAATCGATGACGTTGTGTATGTTTTTATAAAAAAATTCCACCGAAGTCTCAATCTCGTTGTTAAGGAAATTCCTAAAATAACCTATTGAAAACTGGTCGCATTTCTGAGGCTTGATATTAGGACTTGTTGGAAACCACATGTCAAAAGGTATTCCTGCAGAAGCGTTACTGGCAAGTTGTGCATATTGCACTGTCCTGCCGTAGGATGCCTTGATTGATGAGAACTCGTTGAGTTGATACATGGCAGCGAGACGCGGTTCCAAGTTAAATTCCGTATTGAAAATATCTCCTGAAGCATAATCGACTTGGTCGTAACATTCGTGATTTTCATCAAAGAGGAAGAACGTCTCCTTGCCTATATTCTGGAACATCGATAGTCGTAATCCGTATCTTATCGAAAACAAAGGCCCTAACTTATGATCGTTGCTGAAATAGAGAGAGTATTCCAAAGCTTTTCTTGTCACTTCATCATTAGGTTCTACACCCATAAAAGTCGCGATGGCTCCGGTCTTATCTTCTAGTCGACCTTGTCCGTATTGGTGGTAAGTGGCTGACGCTCCAAAGCGTGACGACATATTCTCATTAAATATATAGGTGAAGTCGTATTTAGCTGCTACATCTTCAATTCCAGCTATGATATTGAATTCATAAGGATCCATCTGAACGCCGATGTCATATCTGTAATGTGTGTAAAACAACGATAGGTTGGAAGTCAATTTGTCGTTAAAGATATGGTTCCATCGAGCTGTGACATTTTTGTTTCCGTATTTCATTGTCATTATAGAGTCAACGCCGAGGATGTCGTCACCGAAATATGTCGAGACAAAGATTCTGTTTTTGTCATTGATAGTGTGCATTATCTTAGCGTTGAAATCGTAGAAATACAAGGAGTTGCCTCTAAGATTCTTTATTAGGGTACACGCTAAAACTCCTCCGTAGGTGATACGTCCGCCAATCAGAATTGCGCTTCTACCTTTGTTGAAAGGCATGTTTAACGTCAAGCGACTTGTCAATATACCAATGCCTCCTTGCATGTTGAACTTATATGGAATTTCGTCTAATGTCTTGATATCTAATACAGAAGAAAGACGGCTGTCGTACATCGCAGGAATGTCACCTTTATATAATGTAGCATCTTTGATGACATCGTTGTTGAATACAGAGAAAAATCCCATGAAGTGAGATGCGTTATAGATAGGGACATCGTCCAATAGAATCAAGTTCTGATCTGGATTTCCGCCACGAACGCTGAAACCCGACGAACCTTCCGAGGCGGCGTGAACTCCAGGTAGAAGCTGAATGGTCTTTATCACATCGACTTCTCCCATCAAGGCTGGTATCTTCTTGATCCTTACCATGTCGATGGTCTGGACACTCATCTTTAACTCTCTGACATTAGCGTCTCTACGCTGACTCGAGATAACGACTTCATTGAGAATCTTGTTGTCGGCTTTGAGATTTATGTTCAATGTCTTGACGGAATTTGTCACCTCGATTTGTTTTGTCTTGCTGGTGTAACCGACAAAAGAAAATTTGATGTTATAAGAACCAGAAGGTAACTGTATCTCATAATGTCCTTTTTCATCACTTGAAGTTCCTGTTTTCAGTTCCTCTACAAAAACAGTGACGCCTGATAAAACTTCATGACTATCATTATCTTTTATGACGCCCTGGATTCTATTCATTTGCTGAGCCGAAATGAATCCAATGGAAAGAAATAAAAATAATATCGCTAATATATTGTGTTTCATACTGAAAATAATGTTAATGCAAAGGTAAATATAATACTTGAAATAAGTATGTAATTTTACTTTAAAATAAGAATTTTTTTAAGTATCTTTGTGTATAAAATTTAGTTATGAAATACGATTTCGACAAGATAATAGACCGTACTAATACTGAGAGTGTTAAGTATGATTTGAGAAAGAATGTCTTTGGTAAAGATGACGTTATCCCTATGTGGGTCGCCGATATGGATTTCCCTACGGCAGATTTTATACGTGAAGCCGTGATAGAAAGAGCAAAGACTGATGTTTATGGTTACACTTTTCGCGAGGACGCTTATTTTGAATCTATTGTGAATTGGCTGAAACGTCATCATCAATGGGAAACGAAGAAAGAATGGATGTCGTTCACTCCTGGAATTGTCAATGCTTTTAACCTCGCTGTGATGGGCTTGACGAAAGAAGATGATGAGATAATAATTCAACCTCCTGTTTATCACCCGTTTTTCTTTGCAGTTAATAATCATAAAAGGAAACTTGTCTTAAATCCTCTCATCGACACTGAAGATGGTTATGTGATTGATTTCGATTTGTTGGAGCAACAAGCTAAGACTGCTAAAATGATTATTCTATCTAATCCGCATAATCCAGTGGGAAGAGTGTGGAAGAAGGAAGAGCTGAAACGTCTCGGTGAGATATGTCTGAAAAACAATGTCTTGGTGTTCTCTGATGAAATACATTGCGACTTGGTGATGCCAGGATTTAAACATACGCCTTTCGCTTCCATATCAGAAGAGTTTGCACAAAACAGCATCACTGCTCATGCCGCGAGCAAGACTTTCAATATCGCTGGCTTGGCAACATCGACAGTGATAATTCCTAATGAAGACTTACGGAAGAGATATACGGATTTCGTACATTCCACTGAAGCCGACATGGGAAATATTTTCGGTAAGGTCGCAACGAAAGCCGCTATGGAAAAAGGCGATGAGTGGCACGCTCAACTTATTGATTATATAAAAGGTAATATAGATTTTGCTGTCGATTTTATTCGTAATGAGATGCCGAAGGTGAGAATTCACAAGCCAGAAGCTACTTATATGATATGGATGAACTTCAATGATTACGGTATCAGCGATGAGGAATTAAATCGTAAGATGGTCTTTGAAGCTGGCTTAGGACTCAATGCAGGTCATATCTTCGGCAAGGAAGGCGACTGCTGTATGAGGATGAATTTAGCATGTCCGAGAAGTGTCGTCGTGGAAGCAATGCAGAGACTGAAGAAAATATTCGTATAATTGTTAATTACAGCTTATAGTTATTGGCTATAAAATCTGTTGACCTAAAAAACTATGCCTTTCAT
>SUWV01000013.1 GCA_015061315.1 Lentimicrobiaceae bacterium
GAAGTAAAGCGGGAACTAATATTTTGAAAAGTTTCTATTCTGATAGAAAATAAAAAAGACTCGTAGAACAGCCGGTAGCAGGAAGATACATTGAACCCTGTGGTGCCAATTCTATAAGTCTTTTTCCACCTGCAAAGATATAACAAATTTTGTTGGCAAAGCTTTGAAATAGAGAAAATATTTTATTTTTTCCTAAACCTGTAAACTACCGTAAGTTCGTCTTTATCAGGTTCTGGAACGTCCCAATAAGGTTTATCATCATTAGTGTCATTGTCATCGTCAGAGTCATTGTCATCGTCCTCATCTTCCCAAATATATTCTTCGCGTTGCGGTCCTTCTTTCTTGAAATAAATAGCTAAAACGATTCCCATGACGAATCCTGCGAGATGTCCTTCCCAAGAGATGTTGTTTTCTATGGCGTATTTAGGATATAATCCCCAGACAAGACTTCCGTAAAGAAAAACAACGATGAGAGAAATGATTATCAATTTTCTGTCTCTTCTGATGAAACCGCTAAGCATGAGGAAAAACGTCAGTCCGTATACAAAGCCGCTCGCCCCGATATGAACGCCGTCACGAGCCATACACCATGTTATAAGTCCTGTAGAGAACATTAATATAAGGAGTATTTTGTTTGCGATTGGTCGATAGAAATAATAGAGAGATGCGCCTAAGACAAGTATCGGCACTGTGTTAGCAAAGAGATGATGCCAGTCGCCGTGGATGAAATGAAAGAGCAGGATTCCTGGCAGACCTTCAGCAGATATCGGTTTTATTCCGAGAAAAGAAAAATCAAGACCAAAAACGGTTTCAACAATTTTTACAAGCCACATTATCAACACCAATATTATCGGGATAATGAGACTTGAAGTTAGAAGCCGTTTTTCATCTTGAGTTTCCATTTTTAGAGTCTACGGTCTACAGACTACAGACTACAGACTTTGTCCTATATGTTATACACAAGGACTATCGACTGTTGTCCGTAGACTGTAGTCTTAATTAGTCTTGAAATTATATTTTATCTCTTTAAGGTCTTCGTTTGCCTTGGCGATTTTCTTTTTAAGACCTTCTTTATAATCAACGACTTTCTTCGCTATGTTTTCATCTGCCACTGCAAGCATCTGAGCTGCGAGTATAGCTGCATTGAGAGAAGCGTTGATGCCTACTGTCGCTACAGGTATTCCTGGAGGCATCTGCACTATTGAGAAGAGAGCGTCCATTTCCATGGCGGTTCTTACTGGTATACCGATGACTGGTATCGGCGTCATTGCTGCGATTACACCTGGAAGATGTGCTGCCATACCTGCTGCTGCTATGATAACTTTTATGCCACGAGCCTGAGCGTTACGAGCAAACTCCTCTACGAGTTCAGGAGTACGGTGCGCACTTAAAGCATTCATTTCAAAAGGAATGCCCATCTCATCTAAAAACTTTATACCACTTTCTAAAACAGGAAGATCAGAAGTGCTTCCCATAATGATACTTACTACTGGGTTCATATAATAATTCTTTTTTTGCAAAGATAAGAAATATGGCTAAAGAATAAAAATTAAAAAGATAAGTTTTTTAATATTAAAGGCTGCCATATTTTAAGATGACAGCCTCTCCTTCATTATTATTTACCAATTGTTATTTACAATGATGTTTTCCTCCATGGTTGAAACTATGTTTTGGATGGATATTTCTATTGACTTCCACTCTCGATTGTGTTGGATAACTGAGTTTATCTAACTCCGTCACAGCCATTCTGATGTCATTCAAAAGCATATCAGCCATATCGCGACTAAAGCCCTGACGGCATACAATTCTCATCACGACACATTGTTCCAAGTCTTTCGGCAAGGTATAGGCTGGCACCATCCAGCCGTTTTGCTGTAACTTATATTGCAAATCGTACAACGTCCAGTTTGCGACTTTATCGTACTTAGGATTAAGCGACCAGATAAAGAGAGGATTCACAATCTCTGTGCTATAGTTCTTAAACTGAGGCATCTTGCCGATTTCATTATGTAGATATTCAGCGATATCCATCGAGTTTTGTTGTATCGCCTTATAACCTTGGAATCCTAATCTTATGAATTGATAATATTGTCCCAAGACTTGTGCTGCTGGACGTGAGAAATTAAGTCCAACCTGAGTAATGTCGGCGCCGAGATAGTTGACGCTAAACGACATCTCTTCCGGGAGATATTTCTTATCGCGCCATATCGTCCATCCTAAGCCCGGATAAACGAGACCGTATTTATGACCAGATGTACTAATCGACAAGACATTATCTAATCTGAAATCCCATTTCACGTGAGGTTTGAGGAATGGCAAGATAAAACCACCTGAAGCAGCATCGACGTGGATACATAATTGGTTACCGGTCTTTTTGTTGAATTTGGTAACTTCCTTGTCGAGTTCTTCAATATCGTCGTTCATACCTGTCCACGTGCAGCCTGCAATAGGCACGATACAGATAGTATTTTCGTCACACATCTCGATAGCCTTCTTAGGATCTAAGGTCGGGTTTTCAGTAGTGAGCGGCACTGTACGCATCTCTATCTGCCAGAGCTGAGCAAATTTCTCCCACACAACCTGATAGCCTGTAGACACCACGAAGTTAGGTTTGTCGTAAGGCTTACCTTGTTCCATTCTTCTTTTACGCCAGCGCATCCATGCCGAAACGCCGCCGAGCATACAAGCCTCCGATGAGCCGATACCGAGAGCTCCTGTCTTCCATTTGTTTGTCTCAGGTGTATTCCATAGGTTAGCGATAATATTGATACATTTCTGACCCATCACCGCAATACGAGGATATTCCGTTTCGTCTATATAGTTGATACTGATGGCTTCATTCATCAGTTTTGTAGCATATTCGTCCATGTATGTAGTGACGAAAGTAGCGAGGTTTAGTCGAGGTTGAGTTTGAGGATAAGTCTCATCTTTAACCATCTGATAAGCTATTTGAGGTGTTGTAGGTGCATCAGGGATTCTATCCACTGGTGATGGATTGATCATTGCATCTGTTCCAAAGACATCGCTTTTAGCGTCTCCATGTCTGAAATTAAAATCTTTCATAGTGTTTGTTTTTTTAAATAATAATGCCGTAAAAACACAATGAAAGAAGTTTTGTTTGTTAAGGAAAAGTAAATGCCAACAGTCTACATCTCTCCTTTGATTCTATCAATTTCTCTTCTTTCCTTTTTGGTCGGACGTCCTGCGCCTCTGTCGCGATATTCGACTTTATATGCGTGGATAAATTCTATTCTCTCGTATTCTTCTTTCGGAGTCAAATCAATATAAACTTCCTCGACTTGCTTTGGCGAGACACGACTTTTGGGAATGCTTTTTACTTCGACTACTTTATGAAGCTGACCAAGTTGTACTTGTATCTGCTCGCCTATCTTGACATCACGTGATGGCTTGATGGAAGTATCATTAATCTTAACCTTACCACCTTTACAGGCATCGGCAGCAAGAGTACGCGTCTTGAAAAGACGTGCACACCATAACCATTTATCTATTCTGAGCTCTTCCATTTTTTTGTCAACAGACAACGGACAACAGTCAACAGTCATCGTCCACAGTCATTGTCAATTGTTAATTGTTAACTGTTAATTACAATTATTTTTCTCTGAAAAATAATTGTATCGGCACTCCGTTGAAGTTCCAGTTCTGTCTTATCTTATTTTCCAAGAAACGACAGTATGACTCTTTGACGTCTTTTGGAAGATTACAGAAGAAGATGAACTGTGGAGTAGGACTCTTCAGCTGTGTGATATATTTTATCTTGAGATAACGGTTTCTTGAAGCAATTTGTGGAGGTTGTGCTGATATTATCTCTAATAATGTGTCGTTAAGTTCACGTACTGGCACTCTGCGTTCGCGGTTTTCATACACCTGATGTAAAGCCTCCAAGACGCGGAATGTCCTTTGACGATTTATCGCAGAAGTAAAGATGATTGGATAATCGGTGAAAGGTGCTGTCTTCTCTCTTATCATCTTCTCAAACTGAAGGTGTGTGTTGGAGTCTTTCTCTACTAAGTCCCATTTATTTACAATGAGAACGAGACCTTTTTTATTTCTCTCGATAAGACGTAAGATATTCATATCTTGTGCCTCGAATCCTTGTGTCGCGTCGATGATGAGAGCGGCTACGTCGCATTCTTCGATGGCGCGTATCGAGCGCATGACAGAATAGAACTCTATATTTTCCGAGACCTTGCTTTTCTTACGAAGACCGGCAGTGTCAACAAGGACGAAGTCCATATTGAAGGCATTGAAACGAGTGTTGTTGCTGTCGCGCGTAGTTCCGGCAATGTCTGTTACGATATGACGATCATGTCCCAAGAAGGCGTTAATCATAGATGACTTGCCAACATTAGGGCGACCTACGAGAGCGAATCGAGGAAGTCCATCGTAAGTATCTGTTGTGTCGTTAGGAAGATATTTCACAACTTCATCCAAAAGCTCGCCGGTACCTGTTCCTGTCATGGCAGAGAAAGCGAATATGTCGCCGAGACCTAAGGTATAGAAGTCGGCGATGTTACTTTCCTTGTTAGGGATGTCGGTCTTGTTGACAGCGAGTAATACTTTTTTCTTGCTGCGACGAAGTATCAAGGCGACGTCTTCATCAAGTACGTGGAGACCTTCTTTACCATCGACAACAAATATTATAACATCGGCTTCTTCAATAGCGAGATCAACTTGTTTTCTAATCTCTTCTTCAAAAATATCGTCAGAACCAACGACATAACCTCCTGTATCTATCACCGTAAACGACTTTCCGTTCCAGTCGCTGTGACCATAATGACGGTCGCGAGTCACGCCGCTCGTCTCTTCCACGATAGCTTGACGTGTCTGTACCAAACGATTAAAAAATGTCGATTTACCTACATTAGGTCTTCCTACTATTGCAACAATATTACTCATTTCTATATTTTTTTCGATGATTTGCAAAGATAAGAAAAAAAGTCAACAAGTCAATAACTCAACGAGTCAACAAGTTTTTTCAAAATCCCTTTAACCCTTTAATCCTTTAACCCTTTACTCCTTAAAAATCATAACTAAAGTTTCTCAACTCATCTTCATTGTCACGCCAGTCTTTGCTGACTTTAACGTTAAGGTCGAGGAATATCTTCTTACCTGTAAACTCTTCGATGTCGCCTCTTGCCATGATGCCGAGTTTCTTGATAGCGCTGCCTGCCTTACCTATTAATATAGCTTTCTGCGAGTCGCGAGCCGCATAGATGGTAGCTCTGATATTTATCATCTTCTTGCTTTCCTCATAAGCATCAACGACGACTTCCACCGAATAAGGAATCTCTTGTTTATAGATGAGCAATATTTTCTCTCTTATTATCTCAGAAATGAAAAAGCGCATCGATCTGTCGGTAAACTCGTCTTTTGGGAAATAAGGCGGACATTCCGGAAGTTTCTCCAAGATACAGTCGAAGATGTGACTTATATTGGCGTGATGGAGAGCCGAGATCGGGAATATGGTCGCTGCTGGAAGTGTATTCTGCCAGAAATTAACAGCGCTCGTCACTCCTTCCTGATCTGACAAATCTATCTTATTCAAAAGAACGAAGATAGGAATATCGTTGATTTTTTGTAGTCGATCCACCGTCTTCTCGTCGATTTTTTTATCTGTGATGTCGACGACGTACAATATCAAATCGGCGTCGATGAAAGCCACATTCACAAACTGATTCATCACTTCGTGCATCTTATAAGCTGGATTTTTTATGATTCCTGGCGTATCCGAGAACACAATTTGGAACTCATCGCCGTTCACAATACCCAAAATACGATGTCTTGTAGTCTGCGCTTTCGATGTCACGATAGAAATTTTCTCGCCTACAAATTCATTCATAAGCGTTGATTTTCCGACATTTGGCTTTCCTATAATATTTACATAACCTGCTTTGTGATTCATATTGAATTTATTTTAACTCAGATTGCAAAGTAACAAAATATCTTCTTGTCCTCGTAAGTTGTGAGAAAAAAATAAAGGACTGTTTTAGCACGCAATATTCTTTTCCAATTTTACTCTCACTTTTGCTTTCTTTTCTTATCTTTGCACACAAAAATAATAAACATTTTGTAATGAAGAGATTTTTATTGTTATCGTTTTTAGTTATTTCTATAACTTCATTTTCATTAGCTCAAGAAAAAGCTCAAGACAATTCAAAAAATAAATTTTCCCAATGGTATATTGAGCCGGCCATACGTTACGGAACCTATATCCCTTTCGTAGAACGTCACAAATATCTCGCCGAGAGTCATCAGTACAACTTCGACTTGCATGTTGGTTATCAGACCACAGGAAAGAAAGAATGGGAACAATGTTTCAACTTTCCATCTTACGGTTTCTTTTTCCGCTACGAGCATAACACCATCGACAGTGCAAAATACGAACATCGCGATGCCAACGGACTTCCAGTCACAGAATATATCAACACCATAGGCGATTGCTATTCGGTAGGAGGTTTTATCAACGGCAACTTCTACAGAGGACGCAATTGGTCGTTTGACTATGACATCCTCGCAGGCTTGTCCTTCTGGCCAAAATATGGCAACGAGTTCATTGGTTCTTTAATGAATGTTCATTTAGGAATTGACGTCGGACCTACTTTCAGAATAAGTCGCAACATGGACTTAGGATTGCGTTTCTGGTTTGCACACTCTTCCAACGGCGCTATAGTGTTACCTAATCATGGTGTCAACGTCTATGGTTATCAGCTGAATTGCCGCTATAATATCAACGGAAGAGAAGAGTTTACCCGCAGCGAATGGGAGCCATTTAAGAAGAAGACATATATTTTCCTCAGCGAGGCACCTGGATTTTTACAGACCAACACCAAACGTAACGGAGAGATATCCGGCGAACCTGGATATTATTTCAGCAACACTTTCAGAGTCGGTGTCTCACGTCATTTCCACCCTATATTCAGATATGATGTCGGCTTAGACTTATGCTATACTGGCGAGACAAAAGTGAAATACCTACAAGCCAAAGACGAATATGAAGCTGGTATCTTGAACATTCCTTTGTGCGAATATCGCCCGATAAACTCAATGCACGTAGCGGCTTCCGCCATGTTCGAGATTTTGTATAACAAAGTCGCTTTCTGCATCGGAGTCTCATATTACTTATATCATGGCATTTACAACGGAACCGACGAGAAAAAATCATGGGCTCTCTCAGGCACATCACCTTTCGAAAGCCAATATCTTCCAAGCGCATATACCAACTATTATGAAAGACTTGGTTTCAAATATTATTTTGGAAAGAAAGGCAATCAATTTGTAGGCGCTTTCATGAAGGTTCATAAAGCTTCCATCGACTATATCGAATGGACTTACGGAATTAATTTAGATGTTTTTAGACAATTTAAAGCACAGGATTAAAGTTAAGTTTTTGCGTAATTAATAGTTTTATGTGATATATATAAGGGCGACAAATGAAGTTTATTGTCGCCTTTATAACTTTATCACGAGATAGGCAAACTAAAAATGTATTGATAACCCGACATTTAACCCCAAAGTTTATAGTACACTTTTTTTTGAAAAAATACTTGACTTGTAAAGAAACATGATTTATCTTTGCAGTCTCAAACAAAAACAACTAAACGTTGTTTAGTTTGCAGTTCATGATGCGGGGTAGAGCAGTCTGGTAGCTCGTCGGGCTCATAACCCGGAGGTCGCAGGTTCAAATCCTGTCCCCGCTACTACGAAGAGGATACAGCAAAGTGTCCTCTTTTTTTTATTAGCCAATATCCACCAAATAATCATCCGCTAAATAACGCGAAAGAACACTAAAGAATTATCCACTAAATAACACAAAAGAACACTAAATAACACGAAAGAATTATCCACAAAAAAGCACGAAAGAACACCCAATCCTTTCGTGCTTTTTTCGCGAAATTTCGTGGACTATTATTTCGCACCCTTTCGCGTAATTTCGCGCAATTTAGTGGACCACATTTCGCGGACTACTGTTTATCGTACTGCTGTACTTCCTCGTAGATATATTCTAATTGTATTCCTGCTGTTTTAAACATCTGCTCCGACTCGGCACAGTCATGATATTTCCTCTGGCAGACGACTCGTACTATACCGCAGTTTATTATCAACATGGCGCAGGTCCTACATGGCGTCATCCTGCAATATAATGTACTTCCCTCCAAAGCGATGCCTCTTCTCGCCGCCTGAGCGATAGCGTTCTGCTCAGCGTGCACCGTCCTCACACAATGCTGCGTGATATGTCCGTCTTCATGTATCATCTTCTTGAACAAATGTCCTACCTCATCGCAATGTGGCAAACCTGTCGGCGCTCCTACATAACCTGTCACTAAGATCTGACGGTCTTTGACTATGACACAGCCGCTACGTCCTCTGTTACAAGTGGCGCGCTCCGCTACAGTGTCGGCGAGGTTCATGAAATATTCGTCCCACGAAGGTCTTTTGTATTCCTGCTCACCAATCTTCTGCAGCACCTCCTCCACTTTTTTATGCAGATCTGCGATGCTGCCATCGTTCATAAAGACGAAGTTAGCCTCTTTGATACATGCTGCAATATTCTGTTTGTTAGGGTCGGTGGAACTCATCTCGCGTTCTTCGTTGGCGACGAAAGTCTCAAAAGTCACATGGTCAGTCTCCGACTTTCTTTCTGTGATACGTTGATAACGAACTTCTCTGTCGGCATCGACGGCAAAGAGATAGAAGTTACCTTTAGAACGTAAGGCGTTCACTTCGCCTATTGCGCGGATGCTCTCTATCACAGCGTTCTTGCCCGTAGCGAAAGCTCTCTCATAAAGCTGCGTCGCTATATAACTCGGCGAGTGTTTAGCTCTCAGGTCGTTGCCCACTTCAGTAAGAGTGTCGCGGTTCACTTCCAAGCCTCTCTTCTGTATTTCTTCCGCAATGAAAGAACGTACCGAATAATGAACGTAACCTTTTTCTTTTACGAGATAATCTACTATCGTGCCTTTACCTGCACCTAATGTCCCTGTGATTCCTATTATATTCATGATTATATTGTTATCTACTACATCAATAAGTCAATTGTTAATTGTTAATTGTTAATTGTTAATTGTTAATTGTCAATTATCAATTATCTGCTTTCTTCTTTAATATCTTCAATCCATTGTTTTATGTCGATGGATTTATGTCTGCTCAATTCTTTAAATAAAACTTCCGGATTGTCGCTGACGATAATATTGTCGCGATGTTCTTTTCTGATGAAACCTTGACTTACAGCATGGTCGATGAAGTCGATTAGTTTATCGTAATAATTCAATGTGTTATAAAGTGCCACTGGCTTGTCGGTGACACGCAGCTGGTTAAGGACCACAACCTCAAACAACTCATCTAAGGTCCCGAAGCCTCCTGGCATCGCTATGAAGGCATCGGCTTCTTCTATCAGCATCAGCTTGCGCTCCGACATCGAATCGACTTCTATCATCTTCGTCACGCCCTCATGCGCAATCTCCATCTCGGTGATAAGCTTCGGTATTATTCCCACAACGTCCTTCCCTTTTTCAATCATCTTGTCGGCAATAATCTTCATCAGCCCGACATTAGCACCGCCATAATATAATGTGCAGTCATGCTGAGCAAGAACCTCGCCCAACTGTGCAGCAGCTTCTTGATACCTCTCATCATTTCCCATGCTGCTTCCGCAAAAAACACATACTTTCATCAGGATAATTATTTGTTTCGCAAAGATATAAAAAAGTCTAAAGGCTAAAGACTAAAGGCTAAAGATTTTTTTATAAACTCAGAACTTTGCAACTCTAAAAATAATTGTCAATTGTTAATTGTAAACTGGCTTTGGGCGTTCCGGCTATCGCCGTCGGGCTTTCCGCTCTATCTTTGCTCGCTCCGTAAACTACGCTCGCAAAGGATGCCGCTCCAATCCCTAACGCTCAGCGGCTGCTATAACCTCAACGATCTTCTCAAATACATCAATGCCGGTGTCAATGATTTCATCTTCAAAGTCATAACTCGGACTATGTAGCGGCTCGTGTTCAAAACCACAGCCCAAACCGAAAAGACATGTCGGACAAATATCTCCAAATCTTCCAAAATCCTCCGACCATGGAAAAGCATCTCTTATCTTATTGACCGACAGCTTCAAGTCATTGGCAGCTCGCTCAACAGCATCAACCTCCCTACTCGAGTTCATCGTCGCGGCAAAGGCTTCATGTATGCTGTGCGTGAAACTCAACTTAAATTCTTTTGAGATATATTCACATAGACCTATGGTGCTGTCAGTAAGATTTTTCAGCGCTTTGTCGTCCTGACTTCTCAATGTCATCCATATCTCCGCATGTCCTGGCGTCACTCCAAAAGTCTCTTCTCCTACAGTGACATGCGTCACTGTCAAAATAGTGTGATGCTTGTCGTTTCTTAGGTTCTCATATTTCTTCTGAAAGGCATCGAGCAATGTCGTCACCACTTTCTGCGGATTATTGCCTTTGTCGGGTTGCGAGGCGTGCGAAGTCTTTCCCTCGAAAATCAGTTTCAATCCTAAAGATGCTGAAGCGAAACAGTCTTTCTTTATCACAATCTGATGTTTGGCAAAACTAGGAAGATTATGCAAAGCGAAAGCTGTATCTATTTTAAGTCCTTGAAACAAAGGGTCGTTGATGACAGCCTGCGCACCCTCGCCTGTCTCTTCAGCAGGCTGAAAAAGAAGAATGACATCGCCTTTCGCCGGACGTTTCTTGCCATAACGCATCGCCAAACCACATAATATCGTCGCATGACCATCATGCCCACAACGATGAGAAAATTGACTTCCTCCCGGAATATTCAACCCATCGATGTCGGATCGCAGCAAGATGTTCTTTCCTTCTTCTACACCTTTATATATAGCTATGATTCCGTAGCCGCCAACATTTCTATAATGAACATCGGGATTTGTCTTCTCTAAAAATTTATTAATAATCTTATTCGTATTCTTTTCCTGTCCCGACAATTCGGCGTTTATATTCAACTTATGTCGTAATGATTCAAGTGTTTTCATGTAAACGTTTTTTTGTAGATACTAAGTTACTAAGTTGCTAAGTTACTATGATGCTGTGATAGTAAGATTTTTAATGACTTAGCATCTCAGCAACTTAGCATCTCAGCAACTCTGATATTAACATCAAAAGTAAAAATTATTTTTTAACGAAATACTATTTCTACAAAAAAGAAAAGTATTATCTTTGTACCTCAAATTGACGTCAATGAGTGTTTTATATCCTTTAAAGTTTACGCCTGCGTATTTTGAGAAAATATGGGGTGGACAACATGTTAAAACTGTTTTAAACCAAGACTTTGGAGAATTGATGAATTGTGGTGAAGCATGGCTTCTTTCAGGTCTCGAAGGTCAGAACAGTGTTGTTTGCAATGGCGATTTTGCTGGTGACGAGCTCAACGATTTGATTGAGACTTTCATGGGTGATCTCGTCGGAGATGAAGTCTTTAACAGATACGGAGAGAGGTTCCCGCTGTTGATAAAAATCATAGATCCTTTAGATTATCTTTCAATCCAAGTGCATCCCGATGATGAATTGGCACAAGAAATCGGCTTACATAACGGCAAGACCGAGATGTGGTATGTGATGCACGCAGAAAAAGATGCGAACTTAGCATCTGGATTTAACAGAGACATCACACCGCAGGAATTTGAAAATGCTATCAAAGACAAAAGTCTCGGTGATATGCTGAATTACGAGAAAGTTCAGAACGACGATGTCTTCTTCATTCCAGCAAGAAAGATACACGCTCTCGGAGCTGGCTGTATGGTCGCTGAAATACAACAGACAAGCGACACCTCATACCGCGT
Source organism: Lentimicrobiaceae bacterium (assembly GCA_015061315.1). Classification (GTDB taxonomy): domain Bacteria; phylum Bacteroidota; class Bacteroidia; order Bacteroidales; family F082; genus Limimorpha. The sequence goes on from SUWV01000013.1 coordinate 11,828, forward strand.
ATATGACTGGGACAGAATAGATCGCTTTGGAATGCAACGCCAGTTGCACATCGACGAGGCTCTCGCTACAATCAACTTCAAGAAAGAAGATAGCGGCAAAGTGAAATACGACAAGAAAGCTAAAAACTCTACTGTCAACTTGGTCAGCTGTCCTTATTTCACTACAAATGTAATTAAGTTAGACGCCGAGTCGGCACTTAAAAAAGATTATTCCGAATTAGATTCTTTCGTAATATTGATGGGCATAAGCGGCTCTTTCATCGTGTCTTACGAAGGCGGAACAGAATTAGTCAAAGCCGGAGAATGTATATTGGTACCTAACGTGGTAAACAAAATCGACATCATCTCTAACGAAGAATGTAAATTATTAGAAGTATATATTGTATAACCTTAATTAAATTAAACTATGAAAAAGACATTAGTAATGTTATTCTTAAGCGTACTTTTCTTAGGCGCTAAGGCACAATCAGAATTACCAAACGTAACATTGAAAAACTTAGACGGCGAAGCTGTCAACATCACAGAATTACACAACGACGGCAAACCTTTCGTAATGACATTCTGGGCAACATGGTGCGCACCATGCGTTAAAGAACACAATGCATTGAGCGAAGTCTATCAAGATTGGCAAGAAGAAACAGGCGTAAAAATCTTCGCAGTGACAATCGACGACTCACGTTCAACACCTCGTATCAAACCTTTCGTTGAAGGTAAAGGCTGGGAATTTGACGTTTTATTAGACGTAAACAAGGACTTAGCAAGAGCTATGAACGTAAGCAATCCTCCTCACACATTCTTATTCGACGGCAACGGCAAAGTTGTTTACCAACACACTGGCTACTTCGACGGCGCTGAAGAAGAACTCTATGAAGAAATTTTAAAACTCGTTGAATAATAAACAATCATTCTCACAATGAAAAGATTTTTATTATCGTTGGCATTAGTATTTTGTGCCACATCATTATTTGCTCAACTTGACAACTCGCAAGTAAACGGCAGTTTCCAAGTCGACGGACAATATTATCAAGTTGACGAAGCCATAGGCATCACCGAAGAGTCTATCAAGGGAAACAAATTCGGTATTGCTGGTTTCGGCAAGATTAATTATTCTTTAGGTAACTTTAGCGCTGGTATCCGTTACGAAGCTTATCTTCCTCAACTTTCAGGCTTCGACACAAGATTGCAAGGTGTCGGTCTTGCCAACTATCACGCTTCATACGACAACGGAACAATAGGTATCACCGTCGGTGACATCTACGACCAATTCGGCAATGGCTTCATCTTCAGAACCTACGAAGAATGGTCACTTGGCTTCGACAACTCACTCCGCGGTATGAGAATCATCTATCGTCCAGCAGCTGGCGTAACCTTGAAAGCTGTCTATGGTAAACAAAGATTCTACTGGGCATCATACGCTGCAACAGAAAGCAGAGGCTTAGTACGTGGCATCGATGGCGAATGGGACCTCAACCAAAGCATCGAAGCAATGAGCAGCTCTAAATTCAGAGCATCTGTCGGCGGTAGCTTCGTAAGTAAATATCAAAAGAACACCAACACAACTTACACAATCCCTGAAAACGTCGGCGCTTTCGACGGACGTATCAACTTAGGCTACGGTCGTTTCGCTTTCACCACAGAATATGCTCACAAGATCAACGACCCTTCAGCATTTAACAACTACACATATCACGAAGGTCAAGCTCTCTTGTCATCTTTGTCATATTCACAAAAAGGTTTCGGTGTTATATTGCAAGTGAAACGTGTTGATAACATGAGCTTCAAATCTGATTACAAAGGCGTGAAGAACGATTTAGACATCAACTTCATTCCTCCAATCAACTACACTCACACTCACAGCCTTCCTGCAATTTACACCTACGCAACACAGCCTCTCGGCGAAATGGCAATGCAGTTGCAAGTCAACTACACCATTCCAAAGAACACTATCATAGGTGGTAAATATGGAACAAAAATCACTCTCGACTTCAGCCAAGTCAACGACATAAAGAGAAATTACATTCTCGAAGAAGGCCAAGCTGCTCCAAGTCATATCTCAGGTTACAACGGAACACTCGGCTATACATCACCATTCTTTGCTGTAGGCGACCGTAAGTTCTTCCACGACTTCAATATCGAACTCGAAAGACGTCTTAACAAGAAATGGAAACTCATAGCACAATACATCAATTTGTACTATGATATGGAAACCATCGAAAATCACCCAGGCGCAGAAGTCGTTAAAGCTAACATCGGTTTCATCGATCTTTCTTACAGAATCACAAGCAAACAAAGTATCCGCATGGAATTACAACATCTTTGGGATAATGTAACTGCTGGCAAAGCCGATATGGAAAAAGTTAATGGACATCCTGACAACTACAAGAAAAGAGGTAACTGGGCTGCAGCTTTAGTTGAATACTCAATCGGAGCTAAATGGTTCGTTTCTGTAGGCGACAAATGGAACTACGGCAACCCAATAGAAGGTAACCGCGACCACTATTATTCAGCATCATTAGGTTATATCAAAGAATCAACAAGAATAACCTTGACAGGAGGTCGTCAGAGCGAAGGTATGGTATGCGTCGGCGGTGTATGTCGCGTCGTTCCTGCCTCAAGCGGTATCTCATTATCTATTACAACATCATTCTAAAAATTAAAAAAATGAGAAAAATATTAAGCATATTAGCAGTTTCATTCTTTATGATGGGAATGACAGCTTGTGATGTTATTGACGAACAAGATTACATCAAAAATAACGGTGGCACAACACCACCAGAAAAACCAGTTGATCCAGGCTTACCTGGCGAGACAGGTGACTTTACAACATCAAAATGCGTTCTCTTAGAAGATTACACAGGAGTTAGATGCAACAACTGTCCAGCAGCAGGTGAATTAGCATTAGAATTACAAAAACAATACGGACATAGTGTTGTAGTTCTCGGAGTTCACTCAGGTTTCTTATCAAATCCTGTAGGCGGTTATCCTAACTTTAAGACAACAGAAGGCGACGAATGGTACAACTTCTTCGGTTTCGACAGCAACCCTATCGGAACAGTAAACCGTAAACTTAATGGCGGTGTTTATGGTTTCCCTTCAACAGACTGGGCTGATGCAGTAGCTGCAGCACTTCAAGAAGAAGCAACAGTTGGTATGGCTTCAAATGTTGAATACGATGAAACTTCACGCAATTTGAAAGTCGACATCTCTACTAAGGCTTTGGTTGAATTGCCTGACACATATAGTCTGACAGTATGTATTATGGAAGACAGCATCGTTGGCAAACAACTTAAACCAGAAGGCGATGATTTGAATTACGTCCATCGTCATGTCTTCCGTAAGACAATAAACGGAGCATGGGGTGAAGAAATCAACACAACAGCAATCGCTCCTGAAGATGTGATCACCAAATCATACGCAACAACATTAGACGCAGCTTATAACGCAGATAACTGTCATATCATAGCCTACGTTTCTAATTCAAACACTAAAGAAGTTCTTCAAGTGATTGAGAAGAAGATCAAATAAGCTGTAAGCATTCAGCTGTCAATAAAAAGTCGCGGGGATAAATTTCTTCGCGACTTTTTTCATAAAAAAACTTTCGTCTTTCGTCTTTCGTCTTTCGTCTTTTCTTATCTTTGTGAATTAAATTCGTAATTAATATGATTCGCAAAATATATAAATTCGGCGGTGCTTCAGTGAAAGACGCCGATGCCGTCAGAAACTTAAAGAATATACTCGAAAAAGAAAACAGAGATGACATCATGCTCGTCGTCTCTGCCATGGGTAAGACGACCAACGCCATCGAGAAGCTCCTCGCCGACTTCCGCGCAAACAACGGTCATCTCGAGATAAGCGCGCTCAGCGAGATAATAGAATATCATGAGAATATCATGACAGAACTCTTTGAAGGCAACACCTCTCACCCTATCTTCGAGACGATGACCAATCTCTTCTTAGACTTATATCTAAACCTTAAAGAGACAGGCTTCGACTACGACTATCAATACGATAACACTGTCAGTTTCGGTGAGATGCTATCCACGACTCTGATCTCTGCTTATCTCAACGAGTGTGGCCTCGCAAACGAACTTTTAGACGCCCGCGAATATATCATCACCGACCATAACTTCCGCGCCGCTAACATAGAATGGGACGACTGCCGTCTTAGGATACAGAAACTCAACGAGAACCATAACGGCACTATGTATATAACACAAGGCTTCATCGCAAGCTCGACTTCTCCAAAGACCACCACGACATTAGGTAGAGAAGGCTCCGACTTCACTGCCGCCATCTTCGCTAACTGTTTAGATGCAGAAGAAGTATCTATCTGGAAAGACGTCGACGGCATTCGTAACGCCGACCCTAAACGCTTCCCCGACACTAAAAAAATCGCCCATCTATCCTACTTCGAGGCTATAGAACTAGCCTTCTACGGCGCCTCCGTCATTCACCCTAAGACACTGAAACCTCTGCAAAATAAGAACATACCTCTTAAAGTCAGATGCTTCTTAGATACAAGCTTAGAACCTACCGTCATCGACGGAACCAAAGATTACATTGAATATATCCCTTCTTTCATCGTGAAAGAGAAACAGACTCTGATGAGCATCACCGCCCGCGACTATTCCTTCATGAACGAACATAACCGCGCGCTCATCTTCAATATCATGGACGAACTCAACATACACGCCAATATGACGCAGGTGTCGGCACTCGTCCTCTCTATCTGCTTCGACGAAAACGAAAAGAAACGCCTCCAACTCACAGAGGCGCTCTCTCAAGCTTTTAAAGTGAAATATAACGACGGACTTCAGCTCTTCACGATTCGACATTATCAAGAAGGATTAGAAAAAGACTTCATCAAGGATAAAAAGATCTACGTCGAACAAAGAAGCCGAAGCACGTACCAAATTGTTTTTTAAAGACTACAAGACAACAAGACTACGAGTCTACAAGTACTTGTTGTCTCGTTGACTCGTTGTCTCGTTGACTTATAAAGTCACTTCTCCCAATGGAAAGGCTGTATCTTTGCATCTTTGTCTTCCCATGATGGTTTGCGAAGTGAATATATTATAAAAGGTATAAGTACAAAGATGATGCAGCCTCCGAACATCACGGCGTACCATACCGTGTTGCTACCTGTCGAGATCTGACTTGGCGGAATGAAGCTCAAGACGAAAGCGAGCAACGAACCTAAGAAACCGACACCGCCGACGATCCACATCAAAGCATTGCCTTTCTTTCCAATCCTAAATGAACGCGGCGCGTCTTTCATGCTGTAACGAAGATAAATAGCAGCTGCAAACATCAGGAGATACATTATAAGATACAGTAAGACTGTCATCTGCGATAAGATCTGATAGAAGCTCTGTACCGACGGCATCACCACAAAGAGAAGACTCAAAATAGTTACGATGACACCTTGTATTATTAATATGTTACTCTGCACTCCGAGTTTATTGGTCTTCTGGAAGAATGGAGGAAGATAGCCAGCCTTACCAACGACGAGCAGACCTTTAGAAGGACCCGACACCCAAGCCAAGACGCCAGCGAGTACGCCGAAAGCGAGAGCCACAGCGATGACAGGCGACAGCCATGAAGCATGGATATACTTGAAATAATTATCGAAGCCTATCAATAAACTTTGAGTGAGGTTGATGTTATCTTTCGGAATGATGAAGCCGAGCGCGTAGGTTCCCAAGACGAAAATCAACACTGTGATGAGCGCACCGATGAAGACAGCGCGAGGATAGCTCTTGCTTGGATTATCCATCTCGGTGACGTGGACGCCCGTCATCTCCATACCTGCATAGAAGAGGAAGATACTCGAGGCGAGGACGAGGTTGTCGAGACGAGCGAGGTCAGGCCAAAAGCTGCCGCTGAGATCCATCTGTATGGTACCACCAGTAGCGACGTAATAAACGCCAAAGATTATCAATATTATTGACGGGATGATGGTACCGATGAGACCACCTATCTTCGACACCTTACCAACCCAGCCGATGCCTTTGAAGGCGATGAAAGTTGCGAGCCAATAGATAGCTAGCACCACTATAAGAGTGTAGACTCTGTTGTTAGCCATAGCCATATCCTCGACGGGGTTCATGCCAATGAAAGCTAACGACACCGCGCCGAAGGTAAGCACCGTCGGGTACCAGATAGTGTTTTGGAACCACTGCAGCCAGATTGCGAGGAAGCCGAGACGTTTGCCGAAAGCCTCGCCCACCCAGCGAAAGACACCGCCTTCTTTGTTGGCGAACATAGAAGCAAGCTCCGCCGCCACCAAGGAGGTAGGGATGAGGAAGACAAGAGCCGCAAAGAGATAATAAAAAGCCGAACTCAATCCATATTCGGCTTCGGCAGGAAGTCCACGCAAAGAGACCACCGCCGTCACATTCATGATAGCAATAGTGAAGACACTAAGCTTCGCAATAGATTTTGTTTTGTTTGAATCCATAAGCTTTATATTTTTTCTCACACAAACAAGGAAGGAAATGAAATGTTCACACTAACGCTGACTTATTAAGACGCACCAATTACATCGTGTTTATTTTAAGTGATGAAGTGATGGAGTGATGGAGTGATGAAGTACTTCCCAACTCAATAACTCCATAACTCCACAACTCCATAACTAAAAAAAACTTTCGTCTTTAGACTTTCGTCTTTAGACTTTTTATTATATTTGCGAGTAATTTTTTAACATGACATCATTTATGAATAACATAAAAGTATTAGACAAAGAGTTTACGCCTTATATCTCGCAGGTTGTGATAGAATCTGCAATATCAAGAATAGCAAGCCAGATCAACAGAGATCTGCAAGATAAGAACCCTCTTTTCCTCGTCATGCTCAACGGCGCTTTTATGTTCGCCGCCGAATTGTTAAAAAATATTAATATAGATTGTGAGACTTCTTTCGTAAAATATTCCACCTACAATGGAACACAAAGCACATGCGAAGCCAAAGAGCTCATCGGACTTAACTCTTCATTGAAAGACCGTAATATCGTCATCATCGAAGACATCATCGACTCTGGTTTTACCATGAGCTGTCTTATGCAAAAACTACAATCAATGGGGGTTGCGAGTATCAAAATAGCGACGATGCTATACAAACCCGACGCCTTTAAATTCGACTATAAAATAGATTATATCGGCATGAACATTGGCAACGAATTTATCGTGGGCTACGGCTTAGACTATAACGAACACGGAAGAAACTATCCTTCAATATATAAAGTAGTAGAATAATATTAAAATCAAGTACAATGTTAAATATAATAATTTTCGGCCCTCCAGGTGCTGGCAAAGGAACTCAATCGGAATATATCAAAGAACGCTACAACTTAACTTACATCTCTACAGGACAGGTGCTTCGCGCTGAGATAGCAGCAGGCTCTGAGATAGGACTGAAGGTGAAAGACATCATCGACCACGGCGGCCTCGCCTCCGATGAGATAGTAGCTGAGATAATAGAGAAATTCATCGTCAACCACTCCGACTCCAACGGATTCCTCTTCGATGGTTTCCCTCGCACTGTGAAACAAGCCGAGATACTCGACAATCTCTTTAAAAAATACAATCTCAACCTCAGCGGCGTCCTCAGCCTTGAAGTGCCGGAAGACATACTCGTAGAACGTATGCTCGAACGTGGCAAGACAAGCGGTCGCGCCGACGATAACATCGACTCTATCCGCCATCGCTTCGTGGAATACGACCAAAAGACAAAACCAGTCCTCGACTTCTATCAAAATAAAAACGTGCTCCACCCTATCCATGGCGTCGGAACAATAGAAGAGATTTTTGATAATATTTGCGAGGTGATAGAAAGATTATAAGACAACAAGTCAACAAGACTACAAGACTACAAGACTACAAGTACTTGTTGACTCGTTGTCTTGTTGACTCGTAGACTCTAAAAAGGTGTATGCAGAACGTTTTTGATACAAAGGTTTTTAAGGTCTTGTCGAAAGGCAAGGGCGACATCTCTTATGGATGGAAAGGCGCTGGCGTGGCTGTGCCTGTGTTCTCGCTGAAAAGCGACAACAGCTTCGGCGTTGGAGAGTTCCTCGACCTTAAACTACTCGCCGACTGGTGCAATAATGTCGGGTTGAAGATGATACAGATTCTTCCTATCAACGACACCCGCACCGACGGCTCGTGGGATAACTCATATCCTTATAAAGCCATCTCGACAAAAGCTCTGCATCCTATCTATCTCAACCTCGACAAAATGGGACAATTAGTCGACGAAAACGACAGAGAATATTTCAAGCAACAAAAAGAGATATTAAACGCCAAAGACTACGTCGACTATCCTGAGGTGATGAAAGTGAAAGAAGATTACTTCAGAAAGATCTTCCTTCAGACATGGAACGACATTAAAGAAAGAGAAGATTATAAAACATTCTTCAACGATAATAAAGACTGGCTCGTGCCATACGCGTTTTTTTGTAGTCAACGAGACTACAAGACTACGAGACTACAAGACTACGAGACTACAAGTAGAGACGCGTCAATGATTCCTGCAATATCAACAAACATTGACACGTCTAAGCAAGTCAGCGAATCTATTACCGAGTTCTCTTACTTCCTTCAATATCATCTCGACAAGCAGCTTAAAGAAGCTGTCGATTATCTTCATGAGAGAGGCGTCGCTTTGAAAGGCGACATTCCTATCGGCATAGGAAGAGACAGCGTCGAGGCTCAAACAAATCCTGAGCTTTTCAACTTAGATTGTCAGGCTGGCGCCCCGCCCGATGCCTTCGCCACAGAAGGACAAAACTGGGGATTCCCGACTTACAACTGGGAGGCGATGGCTAAAGACGACTACCAATGGTGGCGCGAACGACTGACACAGATGAGCCGCTACTTCGACGCCTACCGCATCGACCACATACTCGGATTCTTCCGTATCTGGGAGATACCAATAGAATATTCACAAGGAACAATGGGACACTTCTCCCCTGCCCTGCCTCTTGAATTAAATGATATAGTCATAGAAACACAGAGTCTCAGTGACTCGGTGACTCAGAGACTTGGTGACTTATTCATAGGAGACAAGCACGACAGCAACAAATTCCACCCAAGGATAAACATGCATCTCACTGAGGCTTACCAAACATTGGACGACGCTCAGAAAGAAGCATTGAATAAAATATACGACGACTTCTTCTATCGCAGAAACGAAGAACTATGGAAGGCAGAAGCTCTGAAGAAACTGCCTAAAATCATCGAGGCTAGCGATATGTTGGTATGCGGTGAAGACCTCGGCATGGTTCCAGCCTGCGTCCCGGAAGTGATGCAGCAGCTTAATATCCTAAGTCTTGAAGTTCAAAGGATGCCTAAAAAATTCGGCGCCACTTTCGTCAACCCTAAAGAGAATCCTTATCTCAGCGTAGACACCACATCCACTCACGACACCTCGACGATAAGAGGCTGGTGGGAGGAAAACGGCGAAACGACAAACCGCTTCTACAGAGAGATGTTGGGTCATCACGAAGGCGCTCCTTATTTCGCAGAGCCTTGGGTGTGCAAAGAAATAGTAAGACAACATTTGGAATCCTCATCAATGTGGACGATATTGCCAATACAAGACTTCATAGCAATGGACGGCGACTTCCGCTGGGACCAGACGCAAAGAGAACAAATCAATATCCCTGCAAACCCACATCATCACTGGTGCTATAAAATGCATCAAAGCTTAGAAGAAATCCTCGAAAGACAATATCTCAACGACATGCTTTCAGAAATGATCAAAGAGTCAGGAAGAAACTGACAATTAATTTATTAAGAATCACTAATTATATCGTGTTTGTTTTAAGTGATGGAGTGATGAAGTGATGAAGTTATGGAGTACTTCCCAACTCCACAACTCCACAACTCCATAACTCCATAACTCCATAACTAAAAAAGACGTATCAATGTGTGTTTATTTTCATTGGTATCATTGATGCGTCTCTACTTGGTGACTCGGCGACTCGGTGACTCAGTGACTTAATTTCATCGCTTTTATCGATAATCTCATCAATATTTTCTAAGTTCAGCGTTAAACAAAATTACGTATTTTTGCGTTGTTAAAAAAATGACAATTAAACTAAATATAACTAATAAAACTTTAAATAATATGGCAACAATTTCAGGAAAATACTTAGGCAACTTATGCAGCGAGTTCACTCACAACCAATCTGGTGTTAAAATCAATGTTGATGGTAACGGAAAAGGTTTCTCTCCTATAGATTTAACAGCTGCTTCATTAGGAGCCTGCATGATGGCGATGATGGCTTATACCGCTGAAAGCAAAGGCATCAACCTCGAAGGAATGAGCATCGAAGTCGACAAGACAATGGCTGACGCTCCACGCAGAATAGGCGAATTTAATATCGTGGTCAATTTCACACAATCATACGACGACAAAGAAAAGACATTACTTCAAAGAGCTGCCGACACCTGTCCTGTGAAAAAGACATTAAGCAGCGATTGTAAAATAAATATAGTAATGAATTTTATTGACTAAAGATTAAAGGCTAAAGACTAAAGGCTAAAGACTAAAGGAATTTAAGTTAATGTAATAAAAAAGGTTTAAGGTTTTTACTTTAAGCCTTTTTTTATTTCTTGAAATCTCATCTCGACAGAGTCCATCACTCTTTTCATCATCACCGGATTGTCGTTATAATAATCCATGTTTTCAAACAAAATAGAATCGGTGATGCCGTAATGAGAGAAGATGGCATCATAGCCTTTGGTTTTAAGGTTGTTGGTACTTATGTTCTTACCTCTTCTGTAGTTGATGGCGTTTTCTAAGATCTGCACGTCGGTCATTATATCAACCATCTGAGGTTCCGACAACAAAACATTCGGTGTTGCCACCTCAGTCTCTTTATTATTACAAGACATCAGAAGTAACAACACCGAAAGTGCTAATATTTTCAAGCCATTAGTTTCCAACTTCAGAGAAGAATTTAATTCGCATCAAACGTACTTCTTCTTCGGAATAATCGTTTTCGCCAAGAGCTTCCATAGCGTCTTCGATAGTATCGGAGTCAGCCTCGCGGAAATATTCCAAAATATCTTCCTGGTTATACTCATCAATATTTTCTTCGATATAATAGTTTATGTCTAAGCGTGTTCCACTTGCCACTATACTTTCTATCTCGGTAAGAAGCTCATCAAAGCCCATATTCTTAGAATGAGCTATATCTTCCAAAGGAATCTTTCTGTCGATATTCTGAATTATGCTGATCTTCATCGCCGACCTATTAACCGACGATTTGATCACCATGTCGTTAGGACGTGTTATCTCATTTTCCTCGACATATTCCTTGATAAGATCCAAGAATGGCTGACCGAATTTCTGCGCCTTACCTTGACCGACGCCTACTATCTGAGTAAGTTCGTCCATCGTGATAGGATATTGTATTGTCATATCTTCAAGAGAAGGATCTTGGAATATCACGAAAGGAGGCAGGTTCATCTTCTTCGCCATGGTCTTACGCAAGTCTTTCAACATAGCGAACAAGGTCTTGTCAGTGCCGCTGTCTTTACCGAACGACACTCTTTCCTCATCGAAGTCATCTTCATCAGGGTTGTCGTAGTCGTGGTCTTTAGTCACCATTACAGGATAAGGTTTCTTCACGAAGTCATGACCTTCTTTAGTGACTTTCAGCACGCCGTATTCTTCAATATCTTTAGACAGGAGGTTATTGACGATAGCCTGACGTATTATCGAGGTCCAATATTTCTCGTCGTTATCATCGCCGGCGCCGAAGAACTCATTAGTGTCGTGTTTCGCCGTTTTGATATCGCCAGTAAGTTTACCTGCGAGGAGTTCTGAGATATGTTTTGTCTTGAAGAGTTGTTTTGTTGCGATGATAGCATCGATAGCGAGTTTAATATCTTCCTGACCATCGAACTTGACTTTAGGATTGATGCAGTTATCGCAGGCACCGCAGTTTTCTTTTTCGTATGACTCTCCGAAATAATGAAGCAGCAGTTTATGACGACATACCGACGACTCGGCGTAAGTCACTGTCTCGTTGAGAAGCTCGCGAGCTATCTCCTGTTCTGCTACATCTTTACCTTTGTTAAATTTCTCTAACTTATGGATATCTTCGTAGTCGTAGAAAGCTATACATTTACCTTCGCCGCCGTCACGACCAGCGCGACCTGTCTCTTGATAGTAACCTTCTAAGCTCTTAGGAATGTCGTGGTGGATGACGAAACGAATATCAGGTTTGTCGATACCCATGCCGAAGGCTATCGTCGCTACGATAATATCGACCTCTTCCATAAGGAATCTGTCTTGGTTGTCACGACGTGTCTGAGTGTCGAGGCCTGCGTGATAAGGAAGGGCACGTATGCCGTTTGCCACGAGTACTTCTGCAAGTTCCTCCACTTTCTTACGGCTCAAACAATAAACGATACCCGATTTACCTGGATTACTCTTAATATATTTTATGATATCCTTGACGACGTCTTTGGTCTTCGGTCTCACCTCATAATATAGGTTCGATCTGTCGAATGACGACTTAAAGACTTTAGCATCAAGAATCTCGAGATTTTTCATTATATCTTTCTGCACCTTCACCGTCGCTGTGGCGGTGAGAGCTATGACTGGCAATTTTGGTCCTATAGCGTTGATGATTGGACGGAGACGTCTATATTCCGGGCGGAAGTCATGACCCCATTCTGAGATACAGTGAGCTTCATCGATGGCGAAGAACGAGATCTTCAAGCCTCGTAAAAACTCTACTGTCTCTTCTTTGGTGAGAGACTCTGGAGCCACATACAACAACTTCGTCTTGCCGCTCGAGAGGTCTTCCTTCACCTGATTCAACTCTGCCTTCGACAATGAGGAGTTCATGACATGAGCTATGCCAGAATCGGCGCCGAAGTTACGTATCATATCAACCTGATTCTTCATCAAAGCTATCAATGGCGAGACAACGATAGTAGTTCCCTCACTCATCAATGCAGGCAGCTGATAACATAACGACTTGCCACCACCTGTTGGCATCAGCACAAAAGTGTTGTTACCCGACAATATACTTTTTATGATTTCCTTTTGATTACCTTTGAATTGTTCAAAACCAAAAACGTTCTTTAATAAATCGTGCAAACTATTTTCATCAATTTTTGCCATAACCTTTCAATGAAATTTATTTATATTTGCAAAGTCTTGTTTAAAGTTAAAATTTTTAATTCGTCTCTTTGACAAAGTTATAATTTTTAGTTTTAATAAAGCAAGAAAAAAAAATATTTTTTTTAATCATGGAAAGCATTAAGGACATCGCAATTCAAGTTATTGATACAGAAGCAAATTCTATATTAGGACTAAAGAATCTTTTGACTGATAATTTTACTAAAGTAGTAGAATTGATATTAAATTCTAAAGGCAATGTTATCGTTTCCGGCATTGGCAAGAGTGCAAATATCGCACAAAAGATAGTCGCGACCTTAAATTCCACTGGCACGACGGCTGTTTTCATGCACGCTGCCGATGCCATTCACGGCGACCTCGGCATCATAAGAGACGAAGATGTCGTCATCATCATTTCCAAAAGCGGCGAGACGCCTGAGATAAAAGTCCTCACTCCATTAATAAAAATAAGGAAGAACAAGCTCATCGCCATCGTTGGCAACACCAATTCATTCCTTGCGGCACAAGCCGATTATGTGTTAGACACCACCGTGCCTCATGAGGCTTGTCCTAACAACCTCGCTCCTACTGCCAGCACTACGGCTCAGCTTGTCATGGGCGACGCCCTCGCGATAGCTTTGTTGAAATGTCGTGGCTTCAGCGCGGAGGACTTCGCCAAGTTCCATCCTGGCGGCGCTCTCGGAAAACGCCTCTATCTCAGAGTAGGCGACGTATGTGTGAAAAACGCAAGACCTATGGTGAGCGAAAACGACATCATGACAAAGGTGATTTTAGAGATAACAGAGAAGCTGCTCGGTGCAGCAGCGGTAATGCGCAACGACAAACTCATCGGTATCATCACCGACGGCGACCTCAGAAGAATGCTCATGAAACACCCTAACATAGAAGAGATAAAAGCATCCGACATCATGACACAAAACCCTAAGACTATAGATAAAAACGACTTAGTCGTCAAAGCCTTAGAACTGATGCAAAACAAATCCATAACACAACTACCAGTAATGGATAATGGTGAATACGTCGGAATGATACATATACATGACATTATTAAAGAAGGAATCATTTGACAATTAAGAATGGAGAATTAAGAATGAATAATGAAGAATGAAGAATTAAGAATAACTTATTAGGACGCGCCAATTACATCTTATTTATCTTCATCGGTGTAATATGTCACGTCTCTACTTATTGACTTTAAACTTTAGACTTTAGACTTTTGACTTTTGACTTTAGACTTTAGACTTTAGACTTTAGACATAAAAAGACATGATACTTAGGACTGACAACTTAATAAAGAAATATAACAACCGCACTGTCGTCAAAGGCGTTAGTGTGGAGGTGAGACAAGGTGAGATAGTCGGACTTCTGGGACCTAATGGTGCTGGCAAGACGACGACATTTTATATGACTGTAGGTTTGATAAAACCGTTCTCGGGTCATGTTTATTTAGACGAGCAAGACATCACGCAGTTTCCTATGTATAAGAGAGCGCAGCTCGGCATCGGCTATCTCGCGCAAGAAGCCTCAGTGTTTCGTCAGCTCAGCGTGGAAGACAACATCGCCTCGGTGATGCAGTTCAAGAAAGGCATGACTAAGGAACAGCAGAAAGAGAAGTTAGAGTCGTTGCTCAATGAGTTTAGTCTTCAGCACATCAGGAAAAGCAAGGGCATACAACTCTCTGGTGGCGAACGACGCAGAACAGAGATAGCACGAGCCCTCGCCGTCGACCCTAAGTTCATTCTCTTAGACGAGCCCTTCGCCGGCGTCGACCCTATAGCAGTAGAAGACATACAACGTATAGTGGCTAAACTAAAAAACAAAAACATAGGCGTGCTCATCACCGACCATAACGCCAACGAGACATTGTCTATCACCGACAGAGCTTATCTCGTCTTTGAAGGTCAGGTGCTTAAAGCCGGAACACCAGAAGAACTCGCCAACGACGAAGTAGTACGCTCCCACTACTTAGGAAGCAACTTTGAATTAAGAAGGAAAGAGTTTTGAGAATTAAGAATGAAGAATGAAGAATGAAGGTCATTGACTTATTGTCTTATTGACTCGGCGACTCGGTGACTTGGTGACTTGGCGACTCGGCGACTCAAAAAAAACATCACCTTATTTATATATTCATTTTATTTTTTTATTATATTTGTCATCGTTATAGTATTGATGAATTGGAGATTTTTGAAAACTCATTTATTCCAAGAATCAGTGCATTTAACCAAATATATTATTTATTATTCATTAAATTATTCTATTATGAAAAAACTATTACTATCCGTGATGTTGTTCCTATTCGGTTTAACAACATCGCTCAACGCACAAAGTGTTGAAGTAGTGATCGGTAGTGGCGATGATTATGTACATTGCGAAAGTCCAACTGCCCTTTTCTACAACTATTCATTTTCACAAATAATCTACACCGCTGATGAAATCAATCAGGAAAACGGTTTCATCGCCTCGATCGCTTTCAGAATGCACGACAACTCTTATGTCCGTAATTTTGCAATATACATGCAGAATACCGATAAAGAGAGTTTCGCCAATGACAGAGATTATGTAGCGGTTTCATCAGAAGACTTAGTCTTTGAAGGTAGTGTGAATTTAGGTTCATCATCAAATGGCTGGGTCATCATAGAACTCACCACTCCATTCAAATACAATGGCGGCAACCTCTTGGTGACTCTTGACGACAACACAGGAGATTACGAAAATGATCTTTACTTCTATCATTATCCAGCAAGTGCTGATCTTAAAAGAACTATTTCCGCTTACGGCGACTACAACAACTTAACATACGAAAACGCTGCCGATTACAGCGATTATTCATTCAACCCTACAAGCAAAGGTTATTACATCGCCCCACAAGTCAAGTTCGATATGTTCCTCGGCGACGAGCTTCCTGTCATAGCTGCAAAACCTGAAACAATCGACTTCGGCTATTGTGCTAACAACGCATGGACTCCTTCTCAAAGCGTCAAGGTGACTGCTTTAGACGAGGCTTTGACCATCACTTCTGTTTCAAATGAAAACACATATTTTGAACTTTCAGAAGTAACTACTCCATACGAGTTGACAAAAGAAACACCTCTCAACATTGAAGTAAATACCGGCAACGGCGAAGGTGAGATAACAGATGTCATCACAATTGCATACGGCGACAAAGAACTCGAAGTTCAGTTGAACGCTTACGCTTATAATCCTGTCGCCAACGACGTTTATGAAGTGGCTACAACAATTGAAAGCTTGCCATTCACAGCAACACCTGACTTCAATGCTATCTACAGCAACTACACATTGCCTGGCTCAGCAGAAAAAGGCAAGGACGTAGTTTATAAAATAGTCTTAGAAAATGGCGCTATATTAAAAGCTTCAGTAGAAGGCCTCAACGGTAAAGTCGTTTTATATCCTGCTGATTTCGGCGGCAAAGAAGGTCCTATGGTTGACAACTATTTCGGTTCTTCAAGCTTCGGCGTAGGATTAGACAACTTTGAACATGTCACACCAGCTGGCGAATATTATATCGTAGCATCTGCAACAGAAGCATTCACCTTGAAGGTTGAAAGCGAAGCTATGCCACTTCCTGATGTAGCAAGTTTATATTCACCATGGGATAACGACACCGACGTTACAGCTCCTGTCTACTTCCAATGGTATATTAACGATTACACAGAAGAATATCAGGTCTTGTTAGGAACAACAAATCCTCCTACTGATATTTTAGTCGACTGGACAAACGATCCTGAAACATCTTATTTCTTGGAAGAAATAGCTCCAGCAACAGTATTCTACTGGCAAGTCAAGACACGCAACTCGACAGGCGTCACAGAAAGTCCGGTCCGTACATTCACCACACGTATGGCTGTTCCTAAAAACGTGACATTAACTCCACAAAATATCTATGAAGGCGAAGACGTCACCGTATCATGGGACGCTGTAGAAGGCGACTTCCTCGGATATAACGTTTATTTAGACAGCGAAAAAGTCAATGAGGAAATTCTCACAACAACATCATATACTTTTGAAGATATGGAATATGCCGCCGGCGGCTACGACGTTAATGTTACTACAATGTATGAACAAGGCGAATCTTACTTCAGCTCAACAAAGACATTCTATGTATGCGCAGAAACTGAAGTCCTTGTCAGCGTTTATGAACAAGACGGCGTAACTCCTATCGAAGATGTAAAGGTAACATTGACAGGTGTCGACGAGGCTGGCAACGAACAAGTATATACACTTCCAACAGAAACAGGCTACAGATGTAAAGTCTATACAGGTTCTTACACAGCTAAAGCTGAAAAAGAAGGCTATCAGATTTCTGAAAAAGACTTCGTGGCAAACTATGGCGAAACCAACAACGTTTCTATTTCAATGACAGAATTCTATTATCCTGTAAGATGGATCAAGGCTGAAGAAAAAGAAACAGCAGTGGAAGTGTCATGGAGCTTAGAAGCATTGCCTGCAGATTATGAAGACTTTGAATTAGGTTCATTGACAGCAAGAAACTGGAATAACAACTCAGCTTATCCTTGGGTCATAACAGAAGACGCTTACGAAGGCAACTACGCTATGAAATCAACAGGCGAAGGCGTCGACAAAGCTGTTTCTTCAATAGAAATGTCTGTAAACATCGAAGAAGCTGGCTTGGTAAGCTTCTACCACAAAATCTCTTCTGAGACAAATTGCGACTTCGGTAAATTCTACATCGATGGAAAATTAGTCAGCTCAATCTCTGGCATCAATGACTGGAAATTAGAAGAACATTATGTCAAGGCTGGCGAACACGTCTATAAATGGGAATATGAAAAAGACTCATTGTCGAATTTAGCCTTAGACGCTTATTTCGTCGATAACATCGCATTCTACAAAGCAATAGAAGCTGAAGATCAATGGTTACATTATGACGATGGCACATTTGTGACAAATATCGGTACAGGTCAAGTATCTCCTGTTTATTGGGGCATCAAGATTCCTAACACATATATGTACACAGGTCTTGACTTGACAAAAGTTGCTATATATGACTATGAAGCCGCCACATACACAGCTAACATTTACGTAGGTGGCGAAAGCGCTCCTGCCACATTGGTTTCATCACAGGAATTTGAAACATCAGGCAGTAAAAATATTTTAGAAGTAAATCTTTCAACTCCTGTTGCTATCGATCCTGACCAACCATTATGGATTACAATGTATTGCGATGAATTGACATATCCAGCAACAGCATGTGCACAACAAGAGACAGAATACGGCGATTTAATCTCATTAGATGGCACCACATGGGAACACTCTGCTGTTTACGGCTTGGCATACACATGGATCTTACGTGGTTATGTTGAAGATGCAGAAGGCAACACAAGAATGTTGACTAATAACAACATAGCTTTTGATGGTGGCGTATCAACAGGCGCTTTCGTCGCTAACAATGATGTTAAGGCTGTTTTCGTTGGCACACCTCAAAGAAATAGCGCCAACCGTGCTTTCACTTCAAAATATAATGTATATAAGAGAAATCTCTTCTCACAAGAAGAAATACTTGTCGCAGAAAATACAACAGAAGCTACATACACCGACGAAACTTGGGCAACAGCAGAAACAGGCGCATATCAATGGGGCGCTTCTGCTCTCTACGAAGGTAACCGCGGTCCTAAAGTGGTCTTCTCTGAAGACTTTGAAGAAGGTGTAATGCCTTACGGTTGGACTGTATATAACGAAGACATCAGTGGCAACGGCTCTGACCCTTCAGATAATCAAGACTGGACAGTTGGTTCTGTATGTTATAACTTGATGGGCGAAGAATATGCCTCAAACGGCAGTCAATATTTCGCATACAGCACAGCATTATACTATGCAAATATCGAAAGATTCTATTTGGTAACACCTCAAATGAAATTAGCTCCTAACACGGTTTTGAGCTTCGAATACATGAATCCATCTATCTGGGGTTCCTACTTCTCCAAATTCGCAGTGGCAGTGTCAAGTTCACCAACAGGTCCTTGGACTGACGTATATGCAACAGCAGACTATGCAGAAACAGCTTCATGGACAGCTGCTCAAATAGATTTGGCAGATTATGCCGGACAAGATGTTTATGTTGCATTTATCCATCAATTCGGTTACGGCTACGGCAGCTTGACAGCTATTGACGATGTTGTCTTCTCAGCTGACTCACCAGAATCTGAAATAGTTTGGTCTAACACTGTTTCTAAGAACATGTCGACAAAAGTTACTGTCAACGCTGCTACAAACTCAGGCGACCCTGTTGTAGGTGCAAAAGTAACATTCCAGAACTTAGTCGAACCAAGATACAGCTACGCTACAAACTTAGATGAAAAAGGAACATGTGTGATAGAAGACTTCCGTAAAGGTGAATACAAACTTACCGTAGAATTAGAAGGCTTCAACTCATCATACGAAAGCAAAGAAGTATCAGTTTGGGATGAAACAACATTCGCATGTGAATTGACAGAAAAACTCTCTCCTGTCAGCGACTTATACGTATCACCAACAGGCTACGCTATGTGGAAAGGCGGCTCGGCAGGCGATAAAGGCGATGAGTTCTCCTACGACTTTGAAGACGGTACATTGAACGGCTGGGTGACAATAGACGCCGACGGCGATGGCTTCACTTGGGAAAACTTCAAAGATTCTTTCGCTGACGAAACAGAAGGCTCAGGTCATAACGGAACTTATGGCGGCGCATTATCATACTCTTACATAAACCAATATGGTGCTATTACACCTGACAACTATCTCGTAACCGACAAGAAATATAAAATAGGTGCTAACTCACAGTTGAGATTCTACGTTTGCGGCTTGGACGAAAACTGGGCAGAAGAACACTACGGCGTGGCTATCTCTACAGTAAGCAACACTTCAGCCGACGACTTCGTCACTATCTTTGAAGAAACATTGACAGCAAAATCTGGCAAGGTAAGATCTGCAAAAGATAAAAACACTCGCGCTACAAGAGCTGGTAACTATTATGAAAAGGTTATCGACCTCAGCGAATACGAAGGTCAAAGCATCTACATCGCTTTCCGTCACTTCAACATAACCGACATGTTCGCAGTCTGTGTTGATGACATCTCTTTGGAAAACGCTTCTAATTCGAGAGCTCTACAATCTTATAAAGTCTACTTGAACGGCGGATTGCTGACAGACAAATTGACCGATACATACTATCAATTTGAAAATCTCGTAGATGGTCAGGAATATACAACAACTATAGTTCCTGTCTATACAACAAGCGACGGCGTTGAATCAACATACACCTGGACTTACAAAGCATGCGACAAATTTGAAGGCGTGAAAGACTTCATGGCTGAACTTATCAATGATGAAGTTATCGTAAGTTGGACATTACCTCAAACTGAAGTTGTCGGAGTGAACTTATATCGCAACGACCAACTCGTCAAAGGACTTGTCAAAGGTGAACAATATATCGACAAAGAAGCTACTAAAGGCGATGAAATCTCATTAGTGCTTGTTCTCGGCGGTGAAAAAGACGTTACATATTACGCAATGACATGTCCACAAACCACAACTGTAATCTACAACATGCCTTGCGAATCACCTAAGAACTTACACGCTTACAACACAATCAACGAAGACGGAACATTCGGCGCTACATTGGTATGGCCTTACACAGAAGTGAAATCAGAATGGTTACATTATGACGATGGTCAAGTTAATGATGGCATCGGTGGACCAGATCATTTCTACTGGGGCATCATGTTCCCAGCATCAAAATTGGAAGCTTACGCTGGCGCATCATTGACAAAAGTCGCTACTTACATCAAGAGCAGCGATGCAGCTGATGGTAAGATTCATATTTACTACGGCGGCACTTACGCTCCAGAAATGATTATCCACACTCAAGACTTCGCCGCAACAACTTATGAAGAATATGTAGAATTCAACTTGACATATCCATTGCCAATCAGCGGTGAAGAAAACATCTGGGTTGTATTGGAAACTTCTCACGGAGCATCATATCCTGCTGCTGGTTCGGTGGACTGTGGCGATCCTAACTCACGCTGGATCTCATTAGACGGCGCAACATGGGAAGATATCGTTGACTATGGTCTCAACTTAACTTGGATGATCCGCGCTTACGTCTCGGTAGACGGCAGAGGTACAGTAGCTTTAGATGAAAATACCAACAGAGCTCCTGCTTTGAAGAACTACAACATCTATCGCGGTACTTCTTTGGATAACATTGAGAAAGTGGCTGAAACAACAAACAGAAGATATTTCGACCAAGTGGCAGAAGGTAAGTACTATTACCAAGTGAAAGCTGTCTACGAAGAATTTGGCGAGACTTGCGAATCGGAAGCTGCTAACTCATACAGCAATCCTGACCAAGACTATGTTGTTGTTGAAGTTAGTGAAATCAATGAAAACGGTGTCAACGGCTTGATGATATATCCTAACCCAACTAACGGCAACTTGAATATCCAAGTCGAAGCAATGAGACGTATCACCATTGCCAACGCACTGGGTCAAATTGTCTATGATCAAGAAGTTGATAGCGACAACACTATCATCGACATGACACAATACGAAAGCGGTATCTATATGGTACAAATAGTAACAGACAATGGTGTTGCTGTAAAACGCGTTTCGGTGTTATAAGTCACTGTGTCACCGAGTCACCAAGTCCTTGACTCAGTGACTTGGTGACTTGGTGACTTGGAGACTCAAAAAAAACGTATCAATTACACCTTAATTAATTAGGGACCGTGGTTGATACGTTTTTTTTATTTTTGTTAAAAAAAATTAAGAATTGTATTAAAAAAAGTTATACTTTTGTAGGTTGATACAACTGAATAAAAGTACTTTTATAGAAAAAAAGAGAATGACAAATCGTATGGGTAAATACATTAAACATATTGTATTGACGCTCAGTCATTTAACCGCCACGGGGGGGGTAAATTAGAATCCCATTTTTCCGATTTTCTCTTTTATTGCCAAAATTTATCAATTGACGACTGCTTGCCGTCAGCCTCTATCTGCCAAAACCAATCCACCAAACTATCAATTCATAATTTTAATTCGCACGTCAGTGTGAAGCCACACGTTTATTTAAATTCACACGTCTTTCTAAAGTCACAAGTCCGTGTGACTCTACGGGAGATGCTGTATACTTTCAAATCTCATCTTTCATCTTTAGACTTTCGTCTTTCATCTTTAGACTTTCGTCTTTAGACTTTAGACTTTAGACCTTCACAAGAAATCATTGTAATGGAAATACAATCATTTATAACAACTTAATTATTAATCAAAATTATTTATTATGAAATTAAAAACATTTATTCTGACATTTCTGATGATGTCATGTTCGATTGTGTTCGGACAGGGAACATACTCAGAAAGTGCAAAAACCGAGGCGCAAATTATGATGCATCTCGCGAATGATGAAGTTGGTACCATTACCATTGCTAATAATATTAGTATTGGTAATACTATCGAAATTCCTAATGGTAGAAAAGTTACCATCGACCTTAATGGTCACGAATTATCTACCAATCAGGAAATTTACATCTTTAAAAACTTTGGTAAATTAACTATTACTGATAGCGATCCAGAAGGAAAAGGTACTATTACCGCTCCTCTTGGTATCTATAATGGTAAACCTCAAACTAGAACTATCTCCACTGATATCAACTATAATGCACAATTGACTATCAATGGCGGTGTATTCAACAGCACATCATTAGAAGGAGGTGCAGCAATCTACAACCATCTTGGTGTTATTAATATCAGAGGTGGTGAATTCTACGGAGAATATTCTGCTATCACTAACTATGGTATGGCAAATATTGAAAACACTTACATTGAATGTCTTAACCGTGACAATGGCGCAGCAGCTATCATTAACGACTTTGAGATTGAGTACGGAGAGAATGTAAGAATTGTAGGTAGATATACTACTGCTACAGAAACTGGTGTAATCACTCCAAGCGATTATGAACCTACATATCTCTTCGCTGAATTGAATGGCACCAAATATCCAAGCCTTCAAGCAGCTCTCAACGCTTGCACTACTGGCAACAACACCATCAATCTTCTTTTCCACAATAGCGATAACGCAACAGTAAGCCAAAAAGAAGGTGTTAATATCACTATCGATGGTAACGGTTACAAAGACAAACAATTTGAATACACAGGCACTATCTATGTTAATGGCAACTCACGCCACACAGGCGCTGAAACATTGACAATCCAAGACATTAACTTTACAACAGAAAATGATTCTCACGACTTCATTTCATGTAACGATGGTGGCAATCAAGTTATAAGATATGCTCACAATGTGACAGTTCAAAACTGTAACTTCACTGCTAAAGAAGCAAGTACAGCTGTTGTTGCATTGCGTTTCCGTCAATCATACAATATCAATGTTAAAGATAGTGAGTTCACAAACTTACACTCTGCAATGTGGGCTACAGGTACTTCAGGTATTGCATTTGACAATATCACAGCTACTAACTGTAAAGAAGGCGGTATCTCAGTAGCTACATCTACACCTGTAAGTGTTAAGAACTCTACAATAGCCGGCGCACAATATGGTGTTCGCGCTGACGGTTCTGGAGCTTACAGCTTGACTGTTGAAAACAGCGAATTAACAGCTGAAGTTCCTGTTATTGTTCGTAACACAACAGCTGAATACAACCTCACAGTTAATAATAATGTTGAATTGGATGCAACTGAAAACGGACCTCAAGTTGTTGTTACAAAAGGTAGTGACAGCGACCCTTACGTAGCTCCAACAGCTAAGGTAAACGTAACACTCTACGACAACGTAACAAGCACATTCGGTTTGGTAGCAAAAATCGGTAATAAATATTACTCAACACTTGATGAAGCTTTTGCAGTAGCAACAGAAGATCAGACAATTGTACTCCTCGCTGATGCAACACCAGCTCTTACTTCACAAAGAGCTATCACAAAAGCCGCTGTCATAGATCTTGGCGGTAAGACTCTCACTCTTACAGAAGATGACCTATACTTCGGAACAACAGAATTCAAAAACGGTAATATCATCGTTGATCCAAGCGTGTTTGCAAGCACAGCTGTTTTCTGGATGTTTGAAAACCAAACTCTCACATTCGATAATGTTAATATAACAGCAACTGGTGTTACAGGTACATATCTCATCGGTATCAATGGTGGTACAGGTTCTGCTGTTAACTTGTTGAATAATTCATCTATTATTATTGACAATGAAAGCCAAGCAGGACTTACAGCAGTTATCAGCGATAATGGCACAAACAACAATGTTAAGATAGAGAATTCTACTATCGATGTTAAAAATATCGAGGGTCGTTTCTACCTTGGTGGTACACAAGGTGACATAGTTGTTGATAACACAGATATTACATTAAACGGTGTTAAAGAAGGTTTCTACCTCAGAGCAAACCAAACACTTTCTATTGAAGGCGAATCTGAAGTAGAAGTAGTACTTAACGATACCAACAATCGTTATGGTATCAATATAACAGATTATAGCGCAACATATACTAAAGATGATTTAGCAACTGTTAATGCAACAGTTTACGATCCTGTAGTAAGAGTAAAGAATCTTACTGAATTGCAAACCGCATTAGTTGAAAATGTAGACAAACCTATTTTCGCTACAGAAACTATTGTAATCTCAGAAGGTACTCTTGAATTAGATTTAAATACTAGAAGAGTTTTTGCTGCTGATAAGAATGTTATTAGAAACGATGGTGCTACTTTGACCATCAAAAATGGCACAATTGAACGTGTTGGTGATGTTGTAGGTTATGCATTTAATAATGCTCAAGGTACTTTGAATATCACAGGCACTACAATTAAAGGTGGTTTGTACACTTCAGGTACATCACTTGTAGCTACTAATGCAAATGTCAGTCACTTCCAAAGTACAAGTCATACTATTTACGCATACAATTGTAATGTAACACTCAACGGCGGAACATACCATAATGATAATAGTGGTAACGCAACAATTATGGCTGCTGGTTCATCTGTTGTTACTATTAAAGATGGTACATTCAGTATTAAAGATGGTAGACAAGAATTAGGTTGGACATCATGTTTGACAGATACTCAGAACACAGCATCTATAACAGTTGAAGGTGGTACTTTCAACGGTGGTTTCCGTGTACAATCCGGTACAACAATGACCATCGAAGGCGGTTCTTTCAATGATTGCTATGGTAGCAGTTATTACATTTATGGTACAGCTGTAGTTAAAGGCGGTACATTCACAGATGCTAACGCTATTAATTTTGCTAAAGGAAATCTAGCAGAAGGATATGTGGCATCGGATAATGGCAATGGTACATTCACAGTACTCAAAGGTGTGGCTAAGATTGGTGATACATACTACGCAACTCTCCAAACAGCTATCAATAAAGCAAACAACGGTGAAACAATTGAATTACTTACCAATGTAAACAACAATGTTACATTCACTGCTGTATCAGCAAAAGAATTAACTCTCGACCTCAACGGTTACACAATTACAAGCGAAGATAATTCAACAATTACTGTTTCTAACGGCAATCACGTAATTATCGAAGACTCAAGCGAACCTTCTACAGGTATGATAGTATCAACAGCCGATAATTGTGAAGCTATCGCAGTTAAGGATAACGGTAATGTTACATTTGTTAGCGGAACTGCATATCACCCAGTCAATGGCGTGTATTTATATACAGCAGGTGACAACAACAAATTCACCATGACAGGTGGTACCATCAAAGTAGACGACAATGGTATGGTTTTGACTGTTGCATCTGGTGAAGCTACAGTGAAAGGCGGAAATCTCCTTATCGAAAATATGAACCAAGGCGGAATCTCTGCATTAGCTTTCAATGGAACTATCAATATTGAAGGCGGTAACATTTCTAATATTGCTAAGGTAGAAACCGGCTGGGAAGGTAAAGTATCTATTACAGGTGGTACATTCACATTTGCAAATAATGAGACATTCGTAAAAGGCACAATAGCTCCATTCCATTATGCAGTAGATAATGGAAACGGAACATTCACAGTCATAAAGAATGATGTTGTCCTTAACGGTACTGGTGTAGAGAACGATCCTTATCTCATCAGCAATGTCAATGAACTTATGTGGTTCAGAGACTATGTAAACTTAAATGGCACAGAAGTCCATGCAGCTTTAGCAAACGACATCGACATGTCTGATTTAAGATGGGTTTCAATAGGTACTTCAGATAAGAAGTTTACAGGTACATTTGACGGTAGAGATAAGACCTTATCTAACTTGAACGCTGACGACAATCAATGCGGTTTATTCCGTTACACACATAACGCAACTGTTAAGAATCTTACAATAGAAAATGTTACCGTAATTGAACCATTGCAAGATCATAATGGCACAGGTGCTGTCATCGGTGTTGGTTCAGGCACAACAAGAGTTGAAAATATAACTGTTAAAGGTAAGATAGCTGTTGCTGGTAAACGTGCTGGTGCTATAGTAGGTTATGTCTATAGTGGATTATATGCTGAAAATTGTCATGTTATCGGTAGCGGTATAGACGAAAGTTATGTAAATGCATTATACTGGGCTTCAGGTGGTATTATTGGTTTCTCAGCTCCTGTAGATGGTCACAGCGAAATCAAAAATTGTTCTGTAAAAGACATCAAGATTTGGGCTGAACATCATTACGGTGCTGGTGCTATAGCAGGTACATTCAAAGGCTTATTAGAAGATGTTACAGCAGAAAATGTAAATGTTATAGGTAAATATAGTGAAGAAAGCAACGGTTTGTTATGCGGTTATCAAAAAGCTACAGGCAATTCTTATGCTATCAACTCAACACTTACAGTAGGTGATGCTGTGATAGAAAATCCTCGTGACATTGTTGCCAAGATAGGTGACAATAAGATGTTCTGCACTTTAGAAGCAGCTGCAACAGTTTCACAAAACAATGAGACAATCCAACTCATCTGGGCTGAAGGTAACGCTCCTATCGCAATGGCAGCTACATTCGTAGGTAACAAGACTGTTACTATCACAGGTACAGCAGACGTCGACTGGGATAAAGGTTGGTTGTATGTAGGTCGCAACGGTGAAGGCAATGGCAAACTTATCTTCAAAGAGGCTAACCTCACTTCTAAATCAGTTGGCGTTAATGGAAATGGAATAGGTCTTAATGTTTCATGTAAGAAAGAAGGTCAATCTACAACCAATGATGGTGAAGTTGAAATTATCGATTCACGCATTCAATTAGATTATTTAATTGGTAAAGGTAATATTAAACTTGACAATTCAACACTTAATGTTTACGAAGGATTTGCCGTTGGAGCTCGTCCTGCAAGTGAAACCGGTGGAGTACAGCGTACAGTTACAATGGATATTACTAACGGTTCTAATGTTATCGTAAAGAATCACAACGGACAAGGTCTTGGCTATGAATCTAAAGGTATCATGAATATTGATGCTACATCTACATTCGAGACAACACAAAGCTTCTTAGTAACAGCTGATGGTACAATGAATGTAAATGGCGGTAATGTGAAAGTTGCTGGTACATTAACTAACGCTGGTACAGTCTATGTAACAGGTGAAGCAAACCTTGATGCTACAGTTACAGGTGATGGTTGGTTCTACATGAACGGTGTAACTCTCGACGCTGATACAAAACTTATCGGTGCTAAGGTCGGCTTTATCAATGGAGAAAACAATATCGTAGGTTCTACTATCGACAACGGTTTCTTCTCAGTAGGTATCGGACAAAATGCCGCAGCAACTACAGCAGCAACTTTCGCTGGAGCTAACGGTATTACCTTAAGTAATGTTACAGTTAACGTTTCTGAAAATGCTATCATCGGTGGTAACGGTGAATCATACAGTGGCTGGGTTGGTAGTGCATACAGTGCAGACAAAACACAACACACATACACATTGAATGTTGAAAACTCACTCGCTGCATTCGGTTATATGCACGTTTCTAAAGACGGTATAATGAACATCAATGGCCGTTCAGCTGATGACAACAAATATACACAAGACAATTCAAACGTCAACTTCTATGCAGGTGACCTTATCGTCAATGGTAATGTAACAATCAACGACGCTGATGCATGGGTTAGGTATACTAAGATGTCTGTTGACCACGCTGACGGTGTTTTAAACATCACAGGTGATACAAAATATGAGTCAAGTATCCACAACAGTTCAACAACTGGCACATCTCTCGTATTCTACAATGCCGGTAAAGTAAATATCGCTAAAGAAACAACAATAGAAATCGACAATGCGACAACACTCGTTGAAGAAGCAGAACTCAACATCGCAAGTGCTAATGTTATTGCTAAAGGTGCTGTTACAGATAATGGTACAATCAACTTAACCGACTTAGATGCTATATTCACAGCTCAAGAAGGTTTAACAGTCAATAATGGTGTTGTTAACAATACAGATTATGGAGTAACCTATGTAAATGGTGCATATCAATTTGCACAATATGTTGCTCAAATTGGTGATGAGAAATATCTAACTCTGCAAGAAGCTGTTAATGCGGCAACAAATGATGCAACAATCGTTTTGATTAAGAGTATTGAACAAGCTGACGGTGTTATTATCGACAGCAAGAATATTGTCGTTGACCTTAACGAAGAGACATTCACTGTAACTGAAGGTGATAATACAAATAATCGTAACTTCAAGATTATTGGTACTTCTGTAGTTACAATTAAGAATGGTACTATGGTCGCTGCTGGTGACTATTCATCTGGCGCATACGGTACAGTTCGTACAGAAGGAGCAGCTAATGTAACTCTTACAGGTCTTAAACTCTATAACTATAGAGGAAACGGTCTCAACATTAAGGCATTGGGTGGTACAACAGTCGAGATAGATAATACTGAAATCTATTCACAATATGGTGGCGGTATTGAAGCAGCTGGCGGTACTATTACATTAGCCGAAACAGTTAAGGTTGAACAAAAAGGTATGTACACAGCACCATACAATTCAATGGCAATCTCTGTCAATGGCGGTGGTTTGGTAACAGTTAATGGTGGTACATATTCTACAGAATGTATTACAGCTGAAGAAGCAAACAACCAAGGTACATCACATGGTCCATGGGTTGTTGGAGTATTGAACTCAGGTGGTAAACTTATCATCAATGGCGGTACATTCTCAAATGACAACTTCGGTGATAATAGCCTTGCAACTTATGCTCGTGGTGCTGTTTTGGCAGATACAGGTGCTGAGATTGAAATCAAAGGCGGTACTTTCAACGCTTTGAAAGCTATCATAGACATGACAAATAACTTAGGTGATGCAAACAACAACCCATCAGCATTATTGTCAGGTGGTACATTCTCAGCAGATCCAAGAATTTCTGGTATGTATGCTAGTCATTTGATTGTTGTTGCTCAAGGCTACATCGTTGTTGACAACGAAAACGGCACTTACAGCGTCGTTGAAGACCAAGTCGCTAAGATTGGTGATGTAACATATAAGCTTCTCCAAGAAGCATTCGATGCAGCACAAGACGGTGATGAAATCGTAGTCCTTAAAGATATTACTTATACAAAGGCTAACGGTTATGTCAATGGCGAGTATATCGACGGTCTCGTTTACACAGGCGACAAGAGCTTCACAGTTGACTTTGGTGGTTACACTATTACTGACAACGGTGACATCAACGACTACCTCGTTTACTTGAAGAATATAGGTGTGAAAGAAAATGAAATCACCTTCAAAAACGGTAAGATAGCTATCAAAGCTGAAAGCACTAATACAGCATGGGCAGCAATCACTGTAGGTTCAAACTCAGCTACATACAAAACAACTTTGAACCTTAACAATATGGAAGTAGTCAACGGCAACCCTAACAAAACAAGTAACCAAGTAATCAGTACTAGAAACGGTGCAACCGTAAACTTAAACGACAAAACTGTTGTTAGATCTAACGGTACATCATACGGTGTTGTCGCTAAGACAAGTAGTACTGTAAACATCAACAGCGGTGCAAAAGTTTTCCATACAAATTCAGGTACTACTGGCGGTAATGAGGTTTACACAGCTGTTTCAGGTAACGGTACAATCAACATCTACGATGGTGCTACAATCGAATCAGACAATTATGCTATCCACAATATGACATCAGGCAATACAGTTATCAACATCTACGGTGGTACTATTAAAGCTGATGAAGTTGCTGTACACGTAGCAACTAACGGCGGTAATGGTGAATCAGCTGTTGCTAATATCTCAGGCGGTACTTTCACTGGCGCATTAGAAACATACACTAATGCAGCAAGCATTGTAATCACAGGCGGTATCTTCTCAGTAAACCCATCAGACTATTGCGCTGAAAACTATGGTGCATTCCCATACGATGAAACATCATGGGTTGTTAGAGAAATCTATGGCGAACAAACATTCGAATTAATAGCTGGCTGGAACTGGGTATCTTCATACATTACAGAATTTGAAGGAACTGAAGGTTTGACAATGCTCAAAAATAAATTAGGTGACAACGGTATAGTAATCAAGACTGGAAATAAAACTTATACAAATGGTGGTGATTACATGGGTTGGTATGGAGACCTCACAACCACTTCAGTAAAAGAGATGTACTTGGTTAATGTCAATGAAGCCCAAACATTCAATTATGAAGGATCATATGTCAACTACGATGAATGTGAAATCACCTTACAATCGGGATGGAACTACATTGGTTATCCAGTTAATGCAGAAACAAATATCAAAGATGCTTTAGCAAGATTAAATCCAAATGCAGATGACATCATCAAGACACAAGGTGGTGCTTCATCATACATCTTTGGATCATGGAGAGGCGAATTGACTAATTTGACTCCAGGAACAGGTTACATGTACTTCAACTCTTCAACAGAGCCTAAATCATTATATTATTCTACCAAGACTACAACTACTTCTTCAGAAACAAATACCAGAAGCAGCAAACACTGGACAGTTGACGCAACACAATATCCAAGCAACATGACAATGATTGCCATGACAGATGTTGAAGGCGGCAACTATGAAGTAGCAGCATTCGTAAACGGTGAAGTACGTGGTAGCGCTCGTCCAATCTACATTGAAGAATTAGATGCTTACATCTTAATCCTCACAATCAGCGGTGATGATGTTGAAGAAATGACATTCAAGTGCTATGACCTCACAACAGGCGAAGAAGTAGAGTTCAGCAACAGAATCAACTACTCTAACGACGCTGTCATAGGTTCTGCTAACGAACCATATATGTTGACTCGCGGAACTACAGGTATTGGCGAAGCTGCAATGAGCCAAGTCAATATCTATCCTAACCCAACAACAACAGGTACAGAAATCAATCTTGAAGCTACATGCGACAAAGTTGAAGTCTTCAACGCACTCGGCTTAAAGGTTGCAGAATACCGTAACGTTGACTCTATCGATGCTCTTGAAACAGCAGGTATCTACGTAATTAGAATTACTAACAACGGCAATGTACAAAATTGCAGATTAGTAGTAAAATAATGGCGAAAGGCTAAAGTCGAAAGACTAAAGGAAAGAGGGTTAGAGGAAAAGATAACTCTACACCTTTAACCCTCCACCCCCTTTCAAGCCTTTAACCCTTTAACCCTTAAAAATAAATTAAAAACACAAAATCTAACAAATGAAAAAAAGATTAACATTTATCACAATCTTAATGTTGTTCTGCTCTACAATGTTCGGGCAACACTTTGCAACTCCAAGAGCATATCAATACAATATGACTGTATTGGGTACTATCTCTATCAATGGAGAAGAGCAAAAAAGAAGCGATATCGAAATTGCTGCTTATTGTGGTGATGAATTAAGAGGCACAGCAACTCCATTTCATGTTGATTTAGGAACTGATGAAATATATCCATTTTTACTCACTATTGGTTCTAATCTTAACAGTTCTGAAGAAATTAGATTCAAACTTCGTGATTTAACTTCAGGAAAAGAGTATGGTTCAGAATACACCTTAATATTCAAAAAAGATGGTATAATTGGTTCTGAAGAAAATCCTCAAAACATTGATTTTACTCCAATGTATTGGGATGAAAATGATGTAGTCATTTACGAAAGCACAATGAATGTTTTTGCATTCATTAATATCAATGATCAATTGCAAGATAGAGCAGACCTCGAAATTGCAGCTTTTTGTGGTGACGAACTTCGTGATATTGCAAGACCAGTCTTTGCTACAAAACCTCAGAGATACGTAACTGTATTCACTATACAGGGAAACGAAGAAGCAAATCAAACAATCACATTTAAACTTTATGATCACTCAGGAAACACTCCTGAATCTTTAATGCCATTGGAATCAGATTACACTGTAGACTTTGAAGTAAATGGTGTAATAGGTAGAGAAAATCCGATCACTCTTAACTTCGCTTGTCCTATCGCTCAAATCAAAGAGACAGAAGAATATTTCTACACCCTCGCAGAAGCAGTAGAAGCAGCAACTGGAGGTCAGACAATTACTCTTCTTAAAGATGCTGAAGGTTCAGGCGTTGTCATCAACAAAAACGTGACAATAGATTTCGGCGGTTTCACTTATACTTTCGTTTCTCCTGCTGTAGGTTCAACAGGAACTCAAACTCTCGGTTTCCAAATCTTGAAAGATAATACAGTCACTCTTCAAAACGGTACTTTGAATGTTGCTGAAGCTGCAAGAACAGATTTCGCAATGCTTATTCAAAACTACGCTGACCTCACAATCACAGATATGACATTGAACGGTGATAACTTGGATAGATATACAATCAAGGATTACGACTATTCATACGTTCTTTCTAACAACAGCGGTGAAGTTTACATCGGAGGTAATACACAAATTTTGGCTAATCCTGGTGCAGTAGAAGGCGATGGTCATTACGGCGTCGCATTCGATGTTTGCAAATATGCAAATTACACAGCTCCTGTTGTAACACTCGGCGAAAGCGTTACTGTTCAAGGTAAGGTTGAAGTCACAGGCGGTCAGCTTTATACTAACGCAGCTCTCAATGCTGTCGTAAAGAAAACCGTAAAAGGTTCAACAAAAGGCTGGGGAACATTGAGCTCTCCAACAGCAGAAGGCAATGTCGTTTTCAGCACAAGCACAGGTCACGACTTCTATCAATATGTTGAGTCAGCAGATTTGGAATGGAATTACATTGGCGGCGACTTTAACTCATACGAAATGACAGTAGGTCGCGGTTATCTCTATGCTAACGAAGCTACGACAGAAGTAAGCTTCGAGGGTACTCTCAATTATCAAGATGTTAATTACACTCTCAGCTATACTCCAAAAGACCTCGCCGGTTTCAACTTCATTGGCAACCCATTCACACATAACATCACAGCAGCTCACTTGAGCGGCAACAAAACTAAAGGTTATTATGTAGTAGGTGAAGACGGCACCTTCCAAGTCAGAGAAACAACATCAGAAACTATCGCTCCAATGCAGGCTATTCTCGTTCAGGCAAAAGAAGAAGCTGGCAATTTAACTATCAAAAAGACAGCTCGTGCTACACAAACAAGAGAAGCTTCAAACGGTGCTTTGGAAATTGTTGTCGCTAACACCGACTACAGCGATGTTGCTTACGTTTCATTCAACGACGGTGTTGGTCTCGAGAAGATCGGTCACCAAAATGCCAGCGCTCCATTGGTTTATGTAACAGCAGAAGACAAGAAGTTCGCTATCGCAACAATGAAGCAAAACGTAAACGAAATCCCAGTATCTTTCGTAGCTAAGACAATGGGACAATACACCATCAGCGTCGAGGCAGTAGACTGCGAATTCAACGAAATGTATCTCACCGACAGAATGACAGGCGAGAAAGTAAACCTCTTGTTAGAAGACTATACTTTCGTAGCAACAAGCAACGACAATGCAGACCGTTTCGTCATCAGCTTTGGAACAACAAAGCCAGAGTCGGTAGCAGAAAACTTCATCTACATCAACAACGGCAACATGATCATCAATAACATTGAAGGCAATGCTGTTGTAAGAGTATTAGACGTTTTAGGACGCCCTGTTGCAGAATATAATGTTACAGAATCGGCTAACATCTCAACCGCTACATTATCAAGCGGAGTCTATATGATTCAAATGTACGACAATAACGGTGTTAAAGTTCAAAAAATAGTAGTAGAATAAAAGACTAAAGACTAAAGTCTAAAGTCAAAAGGACTCTTTAGACTTTAGACTTTAGACAAAAAAAAAGGAAAACAATGAAAAAATTCTTAGTAACATTATCAATAGTAATAGCATTAGGTTTCGGTGCTAATGCACAAACAAAAAGTGATGGTTTCTTCTCATACAGCACAGGAGAGGATAATCGTGAAGGTGAAAAAGTATTCCCAACATTACCTGGTCGTGGCTTAGAAGGCGACCAAGATGCTAACGCCCCATTAGGTTCAGGCTTACTCATCTTGGCAGGTTTGGGAGTGGCTTATGCTGCGAGAAGAAGAGAATAACAATTTACAGTTTACAATTAACAATTAACAGTTAAACTAATTGTAAATTGTAAATTGTAAATTGTAAACTGTAAATTCAACTTGACTCTACGGAGTTTTTAATATTAATTTTATTTAACTTTCTTTGGTGGTGCGTTGTGAAACGTGCCACCGCTTTTTTTAAGACTATAAGACTATAAGACAATAAGTAGACTTATTGACTTGGTGACTTGGTGACTCAGAGACTTATATAGCCTGAAAGGCTTATACAGATTAGCGTATTATATTTGACGTGTTATAATCTGTCGCAGCCCTTCAGGCTGCCTTTGGTCCTGGTGTTATCCTTGTCCCCCAATAAATGATATTGGGCTATATCTATGTAAGCCCTTCGGGCTATCATATGTATGCATTATTGACGTAGAGACTCAGTGACTCAGTGACTCAGAGACTTAGAGACTTACATAGCCTGAAAGGCTTATACAGAGAGTTATAATCTGTCGCAGCCCTTCAGGCTGCCTTTGGTCCTGGTGTTGTCCTTGTCCCCCAATAAATGATATTGGGCTATATCTATGTAAGCCCTTCGGGCTATCATATGTATGCATTATTGACGTAGAGACTCAGAGACTTGGTGAC
Organism: Lentimicrobiaceae bacterium; assembly: GCA_015061315.1. Lineage (GTDB taxonomy): Bacteria > Bacteroidota > Bacteroidia > Bacteroidales > F082 > Limimorpha. The sequence goes on from SUWV01000013.1 coordinate 47,079, forward strand.
TTGGTGACTTGGAGACTTAGAGACTCCAAGATATAAAAGAGCATCACGAAAGGTATCGCGGCGAATCCTAAGAAAGCGAATGTTACAATTGCAAATATCGCGAGTATATAGATGTGGATGTTCTCTTTGAATTTAAGGTTTTTAATCTTCAACGAGAAGAAAGGTATCTCGCTTATCATCAGATAGCTAAATATGACAATCAGAGAGATAAGGAAATAAGGATTAGCCATATTATTAGCCATGAAAGCGAGTTTTTCATTTTGCAAGGTGAAAGGCAACGATGCCACGAAGAGTCCCATTGCTGGAGTTGGGAGACCGATGAATGATGTCGTCTGACGCTCGTCGATATTAAATTTAGCGAGACGCAGCTCCGCGAAGATAGCGAGGAAGAAGGCAGCGAACGGGATAATGTTGAAGCCTGCGATATCAAGGCTGAGGCTGTCGGCTATAGTCTGCTGGCTCAGATAATGATATACAATGAAGGAAGGAGCCACGCCGAAGGAGACGACATCGGATAGCGAGTCTAACTGCGCTCCGAGTGGTGAATACGCCTTTAGGAGACGAGCCGCAAAGCCATCGAAGAAATCGAAGACAGCAGCAAGAAATATCATCACACCGGCAGCGACAGCATAACCGTTACACATCAAAACTATAGAGATGCAACCCGACAAAAGATTGCAACAAGTAATTGCATTGGGAATATGTTTCTTCATGTTTTTAAGGCGAAAGTCTAAAGTCTAAAGTCTAAAGTCGAAAGACCATTCTTAATTGTTAATTCTTAATTGTTAATTGTTAACTGTTAATTGTCAATTATCTAACATAGTGTGGCATTTCGTCGGGCAAGATGATAGAATATTCGATAAGACCTTTTATCTCGCCATCGACATACCATGGAGTCTGATATATCATCTTCTTCACATCGCCTTTCTGAATGGTATAAACATTAGTCGCCTTCTCCCCTATCAAACGTTTTATGGTATCTTGCGACGACTGTTTATGACACGACATCATATTTTTTCCCACCATATCGCCAAAGACAGACTTCGACTTATCGTTCATATAAAGAACGTTGCCTTCAGTATCAGAGATTGTTATACTTACATTTATCTCCTTAAAGAAATCAAAAATGTTATTTTCCATGACTGTAAATTTTAATGCAAAAAAAAGAAATATTTGTCAATATAAACACAAATAGTTCAAAAAAAAATAAAAACTGTCAATAATAATAGTAAAAGGTAAAGTGTTATATTTGCAATCTAAATAGGTCACGTCTTGAAGAAATTATATAGATACATATTGAGTTCGTTTATCGGCACTTTCATTTTCACCTTTTTCATTGCCGTATTCATTCTGCTCATGCAATTTCTTTGGACTTATTTAGACGATCTTGTCGGTAAGGGTTTAGGTTTCGATGTCTTAGGCAAGCTTATTTTCTACACCTCTATCACCTTCGTTCCTATGGCGATGCCGCTTGCCATATTATTATCATCATTGATGTGTTTCGGCAACCTCGGCGAATATTACGAGCTCGTCGCGATGAAAGCCTCGGGCATCTCGGTGTGGAAGATCATGCGACCGCTCTTTATCTTTGCCATCGTGATGAGTATGACAGCCTTCGTCTTCTCCAACAACGTACTGCCCGTCGCCACATTGAAATCGAAGACTTTGCTACGCGACGTGAGAAAGCAGAAGATGTCGTTCGACATACCAGAGGGCATGTTTTACAAAGGCATAGACGGATACACCATCAGAGCTGGCAAGAAAGGCGCCGACGGCACCACGCTTTACGACGTCCTGATTTACGACCACACAGAATATAAAGGCAATATCAAAGTCACGAGCGCCGACTCCGCCACCATGGCATTAGCGCCAAGTCAAAAGGAAATAGTGTTCACCTTATATCATGGCTCCAACTATAACGAAGTCATCGATGATAAGGAATACAGGACGAAACGACCTTTCGAGAAGATGGCATTCGACAAACAATATGTCAGCTTCGACATCTCCGACTTCGACCTCAACCAAAGCGACGGCGACGTATTCAAAGGTCATCAGTCGATGCTTAATATTAGTCAGCTGCTTGTCGCCATCGACTCCTTAGAAAATAGCGATGTAGAACGTCACATATCGTATAAAAACTCTTTTAGGAACAGGTTTCAACATCTGTCGTCGAAAGACGTCATAAACAAAAACACCAAGAACAAGAAAGTCGATGCCGACACCATCACGGTTTTCAAATGGCCTTTCTTGGAAAACTTCAGCGCTAAAGAACAGCAGTCTATTGTCAATATGGCAACGACAGCCGTCAAGAACCAGATCGACAACATAGAGTTAAACATAAACGATTTCAAAAGACAAGACACCAACATCAGGAAGCATCAGCAGGTCTTACATGAGAAGTTCTCACTCAGCATCGCCTGTCTTCTCTTCTTCCTGATAGGAGCCCCGCTCGGAGCCATCATACGCAAAGGCGGTCTCGGTCTCCCTATCGTCATCAGCGTGGTGTTCTTCGTCATCTATTACATCATAACCATCACATGTCAGCGCATCGCCATAGCAGGCGACATGCCTATATTCTTAGGAGTGTGGACATCATCGCTGATAATACTGCCTATAGGAATATTCCTCACAATGAAAGCTACCACCGACTCCGCATTGTTGGACGGCGAGAGCTGGAAAAAGACATTCAGAAAGATATTTAGAAAAAACAATAATTAAGCTATTATGAATATTTTACTGCTTTGCAACAAGTCACCCTACCCGCCAAGCGAAGGCGGACCAATGGCAATGAATAGTATTGTCAACGGTTTGACAGAAGCCGGACATAAAGTCAAGATACTTGCTGTCAATAGCGAGAAATATCATATCAAAGATAAAGACATACCTCAGTCATATAAGGATAAGACCAATATCGAATTAGTCGATGTCGATTTAAGGATAAGACTTATCGAAGCTTTTAAAAATCTTTTCACCGACAGGTCATATCATGTAGAGAGATTTATATCTGAAGATTTCAAGAATAAGTTAATCGAAATCCTAAAGAAAGACCGATACGACATCGTGCAGTTGGAGATGATATATATGGCGCCATATATCGAGACGATAAGAGCTTATTCCGATGCTAAGATCGTCTTGCGTGCTCATAACGTAGAACATCTCATATGGGACAGGATAGCGAAGAAGACCAAGTTTCCTCCCAAGAAATGGTATCTCAACCATTTGGTTCGTACCTTGAAGGCTTATGAGTTAAACGCTATCAACGAAGTAGACGGTATTGCCGCCATCACATACCGCGACGCTGCTTTCTTCCGAGGCGAGACAGCGGTGCCCGTCGTCGATATTCCTTACGGCGTCAAGCCAGAAGAGTTCACACCTAACTACGAGATAAAGGCAAAACCTACCTTATATCATATAGGCTCCATGAACTGGATGCCCAACGAAGAAGGTATATTATGGTTCATAAAAAACGTATGGGAGAAACTGTCGGCAAGAGAACCCGACATAGTGCTGAACCTCGCAGGACGTCATACACCTAAATGGTTAATGAATCTTAAGAAAAAAAATATTAACGTATTAGGAGAAGTGCCCGACGCCAAAGAGTTCATCAAAGACAACGACATCGCCATAGTGCCACTACTATCAGGCAGCGGGATAAGAATAAAAATCATAGAAGCAATGGCGATGGGCAAGACAGTAATAACCACTATGGTAGGAGCCGAAGGCATACAGTATTCGGAATACGAGAACATCATCATCGCCGACAATCCTACCAAGATAGTAGAGACGATATGCAGGATCAGCAAGGAACCTGAAGAACTTAAAAGAATAGGCAGAAACGCCAGAAAACTCGTCGAAGACATATACGACAACAAGAAGATCATAGAGAGACTGTTGATATTTTACGACGAGATAAAGAAAGAGAAAAAAGACATTACATATATAAACCACTAATATCACCTTGTCATGAAGATATTTGTTTTATTACCGAGAATACCATGGCCACTCGAGAAAGGCGACAAGCTGAGAGCTTATAACCAAATCAAGCAGCTCGCCAAAAACAACGAGGTGATACTTTGCACTCTGAATGCCGATAGGAAAGCTAATAAAGAAGAGGCTTTTAAAGCCTTACAGCCTTATTGCAAATCAATAACTTTCATAGACATAAGCAAGACGTCTATATTGATAAACTTAACAAAGGCTTTCTTGAAAGGGCTTCCAATACAATGCGGCTACTTCTACAACAAAAAAGCCCATAAGAAAATACATCATCTCATCGAGCGACATCAACCCGACATGCTCTTTGGACAGATGATAAGAGTGGCGGAATATTTGCGTCATGAGAAGACAAAGAAAACCATCGACTATCAAGACGTACTGTCGATGGGAATGAAACGCAGAAGCGAGATAGCGCCTTTCTTCATGAAGCCTATCTTCAACATGGAATACCGCCGTCTGAAGAAATATGAACACGACATCTTCGACGACTTCGACATAAAAACTATAATAAGCAAACAAGACCGCGACTTCATCGACCACAGTAAGAGAGACGAGATACTCATAGTACCTAACGGCGTCGATCATGAATATTATTCGCCTCAGGATAGAGAGAAAAAATACGACATCGTCTTCACTGGCAATATGGCATACGCTCCTAATGTCAATGCGGTGGAATATCTCGCATATCATATCATGCCTTTGGTATGGAAACATCTTCCTGATGCAAACTTATATATCGCAGGCGCAACGCCAGACCCGCGCGTCAGGAAGACTGCATCCGAAAAGATCGTCATCAGCGGCTGGCTCGACGACATGAGAGATGCCTATGCGCAATCTAAGATATTCATAGCGCCGATGAGAATAGGGACAGGCTTGCAAAACAAACTCCTTGAAGCCATGTCGATGAAGCTGCCTTGCATCACCACGCCTTTGGCTAACAGACCACTCGGCGCTGACGACAGAATAGAGATTCTCGTGGGTAATAACGAATACGAACTCGCAGATCATATCATAACTTTATTGACAGATAAAGAAAAAGCAGAATATATAGCACAAAACGGCTACGACTTCGTCCATCGCGTCTATGACTGGGAGAAAGCGACGGGAGTTATGGAATTAAGAATGAAGAATGTAGAATGAAGAATGTAGAATGAAGAATGTTTGTAGAGACGTGGCACATTACACCGATGATAATTAAAAATATGTAATTGGTGCGTCTCTTCAATGAAGAATGTAGAATGTAGAATGAAGAATGTTTGTAGAGACGTGGCACATTACACCGATGATAATTAACAATATGTAATTGGTGCGTCTCTTCAATGAAGAATGAAGAATGTAGAATGAAGAATTAAGAATGAAGAATGTTTGTAGAGACGTGGCACATTACACCGATGATAATTAAAAATATGTAATTGGTGCGTCTCTTCAATGAAGAATGTAGAATGTAGAATGAAGAATGAAGAATTATGAATTGTAATATGAATAGATTTAAATTATTATTATTAGCATTATTGTTTCTCCCCACGTTGATTTTCGCTCAGGAGAAACAAAATAATTTCGAGATTTCAAAAAGCATCGACATCTATAATAACGTGTTAAAATTTCTTAACATGAATTATGTCGATGAGATAAATCCTGCTGAACTTAACGAGACTGCCATTCATGCTATGCTCAGGGAGTTAGACCCTTATACCGTCTTCATTCCCGAATCAGAGATAGAAGACGTGCGACTTCTGACGATGGGCGAATATGGCGGCATCGGTTCTATAATTCAATATTATGACGACAACGTACATATCTCTGAGCCTTACGAGAACTTCCCTGCTCATAAAGCAGGTCTTCTTCCAGGCGATGCTATCATGGAGATAAACGGCGTCAATACCGAGAAGAAATCTGTGAGCGAGGTGAGCGAGCTGCTTAAAGGTCAGCCTGGCTCCGAACTTACGCTTAAAATAAAACGCGAAGGCGAGAAGAATATCATCACCAAGACCTTGACTCGTGAGAAAATCAAAATAGATAACATTCCTTATTATACAGTCCTCGATGGCGGAATAGCTTATATCATTCTTAATCAATTTACAAAAGACGCTGCCAAAGAACTTAAAGACGCTTTCCTCACCATGAGATCGGAAAACGACCTCAAAGGTCTCATCATCGACCTCAGAGGTAACGGCGGCGGTTTGCTCAACGAGGCTGTCGATATTGTAAACATCTTCGTACCTAAAAACAAACTCGTCGTTTATACTCAAGGCAAGACACCAGACCAAAACAGAAATTATTATACAAAACATGAAGCCGATGACATTGACATACCGCTCGCAATCCTCGTGAACGAGTCGAGTGCTTCGGCAAGTGAAATAGTCTCGGGCGCGATACAAGATTTCGACAGAGGCGTGATAATAGGTCAAAGGACTTTCGGCAAAGGATTAGTACAGAACATATTACCAATGGCATATAACACTCAGATGAAGGTTACTATCGCTAAGTATTATATCCCAAGCAAACGCTGCATCCAGGAAATCGACTATTCTAAAAAAGCTAAGAACGATACCTTGACAAAGAACGACACTCTCGGCGCTGAATTTAGAACAGCTAACGGTAGAATAGTGTATGAAGGTCATGGCATTCAGCCAGATGTGAAGATAGAACCTGAGATGCTTTCAACAATAACAGCTCATCTTTATGCTCAGAATATGATTTTTAAATACGCTAATAAATTTTATAGAGAGCATAAGACTATAGCGTCTCCTGACAAATTTGAGATCACCGATGAGATATATAACGACTTCGTAAAATTCGTTGAATCACAAGATTTTAAATATACTTCAGAAAGCGAAAAAGATTTTGAAGAGCTGGTGAAAACAGCGAAAACGGAAGGTTATTACGATAACATCAAAGAGCAATTAGATCTTTTGGAAGAAGAATTAAAAAGTCACAAGGACAACGACTTGGTCAACAATAAGAAAGAAATCTCCGACATTCTTAAAATGGAAATCGTAAGTCGTTATTATTTTCAGAAAGGAAGAATCATCAGTGCTTTGAACGATGACCCAGAGTTGAAAAGAGCTGTCGAGATACTTCTTAATTCCAATGGTAAAAACGAATACGAAACAATATTAAAAGGAATTAACAATTGACAATTAACAATTTACAATTTACAATTTACAATTGACAATTGACAATTAACAATTTACAATTGACAATTAACAATTGACAATTAACAGTGTACAATAATTTATGAAGGTTGAATACGGTAAAACGGGAACTTATTTTTATTTGGTAGGATTGATATTGGTTGCGATATTTATTCCTACTTCAAAGTTCGGTTTGAGCGTATCGCAGTTTTATCTCCTCGCCTTATGGCTGCTCGTCGGTCTCGACATGAAAGCTGTCAATAAAATGTTTCAGGAGAAGCCGTTTTTCAGCAGAATAACATCTCGTATCGTACTATCTTTCAAAGGTATATGGAACAATATCAAAACACGCTCCAATGATTTTATTCATAATAAAGTCGCTGTCGTGATGGTGTCGATGTATTTGTTACATTTTGTCGGTTTGATATATACATCTGATTTTCAATATGCTTTTAAAGACATAAGGATAAAATTACCTTTATTGGTATTTCCTCTTATTATCTCAACCATGAAACCATTGAATCGCAAGCAGTTCGATACTGTGTTGTGGTTTTTTATAAGCTCTGTTTTCTTCGTCACAATACTCGGCTTCATAAAATATCTTCGTCGTGACTTTGTAGACGTTAGGGAATTGTCGGTTTTTGTAAGTCATATACGAGTGTCACTCTGTATGGTTTTCTCTATATTTGTATTGGGATATTATCTCGTAAAAAGAAATTTCAAGCCTTTTATCAAAGCATTTATAGTTATCCTGATGTTATGGTTTTTATGGCAGATAATGATATGGGAGTCGTTTATTGGAATTGTGATAATATCAATCTTAACAGTATCTGTTTTGTTAATATCTATTATGAGAAACAGAAATAGAATAGTTAAGATTTCTGTGTTAACAGCGGTTGCAATAGTGGTGTTGTCGGTGTCATATTATTTGTATGATATGATATATAGGTATAGGACTCCAGAAAAAATCGTTGTAGAACAATTAGATACACATACTAAATTAGGCAATCCTTATGTTTTTGACACTGTCGGTTATAGGATTGAAGATGGTCGTTATGTTGGGATATATCTTTCGATAGATGAGATGATAAACGCATGGAATGCGCGTAGCGATAAGAAGATAAATAGCATATATGACGATGGTTATGGCTCGTTGATACGTTATCTTACATCGAAAGATTTAAGGAAAGATGCAGAAGGAGTGTCGCAACTTACTGACGATGATGTGATGAATATTGAAAATGGCATTGCAAATTATAATTATATCGAGAATCCGGGATTGAAGACTCGTATCATGAAGATAATGGTTGCATACGATAATTATGCTGATGGTAGAGATGCTAACGGAAGCTCTGTGTTTCAACGTATTGAATTTATCAAAGCATCGCTGAATATTATTAAAGAGAACATTCTTTTCGGAGTGGGAACTGGTGATATAGCAAACGCTTTTGCAAATTATTACGAAGAGACAAATTCTAAATTATTACCAGAAAACAGATTTAGAAGTCATAACCAATATCTTGCAATAACAGTAGCCTTTGGAATTATCGGTTTGTTATGGTTCTTGTTTTCAATGTTTTACCCAATATTTGTAGATAAGAAAAACAGAAACTATCTATATCTGATTTTCATTTTCATCATGGCACTTTCGATGCTTACCGAAGATACGCTCGAAACACAAATCGGAGTGACGTTATTCGCTTTCTTCAATTCGTTTTTAGTGTTTACGAGAAATACATAAGACGCAGCAATTACATATTGTTTATTTTCAATAGTGTAATTGATACGTCTATACTCGTTGTCTCGTTGACTTGTTGTCTTGTTGACTTAATTTACGCAAAAGTGAATAATAGATTTGCAAAGAAATTCCAGATTGTCGTAATTCCTATCGCGAATAATTTGCTTAAATAGAAATTCCATTTTAATTTCTCATTTAATAAATATAAGACCAAAGAATTGATACCTAATCCTATGGTCGATACGATCATAAATTGAACGTATTGTGTGCCGACTTGTTCGTTCTGACTTTCAAAAGTCCAGATTCTGTTCAGGAAATAATTTGATGTGGCTGCGAGAATAAATCCTATCGCATTACTTAGGAATTTATTAAGTCTTAAAATCTCTTTGCAAAGATACGTCATCCCGAAATCTATTATCATTCCGGAACAACCCACGACTCCAAATTTTAGAAATTTAGAAATCAAAACCTTATCTATTGCAAATAAACATTTCATTTTTAGTTATGAGTTGATAGCTAACAGTTATCAGTTAATAGTTATAAGTTATTAATTATTAACTATTAATTATTCATTGTACATTTTTCATTGTTCATTCTCTTTATCGCAAGCCAGAACAAAGCGACCATTAAAGCGATGCTTATTAATAAAGGTAACAACTGTGTCTGTCCGAATGTTTCAACGTCAATATTAGTTATACCGATATTATTAAGATAATAAATTACGACGGCTGTTGCGTTGTTTACGAAGTGCATAAACATTGATACCCAGATGCTTCGCGAATAGTAGAACATATAACCGAGTAGCATACCTAAGACCAAGCGAGGGATAAATGCGTAGAAATCAAAGTGGATGAATGAGAATATCACCGAAGCTATGATGATGCCGACATGAGCGTTTTTGCAAATTTTTATTAAGGATGTCTGTATTATAGAACGGAAAAGCAACTCTTCTCCTAGGGCTGCTAATCCAGCTATCATGATGAGGTTAATGACAAATCCTCCGAAGGTATTGACATTAACTAACTTCTCGAGTACGACTGCCGATGACTCATACATCTCTTTTATTAATTCCTCAATTCTGCTCATCGACTCAGGTAATTTCAATCCGGCGTTCCATTCTGCAAAGACATTATTAAGAGGCAGAATGGCGAACATCATTATGAAACCTATTATAAACCAATGATATGAAACTTTTTTTGTCCCTAACGACTCCTTCGGATTATCTTTTACCAAGATGGCATATAAAATAGGAGGAAGTACGAAAGTGAATATTTGCGAGCTTATCTGCATGAAACGAAGCGAGTTCAGCGACATAGCATCTTGTCCTGTCACTAAAGGATATATAACTCCAATTACGCTGCCTATTATCAAGCCTAAAATAAGTAATGCAGCTAAGAGGAATATTCTTTCTAACTTATTAGTTTTCTTTATTATCGGGAAATTCATGACTGATATTATTTATTTGCAAATTTAATATTTTTGATAAGATGAATTGATTATTTTTGCATAATATTTTTTGTTTATGATCAAGATTGCGAATTTAGAATTTGAAGATATACCTTTGCTGTTGGCTCCGATGGAAGGTGTCACCGATCCTCCGTTTCGTCACGCTTGCAAGGAGCAGGGCGCTGATATTGTCTATTCGGAATTTATCTCTTCCGACGGCTTGATTCGTGACGCTGTGAAGAGTGTTCGTAAGTTAGGTTTTGTTGAGGAAGAGCGACCTTTTGGAGTACAGATCTTCGGTAACAGCATCGAGCCTATGGTAGAAGCTGCTCGTTATGCGGAGCGTTATAATCCTGATATTATTGACATTAACTTCGGTTGCCCTGTTAAGAAAGTCGCTTCTAAAGGTGCAGGTTCTGGTATTTTAAACGACATTCCTAAGATGATTGCCATCACAGATGCTGTCGTGAAGTCAGTGAAGAAACCTGTGACGGTCAAGACGCGTCTCGGATACGACAGCGATCATAAAGAGATAGTTGATATTGCTGAGCGTCTGCAAGATGTGGGGATACAGGCTCTTACGATACATGGACGCCTGCGTACTACTAAATGGGGAGAGCCTGCCGACTGGACTTTGATAGGGGAGGTGAAGAACAATCCTCGCATGACGATACCGATTATCGGTAATGGCGATGTCGTTGACGGACCTTCAGCAAAATATTTCTTGGATAATTATGGTGTTGATGGTCTTATGATAGGACGCGCTACTTATGGTAACCCATGGATTTTTAAAGAGATAAAACATTATTTGAAGACGGGTGAGTTACTCCCTCCTCCAACGGTTGAAGAAAGAGTGCGTGTCGCTAAATCTCATCTGAAGGATTCCTTGAATTATAAGAAAGATGAGTTTTATGCCGTGATGGAAATGCGTAAACACTGGGGACTTTACTTCAAAGGCTTTGTTAATTTCAAGCAATTTAAGATGCGATTGATGGAGGTCAAGACCGTTGATGAGGTGTTTGCTATTTTAGATGAAGTGGTAAAATATTATGTCTCAAATGATTAGGAATAAGATGTTATTATCCTTTTAATAACATAATTTTTTTTGAAAATTTTTAATTTTTTTGTTACAATGTTATCAATATTTTTGTAACTTTGCACTCGCAAAACCAAAGGATAGAATTAAAATTATCCTGCTCCTATAGCTCAGTTGGTTAGAGTAGCTGACTCATAATCAGTTGGTCCCTGGTTCAAGTCCAGGTGGGAGCACAGAAGGAAACGCCTCGATGAAAGTCGGGGCGTTTTTTTTTGTCCATTAAAACTCACGAATTTAAGCTAAACTAATTCTTTTCGTGCGATATTAGTGTTATTTCGTGGATAAGATATTGTCCACTAAAGTACACGAATTAACGCGAAACTATTTTTTCGTGTAATATTAGCGTTATTTCGTGGATAAGATATTGTCCACTAAAGTACACGAATTAACATTAAACTATTTTTTCGTGTAATATTAGTGTTATTTCGTGGATAAGAAAAAGGGTATAATAGACAAAAATAGTTGGTAAAATCTTTATAAGTTAATGTTTACCAATTAAATGTGGTAACTTTGATGAAATCGTTTTCATCAAAGTTACTTTTTTATGTCAAGAAACAGGAAAGAAAGGT
>SUWV01000014.1 GCA_015061315.1 Lentimicrobiaceae bacterium
TATAAACCTGACCGCCATTGTCGTGAACGATCTTCATAAGGTCGCGGATGCCGTCTTCGTAGATACCGTGTGTTGAAGGATATGTAACCATGAAAGCTGAGAGGCTGTCTTTGTATTCTTCTGCCTTTGCCTTAGCGTCTTCCATGTCGATGTTACCGTTAGCATCACATTTCACCACAACGACTTTCATGCCTGCCATAGCTGCTGAAGCTGGGTTTGTTCCGTGTGCTGAAGCTGGAATCAAGCAGATGTCACGGTGACCTTGACCGTTAGCTTCTTGATAACGACGTATTGTCAAGAGACCAGCATACTCACCACTTGCGCCTGAGTTAGGCATGAACGACATACCAGCAAAGCCTGTGATTTCGCAGAGGTCTTTACCTAATTCATTAATTAATTCTAAGTAACCTTCAGCTTGATCTTGTGGTACGAATGGGTGTATGTTAGCAAATTCTGGCCAGCTCAAAGCGAACATCGAAGTTGCTGAGTTGAGTTTCATTGTACATGATCCGAGTGGAATCATAGCGCGGTTCAAGCTCAAGTCGCGGTCTTCAAGTTGTTTCATATAACGCATCATGTCGGTCTCGCTGCGATATTTGAAGAACACTGGTTCTTGCAAGTAAGCTGATGTACGTTGCATATCTTCTTGAACGCCATTGTATGTTCCGCATACTGAAGGGTCGCATACGAAGTCTTCGTGTTGTTTGCCGAGAGCTTCACAAACGACAGCTACGATTTCGTTTACGTCAGCCAATGATGTTGTTTCGTCTAAGCTGATAGCGAAATGTTGTTTGTCGATGATACGGAAGTTCATCTGATGTTGAAGAGCTACTTCATTGACTTTGCATGTGCAGAAGCCTTCTGGCAATTCAAAATGTAATGTATCGAAGTAATGATCGTTAAGTTGTTTAACGCCATATTTCTGCATTTCTTTATCGAGAACGCAAGTGAGGATATTGATATGACGAGCTATTTCTTTGATGCCTTCTGGTCCGTGATAGATTGCATAGAATCCTGACATGATACCGAGGAGAGCCTGAGCTGTACAGATGTTTGATGTAGCTTTTTCGCGTTTGATATGTTGCTCACGAGTTTGGAGAGCGAGACGATAAGCTGGATTGCCGAGAGCGTCTTTTGATATACCGATGATACGACCTGGCATCTCGCGTTTGTAAGCCTCTGTTGTTGCGAAGAATCCTGTGTGAGGACCGCCGAATGCCATTGGGAGACCGAAGCGTTGGCTAGAGCCGAGCACTACGTCAGCGCCCCATTCGCCTGGAGGTGTGATAAGAGCGAGGCTCATCAAGTCAGAAGCAACAGCTACCTGCATGCCTTTTTCTTTCCAAGCCTTAACTTCTGCGCTATAGTTGATGATACGTCCATATTGGTTAGGACATTGTACTAAAACACCGAAATATTCTTCACCTGCGCTGAAGTTCTTGATGTCGTCAACAACGACTTCTATGCCTTGGTAATAAGCTCTTGTCTTGATAACGTCTATTGTTTGTGGGAACACATCGTTAGCGACGAAGAATTTATTGATACCAGCTTTCACTTGTGCACGGCTACGGCTATGCCAGAACATCAACATTGCTTCTGATGCTGCTGTTGCTTCGTCTAACAATGAAGCATTTGCCAATGGCATTGCTGTCATGTCGCTGATAACAGTCTGATAGTTCAAGAGAGCTTCAAGACGTCCTTGTGAGATTTCTGCTTGGTAAGGAGTATACGATGTGTACCATCCTGGATTTTCAAGAATGTTACGTGTGATAACACCAGGAGTGATTACGTTGTAGTAACCTAAACCGATATAACTTCTGTAAATCTTATTCTTTGCGCCTAATGCCTTGAGGTTACCAAAGCACTCATATTCGTTTAAACCTCTGCCGATATTTAAACCTTTTGGAAGACGAATATCAGGAGAGATGATTTCGTCGATAAGTTGATCTGTCGATTCAACGCCAACGACCTTAAGCATTTTTTCAACATCGGTTGCTGTTGGTCCGTTATGACGTTTAATGAAATTGTTGTTAATCATATTATTTTTGTTTAAATAAGTTATTAATTTCGTAAAGCGCAAATTTAGTTTTTTTTTCTTATATTTCACACACTTTTGAATATTTTTATATTTTTGTAGAAAAATATCACAACATGAAAAAGATTGCTTTATTATTATTCAGTTTATGTCTGATTTGCTCATGTAAAAGAAACAAGGATGACAATTACGACATTAAGTATGATGGTTCTAATTCCATTGAAATTGTTTTAAGAGAGAAATTAAAAATCGATGCAACCTCAGACGAGCCTATCCAATATTATTCAGACAATGAACTCATTGCGAAAGTGACAGCTGACGGAATCATTGAAGGCATAAACATAGGTGAAGCTAACATCACCTTGTCAAACAGCCAGAAACAACTTACTATCCACGTCGTTGTCAATCTCTTTGAAGAACCCACATTAGATTTCGGCAAAGCCCAAGATTATATCAAAGGAATATATGGAGAACCTACGCATACTTTTGGCGATAGCGTTTACAGATACGGCGGCGGTGAAGTCCACCCCGATGACTGGTATTCATATACTGTTTGGCAAATGGACTTCTTCTTCATCGACAACCAATACGTAGAGTCTGACGTATATATCAGCAAAGATTGGGATCTTCGCCTAAACGAATACCTTGAACAGTACTCATATAGAGGTGTTGTCAGTGATACAACAAACAATAATATCACAGAATATCATGTATATTTAAACGATGAAAATCCCGAGAATGCCACAATGCTCATAGGAAAAATTTACAACGTCGGACATTATAAGGACATATGTTTGTTCTACATACCATACGATAATAACAAGAAGTCTAATCAGGTCATAAGACCTCAACGTATAAGAGAAAACATCTAAGGGAATAGATTGATAACTAATAAAAAATGAGGCTCCGAAATTGAAGCCTCATTTTTTATTACCGTCTATCAATCGGCAGATTCTTCTCTCTTGCTTTGACGCTTACGCTCTATCTCATCTAATATTATCTTTCTCAGACGTAAGCTCTTAGGTGTTATCTCCAAATATTCATCGTCTCTGATCATTTCCATATATTCCTCTAATGAGAAGCGTTTTGGTGGAATAAGGACAATCTTTTCATCTGAACCTGAAGCGCGAACGTTAGTGAGATGTTTCGTCTTATTAACATTTAACACTATATCGTTAGAACGTGTATTCTCGCCAATGACTTCACCAGCATATACTTCCTCATTAGGTTGTACGAAGAATGCTCCTCTGTCTTGAAGTTTCCACAACGCGTAAGGAACTGCAACACCTGTCTCCATAGCTATAAGAGCTCCTGTATTACGACCTGCTATCTCACCTCTCCATGGCTCGTAACCTTTAAGTCGCTGCGACATAACAGCTTCACCTTCTGTGGCAGTAAGCATATTACTTCTCAAACCGATAAGACCTCTCGATGGAATCTCAAAGTCGATGTTCATTCTGTCGCCCTTAGGCTGCATGTTTATCATCTCACCTTTCTTGGCAGTAACGAGTTCAATAACGCGACCAGCAAATTGCTCTGGGACTTGAACTGTCAGCATTTCAATAGGTTCGCATTTCTTGCCATCTATCTCTTTCAAGATAACCTTTGGCTGACCAATCTGAAATTCGTAACCTTCACGACGCATCGTCTCTATTAATATAGAAAGGTGTAAGATACCACGACCGAATACCATCATAGAATCTGGCGATGCGGTGTCTTCAATACGAAGGGCAAGGTTCTTCTCCAATTCTTTATACAGACGCTCACGAAGGTGACGTGAAGTAACGAACTTACCTTCTTTGCCGAAGAATGGAGAATTGTTAATTGTGAACAACATGCTCATCGTTGGCTCATCGACATGAATTGGAGGCAATGCTTCCGGATTCTCTAAGTCAGCTACAGTATCACCGATCTCAAAATCTTCGAGTCCCATGATAGCCACGATGTCTCCAGCTTTAATAGGATTCTTGGTTCTTTCTTTACCTAAGCCTTCAAAGGTATATAATTCCTTGATAGTATTTTTCTTGACAGTGCCGTCACGTTTCACGAGCGACACATTCATGCCAGCTTGCAAGGTTCCTCTTTTCAAACGGCCTACAGCGATACGACCTACGTAAGAGCTGTAGTCTAAAGATGTAATCAACATCTGAGGTGTGCCTTCTTCATATTTAGCTGCTGGTATATGTTCTAAAATTGTATCCAAGAGATATGAAATATCGGCTGTTGGTTTCTTATAGTCTGCCGACATCCAGCCTTGTTTTGATGAGCCGAAGACTGTCGGGAAATCAAGCTGATCTTCTGTAGCTCCAAGATTAAACATCAAGTCGAAGACAGCCTCCTGAGTCTCTTCAGGATAACAGTTAGGTTTATCTACTTTGTTGACAACCACTATAGGTTTAAGACCTAACTGCAAAGCCTTTTCAAGTACGAAACGTGTCTGAGGCATAGGACCTTCAAAAGCGTCGACGAGAAGGATAACGCCGTCAGCCATATTAAGGACGCGTTCCACCTCGCCACCAAAATCGGAGTGACCGGGAGTGTCGATGATGTTAATCTTCACGCCTTTATAACGTACCGAAACATTCTTCGATAAGATGGTGATACCTCGCTCTCGTTCAAGATCGTTGTTATCCAATATCAAATCATTAGTCTCCTGATTGTCTCTGAACAATCTCGATTGGTATAAAATACGATCTACCAATGTGGTCTTTCCATGGTCGACATGGGCAATAATTGCAACGTTACGAATGCTCTCCATCTATTATATCTTTATTAGTTTGAATTTCAAAAAAACAGGTGCAAATTTACAAAAAAAATATTTTGTCTATCTAAAATAATCTATCCAAAAACACTTGTTTCACTTCTATATTTTCTCCGAGATAAAGCAGGTAGGCTTCTATATGTTTTTTGACGCCCATATCCTGCAATGCCATGACATAATTCTTCATCTGCTCATAGTATTTCTCATGATGCTTGCCGGTCTTATAATCTAAAAGTATCACCTTGTCATCAAGCTCGGCATACCTATCGGGACGTAATATCTCATTATCATTATATTTATTCACCACGAGGATTTCCATCTCATTTCTAACGACAGCCTCCTTTGAAAAAGCCGCCTTGATTTCCTCGATATTTATTATCTCATCAAATTTCTTCTGCAATAACTCAGCCTGACGATTATCGATGCTACCTTCATTGATATAATTCTGCAAAATACTGTGAGAATCTTCTATAGTATTAATCTTCGATAAGATGTCATGAACAAGATTTCCCCATTCTTGTGGAAGATAATCGAAATCATTTTCTGCCCAAAACATTGTCGGGTCAGCTTCTATCGACAACACCTTGGTCCATTCCATGGTCGATGGTATCTCATTCTTCAACTCCAAAATTTTAATTTTATCATCATCAGACTCTTTAGCTTTCACATATAATATCTCACCTAATTTATACGTCACGCTGCTATCATTATCAATCTGTTGAAATCTATTTTTCAACAAATCATAGTCTTCCTGTTCCATCACATCGTGAGCGTCGCCATTGGCATCAGCAACGTAATAGCCATTAGCCGCATTAAAATATTCTACGAAGAAATTATATGAATCAGAGGAGTTTTCATCATCATCTCCAGCTTTCGACTTATTGTTAGTGTATATAAACATCAGCTCTGAAGGACGAGTCATCGCCACATACATAATATTAAAATCGTCGAAGGCAGCCTTTTCAACTTCCTCCGTATAATGATGTTCCATATCAGTGTCGAGCAGACCTTTATTAATAGGTAGTATAAAACTATCTATGCCAGGTATTTCATTCAACAGATGCAGCTCGTTGGGCGACATCCACTTCTCGCCTCCCTTAAAACCATCTGGCACCTTAGTATATGCGTATGGATACATAACGACTTTAAACTCAAGACCCTTCGACTTATGAATTGTCATAATCTGAACTGCGTCAATATCAGCCGTTATCTTGACAAAAAAAGTATTAGACTTCTTATCCCAATATTCCACAAACGCATCTATACCTTCATTTTCAGTGTTCTGCCATTCATAAACCAAATTCATAAAATACTGCAAGAATTCATCTTCAATGACATCAAAACCATACATCTTTATTATGCCATCACATAAGTCATAAAGGCTATACGATTGATTTCTAAGATTATTGATTTTATCTTTATCGAAACATTCTTGCAAAGATGCATGTATGTCGAACAATGCCTCTTTTTTACAAATATTGACATAATGCGAAAGCGCCAATTTGGTAACTTCATTTTTATCATCAACCAAATACTTTAACGTCAGCATTATAAGTCTTACCCTATCCGACGACTTAAGCAAAATAGAATCAGAGGAAATTATAGGGATATTATTTTTTGAGAGGAAATCAGCGATGTCGGCTCCGTCAGAATTGCTTCTAACCAAAATCGCGATATCACTAAAGCTAAAGCCTTTGTCTTTAAGTATGTTAATATATTTAAGTATAGATTCCTTAACAGCATTCTTGTATAATGTCTTTGGACTTTCCTGATTATCATCGTCAGAGAACTTATCCATATCGAAGATTTCTACATTGACGAAGCCATCATATTCATATTGTTTTGGACATTTCTGTATAAGGTTATTTGTATAGACTTCTCTATAATCGTCAGATGTTAATTTATTTTTTGAAAGTCTGAAAAACGAATTGTTAAAATCTATTATATTTTTTTTGGAGCGATAATTATATTGCAATGATACTTTGCTGATGTTATTTTTCAAAGTATTTTCACATTCATCAAAGAAAGCGTTTTTCTTAGCTTTATATATAGAAGGTAGATTTATTATCTGCTCCACCTCCCCGCTTCTGAAACGATATATAGCCTGTTTCGCATCTCCGACTATAAGGCTCATGTTATTCTCAGAGAGACCGTTATGCAACAAAGGCAAGAAGTTATGCCATTGCAGCAGCGAAGTATCCTGAAACTCATCGATGAAAAAATGTTTATATCGCGAACCTATCCTTTCATAAATAAAAGGTATG
This sequence comes from Lentimicrobiaceae bacterium, assembly GCA_015061315.1. Lineage (GTDB taxonomy): Bacteria > Bacteroidota > Bacteroidia > Bacteroidales > F082 > Limimorpha. Next base: position 7,061 of record SUWV01000014.1, read on the forward strand.
CTACAATCGTCCAATATATCGGAAATCCTTTTGTTAAATTCCGAGATATGAACTTTGTTAGTCTCATCAACATATTGATTTATGATACTTAACAAAGTACCTCTCAAAGCGTACAGATATAGATTTTTTCTTATCAGATTTACGAGAAAAAGATTTTTATGGTTTTCTGCAAGCTGCCTATACATATTCAGCACATCAACACCCGATTTCGTTATCGTCGCGAGGTTATTCTTATTTATCTTACTTGAAAACCAGTCTTTTTCTCCATCAAAAACTTTCTTAATAGTAGAACCTACAAGCGATGATGGAGCTATGTTAATATCTTTTTCAATTTTATTCAACATGGAAGGCAAGCCTCTCGCTCCTGAGAAATAGTCAGCCGACGATATATTATATTGACTTTCAAAATCCTTGATATCTTGCAAGTAATGTGTAATATTTTTCTTATACTTTGCATGTATGCCATTCAAGGATTCTTTAATCTTCAAGTATTCATTATTAGACAGTTCGTTAGTGCTAAGTATCTCCCCTTTTTTATATGCACTTTCTTTAAGAAGTTTTGTCACGAACTCTCTGATAACTAAATCGATTCTCCATGAGCTTTCTTCATCTAATTGAAAATCGACGAAGTCAGTCAACATTTCTGTCAGATATTCATCATCTTTATCTATGTGTTCGTCAATACATTGAATCAGTCCGTCGAGGAGATCGTCGTCATCGAGCAGCACTCGGTATTGAGCAGGGAGATTAAGTTCCTTTGCGAAGCTACGCGAAATTTGTTGTACGAAGCCGTCGATAGTTGAAATATTAAAGTCGGAATAATTATGCAAGATGTTATCATACAACGACACTGCTCTTTGTTTCAAGACGTTTTCACTGACATTCAATATTTTGAGAATATCATTTTTCATGTCATTGCATTTCTTATCATCATTGATAAAACCATCGAGAAAGAAGAGCACCTTAGCTTTCATTTCATTAGCAGCCTTATTGGTGAATGTTACTGCCAAGATATTTTTACATGAAGAATTATCAGAAGAAAGGCAAAGCGTAAGATATTCTTTTACAAGAGTGTATGTCTTTCCAGAACCAGCCGATGCTGTATATAACTTAAATTTGCCACTATTCATCATCACCTACTTTTCTAACCTTCATTTTCTTGTTTCTATTTTTTCTTGCAAAGATTTCTCTGATATTATCAAAGCTTTGCGAATAGGAAATACCGATACCTTGCGTGTAATTGGAATATGCCTCGTATGTGTATAAATAATAATTGCTACTGAGGTTAGAATGATTATAAGCTTTAAGGCTCAGCCTATTAGTCAACTTCCAGCTTACATCAACGTCACCCACTATATTATTGGTTCCAGCAGGCATATCGCTTCGAGATCCGTTATACATACCCAAGTTACCTTCTATTGTCAATCTATCATCAAAAAGCTGAGTTGAAAGAGCTACTTCCAATTCTTCTGGAGTAAGATTATCTTCAGGAGTATATCGCACACCAACGTCAAAGTCCTTACTAATCTGTGACAGCCAGCTACTTAAAGAACTTGTCAAGACATTATAATAATTTGAAGCACCTATACTGTATAAAGTCGAATTAGAATTAGAATAAGAGAAAGAGCCTAACACCAGTAATGAAATAATTTGCTGCGACATAACAGACTGATTGGTAGTATCTATGATAGAAAAGACAGTATTTTTAATATCATCGGTAGCATTAGGCAAGGATAGTCCGAAAGTAATAGTCGGGTTAGTAAGTTTCTCATTAAGATGCAAGATACAATCGACGTTCACGTTATTGACCATTGAAGTAGAGTCCAATTCTATACCTAATGATGAAATTGATGACTTGGTATGATAGCTACCCGTCACATTGATGTCGGCATCATCAGCTTTTCCAGTCCAAGTAATTGTTCCGCCTTGCATTATATCGAAGTTACGTCTCACCAAATTTTGCAGATTGAAAGTAAAAGCACCATCGTCGATGACATAATCGCCATAGAGCGACAACTGACCTAATGCCAAGCCAAGACGGATATTTCCAGAGCCCTTAGCTGTAATATTTCCCATATTGGAAGGCAAATGAATATTAACATTCGCGTCTGGCGTAACATCAGCGTTAAGATTAAGAGTGAACTTCTTGTTTTTCTTATTGTCAACTATACTTACAACAGTATCTGCAGCAATCTTTTTATTGACAAATACTATAAAATTATCATTTATAGACGACGTGCTTACCAAACGTATATCAAGGTTAGTGTTAGGCATTGTTGAAGCGTTGATATCCATAACTATATCGTCTAAAGGTCCATCTATTTTCAAGTCTCCGCTTGCTATTACTGTACCATAAAATGACGCATTATCATCACCCAGCATATTCATTCCTATGAAATTATCGAGACTTGCATCAACATCAAAGACAAAGTTCTTAAGATAATCATGAGTGACGGTACCATCAGCGACAGCCGTGTTGCCAAGAGTATCGATAAGGACGATATCCTGGAAGTCTATTCTATTTTCTGACAATCGTATAAAACGATTTGAAGCATCTCCTCTATATCCAGATTTATTAACTTCATAGTAAGTGTTAAGATAATCGATATTACAAGCAGCGTCGTTAAGCTCAGCGTCGCCAATAATTACAGGTTTCTTCAAAGAGCCTGTCAACAACAAATCGCCGTCGAGTTTTCCGGAGACTCGACTTAAAACACCTTTAGTAAATGAATTGACGAGAGAAATATCGATATTATTCAGATTGATACCAAAATCAAGATTATCAGTTCGAGATGTATAATATTTACCTATCAAAGTAAGCACCTTCTCATCTGTATCATGTCTGATTATCTCCGTATCGATAAAAATCGAGGTATCTGGTGCATTCCAGTTCGCGTCGATAAAAGCATTGCCAATAACATGATCATTGATTCCTATATCGTTGATGTCTAAGTTAGTAAGCAAGGTAAACTTATCAGAAAGTCCCGACAATCGCAGCTCGCCATCAACAATTCCATCGAAGTCGATTCCTATGCTGGATGCTAACAAATCAAAGTTTGAGATGTCAAACTTGTTAAAATTCATTAACAATGTATCCTTAGTCGTTTTAGGGAAATAGCCATCAATATCAACCGACTGACTTCCTGAATAAATATCAAATTCGTTGATATATATTCTGTTTTGTAAAAAATCCATATAACAATTCGGCGACAGCGACCATACAGTATCATTGACAATGATGTCAGAAGCCGACACATTTAATCTGCTGTTACCGACATCATTTATAACGTAAGATGCATTCAACAAGCCTTTATTTCTGTCTTCAACAGCATCGTCATCCCAACTCATGTTTAACAAGAGACTGTCGTTGTGAGCATCGAAGAGAAACACTAAGTTCTCTAAGGAAAGACGCACCGGATTCGACTCTGTCTCTTCTTTAAAGACAAACTCTCTCAAACGAATATTGGCAGTAGTTTTATCATAATCTGTCTTATTTTTAAGATATATGTCATTAAATTTAAGATTATTATATTTTATCAAATCAGATTCTATCGTTGAATACAACTGATATTTACTTGAAGTGTACGTAGCTGTGATATTAGTATTGCTGCTTATTGATAGCTGAGGCATCAACAATCGAGACAGGGTTTCTGTGTTTTTCAATGTCATATTAACATAAAAATCCTGTACATTATCGTCCAACTTCACTCCTTTGGGCGACCATTTATTTACATGAAAATGATTCATGACATAGTTCTTGAATGAATTTGTCAGACCGTTAAAATTCACTATACCTTTGAGGTCAGCATCAAAGAAATCACAGTTAATGTCAATATCTTTTGAATCGAAATAATTTTCTGTTAATACGACATTCAGACTATCCATCATATAAGTTCCTCTACTATCGACATACGAGGTTTTTTCAAGAGATATATCACCATACATCTCATCTAACTTCAAGCCTCTGATATTCGCCTTTGCCGAAGTTGAGAACTTACATATTTTATCATAGTCAAGGAGATCCAAGGCATACAGATCAGCATCTTTTACATTCATCAATATTTCAAACGACGGCACATCTGCAGAAATATCCATCAAAGCATTGAAATCTAAATCTAACAATTTTGAATCTATATCAGTAGATGCCATGAGCTTTTGGTTTTCAAGGACACCTACTACAGAAAAATCATTAAGTTCATTATTATCGATTTTTAATTTATCGACATTGAAATTCACTTCGAGATCTGCGTCTTGTTTATTCAGGCCTTCGCCTTGAATATCGGAAGACATTGTCAATGACAGTTCTTTATCTAATCCAATAATATCTTTAACATTCAGATTATTAGCATACAACTTCATGAAATAATAAGGCTTTGAAACGATTTTTAAATCATTATTCAGAGCGCCGTTAAAATAAATATTTCCAAGGTTTGTATGAAGGTTGAATGTAGTATTGAAATTATTATGGAATCCATAGAACTCACCAGAGAGCATTGCGTTCTTCAAAGAGGATATATTTTCCGGCAGAGGAATTTTTCCCGTTGGCGTCGGAATTGCGAAATCTGCTATGTCCTGATAGGTGAAATTCATCTTTTCAACATCACCAACGATGTGAGTTTCAAAGAAGTTTGGCAAACCTTTCATTTTAATAGTACCTTCAAAATTAGTGCTGTCTTTAAATGAGAAGTGGAAATTATTTGCCGTAAAGTCTCTCACGAAACCTGTCAGTAATCCGCTTATCTGCAAGGTGTCTGTCATTTTTCCCATCACAGGAGAAAAATATTTCAAGTCGCTAAGTGTCAGCTGAGATGGTCTGATATTAGCCACTATCATAATAGAATCAACGAATTTCCTGAAATTATCATAACCGTTATATAAAAACTGCAAATCAAGATTTAGGTAAGTGGCATGAGTTTCAATATTAAGGTTTTTGAAGTCGAAGCCTTGCGATGACACAGAGAACAACGACTTAGAACTGAACGCTCCAATATCGAAGCCGCATTTCTCAATAGCAGAGAGATTGTCGATATAACCTTTTACGGCATCACCGTCGAACGACAAGTTTCTCGCCGAGAAGTTGATGCTATCAATATCGATATGAGCATAATCCATGCTTATCTTCTCTGGTTTATCTTTATTTTGGTTCCATATCACGACGTGACCTTCAGCAATTTGCAGTTCATCGAGGTAGATATGTTTAAAATTATCCTTGTCTTTTTTCTTCTTTTTCCCTGAAGCGAACAATTCAGACACATTAGAATAATCATCGCCTTCATAATTAACAATATTAACCAATACATCATCAACATGGAGGCTCCTAACTCTTAGTTCCTTAGCGATATCTCTCAGTGCTAATTTGGCATTCATCTTCCCGATGTAAAACATAGGAGTCTGCTTTCTGTCGTTCATCTGCACTTCTTCGGCATAAACGCTGAAGTTAGGTTTCATGTAAAAAGTTTTGATTTTCACCTCAGCTTCGTACTTATCAGACAGGACACCTGCCACTGTACGAGCGAGCATACTCTGGATGTTTACGTCAAGGACAAAGACGTATATACTCGCTATAAGAGCAAAAATTATAGCAAAGATAATTAAAATGTTATGTATAATAGTTTTCTTCGTATTTTTGTCCTTTCTTTTAATGCTTATGAACGAATACATTTTAGCTATCGAATCGTCATGTGACGACACCTCAGCCGCAGTGCTTAGAGGTACAACTGTCTTATCTAACATAATTGCTAACCAAGAAGTTCACCGCCAATACGGAGGTGTCATTCCAGAGTTGGCATCACGCGCTCACCAACAAAACATAATACCCGTTGTAGATGCTGCTTTAAAGAACGCAAATATAACAAAAAATCAGTTATCTGCAATAGCTTTTACGCGCGGACCTGGACTTTTAGGCTCACTTTTAGTAGGCACCTCATTTTCAAAAGCTTTTGCTCTTTCCTTAGACATTCCTTTGATAGAAGTCAATCACACTAACGGACATATCATGGCTTTGTTTGCACAGGAAGAAAACGAAAGCACCAAAGTACCAGAATTTCCATTTTTATGCCTTGCCGTTTCTGGTGGTCACACTCAGATAATAAAAGTCAACGATTATTTTGATTTGGAGATCATAGGAAAGACCATCGACGACGCTGCTGGTGAAGCTTTCGACAAGATTGCAAAAATAATGGGACTTCCCTATCCTGGCGGTCCTATCATTGACAGATTGGCAAAGGAAGGAAATCCTAATGCCTTCTCTTTCAGCAAAGCCAACATTGCTGGTTTAAACTACAGTTTCAGCGGACTCAAGACAAGCTTCCTCTATTTCTTACGCGACAGACTGAAAGAAGATAAAGACTTCATCGAAAAAAACAAAGCCGACTTATGCGCGTCAATACAAAGAGAAATCATTGAAACGCTGATGAAAAAACTCATCAAGGCATCGAAAGAGACCGGCATAAAACAAGTCGCTATAGCTGGAGGCGTCTCCGCAAACTCAGGGCTTCAAAAGGCGATGCACGAAAATGGCAAACGTTATGGCTGGGAAGTCTTTATCCCTAAATTCAAGTTCAGCACCGACAACGCTGCCATGATAGGAATTGCCGGATATTTCAAATACAAAAGCGGTCAGTTTGCTACACAAGACCTTACACCATACGCAAGGACAACAACTCAAAAATAATCGTTATGAATTGGAACTCGTTACTTTCTGCTCAAAGAGAATTTATGGAGCATAAGAAAAGCGACATACGCAACGCTTTTCAACGCGACTACGACAGAATCATTTTTTCAAATATATTCAGACGTCTGCAAAACAAGACTCAGGTATTTCCTCTACCGGGAAGTAAGATGGTTCATAACAGATTGACACATAGCTTGGAAGTTGCAAGTGTTGGTCGTTCTATAGCCAGAATTGTATCAAAAAAATTATGTGACAAATATGGCAAAGACTTCCTTCACGAGATATACGACATCGACACTATCGTATCAGCTGCATGTCTCGCTCACGACTTGGGAAACCCGCCATTCGGACATTCTGGCGAAGAGACGATAAGCAGCTATTTCAAGGAAGGTCCTGGCAAAGATTTAGAAAAACATATTCCAGAATATCAATGGTCCGACTTAATATCTTTTGAAGGTAACGCCAATGCTTTCAGACAGCTCACCCATCAGTTTGCAGGTCGCCGACAAGGTGGCATGTCGTTGACATACGCGACTTTAGCGACATTGATAAAATATCCGTATCCATCATTCAACAAGAAAGGTAAGAAAAAATACAACATCTTCCATTCAGAGATTGACACTTTCAAAAAAGTGATGGACGGCTGCGGCATCGTATGTTTAGACGAAGAAACTTTGGCATACGCACGACATCCGCTCTCATATATGATGGAAGCCGCCGACGACATATGCTACCTAATCTTAGACATGGAAGACGCTCACAAAAGAGGTATTGTACCTACCGAAAAGATAGACTTCTTCTTTACATCTTTCTTCAGAGAAAACGAAAGCTGGTTTTTCGACAGAAAAGATTTCATCTACGAGACAGTAACTGACAATAATGAGAGGATGTCGTTTTTAAGAGCTACTGCCATCAACAAACTCGTCGATTGTGTATCAACAGTTTTCATCGAGAATTACGACTCTATCATGGAAGGAACTTTCCAAAACAGCCTTGTTCATCACCTCCCCGATTTCGAGAACAACGCGCTATCGGAATGCCGCCAGTTTTCTTTAAGAAACATCTACAAACACCCATCTGTAGTAAAGGTTGAATTAACGGGCTTCAACGTAATTGGAGAATTACTCGACATGTTTGTCAAGGCAGCATTGCAACCAGAAAAGACATATAACAAAAAATTATTATCGATAATTCCAGAGCAATTCAAAAACGACAATGGCGATTTATATTCCAAGATTCAAGTCGTCTTAGATTATATCTCAAATATGACCGACCTTTATGCTGTTCAATTATACAAAGATTTGAAAGGATTTTAGCTCATGAAAATAAATCGTTTATTTCTCATATCACTTTTCATAATAGTATTAAACATCACATCGTGTTCTAAGTTTAGTCTTTTTTCCGAAACTGAAACTAAATATCATTATGAAATCTTAAAAGAAATCAACGATACCATGACCAATAATCCAGAAACTGCAATGGAATTATTAAATACTATTGACAGCTCAACCATACATAATAGATTTTCAAAACAAGAATATCACGAATACCAAATTCTCCTATCAGAAGCGAGTTACAAGAACTATTATAACCAACCAAACATTAGCGAAATCATTGATGCCTGCGACTATTTCGACAGTCTTACAGCCTTACATCCCAATAATTTTGAAGTATTATTTTTAAATTCAAGGGCACACTATTATAGAGCTGTCGGTCTGGAAGAGTTAGGTGAAACAGAAAAAGCTTTCAAAAGTTATCTGCAATCTCTTGAATTAAATGAGAACATCAACTATAAAAGCTTCAGGATTAGCGACAAGTTTTACAAAGAATTATTACATTTCAAAGCATTGACATACACTCGACTTGGCGACATACTTTATTGGCATGATGTTTCAAATGCCGCCATCGAATGCATTAGTAACGCCAACAATTTATTTGAAATAGAAAACAATCAGAGCGTTTTATCGAGGAATAATATCATCATGGCTGTCATTTATGGTTTGAACAACAATCATGACAAGGCTTTATATCATCTTTCCATTGCCGATTCAATCTTGAAAATAAATAATATCAACGTATCTCTAAAAAATGACATTGAAAGAATCAAAGCCTCAGTTATGTACAACATAGGTTACAAAGAAGAAGCATTTAATTCAGTCATAAAACAATACAAAACACTCGATGATCCAAAGCAAAAGATGGAAGCTGCCGGCGTTTTAGGCGATATGTATTATAACAGAAAAGACTATGATTCAGCTATATACTATTATGAGAAATATTTTCCCGACAACAAATATTCTAAGATAAACGCTGCAAACAATATCATTGAAATCGCCATCATAACAGGCAACAATGAACTTATAACCAAATACGCGCCATCATTAGCAGAAGAAACAAACAAAGAGATAATGCTGTCATCAATAAAGACAGGTCTCAGTTCTTTATATCACCAACACTGCATACAAAAAAATAATAATGATTTTTACATTGTTTTTTTCAAGCACTTGATACTGATATCAATATTATTCTTGTTAGCCTTATTTTTCGGATTGAATATGATTAAAATGAAGAAGCAGAAATACCATAATAAAATCATGGAAAAAAGCAACTACATCAATTTATTACAAAAAACTATCGAAAAGACATCTTCCGAAAACAAACATATAAAGTTACAAATCAAAACTCTTGAGAATGAAATAGAAGATATTAAATTAAAAAACAAAAGCGATTATATCTCATTCGACAAAAAAATTGATTCAATGAGAAACAATCATATATTTAAAAAAATGTATGAAATCAGTTCCAGCAATAACATCAAAACAAATGTCAAATACCCGCACTTAGAATTAGACTCATACGAACAGTACGAATTAATTGAACTGTTCAACACAACCTTCGATAACAGATTTAACGCTATAATTTCAGAGCATAAAGGTCTGAAGCATTATGATTTGTTATATTTTTGTCTATATATCATCGGTTTAGATGAAAAGCACATTTCTGCCGTTACAGGAAAAACTTACAATGCTGTATGGAACAGAACAAAGAAAATACAAGAAATTTTTGGCAGTGACAAAAAAATCAAGGATATTATCAAGAAAGAGCTGAATTATTAATATTTATTCCAACTGCTCATCACCTCCAACGGTTTTCTAACCTTTTCTCTTGTAGGAGCATCAGGGTATCCGAGACTAATCAACAAAGGTATACGTCTATTTCCAACACCCAATATCTTTTTTATCTTCTTTTCATCAAACCAACCCATTATGCAAGTGCCAAGACCTAAATCCGCAGCTTGAAGACAAAATTGATTTACAGCAATCCCGACATCAAACAAGCTATAATCTTTATTTTTTATCATGCTACCTATTGTTGACATAAAGTTCTGCTTCTCAAGAACAACAGCAACGATGACAGGACATTGGTGCGTAAACTTATTCATACCAAGACCTATAGAACACTCTGCAATCTGTTCTTTTTTCTCAAAATCATCAACAACCACAAACTTCCAAGGCTGAGAGTTATTTGCCGAAGGCGATATTCTTGCAGTCTCCAAACATTGTATAATCTTTTCTTTTTCAACTGCTTGGTTTTTATATTTTCTATCACTCTGACGAATTTTCGCTAATTCTGCAAAACTAAAATCATTTTTCATAATATACTGTTATTTATCATCTATTATTGTTGAATAAATATTTCCAAGAGCTGATATATGTCTTTTTATTGAATATATTTCCCTTGTTTCTTCTTTAACAACCTGAGAAATCAGTTTGTTATCTTCAAGATTTAACAAAACTTCTCTCGTTTTTAGTGCGAAATCCTTATCATTATCTTCTTCATACATAACAGCGTACTTACCATTGAACGAGATTTCTCTAATCAAATCGCAATCATTTGCCACAACATTGACACCTTGAGTCATAGCCTCAATAACAGGAATAGCGATTGGTTCTTTGCCTGAGCTATAAACGAAAAGATCTAACTGGTTCAGCAAGTTAGCATCATCATCTCTCTTGCCGATATATGTAATATAATTATCAAGACCTTGTATCAAATAATAATATTTGCAACTGTTATAATATGTATCGTATTCTTCAATTTGACCACCAGCCACCACACAAGTAAAATTTCGGCCCGTTCTTCTGAGTTTTTTAATCATCTTAAAGATGCTCATTATGTTATGCTCAGGTGTAAAATCGCCAATAGTACCTATCAAATATCTAAAATCATCGATAAAAAATTCATCTCTGACCGATTTATATTCATATTTATCCAATCTTTCAAAACAAAAGGCATGAAATAATTTTGAACATTTATTTTGGCTCAGCTTAAAATTATTTATTAGATAATTCTTATGTGCCTCCGATTGACAAATAACATAATCAACTTTTCTTAATACCTTTTTAAAGATGTTTCTTTTGAATCTCTTATGCTCATCATGATATTCGTAATCAGAAAATACGACTTTTACATTCAATCCTTTAACGACTTTAAGCACCAAATAAGCATCATTATAATCGTATGTATGAACTATATCAATCTTATTATTTTTTATGAATTTTCTTAGATTAAATAAGTTTGTCAATAATTTCTCATGTTGACGAAGATGGGGAAAATCGAAGGCTTGGAAGTCAGTTTTTTTTACATTAGATAAAATATCGGTTATAAGGTTATTTCTGTGATAATGAGAAGGCTTTGTATGTAAAAAAACTATTCGCATAAGTGTATATATAAAAAAAAATCCAGTTATTAACCGGATTGCCTGTGCCCATGAGAAGACTCGAACTTCCAAGAGCTTAAGCTCACTACACCCTGAATGTAGCGTGTTTACCAATTTCACCACATGGGCATTAAGCTTTTGGTATGTGCCCAGGACAAGAGTCGAACTTGCACGACGCATTCGTCACCACCCCCTCAAAGTGGCGTGTCTACCAATTTCACCACCTGGGCTTTAAAACGTTGCAAAGATACGCTTTTTTCAATTACGCGCAACACCTTTTGCAACATTTTTTTTATTTTTTTAAATATTTTTTATAACTGTTTAATATTTAATAAGTTTACAGATCTGACTATCATTTCCTCCGATTACCTTAACCATATATACTCCATTATCAAGATTTGACAAATATGTATTTATCTCCATACAATTATCATTCACATAATCAACCTCATATAATTTCTTTCCCAACATATCGAACACTTGAACGGAAGCATTTCCTTCATAATTCAACATTAATTCCACATTTCCATCAGATGGATTTGGGAAGACTGAAAACAATGTTTTTTCTTCAAAAATATCACATTCTTCCAAATTCACCATGTCAAGAGCGACTTTAAAGTCAGGTATTCCATAGCCATATTCGTTATTCGGAGTGTAATAATTATTAGAAGATTCTTTAATTATGGACCTTATTTTTGAAGCTGGCTCAGTTTTTAATGCTTGCCAAAGACAAGCCGTCATGCCAGCGAGAGAAGGACACGCAAATGAGGTACCGTTACTTTCATAAAAATTATTTCCGGGAGAAGCCACTGTCACAGCGTAAGCAAATGACATGACATCAGGTTTTATTCTACCGTCGTAGGTTGGACCTATTGAACTGAAATAAACTCTTTCTCCATCAGACTTAACACCACCAACTGTCAAGACATTTTTTCCATCACCAGGAGCGCCGACGTATGGGAAGTCGGTATCACCTTCATTACCAGCAGCACTAACACACAAAATTCCTCTTGAGCAAGCTATCTCTGCACCACGCGTTATAACACAAGTCTCACCGTCAAAATCGCTATATTCATGCGTCATTTGAGAATCGTCGAAAGAAATATAACCCAAGGAAGTACTAATAATATCTATACCAATACTATCCATAAACTCAGCGGCAGAAACCCAATTATATTCTTCTATAATGTTTTCACTGTTTATGTTCTCCGTCCTACACAAAAAATAAGACGCTTTTGGTGCAGTTCCAACGTAAGTATTTGGCAAATAAGCGGCCATCAAACTCAAGCAAGAAGTACCATGATGATCATCTGAATAAACGATTCCATTTTTATATACGAAATCGCGAGTACCAAGAAGACGGTTTTCTTCTCTCATATTATCGAACGCGCTGTGAGTATCAACACCCTCATATCCGCTGTCGCAAATTCCAATCCAAATTCCCTCACCTTGATAGCCCATTTCATGCAGCTTCACCCCATTCAAAAGTTCAATCTGTGTCGAAGCACTTCCATAATGATTGCGAAATTTATTTTTCGACACATTATTATTAATGTATGTTTCGTTAGTATAAGCACGCTCTTTTAACATCTGCTTCAAAGGCTCATCATACAAAGAACGTGTTTTCTTAACAAAAGGAAGAGCTTCAATAGCCTTGACAACATTCCCATCAGTCGTCTCTATAGTCACACCATTTAACCATTTTGAAGGATTTAGAATGATTGCGCCAGCATCACTCACTGCTTTAAGATAAGACGGATTAACGGGAATATCTTTCTCATCTATAGATATACCGTAATTAACGCGCCTTTCTATAGAACGTTCACTCAGGAACTCTTCAGGCCTCTCTATCGAATAAGGCGAATTATTTTTATCAGCAAACTGCACCCAATATTTATCAGGAGCTATTTGAGCTTGCATTACAATACACATTGTTATAAGTAAACTAAGTATAAACATTCTTTTCATAGCATTTTTATTTTGTGCAAATTTACAATCTTTACTTCAAAGTAAGAAGAATAATTTTCCATATTAACAATAATTAACGAATAATATATTTTTTTAATTTTGCGAAAATATTTGATAAAATGAGAATTGACATTATTACCATATTTCCAGAAATGTTTGAAGGTCCGTTTACAGAATCTATTATCAAAAGAGGCATTCAGAAAGGACTCGTTGAAATACATTTACATAATTTAAGAGATTATAGCAACGACAAACATAAACGTGTTGACGATTATGCCTTTTCATCTGGGGCAGGAATGGTGATGATGATAGAACCTGTAGATAATTGTATCAGTAAATTGAAGTCAGAAAGAGAATATGACGAAGTCATTTACATGAGTCCTGACGGCGAGTTACTAACACAGCCTCTTGCAAATCAGATGTCGTTATACAACAACATTATTATATTATGTGGACATTACAAAGGCATTGACGAACGTATCAGAGAGCACCTTATCACTAAAGAAATCTCTATCGGAAACTATGTCTTATCAGGGGGCGAATTAGGAGCGGCTGTTTTAACCGACAGCTTAGTCCGATTAATACCAGGAGTTTTGAGCGACGAAACTTCCGCATTGAGCGACTCTTTTCAAAGCGGATTGGTATCGCCACCGGTTTACACACGACCTCGTGAATACAAAGGCTGGAACGTACCAGAAGTTCTCCTCTCTGGCAACGACATGATTATCAACGAATGGAAATTAAATCAAGCCATAGAAAGAACAAAAGAAAGACGTCCAGAAATGTATGAAATACTTAAAAAAAATAATTCAAATAATTTGTAATTCGTATCTAAAATATTACTATATTTGCACACTTTTTCGTGAAGAGGAATAAAGAACAAAAAAAATTATATCAGAAATGAAGAACGCGTTAATTCAATTTGTTGAAGATCAAGTACAAGTTAAGGATTTTCCACAGTTTAAGGCTGGTGATACAATCACTGTAACTTACAAAATCGTTGAAGGTAATAAAGAACGTTTACAAAAATTCCAAGGCGTAGTATTGCAACGCGCCAGCGAAGGTTCACATGCAACTTTCACAGTAAGAAAAATTTCAGGTAACGTTGGTGTAGAAAGAATTTTCCCTATCTCTTCTCCAATGATTGAAAGCATCGAAAAGAACAAAGAAGGTGCAGTTAGAAGAGCTCGTATTTACTACCTCAGAGGTTTACGTGGAAAGAAAGCTAGAATTAAAGAAGTTATGCGTAAAAAAGACAAATAATATTTCTTTGATGAAAACAAAAAAAGCAGCGTAAAATTTTACGCTGCTTTTTTTATACCAAAATCGTATTATAATCTTTGTCTCACCACCTCAAAACAAACTATTCCTGTCGCCACAGAAACATTCAGCGAATCAATATCACCAGGCATAGGAATCAATAGATGTTCATCGGAGCGTTTCAGATAAGCCTCACTGATACCGTCTTCTTCTGAACCCATCATAATTGCGAGCGGCACTTTCATATCCGACTCCCAAATATTCTTACGACCTTTCTCCGAAATAGAAATCACCTTCAAGCCACTGCTCTTCATGAAGTCAATAGCATCTTTAACATTATCGACACGACACACATTAATCCTCGACAATGCACCAGCCGACGTCTTCATAGCATCACCATTAATTAATGCAGAACCACGAGACGGAATCACGATTGCATCAACACCTGCAGCATAACAGGTACGAGCAATTGCGCCAAAATTACGAACATCAGTAACTCTATCCAAGATTACAACAAACGGCATTCTTCCCTCATCATACACCATAGGAATAACTTCTTCTATCAACTGATATGAGATAGGACACACAAAAGCCACAACACCTTGATGATTCTTCCTTGTCAAACGATTCAGTTTTTCTATCGGAACATATTGCACTGGAATATTATTAGTGCGAGCATAATGAACTATTTCCGAAATCTGAGGAGAACGCAAACCACTCTGAACAAAGATCTTTTCTATCTCCTTCCCTGCCCTAATCAATTCCTCCACAGGATGAAGTCCAAAAAACATGTTATTTTCCATACGTACTTCTTTACATTATTATATGTTTGAAAGCACAAAAATAATAATTAATAGTTTTTTTCACAATAAAAACCTACTCTCTTTAAAAACTTTTTGTAAATTGCACCCATAAAAAATCAGTCACTAATATTAAATTTATTTTTATGAAGAAGTTTTTATTTTCATTAGCAGTGATGTTATTTGCATCACAAATGATTTTTGCACAAGATGCAGAAGAGAAGAACTGGACACATGGCGGTTTCGTCGGTTTCAACGTATCACAAAGCCACTTTTCAAACTGGACATCTGGCGGTCAAGATAATGTCAATGGACTTGGAACGCTCAAATATAATGTCAATTTTGCTAAGGGCAAGTCGAAATGGGACAACACCTTAGATTTAGCATTAGGTTATAGCTATTTTGATTTCGATGAAAAACCATTAAAAACAGACGACCGTATTAATTTAAGTTCATTATATGGTTACGATGTTGTTAAAGACGAATTGTATATCACAGCTAACCTCAATTTCCAAACACAATTTGCCGATGGTTTTGACTACAAAAAAGACAGCACAAATAGAATTTCAACCTTCCTTGCTCCTGCTTATCTAACTGTAGGTCTCGGTGCTCAGTACACTCCAGCTTCATGGTTCTCATTAAACCTCGCTCCTGCATCTGGCAGATTGACAATCGTCAATGACCAAGATTTGGCAGACGCTGGTGCATTCGGCGTAAAAGGAGCTCTATATGATCCGGAAACCGGAGAACTATTAGAACACGGCAGTAAATTCCGCATGGAACTCGGTGCTCAGTTGATTGCTAACGTCAATTATGAAATTTTCAAAAACGTAGTCTTCAACTCCAAACTTGTCGTTTTCTATGATTATATGCAAGACAGAGATCATAATGCTTTAGGAAAAGATTATGCATGCCGTTTCGACTTCGACTGGGACAACGCAATAGTATTGAAAGTCAATGACTGGTTAAACTGTAACGTAACAGCACGTTTGGTTTACGACGAAGACATCAAACCAATTGAAGGAGATTCATTCTTGCAGTTCAAAGAAGTTTTAAGTGTAGGCATTTCATACAGAATTCCTTAATCATGACAAAAATAGGATTATTATCCGACACTCACGGCTGGCTTAACCCTGCAATCTACGACTTCTTTAAAGATTGTGATGAGATATGGCATGCCGGCGACATCGGAGATTATGATATAACTATCGAACTAACGGCTTTTAAGAAATTAAGAGCCGTTTTTGGTAACATCGACGACTGGGAGATTAGAGCCGATTTTCCACAGTTTCAGATTTTTAAAGTTGAAGATATGAAAGTCATAATGACACATATCGGAGGCTATCCTAATGCTTACGCTCCTGGTATCAAACAACTGCTCACGGAAGAGAAGCCCGACATTTTCATCAGCGGTCACTCCCATATTCTCAAAGTAATGCGCGACCAGAAATTAGGACTTTTACATATAAATCCAGGAGCTGCAGGACAAAAAGGTTTTCATAAAAAAATTACCATGATAAGATTTCAAATCGATGGTAAGATTGCTAGTAATTTAGAGATTTACGAAGATGACAGATAAAGGTGGTAAAGGGTTAAAGGGAATAAAGGTGGTATAGGGTTAAAAATGGCAAAGGGTTAAAGGCTAAGGTTTGTGTTATGAACTTTAGACTTTAGCCCTTTGTCTTTAAGTCTATTAACGCAGGCGATCTACAGATTTCACCAATTCAATATCTTTTCTAATCCATCTCATTGCCAAGACTGACAACACCATGTTAATAAGAGGTATATATGTTCCAAACATATATGATATCGATTCAGCACCTAACTTTTCTTGAAAATCAGATGAATAATACAAGAAAATCAAACCACAGAAAATAGCATTCAAAAAGACATTCAAGGATGATAATTTAAGCTGAAGTTCTCTCTTCTTAAACAAGAAAATAGTCACACAAGGAACAATGAGCATCAATATTGTCAATATTAAAAGTGGCAATGCATTGTGTAAGATTGATAATTTCACAACTTCGTCTGCAACATTAAATAATGCAATAGGGACAAAAAAAAGCACTCCAGCAAAAACTGCCGAAAGAAAAAGAAAAACTGTTTGAATACGTTGTATCATAATGTTATTTTTAATGATTATTATTTTGCAAATATAATGATAAGATTTCAATAAAATTAATTATAAAAAATTATTTAAAGCACTTGACTTTTCGATAATTTATAGTATCTTTGCAGAACGTTTGAACAAACACCAATTGTTATTGTTTTTAATGTGAGGTGATTCCATCTCGCAATCTCAAAATAAAATTCTATGTACGACATTTACGGACTAAACGAAAAATCGTTAGTTGAACTTAAAGAAATTGCAATTCAGTTAGGAATTGAAAACATTGATATCACAAAGGAGGAACTCGTTTATAGTATAATTGACCATCAAGCAGTTCACCCTGATGTTATTAAAGAATCGAAAAAAAACGACAGCAAAGATTCTGCTAAAGCCAACGTTGAAAAACCTAAAAGAGGTAGAAAAGTAGCAACGTCACGCCCCGACAAAAAAGAGAATGCTGAAATAATTGCGGCTGCAAAAATCGAGGCTAACACAACAGAATCAAAGGATGAAGCAACGGATAATCAAGAAAACACAGCTTCATCAGAAACGAAACCTAAACGCGAAAAACGTCCTCGAATAGGTAAAAGAACAGATGTCGTAAAAACGACTATCAATGATGACGAAGAACAGAACAAGGTTCAACATGTTTCATACGAAAAAAAGACAAAGGCTGAAAATAAGGAAATTAACGACGAGGCTCAGAGCGAGACAACAATAAGCGAAGAGACCAATATCATTGTTGAAGAGAAAGCTGCTGTCTATGAGACAAAGAAAGGCAGACCAAGAACTAACAAGAAAAAAGAATTCATTAAAACAGAAGAGAATAACTCAAATAATGATACTGTTGAAGTAAGCGAAATAGCTGTAGAAATCACAGAGAAAGCTGAAGAAACAATTGTCGTTGAAGAGAGTAAGACTGAAAAAATTGATGCCGAAAAAATAGCACATCAAAAAAGAGAAGAAATTATTTCAGAATTCGATGCAGTGGTGAACGCTGAAGGCGTATTGGAAATAATGCCTGATGGCTACGGTTTCTTACGTTCTTCCGACTATAACTATCTTAATTCTCCTGACGACATTTACGTATCTCAATCACAGATAAAATTATTCGGACTTAAAACCGGCGACAGCATTCAAGGCGTGATACGTCCGCCTAAGTCTGGCGAGAAATATTTCCCGCTTGTCAAGGTAAGTAAAATCAATGGTTTAACACCAGAACAAGTTAGAGACCGTATTCCATTCGACTTCCTAACTCCGTTATTTCCGACAGAAAAATTCAACCTTACAGGTCATAAAGGAGCAAGTGTCTCTACAAGAATCATGGATCTTTTCGCTCCTATAGGTAAAGGTCAGCGTGGTCTCATCGTAGCTCAACCTAAAACTGGTAAGACAGTTCTGCTTAAAGAAGTCGCTAATGCTATCGCAGCAAATCACCCTGAGGTTTACCTTATTATATTGTTGATTGATGAACGTCCAGAAGAAGTCACCGACATGGCTCGCAGCGTAAATGCTGAGGTCATTTCATCAACTTTCGACGAGCCTGCCGAGAAACACGTTAAGATAGCAAATATCGTTTTGGAAAAAGCAAAACGACTGACAGAATGTGGACACGATGTTGTGATATTGCTCGACTCCATAACACGTTTAGCTCGCGCTTTCAACACTGTATCACCAGCATCTGGGAAAGTATTGTCAGGCGGTGTCGAAGCTAATGCACTTCAAAAACCTAAACGTTTCTTCGGCGCTGCTCGTAATATTGAAAACGGAGGTTCCCTCACAATATTAGCAACAGCATTGATCGATACAGGATCTAAGATGGACGAAGTTATCTTCGAAGAGTTTAAAGGTACAGGTAACATGGAACTCCAACTCGACCGCCGCCTTTCAAACAAACGCATCTACCCAGCCATCGACATCGTTGCTTCCGGAACACGTCGCGATGACTTGCTCGTAGATGAAAGAACACTCGCAAGAGTGTGGGCGCTGAGAAACCATTTCGCTGATATGACTCCTGTAGAAGCAATGGAATTCCTCAAAGACAGAATCAGCAAAACATATTCAAACGAAGAATTCTTGGCGACAATAGATAAGTAAAGGGATAAAGGAGAAAGGATTAAAGGATTAAAGGATTAAAGGGTTAAAGGGAAGTTTTGTTTTCCTTTAACCCTTTTTCATTTAAAATATTTTACGTAAATCTTCAGTTATCAGACCATTGAAATCGCCAGAGCTCATAAAGCCTGCAACGACATTTTCCTTCTGTACACCTTCAAGCATCTGCAACAACTCATCCTTGGAATGAACTACACAAATATCCTTTCTTGCAAAACCTTCAACTATTCGTTCATCTGACATCATTTCCAACTTCTTGATAGCCACAGCGTGCGGATCGTAGAACACTATCGCCTTGTCGCAATTATCCAAACAATGTTCATAATGATTAATAAAGACTTCGCTTAAACTGCTATAAGTATGAAGTTCAAAAACGACAGTTAAAAATCTTTCCTTATATTGTTCGCGTAGAGCCTTAACAGTTGCCAACACCTTTGATGGAGCATGAGCAAAATCTCGGAAAACTAAATTATTCCTTTCTTTATTCTCAAACAACAACTCTAAACGACGCGATGCACCTTTGAAAGAGGTAATTGCTTGATAGAAGACCTCATCGCTGATTCCAATCTGCTTACATACATTATAGGCAGCGTTTATGTTTTTCATATTATGTTCGCCGAAAATCTGAACTCTAATCTTCTTATTATCAACTATAAGATTAGTATCTTCAGCATCGCTTATATAATTATGAATGTCATAACCGTATGTAGCGACCTTAGCATTAGCAGCTATCTTTCTTGCTTCTATATCATTGTTGTCATAAATAAGACAACCGCCATTTTCTATTGTATCGACAAAAATTCTAAACTGTTCGAGATAAGAATCAAATGTAGGGAACACATTGACATGATCCCAGCCGATGCCGCTTATAACGGCGATATGCGGATGATATTTATGAAATTTCGGCACTCTGTCAATTGGAGATGTCAGATACTCATCGCCTTCAATAACCATATACTTAGCAGTTTCACTAAGTCTGACCATCACATCAAAACCTTCCAATTGAGCTCCAACCATAAAATCCGTTTCAATTCCAGCTTGTTTCATCACATGAAGAATCATAGAAGTAATTGTC
Source organism: Lentimicrobiaceae bacterium (assembly GCA_015061315.1). GTDB lineage: Bacteria > Bacteroidota > Bacteroidia > Bacteroidales > F082 > Limimorpha. The sequence continues at coordinate 27,779 of SUWV01000014.1, forward strand.
GTTTTACCATGGCTACCTCCTATCACTATTCTAATCTTATCTTTACTTTGTTCGTATAGATATTCAGGATAAGAATATACTTTTAATCCAAGCTCTTGCGCTCTAATAAGTTCAGGATTATCGATGCGAGCGTGCATACCGAGAATGACAGATTCGTAAGTCGCATCAAGTTTCTCAGGATGCCAGCCTAACTCTTCTGGCAATATACCTTCATTCTTCAAGCGCGTTCTTGAAGGCTCGAAAATCTCGTCGTCAGAACCTGTAACTTCGTAACCTTTTCTATGTAATGCTATTGCCAAATTGTGCATAGCACTTCCGCCTATAGCAATGAAATGAACTTTTTTCATGTTAATATTTATTTACTATTTACAAAATAGAGACGCCATAATTGATGACGTCTCCATTATAATCATAAAATTTATTTACAATTATTTATTGACAATAACTTTTTGTGATGAAATCACACCGTCATTTGTCTCTAAATTAATATAATACAAACCATTTGACCATGATTCTACATTGATTACATGTTCGTCTGAATTTGCATTAGCAACGTAAACGACCTGACCAATGCTGTTAAACACTGTTACTTTATTCAAATTAGCAGCATTCACATTAAGGACTGATTTTGCAGGATTAGGATAAATCTCAACATTTTCAGCAACAACATCCTCAACACCAACAGAGCCGTATGCCAATTCTACAACATATTGGTATGTAAATTCATTTTCACCATCTTTACCGCTTACAACAGTTTTTTTCTTGCCATCAATAATTCCCCAGAAAGAATTTTCACCTACACCATTACCTGCCGAGTTTTTAAATATAACCCTATAACAACCTTCTTCTGGCAATATGTATTCTTCTTTTACAACATTGTTATCAGTGAATGTTATGGTTTTAATAAGCTCTTCTTTATCCATGTTGATAATATCGATCGAGAAGTTTTCATATTCTGAAGTTTTCACTTGGAAAATCATTTTACCACCATCAGGAAGTTGATAAGGAGTACCTGGCAAATATTTGAAGTTATTGTCAAAAGTATATTTATCTTCAACATCACTAATACCATTAAGTTCTGTTGCTTCAACATTGATATAACTTGTATTGAATCTGATTTCCGGCATATCGAATGCTGTTTCAGCACCTTGTTTCAAACTACCTTCCCACTTGTAAGAACCTAAATCATTATTATCTTCATCTGTTATTTTTAAAAGAGCTGATGTCAAAGTCTCTGAGCCATGATTTTTGATTGTCAAGGTCGGCTTGATAATTCCCGAACAAGACTCTGTTGGAACATTTTCTATTTTTGATATACCCAAGTCATATTGAGCAGGTTCTGTTGCAATAGAAATCTTAACAGCTTGGTAAACTTCCTTGTTAGAACCAGTATTCTGAACCCATGCAACTAATTCGCAGTTTTCTTTTTTCCATTGATGAACGTCAAACAAAGCAGTAATCTCGCTTGTCTCTCCAACTAATTTAGCACCAGCTGTAGAAGTAACGACGTCGCGGACAACAGCGTTAAGTTCTGACCAACCACCCCAGTTTTGTGGAACATGAGATTCTGTTAAAGCAATAAAAACTCTGACATCGTCACCTGCACACTCGCCGACTTTTTTCACAACAGCTTTAGCTTCACACTTATTCCAACTATGATAATCGTATGTAAGTTCTATTGTAAAAGGACTTTCTATGTTTATTCTCTTATCGTATTCTGCTTTGAGAGCATTATATGACTGTAAATATTGTCCTGCAGAACCACCAACATTAGGTCTCGACACGCCATCTACAACAACAGTAGGATAACCTTGCACCTTATAGAAAGATGAACCTCTTGCATCTGTTTCTGGAGTTGCGTACTCTTCAGAATAATAATTACAATGGAATGCCAAAGGTGCAACAGACAAGCCTTGCTTTAACATTTCAGCTACACCACCAGCTGCAGCTGGACAAAATCCACAACGAATGCCTGTAAAAGCTTCAATCAAAACACATTCTTTCGCTACGTTCTGAGCTAATAATGAAGCTGACATCAAAACCGTAGCAACAATAGTAAATAAAAATTTCTTCATTTTAATAGATTTTAGATTATTCAATTTCATTGTTGCAAATTTACATTATTTTATGAAAAAATAAGTCGTTCATATCATAATATTTCTCATTTTTGTAAAAAAAATTATGCTTGATAAATTACTGATAAAACGCTATCTGATTTATTTAAGATTAGAGCAATCGATGTCGGACAACAGCGTAATTGCATATTCTCACGACATCGAGCTTTTTATGCAATATTTAAAAGGCATAAACCACTCTATGTTATTGAAACACATAACACAAGAAAATATAGAAAACTTTCTTGCATATCTTTACAAATTAGGATTGTCGGCAAGTTCCCAGGCGAGAATACTCTCTGGCATCAAGAAATTCTACACATATTTGCTTCAAGAAAAGATTGTGGAGGAAAATCCTACAATATTAATATCTTCACCATCAATAGGAAGACACCTTCCCGACGTACTTTCATACGACGAAATATGTTCGATGATTGACACTATTGATTTAAGCCAGCAATTTGGTCACAGAAATAAAGCGATATTAGAAATCATGTACGCCTGCGGATTACGTGTTTCTGAAGTCATATCATTGAAAATAAGCGATATTTATGTAAATGACGAATTTATCAGAATCATCGGTAAGGGAGAAAAAGAACGTCTGATACCAATCAGTCAAGCCACTATCAAGACACTTTATCTATATATTGAAGGAGAGAGAAAACATTTGCCAATAAAGCCACGACATACAGATACTGTCTTCATCAATAGAAGAGGCTCGGGTTTAAGCAGGCAGATGGTATTTTTGATAATCAAAGATTTAGCAGAGAAAACTGGCATTAAAAAAAATATCGGACCACATACTATCCGACATTCTTTTGCAACACATTTATTAGAAGGTGGCGCTGACCTGAGAGCAGTTCAACAAATGTTAGGACACTCAAGTATCAGCACAACAGAGATTTACACACACATCTCTGATCAATATCTGAGAGAAGTGATTTCTCTTTATCACCCTCGGTTTAACAAATAATGAATTAGGACAAGACGCCCCATACCACATCGATAAGTTCGCCTTCATTAAAATAGAAATCAAGCATCAACTCATCATAAATCAAGCAAGTATCACCTTCTTGTTCTTCCTCATCAAATTCCTTATAACCGTTTTTTTTCATCAACTCAATAATCTGATTGCGATTCATCTCATAGATTTTCTCGCCGAAAAGAGTCGCATCTTCATCACTTGTGGAAATACTGGAAACCAACATCTTAGATTCGCCTTCGAAACAAATCGAGACTCCTAAATCGTCATAATCATAAAGCAGCGAAGACGAGACTCCACCCTCTATCATTGGTTCCAATTCTTCATTGTTAGATGGTTCACCTAACAAAGCGACAACTTCATCAATCGACATTCCGAATTTGATTTCGCCATAGCCTTTTAATAGTTCAATTGTTAAATTTTCCATAAAGATTAGTTATATTATTCAAAACGTATTGATTTCGATGGTTTTATATTATTAATTATCATTGTTGGAATCAACATCATCATGACCCATAAAACAAAAGTTCCAATATTTAATATAAAAATATGCCAGATGTTAATCTCAATAGGAACTGATGACAGATAATAAGATTCTGGTGAGAGCTTAATAATCTCTGTATATTTTTGTATCAAACACAATCCGATGCCAAATAAATTACCGAACAACATACCAATCAACAAGATACGACGTGAACGTTGTAAGAAAATATTTCTTATAAAAGCATTATTTGCTCCCATCGATTTCAAAATGCCAATCGTTGAGGTTCTTTCCAAAACAATTATCAACAACATACTGATGATTGTAATTCCAGCAACGAGCAACATCAAAACAATGATTATCACTACATTCATATCCTGCAGCTCCAACCAATCATAGATCTGAGGATATAAATCTGACGCCTTATAAGAAATTAAATTAGTCGGAATTTTATAATAAATAATATTGTTAGCTTCAACAACATCAACATTATCTAACAAATTGATTTCTATATGACCTACCATATTTTCATTCCAACCGTTAAGCCGTCTCACCTGATTGAGGTCACAATAAATAAAACGCTCGTCACATTCCGTCAATCCCGTTTCATAAATGCCTTTGATCAAAAACTTCCTGCCACGCGTTTTCATATCCTCGCCAACGAACCAAATTCTCACTTCATCATTAACATTGAGCAACATCTTATCTGCAATGATTTTTGAAATCAATACATCATTAGAGCGTTCATTATCACTATATTGAGGGATATTACCCGAAATAAGGTTAGATTGAATGTAACTCCAGTCATAGTCCTTATCAACACCTTTCAGAACAACGCCATGAATCTCATCATCAGTCTTGACAAGTCCGGCCTTATTTGCAACAGGAAAAATTGATTTTATAAAAGGTTGGTCTAATCTTGATTTTAAGGTGCTATCGTATTGAAAAGGAGTTTCTTCCATCGACTCATTCTGGTTCAAGACTTGAATTTGAATAGGAGAAACAAAGCCGACGACTTTATCTTTAATCTGATTCTTAAAACCAACTACAACAGATATAGAAATCAACATGATAGATATACCAAGAGCTATACTCACTACAGCTATCTTCATAACTACCGAAGACAAGTTTTCCTTAGAAAAAGAAAATATTCTTGATGATATAAATCGCGTTGCTTTCATTTTTTTCTTATCATTGCAAAAATAATCATTTATTTAAGTTTATGCAAAAGATTTTTTTGTTTTTAGCATTTTTTATGATGTTCCATTTTGAAGGAAACACACAATCGTCAAGAAAAAAAATTGTCGATGCAGAAGACGCTATTGTCGGAGCTTCAAGGATGGAATTATATCTTCCCTCGCTTAAAGGTAAGAATGTTGCTGTTGTCGCCAATCAAACAAGCACATTCAACAACACACATCTCGTTGATACACTGTTAAGTAAAAACATTCATTTAAAGAAGATATTTACACCCGAACATGGCTTCAGAGGTACAGCCGACGAAGGCGCACACATCAATAATAGCATAGATGAAAAGACACAATTACCGATAATTTCTTTATATGGAAAAAACAAAAAACCTACCGCAGAACAGTTAAACGACATCGATGTCATCATCTTTGATTTACAAGATGTTGGAACGAGATTCTACACCTATATCTCAACTATGACATACGTCATGGAAGCTGCTGCGGAAAACAATATACCTATTATAGTATTAGACCGTCCTAATCCTAACGGCTTTTACATAGACGGACCTATTTTAGAGAAAGAAAACGCGTCTTTCGTCGGATTGCATCAAGTACCTGTAGTTTATGGACTTACGATAGGAGAATACGCAAAGATGGTAAATGGAGAATATTGGCTTAATGACAGTCTGCAATGTAATCTGACAGTAATACCTTTAGGCAATTATGATAGAAACAACATATATGAACTTCCTGTAAAACCATCACCTAATCTTCCGAATTGGGAATCAGTTTACCTCTACCCTTCTTTATGTTTTTTTGAAGGCACAATTGTCAGCGTAGGACGTGGAACTGAGATGCCGTTTCAAGTCTATGGACATCCTCAAATAGAGTCAGAATATTCATTCACACCCAAACAAGTTGATGGCAGAAACAAGCCACTCTATTGTGACACTGAATGTTACGGAAAACAACTAAGGCAATATGCGACTGCTTACAAGAAAAAACCAAACGAGTTAAACTTAGCATGGATAATTGAAGCATACAATCAACTCAAGGATAAGGGAAATTTCTTCAACAATTTCTTTGTAAAATTATCTGGAACAAAAGAATTACAAAGACAAATTGAAAATGGACTCTCTGAAGAAGAAATTAGAAACAGCTGGAAAGAAGAACTCGACAAATACAAAGAAATCAGAGCTAAGTATCTGCTCTATAAGGACTTTTGAATGAAGAATGTAGAATGTAGAATGTAGAATGAAGAATGTAAAGTAAATAATTTACACTCTTCATTGTTAATTGTTAATTGTTAATTGTTCCAGGATAGACTTCAAGAGCCTTTTTCAAAATTGCCATTGCTTCTTGAAGTGCCTCTTTTTTAAGACAATAGCTAATTCTAACTTCGTGGATTCCACGACCTTCAGTAGAATAGAAACCACTTGCAGGAGCCATCATCACAGTTTTACCATTATAATTAAAATCTGTAAGCATCCAAGTACAGAATTTTTCGCTATCATCGATAGGCAGTTTAGCCACAATATAAAAAGCACCTTTAGGAGTTGTGCAATAAGCTCCTTCAATATCATTTATTCCATTGATACACACATCGCGACGGCTCTGGTATTCTTTGACGATATCGTCATAATAAGACTGAGGGCAGTCGAGGGCTGCTTCACCAGCCACCTGACCGAAAGTAGGCGGTGAAAGTCGAGCCTGCGCATATTTCATAGCAGCTGTCAAGACATCTCTATTCTTTGTAATCATACGGCCTATACGAATACCACACGCGCTAAATCTCTTTGAAGCAGAATCAATTAAGATAACATTATTTTCCGCGCCTTTAAGTTTCATTGCTGAATAATGGACTGCATCTTCATAACAAAATTCACGATAAACCTCGTCAGAGATAAGGAAAATATCATGTTTGAGAACTATCTGACGCAATGTTTCCATCTCCTCTTCTGAATAAAGATAACCAGTAGGATTATTAGGATTACATATCAAAATAGCTTTAGTTTTAGGAGTGATAGCTTTCTCAAACTCAGCGATATCAGGAAGTGCGAAACCAGTCTCAATAGAAGAAAATATCGGTTTCACTTTAACTCCTACATTTTTAGCAAATCCATTATAATTAGCATAGAATGGCTCAGGAATAATCACTTCGTCATCTGGATCCATAATTGTCAGGAACGACATCAACAAAGCTTCCGAGCCTCCGGTAGTAATAATCATTTCATCAGGTTCTATATGAATGTCGTATTTTTCATAATACTCACACAATTTTTTCCTGTATGAGTAAGTACCTTCCGAAGGACTATATTTCACAACCTTCTCAGTGTAGTTACGAACAGCTTCTAATGCAAGTTGTGGTGTTTCTATATCAGGCTGTCCTATGTTAAGATGGAAGACTTCAATTCCTTTTGCTTTTGCAGCGTCAGAAAACGGAACGAGTTTTCTGATTGGTGACGCTGGCATAGTTTGAGCTTTTTTAGATATGTTAGGCATAATATTCAAAAAAAAGAGTTATCATACGATAACTCTGATTATTACTTAATTATTTAGTTTCCTGAATTATTAACAGGTGATGCATTCATGAAATTATTTTTTGTTGGAAGAGCTTCTTTCTGTTCTTCAAGTACCTTACCTTTTATATAAAGCTTAACAACATTATTAACTTTTGCATTAGAGAAAATCGTAACATATTTACTAAAACTTCCTGGACGATCAGTGTATTTATATGTAACTTTTATCACATCTGTTTCACCTGGAAGTATAGGTTTTTTAGGCCATTCTGGAACTGTACAACCACATGATGACTTTGGTTGTGAAAGAATTAAAGGCTCATTACCTGTATTTTTAAATACAAACTCATAAACGCCATTACCTTTAAAAGGTATTTCTCCAAATTGATGTGTTGTTTTTTCAAACTCAATTTCTGGACCATTCCCCGAAACTTCCTGAGCATTAACGTATAATGTCACAGAAAACAGCACTAAAAGACTCACTAATAACTTTTTCATTTTATTATAAATTAAGTTTAACCATAATGTAAATAATGCATCAAAGATACATATTTTTCTTTATATAAATATGGTGAAAATATTTTTTTTATTTTTTTTCAAAAAGTGTTTTTTCATTAAAAAAAAGTTGTATCTTTGCACTCGCAAATGGCGAGGTAGCTCAGTTGGTTAGAGCGTCGGATTCATAACCCGGAGGTCATGAGTTCAATTCTCATCCTCGCTACGAGTAAAATGATAAAAATCACTGAAATTATTCAGTGATTTTTATTTTTGTATAAAACGAGCATAATTCTGAAATGTCAGCATTCAAATTATTTTTGAAGCGAATATTTGATACTATACCCTTTGTCGTAATGTTTTTATTATCAACGACAACTGCAAAGGGACAGGATTCTATTTCACAAGCTCGTCCATTCACCATTAAAACAGATACAATTACAAAAACCGACACCATATATGTAATTGACACAATAATAAATTCCTACAAATATGTCATCGTTGATACCATTTATGAAAATAATGACGATGATACAGACGATGTTTTCATTAACGAACATAAATTAGAGGGCAGCTTTAGCGTAACACTCAATCAGTTAGCTATTACTCACTGGGCTGCTGGTGGTGAGAGTAATGGTAGCGGCAAAATATCATCTAACCTAACCTATCGACATAAGAGGAAATTATTTAATTATGTTGTCAACGGTATTTTTGCTTACGGAATGTCTAATTATACCAAAGACAAACGATATGAAAAAAGCGAAGATCGATGCGAACTATCCATGACTGCATCGAGCAATAACAACAATAATCTTACATTTACATCGATAGCATCATTAAAAACACAATTCACCAACGGTTACTCCTACCCTAACGATAGCGTTCCTATTTCAAAGTTTTTCGCACCAGCATATCTCAACATTTCTGCAGGTTATAATTACAACTATAATAATATCATATCTTTATATATAAGCCCTATAGCTGGCAAATTAACATTTGTCACCGACCAAAAATTAGCAGATGCCGGCTCTTACGGTGTTGAAGCTGGCTATTGGAACATATTCAATGGCGACAGCACTTGGGTCAATGGCAAAAACATACTTACCGAGTTAGGCATCAATGTATTAATCAAATACAAGCAAAATTTCACAAACGACATTTCCATATTCTCCACACTGAATTTATATAACAACTATATGGATCCCAATAAATCCAATCGTTGGAATATTGACGTAGATTGGGAAACAGGAATAAAATTCACCATCAACAAACAAATTTCTGCCATAATAAACATTCACCTAATTTATGACGATAACATAAAGTTTAACGTAACGGAAAATATTGATGGCGTTGAAATAACAAAACAAAAACCAATTTTACAATTCAAAGAGTCGCTTGGTATTTCTTTTTTATATAAATTTGCAACAAAATAACATCATATCATGAATATACTTGTTACAGGTTGCAATGGACAATTAGGTAAAGAATTTCAGAAAGTAGCCCATACCGACGACGAACATGTATGGCATTTTACTGATATTGATGATTTAAATATATGCAACAATGACTCTGTCGTACAATATTTTAAGAATAATAAGATAGATATATGTATCAATTGTGCAGCGCATACTGCCGTTGACAGAGCTGAAGACGAAGAAGAAAAGGCTAAGGCAATAAACGCTGATGCCGTATTAAACTTAGCTAATTCATGCAAATATTCAGACACATTATTGATTCACATTTCAACAGATTACGTTTTTAATGGTAATATCGAGCGTCCTTATATAGAAAGTGACCCAGTATCACCCAATACAGTTTATGGAAGAACAAAAGCAGAAGGCGAATCAAACATAATGTCGTCTGGTTGTTCATATATAATAGTCAGGACATCGTGGCTCTACTCTTCTTTCGGAAATAACTTTGTCAAGACAATGCTCAGATTAGGAAGTCAGAGAGAATCAATAAATGTAGTAAACGATCAAAACGGCAATCCTACATGGGCGTACGATTTAGCAAATGCAATAATGATACTAATACAAAGAGTTAGCGGCAATAGAATCCAAGAAGTATTCAACTATTCCAACGAAGGCATTATACCATGGTGTAATTTTGCAGAAGCTATATTCGACATTGCAGGCATTAAATGCAAAGTCAACCCAATATCTACTGCTGAATATAACAGCAAAGCCAACAGACCGTCATTCAGTGCATTAGATAAAACAAAAATCAAAGAATACACTGGCATAAGAATTCCTTTTTGGAGAGACAGCCTCATCAAATGTATAGAAGAAATTAATAACAATAATAATTAAAACCTTTAGTTATGGAAAAGATCTCACCTGAAATCATTGAAAAAGCAAAGACTTGGTTATCTGAAAAATATGATGCTAACACAAGAAAACAAGTACAAGAATTAATCGACAATAATCCTGATGAATTATTGGAAAGCTTCTACAAAAACTTAGAATTTGGAACTGGTGGCTTGAGAGGAATAATGGGCGTTGGAACCAACAGAATGAACACATATACTGTTGCAATGGCAACGCAAGGATTTGCGAATTACATAAAAAAAATGCTTCCTGACGTAAAGCAAGCTCAAATAGCAATAGCATACGACTGCAGAAACAACAGCAAAGAGTTTGCACAAACAGCAGCTGAAGTTATGTCAGCTAACGGAATAAAAGTATACATCTTTAATGCATTAAGACCAACACCAGAACTTTCATTTGCTATCAGAGAATTAAATTGTCATGCAGGTATCGTTGTAACAGCATCACATAATCCTAAAGAATATAACGGATATAAAGCATACTGGGCTGACGGCGGTCAATTGGTCAGTCCTCACGACAAAAACGTTATCGGTGAAGTAGAAAAGATTACTGACATATCATTAGTAAATTTCAACAAAAACGAGTCGTTGATTGAATATTTAGATGAGAAATTTGATGAAATATACATTGACAAAATCTTAGGATTGACTTTATCTCCTGATGCAATAAAAAATCAGAAAGACTTAGTTTTCGTCTATACTCCAATTCATGGTACTGGAGGGCAGATCATTCCAAGATTATTTAAGAAAGCTGGATTTAGCAACTTCCACACCGTAGAAGAACAAATGGTTATTGACGGCAACTTCCCTACCGTTGTATCACCAAACCCAGAAGAGAAAGCCGCATTGACATTGGCAATAGAAAAAGCTAAGAAAGTCAATGCCGATGTCGTTCTTGCCACAGACCCTGACGCCGACAGAGTTGGTATTGCCGTGAAAGATGAAAACGGAGAATACGTATTACTTAACGGAAATCAGACCGCAACCCTTTTAACCTACTATCTTTTAACACGATGGAGCGAATTAGGCAAACTCACGGGAAAAGAATATATCGTAAAAACCATTGTCACTACAGAATTATTATTTGATATTGCCAACAAGTATAATGTCGAAAAATTTGATGTGCTTACAGGTTTCAAATTCATTGCCGACATAATATTAAATAATCCAGACAAGACATTCATTGGCGGTGGCGAAGAAAGTTACGGTTTCCTTATCGGTGACTTTGTCCGTGACAAAGATGCCAACAGCGCTTGTTATATGATTGCAGAAATAACTGCTTGGGCTGCTGAACAAAACAAGACTTTATACCAGATACTTAAAGAAATATATAAAGAATTTGATTTCTATAAAGAAGGACTTCTGTCATTAACTAAAAAAGGCATCAGCGGTATTGAAGAAATCAAGAACTTGATGCACAAATTTAGAGCAACACCTCCAACACAAATATTAGGCTCCGACATAGTAGAAATAAAAGACTACAAATCAAGCGTCTCAAAAAATGTCAAATCAGGTGTTGAGACCACTATCAACTTACCAAAGTCAGATGTTTTACAATTCTTCACAGAAGATGGAACCAAGATAAGCATCAGACCTTCAGGTACAGAACCTAAAATAAAATTCTACTTCGGAATCAAAGCAAAACTTAACGACATTGCCGATTTCGAAGTAGTAAACAATGAATTAAATGAAAGAATCAACAAGCTTATAAAACTCTTCTCAGAAGAATAATTATTCGCTAATACGATTGATAGCATCTATCGCCAATTGATAATCTGGGTTATTCCTAAGAATTTGGAGGTAGATGCTTTTCGCATTAATAAAGTCACCCATTTGTTCAAAAGTTCGACCTTTGTTAAACAAAGCATTAACGGATGTAGGGTCTAATTGCAATACTTTATCGAAACATCTTAAAGCCTCATCATTATCTCCCAAATAAACTAAATACACATAACCTTTGTTATAGATGAAATCAGTATTGTCGGGCATGATGTTTAATAATGAATCATAACAAGATAAAGCTTCTTCTGGAAATCCATTTTCTTGCAAATACATCGCATAGTCATAGATAAGATAATAGTTATCAGGATCTACAGCCATAGCTTCCTTATAGAATGATTTTGCCAAGGTATCACCTTTTGCCATATATATATGCGCTAATTGTATCAACGGGTCAACAAAGTCAGCTTGTTGCATACGAGATGTCATAAAATTGTTCAAAGCGCTTATCGTATCGTTTGCCGACATTGCTATCATACCTTTCATGTAATATGCCTTAGGATTGTATTTATCAAGTTCCAAAGCTTTATCGACGTATGCACTCGCCATTCTGAAATTACCTTGTAAGAAACTCAGCTCCGATAATTTGATAATAGGTCTGCTATCTAAGGGAGCATATTCACAAGCCTTGTTCAAAGTAAGCAGGATATTATTCTCATCACCGAGAGCGTAATAAATATCTGCCAAGACCAAAAGAGCGTCTATATTTTTCTTATCTATCGATAATGCTGAGTTTATATCCTTGATTGATTGACTAATACGTTCCTCCGACAAATTCAACCTCGCTCTTTGCACATATAAATCTGCATTTAACGAGTCTGTCATAATTGCTTCAGACAAGACATCAACGCCAGACTTTGAAACAGAGATCTGTTCTTTTGTTTCAACCTTATTGTCAGTATTCTCTTTATTAGTATTCTCAGAGCAACTTGAGAGAAACAAGATGCTCATGAGAATCATACAAATCTTTTTCATTGTTTAAATATCTTGGTTACTATTATTTAAAGCATCCATTATTTTAGCATATAACTCATCGCAGAGCTCAGGATTTTCGTCGAGCAATCTTTTCAAAGCATCTCTACCCTGTCCTAATTTCGTCTCATTATAGCTAAACCACGAGCCACTCTTCTTAATTACACCCATCTCAACTCCGAGATCTATAATCTCACCAGTCAAGGAGATACCTTCACCATAAAGAATATCAAACTCAGCCTTTTTGAATGGAGGAGCCACTTTATTCTTAACGACTTTTACCTTAACTCTATTTCCGTTAATATTCTCACCATCCTTAATCTGGCTTACTTTTCTAATATCAAGACGTACAGAGCTATAGAATTTCAAGGCATTACCACCTGTTGTCGTTTCAGGATTACCGAACATAACACCAAGTTTCTCACGTAACTGATTGATAAATATACAAACGCAACCTGTTTTGCTAATAGTTGCTGTCAATTTACGCATTGCTTGCGACATCAAGCGAGCCTGTAAACCCATTTTACTATCGCCCATTTCACCTTCAATTTCGCTCTTAGGTGTCAATGCTGCTACAGAGTCAATAACAATAACATCAATAGCTCCAGATCGTATAAGGTTTTCTGCTATTTCCAAAGCCTGTTCTCCACAATCAGGTTGTGAAATAAGTAAGTTTTCGACATCCACACCCAATTTCTTAGCATAAAAACGATCAAAAGCATGTTCAGCATCAATAAAAGCAGCTATACCACCTTGCTTCTGAGACTCAGCAACAACATGTAAAGCTAAAGTTGTCTTACCGGAGCTCTCAGGTCCAAATATCTCAACAATTCTACCCTTTGGCAATCCGCCAATACCTAAAGCATAATCCAATCCTAACGAACCTGTAGATATACTTTCAACCTTATCAGACGTAGTCTCACCCAAACGCATAATACTACCTTTACCGCATGCTTTTTCGATATTACCGATTGTAGCTTCCAACGCTTTTAATTTCTCTCTTCTAATCTTTTCAATTTCCTCTGCTGTAATGTTCTTTTCCATACACTTAATCAATTTTATTCCAACAATTTATATAATTTAACTTACAAAAGACTTTAATTTAATAAAACGTTTTATTTTCTTTTAAAATTGGTTTACAAAGATAAGTTAATTCTAATCCTTTGTCAAGGATTTTAACTATTTTTAACCTTTGTTAAGAAATATTCACATATATTGTTAATACCACATTTATCACAGTCTGGTTTCCTTGCTTTACAGACATATCGTCCGTGTAAAATAAGCCAATGATGTGCCTTAGGAATCAAATTTTCAGGAAAATATTTCACCAACTGACGCTCTGTTTCCAATGGATTTTTAGCATTTTTTGTCAATCCTATCCTCGCTGAAACTCTAAACACATGTGTATCAACAGCCATTGCTGGCTTATTAAACGCTACCGATGCAACCACATTAGCCGTTTTCCTACCCACGCCTGGCAATGTCTGTAATTCTTCAACATTATCAGGAACAACACCGTCAAAATCTGACACTAATTTTTTAGCCATACCCGACAAATTCTTCGCCTTATTGTTTGGATATGAAATTGATTTAATCAAAGTATATATCTCATCTATGGTTGCCAACGACAAAGATTCCGCATCCGGAAAACGCTCAAAAAAGGCAGGCGTCGTCATATTCACTCTTTTATCAGTACACTGAGCAGAAAGTATCACTGCTACAATAAGTTGATACGGATTATCAAAATTCAACTCTGATTCCGCAACAGGCATATTCTCCTCGAAATATTCAATAACAAATTTAAATTTATCTTTAAGAATCATTTTATTTTATTTTGAACAAATTTAAGATTTTTTTTATTATCATTGCAATATAAATCCACGATTATGGAAAACGACCTTATTAAAATATTTACGGGCTCAGATATTGAAGCGAATTACGTTGCAGCATTGCTAAAAGAAAACAAGATTGACCACATAATAGAAAACCGATTAAATCAAAGTATTTCAGCAGGTTGGGTTTCTGGCTCACAAGAAAATTCAAGCATAATACGTGTCAATGTAGAAGATAGTCAAAAGGCTTTACAATTAATTAATGAGTATTATAAAAGCACTATTGAATGATTATATAAAAATAACATTTAGATAAATATCACCTTTATTCAGTGATTTTTCATTATGAGAATAATTTTTAACTTTTTTTTAACATCATTTTTTCTGATTTTTGCATAAAATTTAAAAAAATGGGAAAATACTATATAACAGAAGTCAAGACCAACAAAGATATTAAGCAATGGCTTGATTTTCCAGCAAGATTATACAAAAACGATCCTCATTATGTAAAACCTTTAGACGATGAAATCGAAGCCATTTTCGACAAATCAAAAAACAAATTGTTCAGGCACGGAGATGCTATAAGATTCATCCTCAAAGATAAAGATGGCAATGTCATAGGTAGAATTGCCGCCTTTTATGACGAAAAGACATCAAACACATATAGTAAAGAAGAAAACGGACAGCCTACTGGTGGTTGCGGTTTTTTTGATTGTATCAACGATCAAGAAGCTGCCGACATGCTTTTCGATGCTGCTAAGCAATGGAATATTGAACATGGTCAAGAAGCGATGGATGGTCCGATAAACTTTGGTGATAGAGATTACTTTTGGGGCTGCCTTTACGATGGCTTCACAGATCCTGTTTACAATATGCCTTATAACTTTCCATATTACAACCAACTATTTGAGAACTACGGCTTTAAAATATTCTTCAAACAGCTGACTTACAGACGATTGTTTTCATTAGACGGCATCGACCCTATACTTCATGAAAAAGCTAAACGTTTTTATGGAAACCCAAGTTATAGTTTTGAAATACTCGACAAACGTAACATAGACAAATACGCCGACGATTTCTTGATAATATATAACAAAGCTTGGGGTTCTATTCCTGGCTCAACAAAACTTACACGACAGCATGCTATCGGTCTGCTAAACAGCCTTAAACCCATCATAGACCCTCGACTTATGCACTTTGCATATCACATTGATGAAAACGGCAACAAAGAACCAATAGGATTTTTCTTGCTCATGATAGATCTAAACCAAATATACAAAGGTCTCAATGGCAAAATGAATCTAATAAACAAACTCAGAGTTTTTTGGAGAGTAAAGGTATCTAAAGTATGCGACAGAGCAATTTCACTAGTATTTGGCATCGTCCCGGAACATAGAGGAAAAGGACTTGAAGCTGGATTGGTATGCTCTCTCGAATCCCAACATATAAAAAAGAGATTCAAATACAAAGAATTACAACTTAATTGGATTGGCGACTTTAACCCACCAATGATGAAAATCGCTGAAAGTGCAGGTGCAACAGTATACAAAACACATATCACATATAGATATTTATTTGACAGAAACAAAACATTCACAAGAGCTAAACTACAAAAAAACAGATAATAATGATTAATGCAAGTAATATACACAAATCATTCGGCAATGTAGAAGTCTTAAAAGGCGTCGATTTACATATCAAGAAAGGAGAAATCGCTTGTATAGTAGGTTCTTCAGGTGCAGGTAAATCAACATTACTACAAATAATTGGCACTTTAGAAAAAGCCGACAAAGGATGTATTTCAATTAACAATCAAGATGTAACATCATTAAATTCAAAACAACTTGCATCTTTTAGAAACACACAAATTGGCTTCATATTTCAATTTCATCATCTATTACCTGAATTTACTGCATTAGAAAACATTTGCATTCCAGCTTATATAGCAGGCGTTTCACAAAAGGAAGCAGAGGAGAAGGCTATGGAATTACTTGAATATATGAACCTTACCGATAGAAAAGATCACAAGCCATCGATGCTATCAGGCGGTGAACAACAAAGAATAGCCGTTGCAAGAGCACTGATAAACAATCCTTCAATAGTTTTAGCAGACGAGCCTTCTGGCAACTTAGACTCACAGTCAGCCAAGGAACTTCATGAATTATTTTTTAAGCTAAGAGACAAAACAAACCAAACATTTGTAATTGTAACACATAATCCACAATTAGCAGAAATGGCCGACACTACATATAAAATGAAAGACGGCTTGATAATATTTGATAAAAATTAGTAATTAAAATAAAATAAAATTATATTTGCAAAAAATAAATTTTATAAAAATGGATAAATCAGATTGTCGTTACGACTTGTACATCAACATTTTAAAAGAAGAGCTCGTTCCAGCAATGGGCTGCACAGAACCAATATGTTTAGCATACGCAGCATCAAAAGCGAGAGAAGTTTTAGGTTCAGAGCCAAACAAAGTTGATATTTTAGCAAGTGGAAATATCATTAAAAACGTTAAGAGTGTCATCGTTCCTAACACTAACGGAATGAAAGGTTTAAAAGCCTCTGTAGCAATAGGTATCATTGGCGGCGACCCAACAAAAGAATTGGAAGTCATTGCTAATGTCACTGAAGAACAGAAACAAAAGACACAGGAGTTTTTAGACACAACTCCGATGAATATAACACACATCAATTCTGAAGAACAATTAGACGTCACAATAAAACTATATAAAGACGGTCATTCCGCATCAGTTAGAATTGCTGGTTTCCACACCAATATAGTTCATATTCAAAAAGATACAAACGTATTATACAAGAGTACTTCCATAAGCAAGCCATCAGCAAAACTTACCGACCGCAGCATTTTAAGCATGGAAGGCATTTACGACTTCGCTAATTCTGTGAATATTGATGATGTAAAAGAAATTTTAGAACGTCAATTAAAATATAACAAAGCTATTTCGGAAGAAGGTTTGAAAAACGACTGGGGCGCCAACATTGGAAGTTTGCTTTTAAACAATTATGGCAATGACGTAAAAGTCAAAGCTAAGGCATGGGCGGCTGCTGGTTCCGATGCAAGAATGAATGGCTGTGAAATGCCTGTAATAATAAACTCCGGCAGTGGTAATCAAGGAATTACAGTATCAATGCCGGTCTTGGCTTATGCAAAAGAATATAATATCGAAGAAGAACGCATATATCGCGCATTAGTCGTTTCTAACTTAACAGCAATACATCAAAAGACATTGATAGGTCGTCTTTCTGCATATTGCGGTGCTATAAGTGCTGGTTGCGCTGCAGCTTGCGGAGTAGCATACCTCTTAGGTGAAGACTTAGAAACGATATCAAAAACATTAACAAACTCATTAGCAGTAACATCAGGAATAATATGCGATGGAGCAAAAGCATCATGTGCAGCTAAAATTGCAACAGCTGTAGAGACTGGTTTAATGGGATATTATATGTGTAAAAACAAAAAGAACTTCTGCGACGGTGACGGTATCATCGGAAACGGAGTTGAAAAGACAATAAAAAATGTCGGAACTCTTGCTAGCAAAGGCATGAGAGAAACGGATAAAGTTATAATAGATATTATGACTGAATAAGGTTTATATCAAGGATTTACAAAGAATACTTAAACTTATAATTTAAGATATTCTTTGTACTTCCGACACACCTTTCAAGGATTTAAGTTTTCTTAATAATTGTTCAAGCAGATTTGTATTTCCAACTTGTAAAACGAGTTTACCTACAAATCTGCTTTCTTTTGTTTCAAAATTTGCATTAAGTATGTTAATATGCAAATCCTTAATCACATTTGAGATAGTACTTAACAGACCGAACTCATTATCTCCCACTATTTTAAGAACAATCTCAGAAGCTGCAGAGCTTTCATTATTCCACTTCACTTCAATAATTCTGTAAGGATAATTCTTCAACAAAGCTTTGACATTGTTACAATTAGCTCTGTGAATTGTAACACCTCCGTTTATTGAGATAAAACCTAAGACTTTCTCACCAGGAATTGGATTACAACATTTTGCCACTCTGTATGCGAGATCGCTCATATTGTTTCCAATGCAGACCTCACCTTCATGTGAAGCTATACTTTTTTCTTTAACAGTCTCATTTTCAAGTTTATCTATTTTAACATCTTTTTCTTCATTCAATGACAGAATAAACTCTTTCAAACGAGCGATGTCAATCTTTTCTGTGGCAATAAGATGATAAAACTCTATTCCAGAAGACAAGTTATATTCTTTAAGAATCTCACTCAGCAACCTGTCGGTATAAGTAATTTTCCAATTTTTCAATCTTCTGTAAAACAAGGCGCTACCCAACTCAGCCTCTTTCATTTCCTGATCTTTAAGGTAGCGTTTTATTCTTGCCTTCGCTTTATCAGTAGTCACAACATTAAGCCAATCGGCTTTAGGAGATTGCTTCTTATTGGTCAGCACTTCTACCCTATCACCGCTATGCAATTCATAACGAATAGGTTGTAATTTACCATTAACATTAGCTCCTGCACAACAACTACCTAATTGAGTATGAATATCGAAAGCAAAATCCAAAACAGTAGCGCCAACAGGGAGTTGTTTTAAATCGCCATTAGGAGTAAAAACATATATCTTATCAGATTTACAACTACTTGACAATCTATCATCTAACTTTCCATACTGAGGACTTTCCAAAATCTCTCTCACTTGGTTCAGCCACTCATCAGTAGTCTGTTTAGTATTTCTGCCTTTATATTGCCAATGCGCCGCGCTACCTTTTTCAGCAACCTCATCCATTCTTTCAGTTCTAATCTGAACCTCAATCCAATTTTTATCAGCTTGTACTGTCGTATGAAGCGACTCATAACCAGACACCTTAGGAGTTGTAATCCAGTCTCTCAAGCGTTTTGGATTAGGCTGATAGATATTAGTAACGATAGAATAAACACGCCAGCAGTCCGATTTTTCCTCGCTTGGCTTACTGTTTTTAATAATAATTCTAACAGCGAATATGTCGAATATCTGCTCAAAAGGAAGATTATTCGTTTTCATTTTTTCATAAATGGACGAAACCGATTTAGTACGCCATTTTATGTAAGAATCAATATGTTCTTCTTGTAATGCCTTACGAATTGGAGCGAGGAAGTTTTCCATAAGTCGTTCCTGTTCTGTCGATGAGACTCGTATCTTATTTTGTATCTCCTCATACTCAACAGGATACTCATAAATCATCACTTTTTCCTCAAACTCTTTCTTGATATCATACAATCCCAAACGATGCGTTATTGGGATACACAAATATTTAACTTCTTTAAGATCAGTTTTGAAATACTTATAATCAACATCTTCCCTATGTCTCATATCATAAAGAAGATGAATTATCTTTATCAAAATAACCCTAATATCTTCTATCAAAGAAAGATACAAACGCCTGAATTGTTCCGACTGAAATGAAACTTTATTAGTTTGGATGTTAGATATTTTGTCATAGCCCTCGACAATCATAGCAATTCTTTCTCCGAAATGCTCTCTGATATAATCAATTGTTACATCTGATTCCGACATTATCCCATGTAGAAAAATACCCACTATCGTCTTGCTTCTCAATCCAATCTCATTCACAGCAATATCAGCCATCTCAATGAGACTCAGAATAAACAAACCACCCGACAGTGTTTTCTTTCCGTCATATTTTTCCAATGCCAAACGATATGCCTTCTCAATATATCCAATCTGTTCAGAATCCATAACCTTTCCGACAGATCGAATAAAAACACCAAACGCCACCTCTATTAATTCTCTTTCCTTATCCGTATATCTAACCATAATTATTGTATCTTAGCATAAAGATGATGATTGAGCAGACTTATATAATAAGGCTCCAATTCTTCGTATGTTCCTGACATAACAGAACATTTTCCTTTATAATGAGTTATCATAGCACACGTTTCAGCCTGTTCCAAGGTATGATGACAAACCTTCATAAGTACCTCTATCACATAATCAAAAGTGTTAACATCATCATTCAAAAGAATCAAACTCTTCTCCTCATCTAACAACTCTATATCATCTTCATTATATGAATATTTTTCTTGATTCATTGCATTACAATTTCTATTGCAAATCTACAATTAATATTTATCATAAACTAATGTTAAATCGCGTTTTTTATACTTTTTATTGTTTTAAACAATTAAAAAATAAATTATTCCTAAAAAGAAAATACAAAACAAAAATTACGTATTTTTACAAATCATTTTTGAAGAAAAATTTCATCAAAATAATGAATAGTCGTTTTTTAAAAAATATAATATTTCTATTATTTATCAACTTATTAGTCAAGCCATTTTGGATTCTTGGTGTTGACAGAAGCGTTCAAAATTTAGTTGGTGACGCGTCATACGGAACCTATTTAGCTATATTTAATTTCTCATATCTATTTTATATCATACTCGACATCGGCTTGACGAATTTCAACAGCAAGAATATCGCTCAAAACAACCATCTGCTTTCAAAATATTTTGTCGGAATAAGCCAAGCTAAAATATTACTTAGCATTGCTTATTTTGTTATAATTTTTGTCATTGGCATACTCATTGGCTATGAAAGCGAACAACTTAAACTTCTTGCAGTTGTAGGCTTAAACCAAGTATTATTGTCATTCATATTATACGTACGTTCAAACATAGCTGCGCTGCTTTTATTCAAGACCGACAGCATATTATCTGTATTGGATAGAATACTTATGATATTGATATGCAGTTTCTTATTATGGTCAGGATTATTTCCAAAAAGCAATTTTAACATTTATTGGTTTGTATATGCCCAAACAATTTCATACGTAATAACACTAATATTGGCTGTTTTTATTGTATTAAAACACACGGGCAAACTTGTCATAAGATTCAATTTTCCATTCATATTAATGATTATTAAGAAAAGTTTACCATACGCTCTGTTAGTTCTATTGATGAGTTTTTACAATCGTCTTGAACCTGTATTGATAGAGCGCATCCTTCCCGATGGCATTGCAGCAACACAAACTGGAATTTACGCTAAAGCATATAGACTTTTCGATGCTGGAAACAATATCTCATACCTTTTTTCTGTGATACTTCTCCCCTTATTCGCATCAGTGATAAAAAAAGGGGAAGATCTACAATCATTAGTCAAACAATCATTCAGTCTGATGTTGACAATGACATGTCTAATTGCCATCGTATGCATCTTCTACAGTCAAAATCTAATGGAAATTCTTTATCCAAGAAATGAAAATGAACTTATTGATATATATAACAACAGAATTGCAGAATCATCGAAAATATTGCAGATTCTAATGGGAAGTTTCGTTTCCATCTCAGTGACATATATCTTCGGAACATTACTGACAGCCAATGGTAATTTAAGACAGCTGAATTTTGTAGCAGCCATAGGAGTAATCATTAATGTCACCTTAAATTTAATATTCATTCCAACATTTAGAGCACAAGGCGCAGCATTCACAAGTCTTTGCGTACAATTTTCAACATGTCTGATTCAATATCTTATTGCAAAAAAGACTTTCAATTTAAAATTAGGCATAAAATTTTGGATCAGCGTACTATCATTTATCACCATAACAGCAATCGCAACAAATATAATTAAAAGCAGTCCCATTAATTGGATCTATTCTTTCTTGATTTCATTATTATCAGGATTATTTATTGCTTTTATTACCAATATGTTAGATTATAAAGAAATTAAAAATTTAATATCATCATCAATAAGCCATATTAAAAAATAACAAAACTTAAAAAAAAGAGTATTCACTTTGATTTATTTACTATCTTTGAAAAAGTTAAGTATTTTTTAACAAGCAGTTGTAATCATTTAATTATCAGAATAAAATTTAAGAAAATGGATAAATATTTTAACAACTTACCATTACTAAAAGCAGTTTTAAAGTGGAAATGGCACATTATCGCCCTAACAATTATAGCAACAGTTTTAGGCGTAATTTTCTCTGGACCTAAATTCATAACACCAAGATACAAATCTGAATCCATAGTATACCCAAGAGGTTTGGTGGAATTTTCCGATGAAACGTATACAGAACAAATGTTACAGGTTATGGAATCGCAAGAGATTATGGATTCTATAGTTGAGATATTTAATTTGATGAATCATTACGAAATTGACAAAAATTACATTCACGCAAAGACTGCTTTAGTAGGTGAATATAGAGATAGAGTATCTATTTCAAAAACCCCATACGATGCTGTAAAAATCAGGGTATTAGACGAAGATCCAGAAATGGCATACAATATCGTCAACGAAATCTTACGTTTATACAATATTAAATTTGGGGAAATATACAAATCAAAGAAATTAGAAAATGCAAGATTATATAAGAATAATCTTGACAACAAATACAAATTCATCGATTCACTGAAGAGAGATTTGGCTCGAATAAGCGAAGATGGAGAAATGATAAATTATTTATACCTCTCAAAAGGTAACTCTATCGCCTACTTCAGCGACGGCAACAATAATTCCAAAAACATTTCAGAAGCAATAGCTTTAGTTGAGTTGATAGCCAGCGAGACAGCTGCATACAGCGAAATCAAGATAGAATATGAAAAAGAGCTACGTCAAGCCGAAGGTGAGATGACATTCTTAAACGTCGTTTCTAGACCATTCATTGCTGACAAGAAAACTTATCCTGTCAGATGGATTATCGTAGCATTATCATGCATTGGCACTTTCCTTTTTTCAATATTACTTGCCATATCAATAGAAAAATTTAACACAAAAAATTAACAATCAACATTTTGCAAAAAGGATTAAAGATAGCTGGCTTCTATTTAGTTGCAATATTATTCATTGCAATCAGTCTTTATTTGGTTGTCGAAAAAAGTACATACATAATGTATGCGATGCCTTTACTATTAGGAGCTTTGATGTTATTTGTCTTCTCTTTCGACAAAGTCCTATTTCTTATCGCCTTTTTAACACCTTTATCAATCAATTTAGATGATATCGGATTTAATATTGGACTTTCATTATCAATCCCTGCAGAGCCCTTATTGTTTGGTGTATTGTTCTTTTTTGTCGCTAAATTATTGTATGAAAGAAAGTTCGATTACAAAATAGCCACACACCCTATATCTTTAGTCATTTACCTGATGTTCATTTGGATTTTAATCACAACAATAACAAGTGAGCTTCCTATTGTGTCTATCAAATACTTATTATCAAGAATTTGGTTTGTAATACCAGCATATTTTGTATGCGCAAAGTTATTTAAGAATCCGAATAACATCAATAAATTTGTTTGGTTTTATATTGCAGGATTGATTATAGTTATTTTCTATACAACTATAAATCACGCTTCTAATGGATTCTCTGGAAAATCAGCTCACTGGGTCATGACACCTTTTTATAATGACCATACTGCTTACGGAGCTGCATTAGCTATTTATATGGTATTTGCTGCAGCATATATGTTATTACCTAATTTAAAACTATCTAAAAGAATAATAATTACAATATGTTTTGCAATTATATGTGTTGCAATGGTTTTATCAGCCTGCAGAGCAGCATGGCTTAGCATTGTTGCTGTTGTTGGAGTACTAATATGCGTATTACTGAAAATAAAATTCAAATATATATTAACAATAGCCGTAACTCTTGTTATACTATTTTTCACATTTAAACATCAAATCATTGATGTTATGGAACGTAACGAACAAGATTCTTCAAGTAATTTTGTTGAACACATTCAATCAATGACAAATATTTCAACAGATGCCTCAAATTTGGAACGATTAAACAGATGGAGTTCGGCTTTAAGATTATTTGAAGAAAGACCTTTTTTCGGATGGGGACCAGGAACATATCAATTCGTATATGCACCGTACCAATTATCGATGAACAAAACTGTAATTACTACTAATTTCGGTGACGGAGGAAACGCCCACAGCGAATATATAGGAGCATTAGCTGAGATGGGAATCTTTGGTTCTTTGATTGTGATATTGTTAGTTACAGTTTCTGTTTATAAAGGACTTACGACTTATAAAAGAGCGAAAAACAAAGAATCTAAGATATTAGCACTTGCAGCCACTTTAGCTATAATAAGCTACTTCACGCACGGAGTATTAAACAATTTTTTGGATACCGACAAACTATCAATACCTGTATGGAGTTGTCTTGCCATCATAACAGTCATCGATGCCTATCATTCTGGCAAGACAAATTATTACGATCCTATCTCTGAAGATCAACAAGTTCCAAATCAATAACGATTGAAGAATTTGCAGGTAACTTCTCATCAATTTCAATGTCACCAAAACCCAATTGTGATGGGACAATGATTTTACACTTCCCTCCTACTTTCATATAAGCTACAGCTTCCTCAATTCCTGCTATCATTTGATTATCACCATAAACAAATGGCAGAGGCTGTCCATATTCATAACTACTTTCTATCAATTCATTATTTAAATTATAAATTTCATAATGGACATACACCAAATCTCCATATTGCACATTATCTCCTTCGCCATATTCTTTATCAATATAATACAAACCTGATGGCTTAGGCATAGCTTCAATTTTATTATCCTTTAAATATTTTGCTATTTCTTGAGGTTCCCTTTGAAGTCTCTCTGCTTTTTTTCTTTTATTATCTTCATCTATCAATTTTAATTCAGCCTCATATTCATCAGAAGTCATAATTTTTATCACATTCAAATTCAATTTAAAAGGAGTAAACGGAAGAATTGCATCATAAAAGCCATCATCACCAAAAGCCAATGAAGAAGGTATTATAAATTCGGCATTACCACCTTCATCAACAAGACTTAAAGCTTCATAAAAACCTTGACCTAATGCCATATCACCATATACTAATTCATAAGGCTTTCCTGAAGTAAAATCAAATAATGTATCACCTTCCAATGTATGAAATATAAAATACACCTTCATTATATTTCCTGCATCAGCATACTTCCCATTCCCTTTTTTAATATTAAGGATAAGTAAACTATCACTGGTAACTTCATAATTATCATTATTATAATACAGAGATAAGTCTTCTATTTCTTTGTTTTTTCTTATATTTAATTCATTTATAATCTCTTTTTCCAAGACTTCTTTTTTAACAATTTCCTTCAAAACAATATCCATCTCTGTTATTGTACCTTTTTCTATAAATGATGGTATCTGTTCTCCTACACTTGAAAAAATGGAATCTACAGGAAATATCACCGATGCATGATCACCAAGATGCATACTTAACAATGCGCACATAATATCACCTTTAAAAGAAGGCTCTTCTATCAATAATTCAAAAGGTTCTTCAAAATCATTTGTGTTAAAAAATACGGAATCTGCAATTTTTTGAACAATATCAACAATTACAAGATCACCTATTTGCGGCTTATCATTAGTTTTATTTTCAGAATAAAACTTCATCAGTGCGCCATGCTCTGTTGATTTATATTCTCTGTTACATGAAAATAAAGATAAAAGAATTAAAAAGGCATAAAATATTTTTTTCATCATCAATTAAATTTAATCTTAAGTTTTAACAATACGATTTATTAAAAGTTTAAAATAAAATAGGACAGACATTTAAAACTATAAACATCTACCCTATTATATGTTCTGATTTAATTATGTAATATATCAAAAGTCAATAAGTTCTACCTCAAAAATCAATGTTGCAAAAGGAGGTATCGGACCAGCACCCATATTTCCGTATGCTAAATAATAAGGAATATAAAATGTACCTTTTTCACCTTTCGACATTAATTGAACCCCTTCATCCCAACCAGGAATAACTTGACCTATACCCAAATCAAATTTAAATGGCTGAGCTCTGTCAACAGAAGAGTCAAAGACGGTACCATCTAATAACTTTCCAGTATAATGAACTTCAACTTCCTGTCCTACTTGTGGTTTGACTCCATTACCATCTTTTGATTTAACGTAATAAAGTCCTGTTGAAGTAGGTGTCGCATTAATTTTATTCTCTTTTAAATAATTGTTCAATTCATTTTCTGCTTTTGCTGTTTCTTCTACAAAGGTATTCTTCATATATTCAATTTGTTTGGATGCAAATTCAGATTCTGGGTAAAAATCGTTAAGCCTTACATTGAATTTCATTATATCGTTTACAGTAAACTCAGATGGTATAGAAGTTCCAAATAATGTATAAAATGTTGAATCTGTACGTACAATAAAAGAAGCAGAGTCACCTCTGTGCATCATTTTAATTCCTTCAAAAAAATCACCAGAAAACATAGGTTCAACCATTTGAAGTATCATACGATTATTCGGAATAATATCAACTGTATCGTTTATTTTACAAGACAATACAACATCTAATAAATCCATTATTTCAGGATTATCTCCTTGATTTTCTTCATAAAACTTATAATACAAACCACTGCTTGTTTTCTCATAACCAGACATTGGGTTATTTCTGCTATCACATGATGTAAAAATTACACTAAAAGCAAATGCTAACAATAATAGTTTTTTCATAGTTAAATTATTTAAATTACTTAATATCAATTATTTTTAACAATTTTATCAATCACTTTAATTTTATATACCAACGTTGCTCTTGCAGGTATTTTATTACCATCACCTAACAAACCGTGAGCTAAATGTGCCGGCAAAATCAAAATAGCGACAGAATTTTTACGCAATTTCAAAATTCCTTCTTCCAAACCACTTTCAACGCCTCCACGACCGACTAAAAAAGTCTTAACACCATCTTTTTTAGAAGAATATATTAAATCACCATTTAATAATCCAATTTCATATTCTAAGCTAACAATATCTCCTTTTTTAATCAGCTCACCATCTCCTTTATTTATAATTTGATACCTTAAACCTGTACCAGTCTGAACAACCTCCATATCATGACGTTCAATATAATCATCTATCTGTTCTGCTTCCTGTATCAACAAATATCGATTAGCTTTTTCAAGAGATTCTGCGACATCTTTATTAGTAACAGACTGATTCTTATTAACATATTCATCATTAGATGCAACATTATCACATGAAATATGCAATAATGATATTAAAATCATGAATAATATTTTCAAAAGTCTTAACTTCATTATTTTAATGCTTCTTTATATTCTGGTAAGACCGATTTAAATTTTTCAATTGCTTCTTCCAGTGAACAATATAATGTTCCGCCCGCAGCATTCAAATGACCTCCACCATTAAAATGTTTACGCGACATATCATTAACTGAAAAATCATCCTTCGATCTTAACGACAATCTAATAACATCTTGTTTCTCTGTAAACAAAACAGACATCTTAATATTTCCAATTGTCAGAGGATAATTCACAACACCTTCTGTATCACCAACCTGATAATTAAATCTCTCTAAATCAGATTTAGACGCGTAAATAATTGCAGTATTATAGTCTTCCAAAATAGTCATTCTATCATTTATCAAGAAACCTAACAAACGTAATCTATTTTCCGTTGACGTATTGTAAATATTTTGATGAATTTTTTTATAATTTACTGTTGTTGAGGATAGAATATCACCAAATATTGAAAAAGTATTCTTAAATATTGAATGAGAAAACGTTCCTGTATCAGTAATCATTCCGACAATAATATTAGTTGCTATATCATCATCGAGATAATTATCAAAGCCTTGATACTTAATAAACTCGGCAATCATTTCAGAGGTGCTGGATATTTCTGTTTCTGAAAAACATGCTACAAATTGAGAGGTATCAGCCCCTATATGATGATCTATTAATATCTTAGGTGTACTATTGTAACGACATAAATCGTTATGCATCACACCTGTACGCGACTGTGTATTAAAATCCAAATAACAGAACAATTCTGCTTCCGTCATTATTTTGTTTGCCTCATCTACATTCTTATCATAAATCAATACATCTTGAATATACGGCATCCACGACAAAAAAGAAGGATAATCATTTGGTACTATCACATGAACATCACTTCCAAGTTTTTTTAAGTATAAATATAGAGCTAATGACGATCCTATGGCATCTCCATCAGGATTTACATGGGAAACAATAACAACTTTCTTGTATGTTTTAAATAAATTAATTATAGAATTAAAAATCAATATTTTAGACATTATATAAAAATTACATTTATAAGTAACAAAGATAATAAAAAAAATGAATTTTAATATAATAAAGTATATACATTAATTAATTACGTAAAAAAAGAATTATTCACTAACATCAAATATTTTAAATGTTTGATCTTCATAGACATATATCAATTGTACAACACGCTTATTATTATTTTTATGTATAGCTTGATAATTAGTGGTATCATCAGTTTTAACATCTTGTTTGAAATCAAATAAATTCAAACTATTATCATTAATTACATCTTTATGCTTAACTTCTTCAGAGTAATTACTATTTTGATCATTAACAAATGTATTTCGTTCACTTACAGTTATAGGTTTCTTACCCAGAATTATCCAATCGAAACTATATTCTGGAAAAACATCTTTTAGCTTAATTAAAAAATCTAAACTGGGTTTATTTCTTCCACTTAAAAGATGAGATACATTTGATGGTTGAATCTGCATCATTTCAGCAAACTGGGTCGCTGTTAAATTTTTAGCTCTTATAATATGTGACAACCTATCTTTAATCGTTTCCATATATAAATTATTTTAATAATAAAGGACTCTCTATCCTTATAAAAAATTCATTTTTCAAATCCAATAATTTTACAAAAGTAAAAATAAATTCATTACATCTGTAATATAATTGATTTTTATTTTTGTAAATTATTATTTACATCTATTAATATTTAAGAAGATTTCCTTTCTTTTATTATAAACAATTGTATTTCATTTAAATATATAAATATTATTTGTTAATAAAAATTAACATTTGATTATATAATTTTTAAAGCTATACTTAAATAATTTTAATATAACTATATAATACAAAGTATTTTAATTCTAAATTTATTAAAAATTTACAAATTTTACAAATATAAGAAAACACCTTTAACAAAAGATATATTTTACATTTGTGTATTTCATTGATTTAATTTTATTTATTATATGTTTTGCATTTTTGTAATATTATTGTTTATTTTTGTAAATTAAGTAATTTTAATAAATACATTTTGGATTTAAGACACTTTCTATTATTTAAATGAGGAATTTATTATCCCAAAAATACATGCTCTTAAATCGACTTAAAAACACCTTCCATACACCCTACTCTACAAATCATTATTTCGGCATCAAACTACATGAAATAATATTTATCTATACACCTTATTAATTAATATAGATATTTAAACATATTATCATTTATTGTATTTTTGCAAAAAAATAATAATGTCCCATCACATAAAAAAATTAATCGAAGAAGGCGAACACCAAATGCTCGACTTTAAATTTGAAATATCCGACAGCAAAAAAATTGCACGGACATTAGTAGCATTTGCCAACACAGATGGCGGACGTTTATTAATCGGAGTAAAAGACAACGGTAATATATCTGGCATTAGATCTGAGGAAGAAAAATATATGATACAAACCGCATCTGAAATGTATTGTAAACCTTCCGTTGAATATATTGCGAAAGAATGGACCATTAACGGAAAAAACATTTTGGAAGTAATTGTTCCAAAAAGTAAATTCCACAAGCACAAAGCTCCAGATCATAATAATATATATAAGGTATATATCCGTGTAAAAGACCAAAATATAGTTGCAAATCAAATTTTACTCAAAATATGGAAATACCAAAACAATAAACAAAATGTAAAAATTGCATTTACAGATGCTGAAATGTATTTACTAAAATATTTAAACGAGAATAAATATATAACAGCAAAAGAATTCATAAATAACACAAAAATTTGTAAAAAAGAAGCCGAAAGAATACTAATTAATTTCACGTTGACAAACATAATAAAAATGGAAATAACAGAAAAAGTGATATTTTTTAGTATAAATGATAATAAAAACGAAGATTATTAATAAAAAATAAGGTAATTTTTATTAATAAAAAGGATTATCAACGAACTTAAAACATTGGTAAACAGGTATAAAAAAAATATTTTAAAAAAAATCATTTTTTTATTTGTATTATTCAAAAAAGCTGTATCTTTGCACTCGCAAAACAACGGGAACGCGGGGTTGAAAAGGAGAGAGGTTGTCAAGCGCAGTTCTTTGAGAGAATGATCCAAGCAAAGTCTGAAAGGTAAGTGTAAAAAACCTTATCAATTC
>SUWV01000015.1 GCA_015061315.1 Lentimicrobiaceae bacterium
CCCATACACATCCTTAATGCCGTTAGCTCGTTCCAATATCCAATCAAACACGTCACTGTACATTATTCTATGCGAAAGTTGCACTTCATCAAAGTACTGCGTCGTACAATTCCTAACCTTAACAGCGTCGTTTAAATCTAAGAGTAAATTCATAATTATGAAAATTTAATTTATTAAAAAACACTATTAACCATAAGCCACCACAAACATCTCAATGCTCATGGCTCACAGCCCATAGCTAACAATACAAAGATACGCAAAATAAGAAACGTAATCAATCAATTACAGATAATATTATATACTTTTTTTTCAACATTATGTTAATAAATTGTTCTAAAAATAATTGTCGGCAGTCAAACAACCACCGACAATCCTCAGAAATAATAAGCCATTGCTTTTTCAATTAGGATAACTTTTTAAGTCAACAAGACTACAAGACCACAAGTAAGAATACTTTAGGTTTTAATAGAATCTTTGTTCTTAGAAGTAATCCCTGCCGCCTCGGATAAATAGCGTTAAGAAATTATGAGTCTGAAGCGTTAAGAACAAAAAGCTGTTTGAGCGCAGCGAGTTCTTTTTGTTTAGCGAAAGAATCATAATTTTAGCGTATTTATCCGCAGCGGCGAGCTTTTTCTGTTTCTCTTTTTTGCGGTAAAAAAGAGAAAGAAACCAAGAATAAAGAGAATTTATTGTGCAAGAGAAAACCTCTTTTTCCCGCGCACCTTCCTCGTACCATCTCCGTACCAAGTCCGCTAATTATATGCTTAATATTATGGCTTCATTCGAGTCTCATTCATAAATAGTTTAAGGTTTAAGGTTCAAAGTGTTTTAACAATTGTTAATTGAATGAAATTTATTCTAAAAAAAGCATTATCTTTGCAACGCAAATCGGTAACCGACGAAAGACTGATTGAGCGAAGTAGTCGGTTATCGTTTTTCATTTTATGACAGCATATTCTGTTATAGCATATTCAATACAATCTCCGTTTTTAACATAACCTACAGTCAACTTTGCCATTCCGACCCTTGGAACATTTGCAAGAAGATTCGCTATCTCGGTAAACTTCATTCTTTTTGTCTGCCTTCCCGCTTTTGGCGGCAAATGTATTTCCAATATTCTTATTAACATAACAAGTCATATCCTTTGAACCATGAGTAGGCTTAAAGTTCAAAGTTTAAGGTTCAAAGTATTTTAATAAATTGTTAATTGTCAATTGTTAACTGTTAATTGTTAACTGTCACCACCTTATCCCCTACCACTTAACGCCTTCACTCTCGAGGAGTCGCCTCTGCGCTTCTATACCTCCAAACGCGAACGACTTCGACAACTCTCCCTTGAAATTGACAACCCTATGACACGGAATATTCTCCCTATCGGGATTCTTATGCAGAGCGTTACCCACGGCTCTCGCGAGTCTCTTGTCACCAAGCATCTCCGCTATCTGTCCGTAAGTCATCACCTCACCTCGCGGAATATTACTCACAATCTCATATATCCTTGCCGAGAGATTCGTCATATCACCTCCTCGCAATGAAAAGGACATCTCTCCTTTATACATTGGTTGTTCCTCGATGAACGGCGACATCTGACTTCACCAATCTCCATCTCGACACCTAATTTCTCCCTGACAAAATCAACGGCTTCTCTTATGGCGAAATACGAATCTCTCTTACAGCATCGCGGTCCGCCCACTTCTCCAATCTTACCCAAAGATCGCGACGTCATCTGATTCGACAGTCCCCAATTCTCAACACCCAAAGGCGTCGATTTCGTGACTATAGAGACGAATATGCCGCTGCTTATTCCAGCTCCGCACGCTCCCCAGAACCCGCATATACCGCCCGGCACTTCCCTGCCCCTCCTGAACATCTCCGACAATGATGCGGCTAAGTCAATCTCGCCACCAGAATTTCTATACGCCGTCAATAATGCCGACCCGACCATGATATGATGTTCCGGTCCGTGAAAATGACAGAACGACATCGACATCATCTTATCCATAATCTCAATCGGATTCTTAGAACTCTCGTTAAGACATAACGAAACCACCGTATCAATCCCGGAAGTATGACACTCGTCACAGACATAATGCCCGTTCACACAACGAGTCTTGCTCATCACTTTCTTATGACATAAAACACACTCCATCTCGACAGCACTCTCAAGATATTCAAGCGGCGAACTACAAATCAGACACTCTTCATTCATATTGTTATAATTAAAACATGTCGTACAAAACTAAAAAAATTCTCTCGAATAATATAACTCCCTTTTATTTTTATTATGAAGACCGAAAAAGTAGGGAGAAAATCATTATCTTTGCATAAAAAAGTAGGGAGAAACAAAATATATTGTATCATGGCAAGTAAACTAGAATATCTCATTAGTCATTATCACGAATTAGGAATCGACAGCCAAATAGACTACGACAAATTCTATCTCTACTCTTTGATTACTCATTCTACCGCCATCGAAGGCTCAACAATCACAGAGTTGGAAAATCAAATTTTATTCGATCACGGACTAAGCATCAACGGTAAAAGTATTGAGGAACAGAGCATGAACCTCGACCTGAAACTTGCTTACGAGAAAGCTATTGAATTTGCGAGACTGCATAAGCCAATAACAACAGAGATGCTTATCTCACTCTCAGCTCTTGTGATGAAAAATACTGGTAAAGAATATAATACAGTTCTTGGCAACTTCTCTTCCGCTCGTGGAGAGTTGCGTCTGCTCAATGTCACTGCCGGCATAGGAGGTCGCTCTTATATGAGTTACAACAAAGTACCCATAAAGTTGGAAGAGTTCTGCAAACAACTGAATTTCCAACGCGAGAAAGCATCAGATATGTCTATCGACGAACTCTATCAGATGTCATTCGACGCTCATTATAATTTGGTAACAATACATCCTTGGGCTGACGGCAACGGACGTATGGCTCGACTGATAATGAATATGTTGCAATTTGAATTCGGACTAATCCCTACTAAGATTCTCAAAGAGGATAAAGAGGAATATATCAAAGCTTTGGTCGCAACACGTGAAGAGGATAATATCAACATTTTCAGAACCTTTATGTCATCTATGATGGAACGTAACCTTCAAAATGAAATCGCCACTTACTTAGAATCTATCGGAGATGATAATAATAGGGAGAAACTTTATAAAAGTAGGGAGAAAACTTTAAAAAGCAGGGAGAAAATAATCGTTCTTCTTGCAGAGAATGGCAGACTGAGTGCCGCGGCTCTCGCTGTGAAAATAGGCATCTCCGCCAAGGCTGTAGAAAAACATCTCGCCAATCTCAAAGCCGACGGCACCATCGAACGCATCGGCCCAGCCAAAGGAGGATATTGGAAAGTAAACCATCATCAAAAATTATTTTAAAATTTTCACAATTATTTCAAAAAAATTACAACCTTTGCGTATTATTTTTGTTAATCTTATAAACTTTAAAACATCAACCCATTAACCCTTTAACCCCTTATCATCATGCATTACCTTTTAATCTTACTGTTAGTATCGCTCGCCGTCTCCGCTCTCGGCTGGGTCTATTTCATCTATTTCTTCAGCCTCGGCTACGGCTTCGGCATCTCCGCCTTGGCAATCGCCATCGCCGTCATCTTCCGCGACGTCATCACAATCCCGACCGCTCTCCTATGCGTCGTCATGTTCATCTTCGGAATGCGTCTCGGTCTCTACCTCGCCACCCGCGAGAAGAGATCTCCTGAGTATAAGAAGATCCTCTACGGTCCCGACGCCGCCAAGAAAAAACCGCTCTTCGTCGTCATCACGGTGTGGATTTTCTGCGCCTTGCTTTACGTAGGTCAGGTGAGTCCCGTCGCTTTCTATCTGTCTAACAAAGCCGACGGCGTAGCTGTCAACGAGTTATGGACTTGGATTGGCGCAGCTCTCATGGCATTGGGCGTCATCTTGGAGTCTGTCGCCGATGCTCAGAAGAAAGCCGCCAAGAAGATAAATCCTAAACGTTATGTCGATACGGGCTTGTATCGTTTGGTACGCTGTCCCAACTACTTAGGCGAACTCGTGATATGGACAGGCTCTTTCGTGGTCTGCATCGGCGCCTCATGTTCGGCATGGCAGTGGATCATAGCCACCATCGGCTACATCGGCATCGTCTATGTGATGTTCAGCGGTGCTCGCCGCTTGGAGGTACGCCAAGCTGTCACCTACGGCAACGACCCCGACTTCCAGAAATATGTCAAGAAAACTCCTATCTTGATACCATTCCTCCCTATCTACAGCGTCGCGAAACACGAATGGCTGAAAGCGTAAATAATACTCAAATAAATACCCATTAAACTTGTAGAGACGTATCAACGCCCCTTTATTTTAAAAGGCATCATTGACACGTCTCTACACTATTAATTGTTAATTGTAAACTGTTAATTGTTCATTGTACACTATCCCACAATAACATCTTTTACTTTATTGATTTCTAAGAAGGTATTACCGCCTCCTTGTCCAAGACTGCCACTGAGATACGCGACCTTGTCGTCCATCTCGATATGACCTTTCTGATGTAGGAATCGCACTGCCGCCACATATTGTTCATGAGAAGACAGCTTCAGATGCTGCGAAAATGGTATCACGCCGTAACTCAATGCCAACAGACGATGTACCTTGTCGTTACAACATAAAGCGATGACAGGATTAGGACCGCGGAATGCTGACAGATTTCTCGATGTCTTTCCTGTAACAGTGTCGGTGATAATACATTTCACGCCAAGATGTTGCGTTGCCTCGATAGCGTTCTTCGACAAAAATCCTGTCACGTCGTCGAAGCCACAGAGAGGTATGTCGATGTCGTTCTCGTGCATCTTATCTTTCTCGGCTTGCTCTGCAATAGCCACCATCGTCCTCACTGCTTCAAGAGGATATTTTCCGGAAGCCGTCTCACCGCTGAGCATAAGAGCGTCAGTACGATAATAGATAGCGTTGGCGATGTCTGTCACCTCGGCACGTGTCGGTCGCGGGTTGTTAATCATAGTGTGAAGCATCTGCGTCGCCACGATGACAGGCTTCTTCGACTGAACACACTTGCGGATAATCTTACGCTGTATGCCTGGAATATGTTCTATCGGGACTTCTATACCGAGGTCGCCACGGGCAATCATAATACCATACGAAGCCTCGATAATCTCGTCGATATTATCAACACCTTCTTGATTTTCAATCTTGGAGATAATCTGAATGTCGCTCTTATGTTCATCAAGAATGTCTTGAACAGCTTTCACGTCATTACTGTTTCTCACAAAAGAATGAGCTATAAAATCTATGTCTTCTTCTATCGCCAATTTGATATTCGCGATGTCTTTCTCTGTCAAAGCCGGAAGATTGATATGCACGCCTGGAACATTGACACTCTTACGAGAGCCTAAGCGTCCGTCGTTCTGCACCACAGCGATGAGAGCATCTTCTGTCTTATCGATAATCTTCATCGCGAGTTCGCCATCATCGAAAAGGACGTCATTACCTATGTTAATGTCGTTGACAAAATTCTGATACGAGACATTAACGCAATCGCGCGTCGTTTTTTCTGATGAATTACCACATATCTTCAGTCTGTCGCCATTCTTGAAATAGATATGTTCGTCAACGGCAGTCGTCCTAATCTCCGGACCTTTGGTGTCGATGAGGATGGCGAGATGAGGCGACACCGCTCTTACGTTGTTAATAACTTTTCTGATACCATCAGGCGTTGCATGAGCTGTATTGATTCTCACCACATTAACGCCAGCGTCATATAAATCTTTGATAAAATCGGCCTCACAGCGGAGGTCACTTATTGATGCTACAATCTTAGTCTGTTTCATAAAAATAATTGTTGTTTTTTATAACAAACAAAGATACGAAAAAATTGTAAGGACACATCGAATGTGTCCTTTTTCATTAAATATATTCGAAAATATTATTACTTTTGCGAAAAATCAAAATATATGGAATACAATTATCGCAAATCGCCTCGCGCACAATGGCATAACTATGTTGGTGCTAATTATTTTGTAACAATATGTACAAAAAACAAACAGCATTTTCTTGGAGAAATCAAGGATGATACTATTCATTTAAGTAAAATCGGCATGTTCTTAAAAAAGCAGATTGAAGAAACTAAAATTATACGCGCCAATAATATAGATATACCTTGCTATACAATAATGCCTAATCATGTTCATCTAATTATCACATTTAACAACTCTTATTATCCTGATTATGACGGGAAAGATTCATCTGACGGAAAAACATCATTCGGTCCCCAAAGTAATAACCTACCATCAATAATAAGAGGAATTAAGTCGAGCGTAAAGAAATATGCAAATGATAATAAAATTATATTTGAGTGGCATAAAAGATATCATGACAGAATAATTCGGAATCATAACGAGATGAACAACATAGCTGAATATATAGAAAATAATCCTATAAAATGGGATTTAAGATAAGTGTAATAACTAATATGATTATCTTTGCAAGATAATACAATATCATACTACTGATTATATAGGAATTTATGGACACATGCGATGTGTCCGTACAAATGGATGGTGAAATAATTGTAAGGACACATTGAATGTGTCCACTAAAATATATCAATAATCATGAACAAAACAGAATTAAGGTCTCATATCAAAGCTTTGAAGAAGCAACGTTCAAAGGAAGAGCTTCTCGAGCAATCGAAGCTGATTCTTAACAAATTAGAAAATCATAAATCTTTTATTGAAGCAAAGACTGTCATGCTCTACAGCTCGCTTCCAGACGAAGTCGACACGCATGACTTCTTGGAACGATGGCGTAACGAAAAGAAAATCATACTTCCTACCGTTGTCGGCGACGACATCATTCCCGTAGAACTTTCTAAAGATACCGACTTTGCCATTGGCGACTTCAACATCCTTGAACCTCAAAACGAACCTTATAACGGCAGCTACGACTTAATCATAGTCCCTGGCGTAGCCTTCGACAAAAACGGCAACCGCATCGGAAGAGGCAAAGGCTACTACGACAGATTTCTCTGCAAACACTTAGATGTCACAAGAATAGGAATATGCTTCGACTTCCAGCTCGTCGATAGCGTCCCGACCGAAGACAACGACATCAGAATGAATGAGGTGATTTCTATAAGTCAATAAGTCTACGAGACAACAAGTCAACAAGTAGAGACGCGTCGATGATACCAATGCAAATAACAATATATCATTGACACGTCTTTTTTTTAGTTGTGGAGTGATGGAGTGATGGAGTTATTAAGTTATTAAGTGATGGAATAGAGTCTCAACATAATCATAACGTCAATATTTTAAAAACTGAATCCGATACCTAAATTGACAGGAGTGACTCTGATAGGACTATTGTCTTGATTGAACAATTGTGTCAATCCTGTTCTTCCGAAGATGACGAAGCTCTTGAAATTCAACACCGCCAATGCGTTAACACCAAATGGATTGTAAGCCAAATTATCTGAAACCATTAATTTATTGTTTTGCAAATAAGTAAATGATTTCATCGAGAAACGCCATTCAAATTCTGGTCCGAATGAAAACGCCATCTTATTGCCACCTACACGCCATTGGAATTGAACGCTGATAGGCAGACCAAACTCCAATAACGAAAATAGCCATCATCAATTTTATCTGGAGTGTAAGTACCCGACAAACCATCAGGGATAGGATTTCCTTCTTCGTTTGAATCGGCAGGACGATAGAAATATGTGTAATTGTTACTATCATCTGTACTCGTCGTGCCTAAAATATTAGAACTATAAAAATATGTATTCGAGAATCCAAGTGCCGTCGTCAGACCTATCGTTTTTCTTTTGTTGCGACAGATGTCATATTGGAAAAGATACATACCCCATTCAAACGAGTTCGCCTTCTGCAAATTAAAATTCAAACTATAATCTGAAAACGGAAAGCCAATCATTGCCGAATAAGCATAATATATGGAAGGATATATAGGTTCGAAACTATTGAATTTCAATACACGAGTCGTCTCATCTTCGACAAAAACCGGTTCTATCGGAAGGTTTATCGAGATATTCCTTCTCTCTTTCACTCCGTCGTCACCATTTTCATAACGACTTTCATAATACGGATATTTCTCCGTTTCACCGTCTTTATTTACAGAAAACACATTGATTTTCAAACCATTTTCACTGTCAGTGACTTTTACCTTATTATTTTTGATAAGTATTTCTACATTATTACCATCGACGACGACAGTGTCATTTCTCATCTCCTGAGAAAATACGCTCATAACTAAGGCTATGAATAACGAAGTTAATATTATTCTTTTCATAATTGTAAATATTTATTTTGTTAATATAATTTAAAAGTCAAAATCTAAATCTCCGTATCGTAAATCTATGTTGATATAATGAGCATTTGTAGCATCATTAAAATTTCCTTTCAACGAAGTCATGTTATCTTCTTTTATATATCTCGTCGATTTATCTTTGAGATAATAATTATTAATATCGCCGTAAGTCACTGATATATCATACGAAAAACTATTTCCATCGGTGAGAGTAATATCGGCATCGGCATAATTGGCATTGATGTCGATGAGTTCAAAATCTCTATCTACATTATCAATCTCTATGTCGCCATAATCAGAAACGAAGTTAATTTTCTGTAAGAGACGGTCTATTTCAACATCGCTATATCTGCCGTCTATTGTCACTTCCTTAATTTTTTTTAAGTAAATGTCGGAATATTGCATATCTAAATTAGCATAATCTGTATCGGAACATGTCACATCGGAATATCTGCAATTTGCATTCAGCGTCCTGACATCATCTAAGTTCATATTACCGTAACTCATCTTAACATCGACTTCATTTCCTGAATTGATACGGATATTTCCATAGTCAATCACAGCTTTCATCTTATCGGCATATTTCACCTTCACATTGCCGTAATCGACGTCAAGCATGGCATCAGTGAAAATACTGTCGATGGAGAAGTTGCCGTAATCCAATTTCAGGTCGAGGGTTTTGTTCAGTTTGTCAATCTCTACATTGCCATAAGAATTGTCGATTACGAGATATAAATCCTTAGGAATCATGACGTAATAATCAATCTCATAACTAATATTCCTAAAGGTATTCTTTTTAAATACGGTTCTTGCTTCTATCGTAGCTTCGTCTTTTCTGTTATAAAATTCCACGTCGATGTTATTGACGGCTTCCTTAGCGACATCTTCCCTATTAGATTTCACTATTATCTCTACATGAAAACTCACGCGATTTTCATTCCATGTAACGATTTTATAGTCGCTGTATTTTCCGTTGAGATACAGATTATAATTAGCCTTCGCCTCGAAGTTAGCGTCGATGACTCTCTTTTTCTCGTATTTATATTCATATTCTAAACCGTTGAAAATCATGCCAGAATTTGCAAATACAGTCGTGATGACAAAACATAACAACAATGTTAAAGTTGCCTTAGCTCTCATAACTATCTCCTTTCTTTTTGGTTGATTTTTCTATAAATAATATTTAATGTCTCCATCTGATTTTTATATACCTGCGATGCTATTGCGAGTTGTTTATCTTCAGGAAGCGGCGCTATATCCGCAAGCATCTCTGTCGTTGATGTCAGATTATCAATCACTTTATTTATTTCATTTCTAGTCGAGTCATTGACATTCATCAATACGTTTTCAAGCATGACGATGGTCTCGTTAAGCTGCGTCTCATAAAGCATACGCATCTCCGCCATTTTCTCACTCTCCTCATAAATATAAGGCTGTATGGTCTCCTGTTTGTTAATTAAAATTAAGATTAACAACACCGCAGCAGCAGAAGCAATACCAAACCATAATCTCCTTGTCCTTCCAATCGTTGTCTTGTTGTCTCGTTGACTTATCATTTTCATCGCAAAACGCTCCCTGTGACCAGCAGGCAAGTCGGACATCAATTTCTCTCTGTTATTTTTTATTAACTTTTCCATAATATCGTTCATCATTCATTGTTAATTATTAATTGTACATTGTCAACTGTTAATTGTTAACTCTTAACTGCCAACTCTTTCCTCAGTTTTTCTTTCGCCCTAAAATATTGCGACCTCACGGTAGAAGGCTTGACATTCATTATCTCCGCTATTTCTTCAAAGCCGAGCTCGTCGATAAGATGAAGGTTGATGACCATTCGATAGCCAGCAGGAAGCGAATCTATCTTCTCTTTTATCATCTCGAAGGAGAAAATCTGCTCTTCATCATCGTCGCTAATGTCTTCAGCCTCATTACCTACTTCAGTAAAGAAAGGTGTCTTCTTGTTTTTGCGGAACCAGTCGATGCTTTTATTAATCGCTATTCTCTTCACGAAAGCCACGAACTCTTTCTCTGTTCCAAGAAATTTGCCGATGTTGTCAAATGCTTTCAAGATAGAATCCTGCATTATCTCTTCCGCGTCAAATTCATTCATGACGATGTGGAGACTCGCGTTATAGACAGGCTTTGCACAGATGTCGTACATCTCCATCATAGCCTGTGGATTCTGCTTTTTACATGATATTAGTAATTCATCAAATCTCGACATTTCCTTGTTGTTTTCATCTATTGAACGAAAGGATTTTTAATTTGATGCACGAGGGAACGATTTTTTTTGTACAACTCTACGTTGTCAATTGTTAATTGTTAATTATCAATTGAAAAAGTCGCTGCTCTATTAAGGAGATTATTAAAATCCAGAGAGCTCTTAAATTCCTCCAACGCCCATTCTATCAGATGTTTGCTATGAAGCATGCCTTCTGGAAGTGGCTGTATGAGATTATATTGTTTGAGACGAAGGAGATAATCGTAAGGCGAGTCTTTAGGAAAATCCTTAGGTGTCTTGGAAAGGCTGCATGATGTATCTAAGGTGAAGTTCTTGGCTTTTTTTATCGCGTCTTCAAAAGCGGCGCCGTCATAACAAATGTCTTCTCTTATATTCTTGAGGGCGTTTTTGTCGGGATTATACATTCCCGTATAAAGTCCGTTAAGTCCAAGATATTCCGAGCCATCAGCTTCAAAATGAAGATAATATCCTGCGAGTCCCGACTTCTTACCCTGAGTACAGACGTAGATTCCCATGTGTGTTTTATATGGACGCTTGTCGGGAGAGAAACGAATGTCGCGATAGATGCGATAGGTACAGTCTTTCACGCTGAGATTTTTTATCGAAGAGTCGAATTTGGAAATACCGTCGATGAGCTCGACAGTCATCTCATTGATATGATTCTGTGCTTTGAGATATAAGTCTTTATGTTCCTGAAACCAAGGGCGATTGTTGTTTTTCAAAATCCCGTTGAGAAAAGTCATTACGTCTTCCATAAAAAAAATCGTTATCTATTTCTGCAAAGATAACGATTTTTTAAATTTGAAAACTATAGAATCTAAGAACCAAAAAATCTCAATTTCTCAGATTTTCAGATTCTCAAATTCTCAGATTTTAAAACTCCTGAACTTTTATATCTGTCTGTGGAATAAAGTCGAAAGGCTCATATTTCAAAAGTTGCAAGGCGGCAAACTTCTTGTCTTTTGAATGAAGAACGTAAAGCTGCACATTGCCCTCGTCGACTCTCTTAAATTTCTCTATTGATTTATAATCGTTACCGTCGATGACATTTTTAATATTGTAGAAATCGGCTGTGTCGAAATAAAGCTCGCGTTTTACGATAGGGGAATTGGTCTTGGTATAAACCTCGCTATTTAATTTAGCGATAAAGAAAAACAATGCGAAAGCAACGAATACGATACCGAAGAATATCATCGCTGAAGAGAGCATGTTGCCTTCTACATTTCTTGAATATATAAACATAAATACACCAGCAGCTGTCAGAAGAAGCGCTAATAATAATGATGCTACGTTAAATTTCTTTTCTATTAATTCTATTTGTGTGTTTTTAATATTGTTTGTCATGATTTTATTTAAATTTAATTGTTAATAATAAGTCAACGAGACTACGAGTCAACGAGTCAATAAGTTAATAAGTTATAACTATTAACTGTCAATTGTTAATTGTTAATTATTAACTGTTAATTATCAAATGATAAGGTGTCTTACTATCACAATTAAATCATCTTTCGATGACAGTGGGAATGAAAATTTTGTGTTGTAATTGTTGGTTGGTTGCACTTCTGAAGAGAAGCGTTTCAAAAGAATGTTGTTTATTGATTGTTGTTGGGTTTTCTTTTGTGACGATAATAGTCGAAATGATGGCGATGGAAGTGAGTTCTGCAACTCCGGCATCACGGTTTTATTAGAACTCGTGATATTATAAATCGACTCTATATCCGACTGCTGTCTGTCGAAAAGATACGAACTCTTGTCATTATTATTGTCCGATGAAATAACACTATCATTGAAGGTGATGAACGACAACACCATAAAAATCAACGATATTATTACCAAAAGATGTTTTTTCATAAGGACAAATATAATATTGCAAATATAACACTTTTATTGTAAAAAAGTTGTTATTTTTTTAATAAACTTTTAATTTACCTGTTGTCTCGTCGTCTTGTTGTCTCGTTGACTCATTAAGACGTGTCAATGATATATTGTTTATTTGAATTGGTATCATCGACGCGTCTCTACTTATTGTCTCGTTGACATGTTGTCTCGTTGACTCATTAAGACGTGTCAATGTGTGTTTATGTTCAAGGTATCATTGACGCGTCTCTACTTGGTGACTCGGTGACTTGGCGACTCGGTGACTTGGCGACTCGTTGACTTCCAAAAAGGCAAAACTCCATCTTTGTCCTTTGAAGGTCTTTGGTATGAACAGCTTCACTTCGTTATTTCCTTTTTTAAGATTTATGGTCACAGGCTCGCGCATCCAATAGAACTGCTCGTCGGTATATGGAATCTCTTCTTCGGGCTTATGCCATGTGTTGAAATGAAACGCATATTTCTCAGGTTCGTTCCATTCCTGACTCGGGAAATATTCTTTGTCGTTGACAAACAATCGTCCTTGATTTTCCCACTTACCTTGAGGTCCGATGCCACCTGAGATTCTGTTAGAACGAGCCGCTGCCTCGAATCCAACCCACACTTTTATGGCAGTGTCACTCT
Organism: Lentimicrobiaceae bacterium; assembly: GCA_015061315.1. Classification (GTDB taxonomy): domain Bacteria; phylum Bacteroidota; class Bacteroidia; order Bacteroidales; family F082; genus Limimorpha. The sequence continues at coordinate 13,074 of SUWV01000015.1, forward strand.
CTGAATAAATATCGGTGAACGCCCATGCTGAGACAGTGTCGCCGACTGTTATAGAATTTTCCGTACATAAGTCGTTGACATCTACAGCGCCGCCTCTTGCGTATAGAGTGTCGTTGCCGTCAATCTTTATTTTCCATGAAGTCGTTGCGTTAGGATGCCAGCGTACGTCATGATTGTTTACGATATTATCTTTATGATAAGACATCTTATCTTCAAATTCCGCGAGTTCTTCCCACGAGCCCTCGCCTCCGTTCCAGAAGCGCTCGGCATAGACCATCATGCCGTTAATCATGCCATTATGCAGAGCGATGCGTGTCTTGTCATCGACGCGTACGTCATTCCAAAGACATAATATCCCGCCGAGAGCGTTGGTAGTATCGGGAACATCTTGAGCGCAGGCTTTATGCAGAAATACCTTATTAGTAAAGTATATAGGGTCATAATAATTAAGATAGCCCATGAAAGAATCCACGTACTTACCGCCTTTTTTAGTCTGGGCAGCGTTAGAGCCAGCGGCGGTGTTCCAGATCTGACGCACCGTCGTCGAGTCGGAAGGAAGTCCTGGATCCCAAGCCATCGCGATGCGATCATGTTTCTTGCAAAGACTCTCGGTAAATTTCATAAAACCTTTAGGGTCGGCGATGTAAACTTCATCTGAGCCTATATGAAGATAAGGACACATCGAAGTTGGAATTTCTTCACAGAACTCCGCTATACATTCTTCCAAGACCTTCATACCTTCTTCAGAGTCCATAGAAAAACCGAAGGCGTTTCTGAAATAAGCAGAATGTCCTGGCATATCGATCTCAGGCATAACGGTGATGCCTCGTTCTTTGGCGTAAGCTATCAGCTCACGAATCTCATCGTAAGTATAAAATTTACCACAGTCGCGACCCGGACGCTGATACTGAGCGTCATTCAGTTGAGGATAAGCCTTACATTCAATACGCCAAGCCGGATTGTCGGTAAGATGCCAATGGAAATAATTTATCTTATACAACGACATCAAGTCAATGGTCTCTTTCAACATCTCTATTGTCTGGAAGTTACGACCGGTGTCGTGCATAAATCCACGGAAAGGATATGCCGACCAATCGTGAATCTCCACATCTGGGATGCGACCTTTTTCGTCTTTAAGCTGAGCTAAGGTCTGCCTCGCCCACATTTCATTACCTTCAATAACGACATCACCTTTTTCAGATTTAAGATAATACTCGTCTTTATTTTGAGGATAGATGAGATTATCGGACGTTTTCAAAATATGTATATTATTTATCGAATATAACTTATCATCATTAACAGTCAATTCCTTAGGTGTTGGAATTATATTTTCTATCGTAAAATTTTTATTACTTTCACATGAGATGATAAGTAAAAACATCAGTGTTAAAAACGTCATCTTTTTCATAAGAAATCTTTTTTTGCAAAACTAACAAAATTGTAGATTAACATTTATTTTAAATCATAAAATATTGTACATTTGCACAACAAAAAAAACGTAAGATGAATTTTAAAGAAATTATTAGTTACTTAGGAACAAAGAAGTTCTGGGTAGAGTTGATTATCATGACATTAGGTATGATAGTCACAGCTTGTGCAGTTTATTATTTCCTCGTACCAAGCAAGCTCATCATCGGTACCATTTCTGGTCTTTCAATCGTTATCAGTGGTGTTTGTGAGAAGTTTTTCGGTTTTCCACTTGACGTATCAACGGTAATCCTTGTCATCAATGCAATTCTTTTATTATTGGCTTACCTTTTAATCAACAAAGAATTTGGCACAAAGACAGTTTACACAGCCCTCATTTTAGGTCCATTGATGAGTCTTTTAGAAAAATATTTACCATATGAAAGATTCATTGACCCAACATCAGAGATTCCATCTATCATGGGTGACTTATGGTTGGATTTATGTTGCTTCGTATTGTTATTAAGCTTGGCTCAGGCTGTTTTGTTCAAGATCAACGCATCGACAGGTGGTCTCGACATCTTAGCTAAAATCGTTAATAAATATTTTCATTTCGACATCGGTACTTCAGTATCAGTCGCTGGTTGGTGTATCTGCGCCACAGCATTCATGATCAACGATGCACGTTTGGTCATCATCGGTTTGATTGGCACATGGATCAACGGTTTAGTTGTCGATTATTTCACAGCAAGTTTAAACAGAAGAAAGAAAGTATGCATCATATCTCCAGAACACGAGAAAATCAGACAATATATCATCAACGATTTATATCGTGGCGTCACTCTTTATAATGTTGAAGGCGGCTATAGTGGCGAGAAGAAAATAGAGCTCGTTGCTCTTTTAAGCACAGACGAATTTTCAGATTTAATGAAATATGTCAATGAAAATGAAATCAACGCTTTCATCACAGCAGGCAACGTAAGCGAAGTCTACGGTCTCTGGGGCGACAAGAACAGACGCAAGAAACAAGTGAAAGCATAAATAGATTTAAAAAAAACATCAGCGCATCATTCATCAAAGTGATGCGCTTTTTTTATCTCTTCAATAACAGTTCGAGGGTCGCCATGAGGAATATCAGAATATTTCAATTCTTCATCTAAAGCCCATCTTCTTTCCATTTCAAACCATCCTTCTGATGGCTCTTGCAGATTATTATCGAAATAGGATTTCCATCTAGGATAGTAAAAATCTTTTAACATTCCAGCCCAAGCTCTGTAAGAATAATCGCGCAAGCCTCCCTGCTCAGCATTGACTTCATCGCCCCATGTCGTTATCAAAGTGCGAGCGTTATTCAACTCTAACCAATCTTTGTCATACTCCGTTGTTCCATCAATCTCATCAGCGATAGCACGCGCCATAGAAGTCCAACTGCCTAACATAAAATTAACATTAGTATTAAGCAACTTATCAATATCTAAAATTAAATTAAGAAACTCATCGCGTTTATTTTCAAACTTCGTCATATCATCAGAATGATAAGCTATGTTAATTTCTTTTAACAAATAATACGCTTTATCTGTCAGAGTTTGCCTCCATATCTCGACCAAGTCATAACAATAATTATCCATATGAATCTCTGTCGTAGCTTTGATGTCGGCTTCTAATAATTTTTGCGCTGCATTTGCTACATCTTCAGCATCATAAAATATTTTCGTTCCACCCCAAGAAGAGACCTTATCTACCGACAAAGAAGGTCGTGCGCATATCACAGCCTCATGCGGACCTTGCAATGCAGTCTTACAATCTAATGCCGAATTACGTAACAACTCCCACGCTTCCTGAGCCATGACATTCTCCTCACCGTAACGACCGACAGTATAATTTCTCATCCACTCTTTAGCATCAGGCTTCGTTGCATGCCATGGGAGTTCATACAAGATGTCATATAAAACAGGCACAGAGCCAATAGCTTCTGGTGTTGCGCCAATACCTTTTATGTTAGAATGTAAATTTTTATTTTCAAAATAACCGTCGATAAGTCCATTAAAACGTCCCATAAATCCAGAGCGACCGCCGAAGTTAGGCAGCATGCAATACACAGCGTCATGACCTTTATATTCATGGAAATGGGTATGTGCCGTAGAGAACAAATCTAAGATTATCAAGTCGCCTTTCTCCACTTGGTCGAGGACATGATATTGATCGGCGTTCCATTGCCAATATTGAATCACCCATTTCTCCTCGATGTCATCGTTAGCATTTTGCATCGCTTCAGCAATAGCCTTATATGCGGCAGGCACGTCGATGCCTTCAGTATTGGCGCCTTCATGAAAAGGATCCATGCTGTAATAAGTCGATGTTCCCATCACTTCACTTAACACCTTATAATAATTAACAGCCATTGTCTTGAAAGCATCGCTGTTAGGGTTCAGGATATGAGGGCGATTAAATCCACACCAAAGACCTTGACTATTAGACGACGATCCTGTTTTCTCGGCGAAGTCGCTCGGCACCATACCGCTGAAACCTGGCAACACGGGCTGCATGCCGAGTTCGCGCATCCTATCACAAATCTTCCTTGAGAGAACAGCCTGACGTTCATACCACCATCTCGGATTTTCGCCGCCCCAGCCTTCAAGGTTATTCATTCCCCACCAAGCCTGAAAGCAAGGACCTGCGATAAAGTCGTTAGCTTCTTCAAAAGTATATCCGTAATATTCAGTAAGCAAGCGCAGCCACACCACATCGAGGCCAACGATTTGAAGTGGCATATTGATACCATGAAGAGCCATCCAGTCTATCTCTTTCTCCCAACGTTCCCAAGTCCATACCGACATCGAATATGAGAAGGTACAGTAATTCAGATAATAACGATAGTCGGCATCGCATACATGACGTTCTTCTTTAATCGGAACAGGGAAGTCATGATTTTCAATATCATCAATAGTAAGATTATTCCACGATATATTTATGTTAGCATAATGATTAAGATACCAGTTGATACCCGTCGTCATCGCCAAGGTGGAATTAGCTTTAATGAAAGGCTTTTCATTTTTAGAAGTGATGATGAAGACGTCTTTGCCATCATCGGAGAGATTCTTATCCAAAGATATTAAAATTTTTTCACTCGCGCCATCACCACCGATACGATTTAGAAAATCGATAACGACTTGAGTATTGTATGACACATTCGATGCATCATCACATGAGGTAATTGTCAACAAAAATGAACATAGTAAAACAAAAACAAACATCACTCGCACAACACCGTCGTACACAATATCTATAATCATCTTCCGAACATTTCCTAATTCTTCATTCATCATTCTTCATTCTTAATTCTTAATTCTTCATTCTTAATTAAAAAAACTCCCGACATTCTAATGAACATCGGGAGTATGACTTTAAATATCCAAGGACTCTTTTTTATTCTGCAGCCTTACGTGCTGAATAAGTGATACGGAATGCACCGCATTTACGGAGTTCTTGTTTAACATCGGTGATAAGACCCATTCTTACTTCTTCATGACATTTCAATGATGTTGTTAAGAGAGGTCTGTCAGCCTCGCTACGAGCCAAACGTTCAGCCTCGATGAAAGGAATAACGTCTGTTATTCTTGAGAACTGATCGTTAAGTTGAATACGAGACTCTGTACCATAAACCTTAGCGTTGGTAGGAGGACCGATGTAGATATAGCTAACTAAAGATTTTCTTTCTAACTTTTGAATCTCAGTTGCCTCTGGGAGTTTCATTTTTACCTTCAGAGATACTTCACGCATTGATGTTGTAACCATGAAGAAGAATATCAACATGAAGATAATGTCAGGCATGGAGCCGGTACTCATTGCCGGAACTTCCTTAGCTTCGTCTGATCTGTATTTTGATGCCATAATAATAATCTCCTATGTTAATTAATATTCTTCTGGTTCAGCCTCTGAGATACGGACAGGAACAGCTTTATTGATAGCGTTAATCTTGTCCTCATCTGTCAAGTCTGCAAAATGTTGTCCAAAGTATCTTAATGACATTTCGTCTTTCACTTCATTGAAGGCACGAGCCAATTCATTCTGAACGCTTATATACATGAGGTAAGAAGTACCGCGGTCATTTTTCAACGACACGACACCTTTGCTTAACATGACGTTGCCGAGAAGTTCGATTTCTTTCACTTCTGTTTCTGGAGCTTTTTCATCGTTAGGACGAGGTGTGATAAATTCTTTGGTCATGTCTTTAAGGGTAGCAATGTCGCCAGGTTTACCATTGACCAACATTTTATCGTACTTGTTAATCATCACGTTCATGATGTTTCTTTCTTTAACTTTGACGTCCATTTCCGGATCTTCAACTGGTGGAGGGAGACGGCGGGTGATACCGCTATCTACGTCCATAGTTGTTGTAACGAGGAAGAATATCAATAGCAAAAAAGATATATCGGCCATTGAACCTGCATTTAGATCCGGTACTTTCTTTTTTTGTTTAGCCATATTGATATTATCTTAATTAGTTAAAAAGTTTTGCAACTGCTGAATATATAACTGCTGCTATTGTTCCGCCAAGCATGATATATACGAACATCATAAGGAAGTCGCAGACTGCCTCTGCCTTTGCTGTGATGCCCATAGATTCTAAGTATTCTGCACTCAATGTTGCACCTGGAGAAATTAACCATGCTACCAATGCTACTACTGCGAATAATCCGATAGCAATTCCTATTTTCTTTAAGTTACCAGGATTAACAATAGCTCCATAAATTGGAGAGAAGAGTATAGCTAAAACGAGCAATATAACGAGTGCGTATGTCATGTACATTTGGAGGTCTGCACTTGCTTCGCCTTTGAATGCGCATATTGCAAGTATCACGACGATGATGCCCATAAGACCCCAAAGCCCGTATTTACAATATTTTAATAATTTTTCGTCCATTGTTAACTGTTTTTATGGTTAACCAAAATTATTTATTTTTCTTTGAATAGTCGTTCAAGATGTCCATGAAGCTGATTGTGCTGTCTTCCATGTCGTTCAAGATACCTTCGATCTTATTGAGGATGAAGTTATAAGCAACTTGGAGAATCATAGCTGTGATCAAACCGAAAACTGTTGTCAACAAAGCAACCTTCATACCTGATGCAACGATAGTAGGGCTGATGTCACCTGCTGCTGCGATGTCGTCGAAAGCTTGAACCATACCGATAACTGTACCGAAGAATCCCAAGTTAGGACCTAAAGCGATACATAATGTAATCCAGCTTGAACCGCTTGAAAGGTTACCGTTCATAACTGAACCGTAAGAAATCATAGCTTTTTCTACTTCATCAAGACCGTCGTTGTAACGCATCAAACCTTGATAGAAGATACTTGCGACAGGACCGCGTGTGTTACGGCAGAGTTCCTTAGCTTTTTCAATACCACCTTGATTCAAAGCTGTTTCTAAGTCAGCAACTAATTTCTTGGTGTTTGTTGTGCTTAATGTTAAATAAATAATTCTTTCAATTGAAATAGCCAAACCGAGAACTAAAACGACGAGAACGAGAGTCATGAAACCCCAACCACCATCGATGTATTGTTTCTTAAGAACTTCGTGGAATGTTGGTTCTTCTTCAGCTTCTTCTGCGATTGTTGTTGTTTCTACAACTTCTTCTACTGGAGCTGCTTCTTCTGCTACTGCTTCTTCAGCTGCTGCAGCTTCTGTAGCTGTTTGTTCAGTTTGTGGAACGTTTTCTTCTTGTTGTGCAAGAACTGAATTGCTGATACCGAATGTCATAAAACCAGCAATTGTGAGTAAAGCAATTAATTTTTTCATGATTAAAAATGTTGATTACTACTTTTTGATTGTTTTGATTTTTTACTATTTAATTTAACTTAGTTTATTTCAATTTAGCTTTGCGGAGAGAGCGGGATTCGAACCCGCGATACCCTTTTGGAGTATACACACTTTCCAGGCGTGCTCCTTAAACCACTCGGACATCTCTCCTAAAAATGCCTACCTTAATTTCCGACCCCAAAGTTACATATTTTTTCTTTAGAAAAAGATTTTTTTTTATAACATTATTCACTTTTTTTTAAACCCATAAAAGACACCAAAACACATACATTAATTATTAATATAAACTCCTCATTCCTCACTCCTCACTCCTCATTCCTCATTCTTAATTGTAAAGACGCACCAATTACATCTCGTTTATTTTCATCGGTGTAATATGGCACGTCTCTGCTCGTTGTCTCGTTGTCTCGTTGTCTTGTTGTCTTTACAAAGTCATCTCTCCTCTGATAGGCACCTGCAACAACTCCTTGATTTTTTCTGTAGAATATTCTTCTCCTAAAAGATACATCAACTTTGCTATAGCCGACTCAGTGGTGATGTCGTGACCGCTAACCACACCTATCCTATTCAAATCTAAACTTGTTTCGTATCGTCCCATCTCAACAGAACCCGACTTACATTGTGTCACATTATAAATTATCAAGCCTCTGTCGATGGCACTTTTCAGTTCGTCAATAAACCATGATGCTGTAGGCGCATTACCTGAGCCGTAGGTCTCGATAATGACTCCTTTTAAATTAGGAGTGCTCAATGTATGTCTTACCAAGTCCTTAGTGATACCAGGGAATAGTTTTAAGATGGCGACATTATTATTTAGTTTGGTATGAAGTCTCAACTTTTTAAAGTTCGGCTTCATGATATACTCCTTATTATATTTAATACGGACGCCGACATCTGCCAATGAAGGATAATTGCCGCTGACAAAAGCGTTGAAATGTTCCGCATTATGCTTAGTCGTTCTGTTACCTCTCAACAATTGATTCTCGAAGAAGATAGTCACTTCTGGAACTAAAGCAGTGTCTTCGTCTTTGGCAGCTGCTATCTCAATGGAGGCTATGATATTCTCCCTACCGTCGCTTCTCACCATTCCCATAGGCAACTGTGAGCCTGTAAAGACGACAGGTTTGTTAAGATTTTCTAACATAAAACTCAAAGCAGAAGCGGTATATGCCATAGTGTCGGAACCATGCAACACCACGAAGCCGTCATATTTCTCGTAACAACTTTCTATCTTCTTTGCCAAAGTAACCCAAAAATCAGGTGTCATGTTTGATGAATCTATGAGATTGTCAAAGGCGTAAAAATCCAATTGATAGTCTAAGTTTCTCAGCACAGGCAAATGATCGTATAAGTTGTCGAAGTCAAAAGGAACCAAGCTACCGGTCTGTGGGTCTTGCATCATACCGATAGTTCCTCCGGTATAAAGTATTAATACTGATGTCTTTTCTCCTGTCATAAGATGTAATTTTATGTTATAAATTGAATAATTTTCTTGCGTTATCTGTCGTCACTCTCGCGACTTCCTTAATATCTATATCTTTAACCTCCGCTATCTTCTTAGCCACTTCCACCATATAAGCCGGTTCGTTTCTCTTTCCTCTATATGGCACAGGCGGAAGATATGGATCGTCGGTCTCTAATATAATCTTTTCTAAAGAAATATTTGCCAAAAAATTTTTAACATCGCAGTTTTTGTATGTTATCACGCCGCCTAATCCTAAATGAAATCCTAAGGAGATGGCAATATTAGCTTGTTCCTCAGTGCCATTGAAACAATGAAACACGCCTTTAAGACTTCCATCTTGTTCATGTTCCAGGACCTTAAACATAAGGTCGAAGGCTTCGCGAGTATGCAACGAAACAGGAAGACTGAGCTGCTTCGCCCATCTTAATTGTTCTTTCAAAACTTCAACTTGTTGCTTCTCAAAGGTCTTATCCCAATATAAGTCCAAGCCTATCTCCCCTACTCCAACCCAGCAATCTCTTTCCATCTCTTTCTCAATGACAGCAAGATGGCGTTTGTAATCTTCCTTCACACCTTCTGGATGAAGTCCCATCATGACTTTACAATTGTCGATATGACTTTCATAAAAATCCATCATGGGCTTGATAGTGGTTTCATCGGTATTTGGAAGAAGTATGGTTTCGACACCTGCTTCTATGGCTCTCTCGAACACCAACTCTCTGTCGGCATCGAAGGCTTCATCGTAGATATGTGAGTGAGTGTCGATATACATATTCATCAATATAAGAAGTTATCGTATGGGTATCTGATGGCGTGCATGTCTTTTATCTCCTGATAAAGAAGATCTCTAAATTCCTGATAGTTATCTTTTTCGACAGCAGAAATAAATATGCAGTTGTTACCTTTTGCCATCCATGTTTTCTTCCAATCTTCCAAAGAATAGTTGCGTTTCGTCATAGGAGTCAAGTCGTCTTCCTCTTTTTCAATATAACTATATGCGTCTATCTTATTGAAGACCATAATGACTTTTTTATCGCCGGCACCAATCTCACTGAGAGTCTTATTCACGACTTCTATTTGTGCCTCAAAATCGGGATGCGAAATATCGACAACATGCAACAATATATCCGATTCTCTCACCTCGTCTAATGTCGATTTAAACGACTCCACTAATTGATGAGGTAGTTTTCTGATGAAACCTACTGTGTCTGACAACAGGAACGGCAGGTTCTCCACCACCACTTTTCTCACCGTCGTTTCCAAAGTGGCAAACAACTTATTCTCTGCGAAGACATCCGACTTACTCAAAAGATTCATTATCGTCGACTTGCCGACATTGGTATAACCCACAAGAGCCACTCTCACAAGTTGGCCGCGATTTTTACGTTGTACCGTCTTTTGCATGTCAATCTCTTTCAGTCTTTCTTTGAGACTCGTGATCTTATCTCTGATGATACGACGGTCGGTCTCTATTTCCTTTTCACCTGGACCCCTGAGTCCGATACCACCTTTCTGACGTTCCAAGTGCGTCCACATACCTGTCAGTCGTGGCAACATATATTGATATTGTGCGAGTTCCACCTGAGTTTTAGCGTGCGCCGTCCTGGCGTTCTTAGCGAAGATGTCTAAGATAAGATTTGTTCTATCAAGGATTTTACATTCCAATTCCTTTTCTATGTTACGAAGTTGTGTTGGCGACAATTCATCGTCGAAGACAGCCATCGTGATATTCTCGGCTTTGATATATTGTTTCACCTCTTCCAACTTTCCTGAGCCTAAATAGGTTACGCTGTTAGGATGGTCGAGAGGCTGAATGAAACGAGCCACCGGGACTCCGCCTGCCGTCTCTATCAAAAAAGCAAGCTCGTCCAAATATTCTTCAGTCTTCTCCCTATTCTGCTGCTGCGTACTAATCGCTATCAGCACTGCTGTCTCTTTCTTTTCCTCGTAAACTACAAACTTATCTGCCATTTTTTAACTTTTGACTATTTCTATTTAGAGACGCACCAATTACATCATATTTATTTTCATCGGTGTAATATGTCAAGTCTCTACTTGTTGACTCGTTGTCTTGTTGTCTCGTTGACTCTAAAAGCTCCTAAATCCTATTATCTCTCTAACTTCTTTTATCGTCTTACTTGCGCTTTCGTGGGCTTTTTCTGCTCCCATGCGAGCGACCTTTTTGATATATTCGTCGTTGCTCGACAATTCGTTGATGCGTTCGCGGAACGGTGTCACCATCTGGATGATGTCTTCAGCGAGCTGTTTTTTCATATCGCCATAACGAATGCTCATATTGTTATATGCCTCATCGAAGAACTGTACCGTCTCAGGTTTCGAGACTATCTTCATAAGGTTGAAGAGATTTTGTATTGGCTCTGGTTTCACCTGATTAGGTTCTGTCGGACCGCTATCGGTCACGGCGCGCATCACTTTTTTACGTATCGACTTATCGTCTTCATAGAGGAAGATGGCGTTGCCTTCGCCTTCCGATTTTCCCATCTTGCCGCTGCCGTCTAAACCTGGCACTTTGATAAGTTCGTTGCCGAAGTTGAAAGCCTGTGGCACTGGGAAATAGTCGATGCCATAGATACGGTTGAAGCGTTCAGCGAAGTCGCGTGCTTTCTCTAAATTTTGTTCCTGATCTTTTCCTACTGGAATATAATTAGACTTATGTATCAAGATGTCGGCTGCCATCAATGTTGGATATGTAAGAAGTCCAGCATTGACATTATCAGGTTGCTTACGTACCTTTTCCTTGAAAGTAGTGACGCGTTCGAGCTCACCTATATAAGCATTCATATTTAAGAAAAGATAAAGCTCCACCACTTCCGGCACATCGCTTTGTACGTATAAAGTAGCTTTCTCAGGATCAAGACCTGCAGCGAGATATTCCACCAAGATCTGCTTCACTCTTCCATGCAAGTCATCGGGATGAGGATGCGTAGTGAGCGAATGATAATCTGCAATAAAAAAATAACAGTTATAACTATCTTGTAATTTGATAAAATTCTGTACTGCTCCGTAATAATTACCGAGGTGAAGGTTACCCGTTGGTCTGATACCGCTTAAAACTATTTCTTTCATATTAATAAATTAATACGCAAAGATAATAAAAAGACTAAAGACTAAGGACTAAAGGCTAAAGTTTTTTTTAAACCTTAGAACTTAAGGGGACTTCTATAAATTCCCCGTTTAAATAAATTTTGACAATCATATTAAAAAACTTTTTCGTGCTTTATGTTTCTCTTTGGAATCTTTTTGCCTTTCTTTCAATCACATAGCTCGCTATGCTCTTTCGAGAAAAACAAAAATCTTCTCAAAGATAAAATCATAAATCACTCGCAAAGCAATTTATAGAAGTCCCCTTAAAAAATAAGAACCTGAAAATTCTCAGATTCTCAGGTTCTCATATTTTCAGATTTTTCTAAAGAAGAATCTCGTCTCCGTTTTTATTTAGGAAGCTATATTGCATGATATGAAATGATTTCGACTCTTTTGCATTGATTTTCTTATGGTACTTCCACTTCCATTTTCTTATTATAGAGAACAATCCTTTTGTGAGGTAAGCATATATGAAAGGATGAACTTGTATTGTGATATGATTTTCGTTTTGATCTAACAATAGGTATCTCAAGTTATTCTCTATTTCGTCGATGAGTAATGATGATGATTTTATTTTTCCTGTGCCTCTACATGCTGGGCATTCTTCTTGTATTGTGACTTCTGTTTCAGGTCTTACTCTTTGACGTGTTATTTGAATGAGTCCGAATTTTGATGCTGGCAATATAGAATGTTTAGCGCGATCTTTCGACATTTCTTCTTTGAGCTTATTAAAAAGCTGCTTTCTGTTAGCAGACTCGTGCATGTCGATAAAGTCTACTATTATGATGCCGCCCATATCGCGGAGTCGTAATTGTCGTGCTATTTCTACTGCTGCTTCTAAGTTGACGGTCAAGGCGTTTTCTTCTTGAGTCTGTTCTTTGTTGACACGATGTCCGCTATTAACGTCGATAACGTGCATAGCCTCCGTGTGCTCAATAATGAGGTAAACACCATTTCTGATTGTGACTATCCTACCGAAGAGTCCCGCTATTTGTTTCTTGACACCGAATTCTTCAAAGATATTTTCTTTGCTCTTATGATATTTCAAGATGTCTTTTTTTTGCGGTGCTATAGTAGTGATATAGCTTTTTATTTCTTCATAAAGATTTGCATCATCAACGTAAATGCCATTGAATGACTCGTTTAACAAATCTCTAAGCAATACTGATGTGCGGTCTAATTCGCTGATGAGTTTACAAGGGTTCTTGTTTCCTTTCATGACTTCTGTCATGGTTTCCCATTTCTTGAGGAGGGTCTTGAGGTCGGCATCTAATTCAGCCACTTTCTTTCCTTCGGCCACTGTTCTTATGATTACTCCGAAGTTGTTAGGCTTTATGCTTTGTATCAGCAGCTTTAATCTTCTGCGTTCTTCGCTGCTTCTGATTTTTTGTGATACCGAGATACGATTGGAAAATGGTACTAATACAAGATAACGTCCTGCAAATGAAATATCGGAAGTGATGCGAGGACCTTTGGTGTTGATAGGTTCTTTTGCTATCTGAACAGGGACTCTGTCACCGACAGATAATACGTCAGATATTTTCCCTGATTTTGCAGTGTCTTTTTCTAACTCCAATGACACCATTTGCGAATAGGCATCATTGCCCGACTCAGCCAACTTAGCATATTTACGCATCGAAAGTATCTGAGGACCGAGATCTAAATAATGTAAAAAGGCATCTTTACGGGAACCTATGTCAACGAATGCGGCGTTCAAGCCTGGAAGTATTTTCTTGATACGTCCTAAATAAACATCACCAACGGAAATGCTGTTGTTCTTCTGTTCTTTATGAAACTCTACAAGCTGTTTGTCTTCCAATAAAACAATATTAACCTCTGAAACATCAGAACTGATGATGAGCTCTCTGTTTATGTTTGTGATTTCGTCCATTCAGTTAAATATTTACAAAGGTTTAAAAATTAAAAAAAACATAACACAACATGTACAATTTACAATTAACAATTTAAGATTAACAATTGATAATTAAGGTTTGTATGTTGTGTTATGCGCGTAAGAATAATCTTAGATTATTTCTTCTTCTTATGTCTATCCTTTCTTAAACGTTTTTTACGTTTGTGAGTAGACATTTTGTGTCTTTTATGTTTTTTACCGTTTGGCATAACTATAGTTTTTTAAAAGTTAATATTATTTGACTTCGTTAGCAAAAGTTTTTGAAGGCTTGAAAGCTGGAATATTGTGTTCTGGAATGATGATAGATTTTTCTTCCTTAATATTTCTTCCGACTTTTTCTGCTCTGGTTTTTCTGATGAAGCTACCAAAACCTCTCAAATATACTGGTTCACCTTGAGCAACTGATTTCTTTACGATATCCATAAAAGCTTCAACTACTACTTGTGTGCTTGATTTCTCAACGCCAGTTTTTTCAGCAATTTGTGCTACGATTTCTGCTTTTGTCATTTCTAATATTTTTTAAATGTTAATAATTAAAATTTTAGAGCGCAAAGGTAAGAACTTTTTTTGATTATTTAGCCATAAAAAATATATTTTTTTTACTAAAAGCATTAAAAATGTGACGAATAGATTTTTTTATCAATTTTTTTATTCTTAATAATGTATATATATTAAAAATATTTTTTATTTGACGATTTATTCCTCGAAAAATTAATGTAATTTTGGTAAAGTTTTTTTAACATATAATCATATTATGGCAAGTTTAAATAAAGTGATGCTTATAGGTCATCTTGGAAAAGACCCTGAAATTATATCATTTGATAATGGAACAAAAAAAATGTCTGTCACATTAGCAACCTCCGAACGTTATCGCGACAGAAACGGAGAGTGGGCAGAACAAACCGATTGGCATAACCTCGTGGCATGGGGTAACTTAGCTCTCGACATAGCTGAGAAAAGAAGAAATTACGTAAAAGGCGATTTTATGTATGTGGAAGGTCGTCTCAAAACACGCCAGTATGTCGATAGCCAAAACGTAAATCGTTACGTTACCGAAGTGGTGGTCGATAAAATGATGAACATCGGAACAAAACGTGTTCAAAACAACCCTGAACAACAGAATACCTCTTATAATAGCTATCAGCAGTCAGCAGTCGGCAGTCAGCAGATGGGAAACTATCAGCAGCCCGCTGTCGGCAGTCAGCCAGCGATGAGCTACCAGCCAACGGAAAGTTATCAGCAGCCAAGCTATAACAATCCTCCGCTGCCAGAAATGCCTAATCAGGAATACGACGACGACCTTCCGTTCTAAAGACTACGAGTCAATGAGACAACAAGTCAACAAGTATTAATCAAAAACTCGTTGTCTTGTTGTCTTGTTGTCTCGTTGACTTTTTTTTGTATCTTTGCACTCTCAACTTTAAAATATTTTATTTTGGAAATCGCTTCAATAGATCCTCTTATATGTCTGCTGTCAGCAACAGCAACAGAGCCTTTTTTCATAGGCATATCAGCCAAAGTAGTTTTTTGTCTAATATTATTATTTGCACTGCTGCTATGTTCAGCAATGGCATCTTCAAGCGAGACTGCATATTTTTCGTTACAACCTAACGACATCAACGAGTTAGAATCATCATCAGATCGTAAAGAACAATTAGTTCTCGAGATACGCCAAAAACCTAAGACCTTACTCGTAACAATCTTAATCACCAACAATTTAGTAAACATCTCCATCACGATATTCTCAACATATATCATGAATATGATGTTCAACTTAGCCGTCAACCCTATCGCGGCTTTCATCCTTAATGTCATTGTCGTAACTTCTTTAATACTTCTCATCGGCGAGATGATACCTAAGGTTTATGCCTCTAAGAAAGCTAAGTCGATAGCTATTATGATGGCTCCTATACTGAAAGCGCTCATCATAATTTTTAAACCCTTAAGCAAAATTTTCGTAAGCTCTACGTCATTCATCGACAAGAGAGCCGCCAAGAAAACAACGGGACTTTCACTCAGCGACCTCTCTACCGCCGTCGATATCACCACAGAAGACGGCTCTTCACCAGAAGAGAAAAACATGCTCAAAGGCATCGCGACTTTCGGAGAAAAAGAAGTGAGCGACATCATGCGTGCCCGCGTCAATATGTTCTCCGTTTCCTTAGACACCGACTTTGAAGAACTAATGCCTCAAATCATCGACAAAGGCTTCTCAAGAATACCGGTATATGACAAAGACCTCGACGATATGAAAGGCATACTCTACGTGAAAGACCTGCTGCCTCATATCGATGAGAGAAACTTTGAATGGCAGAATCTCATTCGACCTGTATTCTTCGTCCCGGAAAACAAAAAGATAAATGATTTGTTTCAAGACTTTAGAGCAAAGAAAATTCATATCGCTATCGTAGTCGATGAGTATGGCGGAACATCGGGATTGGTAACTCTCGAAGATATTGTCGAAGAGATAGTAGGCGACATCAGCGACGAGTTCGACAAAGAACCCGAAAACGAATATTACAAGAAAATAGATAACGACACTTACGTATTCAAGGCTCAGATAAGTATAGTCGACTTCAGCAAAGTCTTTGAAATAGACGACGATTATTTTGAAGAAGTCAAAGGCGAATCCGACACTCTCGCTGGCATGATATTAGAAATGGAAGGCAGAATACCTGAGGTCGGTTTCAAATGTGAATACAAAGAATTTTCTTTTGAGATCGTGGAAGCCGATAACAAACACATTATTAAAATTAAGGTAAGCCGTAAAAATGAAGAATAAGAAAGTCAATAAGTCAATAAGTCAACGTGTCAAAAAGTTTATTCAAAATTCTTCATTGTACATTCTTCATTGTACATTCTTCATTGTAATGTTCCTTTCATGCGACAACAAGCATTATCAGCCTAAGCCAAAAGCTTATTTCAGAATCGACTTCCCTGCTAAAGAATATGTCCGTCTCGACAGCATGAACTATTATTCATTTGAATATCCTGTATATTCCAAAATAACACCAGACCTCTTATCTCCTCATGAGAAAGATTGGGCTAACATTGAATTTCCTGCATACAAAGGAACAATACATCTCAGCTATAAGCCGGTCGATGGCAACCTTAGCGAATATCTCGAAGACTCATACAACATGATGACGAAGCACATCTCGCGCGCCACAGGAATCAAAGACAGCTTGATAATAAATCCCGAGAGAAATGTCTATGGCTTGGTTTACTTCCTTGAAGGTAAAGGCGTAGCATCGCCATTGCAGTTTTATCTCACCGACAGCACCAATCATTTCATGCGCGGCTCATTATATTTCAACATAAGAACCAACTACGACTCCCTCGCTCCTGTCGTCGACTTCATCACCGACGACGTCAGACATCTCATCGAAACGATGGAGTGGAAATGATAAGACTACAAGACTACAAGTCAATAAGTAGAGACGTGACATATTACACCGATGAAAATAAACACAATGTAATTGGTGCGTCTTAATGAGTCATCGCGTCTTATATGGCATTAAAAAAATAATTCCTTTTTATAATTCCTAATTTCTAATTTTTTTTATCTTTGCCAAAATTTTTTCACAAATACTCTTATGTAGGATTTATAACATAGTATTCATTATCAAAGAAAGGGGGACTCCATGATAGAAACATTAGCAGTCGGCAAGCTGAAATGGCATCATATTACTGACCCGACGGAAGAAGATTTCGTTGTATTAAAAGAGAAATTTCATTTTCACCCCTTAGATATTGAAGACTGTAGGTCGGTGAACCAACGTCCTAAGATAGACATTTACGACGATTATTATTTCCTTATCCTTCAATATCCTGATTTCGACAGACAGGACAAATTCGTTTTTCCTAAGGAGGTAAAGCTCTTCTGGGGAAAAGATTACATCATCACTTTGGAACGTAAGTCGTGGCATGTAAGTCAGCTTTTTAATGAATACAGCGAACGCGATGATAACACACTCGCTAAAGAGCTCGCCACCTCCGACATCCTCCTCTATCGTATCATAGAGAAACTGATGAAAGAGTCGCTTTATCTCTTGAAGAAAATTGGATTTGAATTAGAGATGCTCAACAAGGAGCTCTTCGGCAGCAAGCAGGTTCGTATCATCGAAAGAATATCTGTCACAAGAAAAAATATCATTACAATCAATACTATCTTCAAGCCTCAGCTGAGAATGTTCCACAGCTTCGAGACTGGTCAGATTAGAGGTTTCGGCGATGTGGAGTTCATGGAAGACTACTGGGGTAATATCCTCGACTACTATCAAAAAGTATGGGACATGACGGAAGACCACGAAGATTTGATAGAAGGTCTCTCTAAGACATTCGATTCGATGCAGACTAACAAGACCAATGAGATTATGAAGATCCTCACCTTGTTATCTTCAATAATACTTCCGCTCACTTTCATCACCGGACTCTTCGGTATGAATGTCGTCTTTCCTTTCGTCACGACAGCAAAAGCCGCATTTTGGATTATCATCGGTGTGATGCTTGTAGTGAGTGCGGCACTCATCTATTTCTTCAATCACAGAAAATGGTGGATGTAAAACCAATTTACAATTTACAGTTGACAATTTACAATTAAGAACAAGATATAAAGAGAGGTTGGTAATTTTCATACCAACCTCAATTGTTAATTATAAACTGCTAATTATAAACTGTTAATTGTCAATTGTTAATTATCAATTGTTAATTGTCAATTGTTAATTGTCAATTGTCTTCGACACTTCTTCAGCTCTGGCGAGCGCCTTGTGGATGTGGTCGAGAACATTCTCTTCTCCTACCATATCGACGATACCCGCTTGTTTGATAGCTGCATGTACGCTTTCATTAACACCTGATAATATTATGATATGACCTTCGTCTTGTGCCGACTTGATGAAAATCTCCAAGTTGTGAATACCTGTCGCGTCGATGAAGCTTACCTTACGCATTCTGATGATACGAATGACATTATCAGAATGACGATATGACAATTCCTCAAATTTATTAGCGATACCGAAGAAGAAAGGTCCTTCAATCTCATACACTTCTGTCTTTGCTGGAATGATAAGTTTCTCATCTTGTTCACCATCGTTATGAACGTCCATCTCATCTTGAATGACAGAAATACTTGTGCTTTCCATGACACGTTTCAAGAATAAGATGATAGCCATAACCAAGCCAATTTCAATAGCGATTGTCAAGTCGAAGATGACGGTGAGCAATAATGTAGTGAAGAGCACTGCAATGTCGCTTCTCGATTGTTTGCACATTGAGACGATTGTTCTCCAGCCGCTCATGTTATAAGAAACGACGATAAGGACACCAGCGAGACATGACATTGGGATGAGGCCGACGAGGCTACCTAAGAACAACAACACCATCAATAATACAACAGTGTGAATGATACCCGCTACTGGAGTACGACCACCGTTGTTGATATTCGCCATAGTACGAGCGATTGCACCTGTTGCAGGGATGCCGCCGAAGAAAGGAACGACGACGTTGGCGATACCGTTACCGATAAGTTCCGTGTTGGAGTTATGTCTGTCGCTGATAACGCCGTCGGCAACCATAGCAGAGAGCAACGACTCGATGGCACCTAACATCGCGACGGTGAAAGCTGCTGGAAGAACAGCTTGTGCCGTTGAGAAGAAAGTCTCGCCTTCTGCCAAAGCTGGCATTCTGAATGAAGGAAGACCTGAAGGCAACTCATACAAATCGCCGATAGTCTTGATAGAATCGACACCAGCATATTTCTTTAAGATCCATGTCACGATAGTCATGATAATGATTGCCAACAACGAGCCAGGAATCTTCTTTGAGATTTTAGGGGTGAAAGCTATTATCAAAATGCTGAGCACACCTATTAACAATGCCCACCAATTTATGTTAGAGAGGTTTTGGAAGTAGCAAGCCCATTTGTCGATGAAGTTGGCAGGGACGTTTTCGATACCGAGACCGAAGAGGTCGTTCATCTGTGTTGAGAATATTGTTATCGCGATACCGCCTGTAAAACCTACGATGATAGGATAAGGCATGAACTTGATGATGCTTCCGAGTTTGAAGACACCCATTGCAATCTGCATCAGACCTGCCAAGATAGTAGCTATAGCGAGACCTGTCAAGCCATATTGTTGAATGATGCCATAGATGATAACGATGAAAGCGCCGGTTGGTCCGCCGATCTGCACTTTAGAACCGCCGAGAGCCGAGATGATGAAGCCAGCCATGATAGCGGTGACGAGACCTTCTGTAGGACCTACGCCAGAGGCGATACCGAAAGCGATAGCTAAAGGAATAGCGACGATACCCACGATAACACCAGCCATCGCATCTTTAGCGAACATCTGTTTGTTGTAATCCTTTAATGTTGAAAACAAGCGAGGCTTGAAATCAATAGAAAATTTACGGCTTTTCTTTGCCTTGTTGTTCACAGTGTTTGTTTCTGCCATGACAAAAAAACTTTTGAATGATAATGACTTATAATTGTTTTTTATGAAATTTCAGCTATCATTTTTGAAGGTGCAAAGATAGTAAAAAGTCTAAAGGCAAAAGGCGAAAGACGAAAGTTTTTTATGGAGGTTAATTTATTATCGTACAAAAAAAGTAGAGACGCCACACTATGACGTCTCTACTTGTTGTCTTGTTGACTTGTAGTCTTGTAGTCTTCAAAACATCACCAAGCGAACAATGGGAATTCTGCCATCATTTCGTTTACTTTTTCTCTTACTGCTGTAAGTTTTGCAGTGTTGTCGATGTTGCTGATGACGTCGTCGATTAAGTCAACGATTGGTTCCATGTGTTCTTCTTTAAGACCACGTGTTGTGATAGCTGGAGTACCGATGCGGAGACCTGATGTCTGGAATGGTGAGCGGCTATCGAAAGGAACCATGTTCTTATTGACAGTGATGTCAGCTTGAACCAATGTATTTTCTACCATTCTACCTGTCACTTCTGGGAATTTAGAACGAAGGTCGATGAGCATGAGGTGGTTGTCTGTACCGCCTGAGATGATATTGTAACCTCTGTCGGTGAAAGCCTTAGCCATGACAGCAGCGTTTTTCTTAACTTGGAGGATATATTCGAAGTATTCGTCTGAGAGAGCTTCGCCGAAAGCTACAGCCTTACTTGCGATGACGTGTTCGAGTGGACCGCCTTGTACGCCAGGGAATACTGCGCTGTTGAGGAGAGCCGACATCATCTTAACTTCGCCCTTAGGTGTTGTCAAACCCCATGGATTTTCAAAGTCGTCACGCATCAAGATCATACCGCCACGTGGACCACGGAGTGTCTTGTGTGTTGTTGTTGTGATGATATGACAGTAATCTAATGGGTCGTTGAGGATACCGCGAGCGATGAGACCTGAAGGGTGAGAGACGTCAGCCATCAAGATAGCACCAACTTTATCAGCGATTTCGCGCATACGTTTGTAATCCCAGTCACGTGAATATGCAGAAGCACCAGCGATGATGAGCTTAGGTTTTTTCTCGAGTGCTACTTTTTCCATATTGTCGTAATCGACGCGACCTGTTTCAGGACTTACTTGGTAAGCTACTGGGTTATAAAGGATACCTGAAGAGTTAACTGGTGAACCGTGTGAGAGGTGACCGCCGTGAGCGAGGTCTAAGCCCATGAATGTGTCGCCTGGTTTCAAACATGTGAGCATGACAGCCATGTTAGCTTGTGCTCCTGAGTGAGGTTGAACGTTGGCGTATGTAGCGTTGAATAATTCGCATGCTCTTGCTATAGCGATTTCTTCTGTTTGGTCAACTATTTGACAACCACCATAGTAACGTTTGCCAGGATAACCTTCAGCATATTTATTTGTCATTACTGAACCCATGGCTTTCAAAACTTGATCGCTGACGAAGTTTTCTGAAGCGATAAGTTCGATACCGTGCATTTGGCGTTGTTTCTCTTTACGAATCAAGTTAAAAACTTTAGTGTCTTTTTTCATGATTTATCTATTTTATTGATATTAAATAAGTTAATTATCTACGTTTGATTTTTTAAGAACAATCCTTTTCAACTCTCAAAGGTATAAAAGTTTTTTGAATAAAAAAGAAAAAAGATAAATTAATTAGGAATTATGTAGAGACGTTTTGATGATAGAGTTTTTTTTAGTGATGGAGTGATGAAGTTATGGAGTTATGGAGTTTGTATAAGTCAACAAGTCAACAGGTCAACGAGTCAACAAGTAGAGACGCGTCGACGATACCGATGAAAATAAACAATATATCGTTGAAGCGTCTTTTTTAGTTGTGAAGTGATGGAGTGATGGAGTTCTTAGTTCAAAAAATCTTTAGACTTTAGCCTTTCGTCTTTAGACTTTTCTTATTTTTGTGAAAAATAAAATCCTCATGTCTAATCTCGATGAAATAAAGAAAACGATAGAGCCGGAGTTAAAGCAATTCAACATCTTTCTTGAAGAGAGTCTGAAGTCGCCAATGCCATTGCTTAACAAGATTTTAAAATATGTTCTAAAGCAGAAAGGCAAGCAAATCAGACCGTTATTCGTTTTGTTGTCGGCGAAATGTCATGGCGAGATTAACGAGAACACCTACAGAGCCGCTGCTTTTATAGAACTGCTGCATACTGCCACCTTAATTCACGATGACGTGGTCGATGATTCAGATAAACGTCGCGGCATGTTCTCTCTCAACGCTTTATGGAAAAACAAAATCGCGGTGCTCGTCGGCGACTATCTTCTTTCAAAAGGAATGATGCTGGCATTGGAAAACAAAGACTATCAGATGTTAGACGTCATTTCCTCTACCGTCAAGGCGATGAGCGAAGGCGAGATTTACCAGATGGAGAAGGCGAGAAGAATGGATATTACCGAAGAGGATTATTATGAAATCATAAAAGCTAAGACTGCTTCGCTGATTTCTTCATGTTGTATGTTGGGCGCAATTTCCGTCAATGCCACTGAAAGCCAAGTGGAAAAGATGTGTAATTTTGGAACATCGGCAGGAATAGCCTTCCAGATTAAAGACGACATCTTCGACTATCAAATCAATAATAAGACGGGAAAGCCTGCGGGCAACGACATACAAGAACATAAGATGACCTTGCCTTTGATTCATCTGTTGAAAATCGTCGATAAGTCGGAGCGAAGAAATATCATAAGAAAGATAAAGTATCATAGCGATGAAGTAGAAGCTCGCATGGATGTAATTAATAAGGTACATCAGAATAATTGTTTGGATTATGCCAAAGAAAAGATGAATGATTTTGTAAATGAAGCCTTGAGCCAATTGGATGAAATAAATGATTCCGAAGCTCTGACTTCGTTGAAGGATTTAGTTGAATTCTGTATTGAAAGGGAGAAATGATTATGAAAGGATTGAAAGGATTAAAGGGGGTAAAGGAGGTAAAGGGAGTAAAGGGATTTGAGATGCCTAATGGTTTTAAGGGTGTTTTGTGTTTTGTGTTGGTATTGTTTTTTAGTGTGAATTTGTCGGCTCAGGAATTCTTTGGCGGCTTGATTTTAGGAGGCACCACCTCGCAAGTCGGCGGCGATAATAGAAGCGGATACAATAAGATAGGTATGGTCGGCGGGGCTTTCGCAGGCTTAAATCTCACCGAAGACTTCGACATTCAGATGGAGTTGAAATACATTCAGAAAGGCTCGCTTTCCAACGACGTAGAGAATCGTCCTGGCACTGATCCCTTTCTTATTAAGTTAGATTATATTGATTTGCCGATAGTGTTTGCATATAATCTTAATAAAGTTAATGTTAATAACATCAATCTCAGATGGTTAAAGATTGAATTCGGATTAAGTTTCGATGTCTTGGTTAATTCGCGTCAGGAGCTACAAGGCGTAGAAGTTTTAGCGAGCAACCCTTGGAGAAGATTTGTCGTGAATACTATAGTTGGTGTCAGAGTCGATGCCACTGAAAACATAGAGATAGGATTACGTGCTGTCGATGCCATGACATCTATTTGCAGGAGCTCGAAATATCCTTATTATAATGGCAATGTCAATTACACCCGTCGTTTATTCGGCAGATACGGGATGTTCAACGACGTCCTGCAGTTGTCGGTGTTTTGGAAGATTTGAACTTTGAACTAAAAACTATGAACTCCATAACTACATCACTCCATAACCCCATAACTCCAAAATCAAAACAACTCCAGCTCTCCATTTGCTGCGCCTCTTGTTCTTCCTAAGTGCCGGTAGGCAAACTCTGTCGCTTCGCGTCCGCGTGGCGTTCTCATCAGATAGCCCTCTTGTATAAGGAATGGCTCATACACTTCTTCTATAGTTCCAGCCTCCTCTCCTACTGCTGTCGCGATAGTATTGAGACCGACCGGACCTCCTTTGAACTTGTCGATAATTGTTGATAAGATACGGTTATCCATATCGTCGAGACCATGTTGGTCGACGTTGAGAGCTTTAAGACCGATACGTGCTATATCTAACGTTATCGTACCGTTGCCTTGTATCTGGGCGAAGTCTCTGACGCGCCGCAGCAGTAGATTTGCTATACGAGGAGTTCCGCGGCTGCGGCGCGCAATCTCGAATGCTGCTTCATGTTCGATAGGGACTCTCAATATTGAAGCGGAGCGTTTTATGATATTTGATAAAGTGGTAGCGTTATAATATTCCAATCGCATATTGATGCCGAAGCGGGCTCGCAGCGGGGCAGTGAGCAATCCTGAACGCGTGGTAGCTCCAATCAAGGTAAACGGGTTGAGCGCAATCTGCACAGAACGGGCGTTAGGTCCGCTTTCTATCATGATGTCGATGCGATAGTCTTCCATAGCAGAATAGAGATATTCTTCCACTATAGGACTTAGCCGGTGAATCTCATCAATGAAAAGCACGTCGTTCTTCTCCAAACTCGTCAACAATCCTGCGAGGTTACCTGGTTTATCTAAGACAGGTCCCGACGTCATCTTCATACCGACTCCTAATTCGTTGGCTATGATATGTGATAATGTCGTCTTGCCTAATCCTGGAGGTCCATGCAGCAAGACGTGATCCAACGACTCGCCTCTCTGCACAGCGGCACGAGTGAAAATCAAAAGGTTCTCAACAACCTGCTCCTGTCCAGCAAAGTTCTCAAAAGCTTCAGGTCGTAAGGCGCGTTCAATCTCTAACTCCTGCTTGCTGAATGATTTTCCGTATGCATCTAAATTCTCGTTCATAATAAAATCGTATTCTACAAAATTACGTATTTTTGTGACATTTGGTATCGTTTTTTTATCTATTTTAGCAAAAAAAATAAACGCTATAATGAAATACATTTTTATACTGTTGTCTTGCTTTTTCAGCTTATCATGTCTCGCACAAAATGATGGCTATCTTATCATGGAACAAGACCAACGTATCGAACAGCTTATCCAAAGACAGAAAGATATTCATAATGCCGACAACACCATAGAAGGTTTTAGAATACAGATTTTCATGGAATCGGGAAACGACGCGGTGGAACATGCCAACATAACAATGGAGGAGTTTAAAGCCAAATATCCCGACATCCCAATTTATCTTATCTTCGGTCAGCCTTATTATAGATTAAGAATCGGCGATTTCAGAACGCGACTTGAAGCAGAAAAAGCTTATCAAACATTAAGCAAGGAATATAAAAAAGCCTTCATAACATCTGACAAAATTCAGCTGCCTTATAATGTCTTCTGCGATGATGTCATGCCAAATGACATATTTGACGAGGAATATCAGTTTGATAATGACACAATATACAACAACATTTACTACGAAGATTAAAATAAGATAATTTTATCTGCAAAATTGCGTTTGTGTCTAAACAAGGAATGGTTTTTGATTTAGAGCTTCAAAAATTAAGTTATGGAAAATGAAGATATAAATAAACAGATGGAGGAGCTTTTCCGTTTATTTAAGAAGATGATGGAAAAATATCCGCCAGAGTCTATGCCTGGAATAGACAAAGCTCAAGCAGAACAGCTGAAGATGATGCTATCTAACTCTGATGAGATGAAAATCAGTTTCTCTTCTGATATGTTCGGTATCTTCGACGAAGAAACAACAAAGAAGATATTATCGAAATTAATAAAACAGCTGAAAGAGCAATTGGGCGAAGACGCCTACGAAGAGGATGACATAAAAGCTTCTGTCGTTGAGGTGAAAGAGAAAGAGTTTGAACAGCTCCCAACACAAGACAGATACGTAGCACTCTTAGACGCTATCGACTCCGAACTGAAAAAACCTGGCATCTCAATGGACGAGATTGACATGCTCTTAGATAAAAGAAAGAAAATTAAAGACACTATCTCTAAACAATTACACAGTTAATAAAATCACTATGAAAAAGACATCGTTATTATTTGCATTATTGTTTTTATTCACATCGCTTTCTCAAGCTCAGCTTATTTCTGAAAGAACAGCAGGCAAAGTCATCATAGGCGCCGACATATTCACCGACTTCAGCACTGGCGAAAAATATGACAACTTCAACCTCAGAGACATCAACCAGGGCGTCAGCGTTTATTCGATGTTTAATTTCAAATTCGATAACTCTCCTCACTCTGCTTCTATCGGCGTAGGCTACACAGGTCATAACTTCTACATAAAAGACGCCTACCTTGCAAAACCTTATCAGGATGTGACTGAGTTCGTCAACGTGCCTCACGACTATAAGAGAAGCAAGATAAATACCAACTATGTCGACATCCCAATCGAAGTGAGTTTCAGAATAGCCGACAAATTCAAACTCAGCGCAGGCTTCAAATTCGGACTCTTAGTAGGTGGAAAGTCAAAATACATAGGCGAACTGTATAATGACGACCAGACATACAGGATGAAATATCTTAAGATAGATAACTTAGAGAAATACGTCTATTCCGTCACAATGCGTGCCGCTTACAGAAGCGTACATGTCTTCATGTCGTATCAATTCTCCGACACATTCAAAAACGGTGCAGGTCCTTCCATCAGACCTCTTTCGATAGGTATAGGCGTAAGACCGTTTTGAATTAAGAATGTAGAATTAAGAATTAAAGTAGAATAGAATACATAATCACTACAAACATAAATCCTACAGCAAATCCAGCATAAACCTGTGAGGCGCTGTGGGATTTTAAGTATAACCTCGCCGAGCCTACAACTCCTGATGCAAGAATGCTTATTATAAAATAAGGTAGGAAAATATCTGCCAAGACCGTCGTCATTATAAAAAGCGTGGCTGACAATGCTCCCCAGCCTATGCCATGCATGCTGATTTTCCAATAGATGTTAATCCAGAAAACAACGACGCATAACAGCATATTACAAATAAGATAAAAATTGTATAAGCCCAATGTTATGATGCCGTTAAAGAAACGACTTGTGGCATAAAGAAATATCACCATCACAAAAAGAGGTATGAACCTGTCTTCTCTTCTCTCCATAGTGATGGATTTTATTATCTTAATTTTTTTTAACAATAATAGTGACAAGGCTGGCATCACGAATGTTGTTGCAAAGACAATGGCAAGGCATATATCTTCTCGTATCAGAGCTAACTCACATAATCCTGTTGCCATAAAAATCAAGAACATCCATGTAGGTAAAAAAATTGGATGAGTGACGACAGATATGAATTGAGCTAACTTTCTCATCATGATGATTACAATTCTTTACGTAATCGTGCTACCGGAATATCTAACTGCTCACGATATTTTGCTATGGTACGACGTGCTATATTGTAGCCTTTTTCTTTCAAGATTTGTGTTAAGACATCGTCGGTCAATGGCTTCGACTTATCTTCCTGCTCGATGCAATCCATGAGTATTTTCTTTATCTCACGAGTCGAGACCTCTTCCCCATCGTCGTTGGTTAATGACTCGCTGAAGAAGCTCTTTAAGGAGAAAGTGCCGTATGCTGTCTGTACGTATTTGCTGTTAGCGACACGCGAAATCGTTGAGATATCGAGACCTACTTTCTCGGAAATATCTTTAAGAATCATAGGCTTCAGCTTAGTCTCATCGCCAGTGAGGAAATATTCTTTCTGATAATTCATGATAGCTTCCATCGTCACATAGAGAGTGTTATGTCGTTGCTTGACAGCTTCAATAAACCATTTCGCCGACTCTATCTTATTCTTGACGAAGTTGATAGCTTCTTTATTACTCTTGTTATTTTTCTGCTTGGCGAAGTTGTTGAGCATATCGACGTAATCTTTATTTACGTGAAGCTCAGGAGCGTTACGGCTGTTAAGAGTAAGTTCCAGCTTACCGCAGTTGTTATAAATCGTAAAATCGGGAATGACGTAGTTGGAACGTTGTGAACCACCTACTGTGCCGCCAGGTTTCGGGTTGAGCTTGAGAATCTCTTTCAGCGCGGCACGAAATTGTCGCTCGCTGATGCCACTTTTCTTTACGATCTTGTCGTAATGTTTTTTAGTAAACTCGCTGAAATACTGTTCTATAATAATGATAGGAAGAGTGTAGTCAATATCATCTTCATCGTTTTCATCTTGAAGTCGACGCAGCTGAATAAGCAGACATTCCTGAAGATTTGTCGCTCCCACGCCAGCAGGATCGAAGTCTTGTATTATATGAAGCACTTCTGTGACTTCCTCCTCGCTGACATCGAGATTTTGGGTAAAGAGCAAGTCGTCGATGATACCAGAGATAGGACGGCTCAGATAACCGGAGTCGTCTAAATTACCTATGATATAAGTTCCTATCTTATATTTCTTCTCGTCTAAATTCCTATATCCAAGTTGCTGAATTAAAATATCTTGAAAACTCTCCTCATTAGATATAGGCGCTTCATAACGTTCGTCGTCGGGACTATAGTTATTGGTTCTCAGTTTATATGCAGCGTCGTCATCATCGTCATCTTGCATATAATCGTCGAAGTCGGAAAGAGGATCGTAGTCGTCATTGTCATAATCTTGATTGTCGTCAAAGTCATTATCTTCATCGTTATGAATCTCGTCTTCAACGACTTCATTCTCTTTCTCTTCTAAGGCAGGATTTTCCTCTATCTCCTCTTTGATGCGCGAGCTGAGTTCCATAGTAGGAATCTGCAACAGCTTCATGAGAAGAATCTGCTGCGGCGACAGCTTCTGTAGCATCTTTTGTGTCTGTGTCAGTCGTTGTGAGGACATAGAAGAAAATCCTTAATATTTATTTAAAATTAATATTCACAGTTTTTAGGAGTACGAGGGAATGCGATGACGTCGCGGATGTTACCCATGCCGGTGATGAATAACATAAGACGCTCGAAACCTAAGCCGTAGCCTGAGTGAGGCACTGAACCGAAGCGGCGTGTATCTAAATACCATTCCATTGACTCTTGTGGGATGCCGACTTCTTCCATACGTTTCAACAATTTGTTGAGGTCTGTCTCACGTTCTGAACCGCCGATAATCTCTCCGATGCCAGGGAATAAGACGTCCATAGCTCTGACAGTCTTGCCGTCTTCGTTCTGTTTCATATAGAAAGCCTTGATTTCCATTGGGTAATCTGTTAAGATAACAGGTCTCTTGAAGTGTTTCTCAACGAGATAGCGTTCATGTTCCGACTGCAAGTCGACGCCCCAGCCTGTGACAGGATATTGGAACTTGCCTTTTTTATTGTAGTTGCTATTTTTAAGAATGTCGATAGCTTCTGTATATGTCAATCTTTGGAATGGATTTTCTAAGATGAAATGTAACTTCTCTATCAACTCCATCGATTTCTCTTCAGCTTTTTTATTCTTCTCTTCTTCTTGGAGACGTTTGCTTAAGAATTGGAGGTCATCCATGCAGTTATCCAAAGCATATTGGATTAAGAATTTAAGCATCTCTTCTGCCAAGTCCATATTATCGTTGATGTCGTAGAATGCCATCTCTGGTTCAATCATCCAGAACTCAGCGAGGTGACGTGAGGTGTTGGAGTTCTCAGCGCGGAAAGTAGGTCCGAAGGTATAAATCTTACCCATTGCTGTTGCTGCGAGTTCGCCTTCAAGCTGACCCGACACTGTGAGGTTAGTAGCCTTGCCGAAGAAATCTTGAGAGAAGTCGATTTTGCCTTCTTCTGTCTTAGGTAAGTTGTTGAGGTCTAAGGTTGTCACTTGGAACATCTCGCCAGCGCCTTCGCAGTCTGATGCTGTGATGAGAGGAGTGTGGATGTTATAGAAACCTCTATCGTTGAAGAATTTATGTATTCCGAAAACCATAGCGTGACGTAAACGCATGATGGCGCTGAAAGTGTTGGTACGGAAACGGAGGTGAGCTATCTCACGTAAAAACTCCAAAGAGTGTTTCTTAGGTTGTAATGGATATTTCTCTGGGTCAGCGGCACCGATAAGCTCTATGCTTGTCACGTTCATCTCTACGCTTTGTCCGCTACCTGCAGATTTCACCAAGTTACCGACTGCCGACACTGATGCGCCAGTGTGCATCAAAGCGAGATTTTCTTCTGGAATGACATTAAGGTCGATGACCAACTGGAGGTTGTTGATGGTAGAGCCATCGTTTAAAGCTATGAAAGCTACGTTCTTACTGCCGCGTTTGTTACGCACCCAACCCTTGACATTTATCTCTTTGTCAAGCTCTTGCATTTGCAATGCTTCTTTAATTTCTGTACGTTTCACTATAATATGTTTTTAAAATTATTCTAAAATTAATTAACTGACAAAGATAAGAAAAAGTCTAAAGGCGAAAGACTAAAGGCGAAAGTTTTTTTCTTATTTTTGCAAAATGATGATGAATGATAGTTTCGACATAAAACGCTGGATTGAAAATCCCGATGAGCTACTGCTTATCGCGGGACCTTGTAGCGTTGAAAGCAGGGAACAATTCTTTGAGACATCGTTGAAACTATCGGAATTGCATCAAGTTAATATCTTACGAGGTGGCATCTGGAAACCACGCACACGTCCTAATGGTTTTGAAGGCATTGGTGAAAAGGGCTTGAAATGGATGAAAGAGATTTCGAGAGAGACGAGACTACCTGTCATGACGGAAGTGGCGACTCCGCAACATGTCGAGCTCGCGATAAAATATAATATCGACGCATTGTGGATAGGAGCTCGTACCACAGCAAATCCCTTCTCGATGCAGCAACTTGCCGATTCTCTCGTAGGTGCAGATATTCCGGTCTTTATTAAAAATCCTATCGCTCCCGACCTTAAACTCTGGATTGGAGCTTTTGAGCGTCTCGCTTCATCAGGGCTGAAACATCTCGTCGCTATACATCGTGGCTTCCAAGATATTAACGCCTCGCCTTATCGTAACAACCCGCGTTGGGAGATTCCTATAGAACTCCATCGCCAAAATCCTGAAATACCTATCATCACCGATATAAGCCATATATGCGGATGCCGCGAGATACTACATACTACCGCACAAAAAGCTATCGACCTCGCGACAAACGGTCTCATGATAGAAACCCATTGTAATCCAGAAACGGCTCTTACCGATGCTGAACAACAAATCACTCCGGAAAGTCTCAAATCGCTGATTTCTAATCTTATCATTAATAAATCCAAGTCTAATAATGCCGACTTCCTCCTTCATGAGCTTAGAAGTCAAATTGATAGCATCGATGAGGAACTGCTGAACCTGCTTGCAAAAAGAAGCAAGATTTCCACCCAAATAGGTGACATAAAAAAAGAGAACAACCTGACTGTACTTCAACTTGATAGGTGGAATACTATACTCTCTAACCATATTGAGAGAGGCAAAACCCTCGGGCTGAAAGAAGATATGATCAAAGACATCTTTGAATTGATCCATAAAGATTCTATCGACAGACAGCTTTGAGGATAAAAAAAGGAACGTCTTAAAGACGTTCCTTTTTTTATCCTTATCGTTTTACTTCTTATTCAACAACAACTTTTGATGTGTGGCTGTAGCCATTAGCTGTTACTGTGCAGAAGTAAATGCCGCTTGTAAGATCGCTAACAACGATTGAGTTGTCACCTGTTGTTAAGTTCATATTAACAACTTTAACTGTTTGACCAGCGATGTTAGAGAATGTTACTGTTGCGTCAGCGTCCATTGAAGAACCGATTACGATATAATCTGAAGCTGGGTTTGGATAGATGTTATAAACAACATCTGTTGTTTCTTCAATACCGATAGCTTCGTCTTCATCATTCAAAGTACCTTCTGGGTTGAATTTGAATACGTGAACTGTACCGTATGAAATATTTGCTTGTGAAGCACCTTGAGCACCTGTGTGGAAACCTGGAGTGTCGTCTGTATAACATGAGAACCAGAATTCATTTTCTTTTACAGGAGTACTTACTGCAGAAACGAAAGTACATTCGTCAGCTGTATGAACGAAGTCTGCATAGAAGTTTGTTGGAGCTAACACTGGCATTTGTCCCCAGTAGAGAGAATCAACAGGTTTGTAGTTTACAAAGCATGATCTGTAGTAGAATGAAGATTGCCATAAACGTGTTACTTCTGGAGCTGAGAAAGCTATTGCCAAGTTACCAGCTGGGTCGACAGCGATTGAAGGGAATGCACATACGCCGAATCTTAACAAATAGTCACCAGCTGCGCCTTCTGAAGAACCTGTATATTGGCTTGCAGCAGCAAAACCATTCCAACCTTCTTCTGGATGAGGAGGTGTTACTGCACAGAAGTTTGTGAAGTCTAAGGTCATATAACCTTCTTGTTCTGGATCTGGCCACCATAATCTCAAAGCATGTTTGAGGCTGTCATCTTGGTAAGGACGAATTGGGCTTTCCATGTAAACCAATTCACCGTCAACGTAGTTTGGATAAGTTGTTGTATCGTTCCAGTAAGCGATACCGTCTGTCATTATACCATAGTATAAGCTGTAGTAGCCTTGTCCTACCAAATCAAACATACCGATAGAGAGAGCAACGTGAGAAACGCCGTCTTTACCAATTGCTACAGAACCTTGAGTTGGAGCATATAAGCCTGTCATAACCTTTGTTTGTTGGTTTGGTTCGTTGAACCATACAGCTGTATCAACAGGGCTTTCCCATACCATTCTGCTTTCCCATGTTTTACCAGCGTCGTTTGATTCATAAAGCATAACGTCGTGGTAGAAATATCTGTCGCAGTAAAGAACAGCGATATTGTCGCCATTAGCAGAAACTGCATAACCGTCAGCGTTATAGCAATTCATGTGTTTGTCATCCATTTCAAGTGGTGAGAATTGGATGTCCCAATTTTCGAGGTCTTCTGTACGGAGGTAGTAAGAAGCTGAGTTTTCATCACCAGCTGCGTTAGCGAAAACGTGAAGAACTTCGTTGTTTTCACCTGTTGTAACTATTCTTGCCCATGACAATGAGTTACCTTCACCACCTACAACTGCGTCTACGTCAGCAGGATTAGGAATTGCATGAGGACCATCCCATACGCCTTCGCCAGCTTTTTCTCTAAGATAGTAACAAAGACCGTTTTCGTGTCCGTGGTTTACCAAGATTTCACCTTCTGCGCCATAAGGAGCTATTGATGGCCAACCTGTTCTTACATCTTCACCTGTAGCGTTAGCTTCGATACGTGCTTCTGGAACACCACCAAACTTACCAGTTTTACCTTCTCTTGCGAAGTTGTAACCAGTACCACGATCTGGGAATGCTTCATCATATTCTTCATTTGACATAGTTGCTGTTACTGCAACAGAACCGTCTTTAAGTTGGTACATACGATTTGCAACATAACCGTTTGACTGTAAATCGTAAGATGAATACATAGCTTCAGCTTCATAATATACTTCGCCTCTGTTAGCAACTACACTTTGAGTACCTTTAAGTTCAAAGTCAGATGATGCAGCAAAGTTATTACCTGTAGCTTTCATTTCAGCAACTTTCACTGGTTTTACCAATGATTTGTGTACTGATACTTGTGCAAATGCACCAAGTCCCATAACGAGACCTAAAGAAAGTAAAAGAACTTTTTTCATTGTTAATTATTTTAATTAGTGATTAAATAAATTGATTCTACTTTTCAGTCTGCAAATATAATAAATTTAAATCGTCACGTGGGTAAAAAAAACATTTTTTTTGAAAATTAATTTTAAGAAAACTTCTCTTGCACAGTTACGAATTAATAAGTATCTTTACCGAATAATTTTCAACATTATTTTTTACCTATAATTAATAAATGATAAAGATGAAAAAAATCGCATTGTTAGTCATTGCTATCAGTTTATTTTTCTCATGTTCAACATCTAAAAATGAGAAACAGGATTTAGCACAATACGTACTTCCATTAGTTGGAACTGGCGGTCACGGCCACACTTATCCTGGTGCTGTGGCTCCTTTTGGCATGATACAGAATAGTCCCGACACTCGCATGGACTCATGGGACGGTTGCTCAGGCTACCATATCTCCGACACCACCATTCTCGGCTTCAGCCTCACCCATCTCACTGGAACAGGCTGCAACGACTACGGTGACTTCCGCTTCGCTCCTATCACCGGCGACGTCAGCTTCAACTCAAAAGAATACAGTTCTTCTTTCAGGCACGAAAACGAAGTAGCAAAAGCAGGATATTATTCTGTCATATTAGACGACTATAACATCAAGGTGGAACTCACTGCCGGCGAGCGTGCCGCCATGCAGCGTTACAGCTTCCCTCAAAACGAGGACGCTCATCTTATAGTAGAGTTGCAAGAGTCGAACACCTCGGCAGAGACCATCTACGAATCATTCATCACCATAGAAAGCGACAACGCCATCAGCGGATTCCGTCGCACAGGTCAGTGGGCTAAAGACCAATACCTTTATTTCTATGCTGAGTTCTCCGAACCTTTCACAGCTTATTCTATTTGTTCCGATAATGTAGAATATCCTAATTTGAAACATGCCGAAGGCAAAGACCTGCAAGCATGCTTGGACTTCGATGTGAAAGACGGACAGCCTATAGTGATGCGCGTGGCTACCTCAGCCGTCGACGTGGAAGGCGCTAAGAAAAACTTAGCTTCCGAAATCACCGACTTCGACTTCGACGCTTTGGCTCAGAAAACATATCAATATTGGAACGATGAACTCAACCGCATTAATATCAATACGGTGGTGAATGCCGAAGATAAAGATATTTTCTACACTTCTTTATATCACTGCTTCATAGTTCCTAACCTATACTCCGACATCGACGGTCGCTACCGCGCTCACGACAAGAAAATATATCAAAGCGACAGACCTCGCTACACCGTCTTCTCATTATGGGATACCTTCAGAACCGAACATCCTCTGCTCACCCTCATCCAAAGAGAACGCAGCGTAGATATTATCAACACCTTTATTAATAACTACGAGACTGGAGGTCTTCTTCCTGTATGGGAACTCGCAGCTAACGAGACTAACTGCATGATCGGTTATCACTCTATGCCTGTCATCGCTGATGCTTACTTCTGCGGACTCGAAGGCATCGACTACGAGAAGGCTTTGGAAGCTATGGTGAAAAGCGCTAACGAAAATCAGTTCGGCGTGGGCTGCTATAAAGAATACGGTTTCATCCCTTCCAACTGCGAAGGCGAATCGGTATCGAAGACTCTCGAATATGCCTACGACGACTGGTGCATAGCTCGCTTGGCAGAGGCTCTCGGCAAACAAGACATAGCCGACGAGTTCTATCAAAGAGCTCAATATTACAAAAACTTATACGACCCATCAACAAAGTTCTTCCGCGGAAAACGTAACGGCTGCTTCGTGACACCTTTCGACCCAACTCAAGTCAACTTCATGCTCACAGAAGCTAACTCTTGGCAATACGGTTTCTTCGCTCCACAAGACATCAACACTCATATCGAGATGATGGGCGGAATGAAGGCTTACGACAGAAAACTTAACGAGCTTTTCAACTCATCTTCAGAGATGACAGGAAGAAAACAATCGGACATCACTGGTCTCATCGGACAATATGCTCACGGCAACGAGCCAAGTCATCACATGGCATACCTTTATAATTACTTAGGAAAGCCTTCAAAAACACAGCGACTTGTCAATAAAATTATGTATGAGTTATACACCGATCAGCCTGACGGCTTATGTGGCAACGAAGACTGCGGACAAATGTCGGCTTGGTATGTGATGAGCGCTTTAGGATTCTATCCTGTGACACCAGCAAGCGGCTATTACGTCATCGGCGTGCCTCACTTTGAAGAGATGACGATAAATCTTGAAAACGGAAAGACATTCACCATAACAGCAAAGAACCTCTCAAGAGAAAACCGTTACATCGAATCAGTGAAGCTGAACGGCAAGCCATTAGAACGCAGCTATATCTATTTCGACGAAGTACATGACGGCGGCAAGTTAGAATTTACAATGACAAACAACCGTAAGTCGGAATGGGCAAGAGACTTGGAAGATTGCCCTACTCAAAAAATTGATGGTCCTATCATCGTGACAACACCTGTCATAACAGTAGCTTCTGACGTCTTCTTCGAAAAATTAAATGTTGAGTTAAGTCATATCGACGCTGATGCCGAGATTTATTATACATTAGATGGCAGCACACCTAACGAAAACAGTAATCTTTACACAGCTCCATTCGACATCAACGAAAGCACCGATGTGAGAGTCGTAGCCATAAAAGACGGCAAGAGAAGTAATGTCATAGAAGGCAACTTCAAGAAGATTGCTGCTGGCAGAACCATCAAGATTGAGAACGCCTACAACACTCAATATGAAGCTGGCGGCGACATCGCGCTCATCGACTATCAAAGAGGCAGCAACAACTTCCGCGTCGGCACATGGCAAGGTTATCATGGCGTCGACCTCATCGCCACCGTCGATTTAAGCGAGGTACAAGACATCAACAGATTAGCAGGCAGCTTCTTGCAAGACCAGAAATCATGGATCTTCATGCCTAAGGAAGTAGAGTTCTTCATCTCCAACGACGGCAAGAACTTCAAGTCGATAGGCAGCCAGAAGAATCATATCTCACAAGAGACAGAAGAGCCTGTACTTCATGAGTTCTCATTTGAAAAGAAATTATCGGCGAGATATATCAAGATGGTCGCTAAGAAAATCGACCAATGTCCTGACTGGCATGTCGGAGCTGGCGAACCAGGATGGATCTTCTGCGATGAGATCGTGATAGAATAAGACAACAAGTCAACAAGTCAACGAGACTACAAGAAGAGACGCACCAACATTGATGCGTCTCTTCGTATTACAACTTGTTGTCTTGTTGTCTTGTTGTCTCGTTGACTTGTTGACTTATAGTCTTTAGTATTCCATCTCTCCTTCGTAGGAGTCGCCGTCACCTGATGGGGAACTCGGCATTCTTCTCTTGTTCTGTTGTTGGTTGATGCGATAGTTGAAGTTCAACGTCACTGAGGTCGTGCTCCATGTGCTCTCGCTATATTGCCAGAAATTGTCGCCCCACGACTCTCCTCCATGCTGGCGGCTGCCAAAGACATCACGTATATTCAGAGAGATAGTAGCGTTCTTATTGAACACATCGCGTGAGGCGGCGAAGTCACACCAGTAGTTGGCATCACGGTAGCCGAGCGGTTCTTCACGCGGTCCCATATAACGTCCTGTGATTTGTAAGTCACAGACATTCTTAATCCTGAACTTAGTCACGAGACGTGCGAAGGTGTTATATGAATCTGTGGTGTAATGTCTGTTGTTCCAGTCACCGACAGTGTTCGACTTGAAGAAGTTGATGCTACCGTTAATATTCCACCATTTGAAGATGTCGAGAGATGCCACGAGCTCAACGCCATAGTCGTCGCTGATGCCGAAGTTCTCGGGACGGCTGTAAGAAATATCGTCAATAACAGTAGTGAACTGACGAATAACATCGGTGCTGTGACGATAATATGTGGTAAAGTTGATATTACCTTTCTCCCAGAAACGCAGATATGAAAATTCATAGCTGTCGGTATAAACAGGTTTCAGTTCAGGGTTACCAGTTCTTATGTTACGGTCGTCGTTGAAAGAATGGAAAGGAGCCATCTGTCCGTACCAAGGACGACGGATACGACGCGCATAACTCGCCTGTATCTGATCCACTTCCGTCAAGGAATAATTGAGATGTCCTGTAGGAAATATGTCGTGATAATTCTGATTATTGCCGCTGTTAGTTCCTTTAAGATAAGTATCGATAAGAGTAAACTCATAACGCATTCCTATCTGTCCTGAGAAACGACCGAACTCTCTTCCATAGCTACCATACAAAGCCGCCACCTGTTGATTATAATCGAAGTCGTGAGTATAATCTTCTAAGGTAATCCCATTCTCCGTGACCATCATATTATTGTTGATCCAGCGACCTGTATATTTACCGCCGAGTTCCACAACAGAGAATCCATAACGATGTACGAAATCTACAGTCGCCTGAAGGTTCTCCTGATTTTCCTGTGTCTGCGTATGTTGATTGATGCTTAAAGAAGGAATGTCGTTATCCATATCATCTTGCGTCAAGAACTCAGCATCTACGATGTCGGACCATTCCGTATCGGAGTTATTGAAATAACGCACTGAGGCTTTGAGCGAGTTGTCCTTACTTCCGAAATATTTATCGTAAGAAAGAGTATATTCCATCATAGGTCTGTCGTTGTACCAGTTTTCCGTACGACGCGAGAAGTTCTGTATGTTTTCAAAAGGAAAATTATCTATATAAGTCACGCTTGGGAGATTATGACCTTTCGACTGTCGGAACATAGTGCTGAAGGTAAGGATATCATTATCGGTGAAATAATAGTCGAAGCCGCCGCGCACGTTATGACCTTTTCTGTTTCTGTTACGATAGGTAAGCTGTTCTGTAATCTGAGTCGCGTCGTCATGATTTTCTATCGTAGGGTCGTAGTCATAATCGCCATTATAATATTCTGTCAAGGTGTAGCCATCGCTGATGTCGTCGCGATAGTTGAAGTTATAGTTAGCGAATACGTTAAACTTCTTAAATCTATAATTGACACTTGCGCCCAATCCTGTCTGGAAAGGGAAATCCTCTTTGAAGAACTTCTCTCCCCATTGTACAGGGAAGCCGCCACGAAGATCGACGGAGGCGTTTAAGCCTTTACGTTTATCTTTTTTCAGGACTATATTGATGATGCCGGCGGTACCTTCAGCGTCATAACGCACAGAAGGGTTTGTCACCACTTCTATCTTCTCTATCATATCAGCCTGGAGGCTACGGAGCGCGTCTTGAGTGCTGACGCCAGCTAATCCCGACACCTTACCATCGACGAGGATCTGCACGCCGCTGTCGCCACGAAGACTCACATTACCTTCAACATCAACATTGACAGACGGAATATTATCGAGGACTTCTATCGCATTACCGGCAGTGCTGCTCACGTCCTTACCTACGTTGAAGACGCGTTTGTCGAGAGTCATCGTCATGGTGCTTTTCTCCGCCACCACCTCAACTTCTTCTAAAAGAGCCGAGTCAGGACGCAGCACTATATCTCCCAAGGAGATATTGTTTTTAAGATTTATGTTAATGGTCTTCGACTCATAACCGATAAATTGTAGCACGACATAATATTTTCCGGGCTTGGCTTTCAAGGAGAAATTTCCTTTAGAGTCGGTGATGACGCCCGTCACTAATGTCGAGTCTTGGGAATTAAAAAGACTGACGGTAGCATATTCGAGCGGACCATCAGTCTCCATATCAATAATCTTACCTTTTATCTCAGGTTCAGCAGGCGCTTCTATTTCTGTAGCGTTAATCGTGTATGATGATATTAATAAGGTAAGGAGTATAAAAAGCGATGTTATCTTTTTCATAGATATTTTTAAAAATTATATTAATGAGATGTTTTTTCAATGGCGCCGAAAAATACAAAATTTATGCCACAGATTTGGCTATAAGCCTACAAGACTACGAGACTACAAGTCAACAAGACAACTGGGTGACTCGGTATCTCGGTGACTTGATGACTCTTTCAAAAAATCTGTGTGAGATTTTTTGAAAGGTCGTTCATTCTTCCCATGGTGAAATAATGTATCAAAGGGAATCCTTGTTTGAGCAGGTCTTCCGATTGTCGCAGGCACCACTCCATTCCTATCTTCTTGACCGCTTCTTTGTCGTCAGCGGCTGCTTCTACCGAATGTCTCAGTTCATCCGGCATTTCTATGCTGAAGGTGCTTGGCAAAGATGTGAGATGCGATGCCAACGACAGCGGTTTCAAAGCTGGAATGACAGGGACGTCGATACCGAATTTATTACATCTGTCGATGAAAGAATAAAACTTACTGTTATCGAAGAACATCTGCGTCACAATATATGATGCGCCTTTGTCGACTTTCTGTTTGAGATATTCAATGTCTTCGTCTAAGGTGTTAGCTTCTTGATGTTTCTCTGGATATGCAGCCACGCCGATGCAGAAATCTATCGGTCTTGGCTCCTTCACAAATTTGTCGTGGTATATTCCTTTGGAGAGATTTTTTATCTGCTCAACGAGACCAGCCGCGTTGGCATGCCCAAAAGGATTTACTCTGAATCTGGAATCTAAAGGGTCTTTGTCGGAGCGTATCACGAAGATATTGTCTAAATCTTCGTAAGAAAAGTCGATGACAAAATCCTCGAGTTGCAGTTTGGTATAAGCAGCCGATGTAAGATGCGGCACCACCTCAATTCCTGTCCTTCTCTTGAGCGCTCCTGCCACAGCAGCCGTCGCCGTCCTCGGATGCGACTCTACTAAAGTAGTGACATTATTTTCATTGATAAACTTCCTCACGGGAGCATGGAAAGTGATATTGATAAACTGCGGATTGAGCGGTATGATAGGAAGCAACGACTTCTCAATATCATCTAAGCTCGTACCTTTCACAGGTGGTAATATCTCAATGGAAAAGCCTTTCTTTCCACTATCCTTCAATGAGTTATATATATCAATGACTTTCATCTCAAATATTGTTTGGCAATAATTCTCTCAATTCTTCTACCGACAATCCTATATGTTTTGAATAATGTGCGAGTTGTGTTTCGTCTACTCTTCCCACCGAGAAATATTCTCCTCGCGAAGTAAACAATCCGCATAAGGATTCTTCTGGCGTTATCATGTAACTGTCTGTAAGTCGCATATTTGCATTTTGTTCCACTTGTAAGAAGTCGAAGACGCGTCTCTTCAGCGAATGGTCGGGACATGCAGGATAGCCGAAGCACATCCTTCTTCCCTGATATTGTTTCTCGTCGAAAGTGAACGGAGTCTTGTCGAAGCCCCAATATTCGGAACGTACTTTATGATGCAGATATTCGCCAGTAGCTTCGGTGAGTCGGTCGGCTATAAGTTTTATTATCAAAGCGTCGTAAGGCGTCTCTGCCTCCGACATCAGTTTCGACAATCCCACGCCTGCCGTAAGTGCGAATACCGAGAGATAATCGTGACGAGCCACAGTGTCGGCTATAGAAAGCGGCTCTTGCATCTGCGTCTGACGTCTCAACATAGGAAGCTCCACAGTCTTAGCTCCGTCCGACAATCTTATCACATCGTCGCCTATATTCTCTGCTTCGACGACAGCAAATCGAGCTTCTATCTCAAGCGACTTGTCGGCGATGATATTCTTCAAGATATTCTGCGCATGTTCAAAGACTTGTGCCGCTTCTTCGTTCTTCAATATCTCAGGATATTTTCCGTAGAGCTGCAAGGAGAAGAAGAAATAATTCCAGTCGATGTATGGCAACACTTCTTCTATGGAAGGTCTCAATGTAAACATTCCTTCTTGTTGTGGTTTAAATATCTCGTATTCTGGTATCTCAATCTTTATCGAGCTATAATCGGCTAGTGCTATGTTCTCGGTCTTCTGTCTGCGCATCGCTTCTTGTTCTTCATATAAGCTCAGACATGCTTGATGGTCTGTCAGTTTGTTCACTAAATTCACTGTGTCTATCGCTGTCGTCGCCTTTGCCGCAGGACCATTATAAACTGTCGCCATCTTCAAGGCAGTATGGAGTTTAGATGTTGCGGCGCCGCCTACTACGACAGGTATCGACAAGCCTGCCTCGTTGAGTTGCTGCAACACTTTTATCATCTGTGTCAGCGATGGCGTAATGAGGCCGCTCATACATACAGCCTGCGAGCTCTTCGCCGACTCTACTATTCTCTCTGCCGGCACTTGTATGCCGAGGTCTTCTACCTCAAAGCCAGAGCTTTTCAAAACTGTTCCGACAATATTCTTACCTATATCATGAACGTCGCCATAGACAGTGGCGAGCGTGACTTTCTTCTTGGAAGTATCTGTAAATGTGACTGTCTTATTCAAGACATCCATAGCAGCATTCATGGCAGAAGCAGCCTTCACCAATGACGGAAGGAACACCTTGCCTTCTTCAAAACGTTGTCCCAACAAAGTCATCGCTGGCATAAGAATCTCATTGACGACCGACTGGAAAGTGGCGCCATGCGACAAGACAAGCGATGTGAGCTCAGCGGCTTTTGAGGTGTTACCTGTCATCACTGCTTCCGATAGCTGTTCTTCCATCGACAGTTCTTTCTTCTCTTTCTTCACCTCGACTTCCTTAGTGACATATTTTATCAAGTCGGAGCCGTCGCTCTCTCCCATTATCGCCAATCGCGCATGTTCAAAAGCTTCTGCTTCAATATTTTCTTCTGCTATTATAGCGTTAGGATTTATAATCACATAATCCAAGCCTTCTCTTTTTGCCAAATGTACGAAGACTGAATTCAAGAGGTTTCTCACTGCGGTATTGCCTCTGAAGGCGAATGAAAGATTACTGACGCCGCCAGCGATATGAACGTGCAGGTTCGTCGTGATCCAACGTGCGGCAAGGAGATAATCTCTGCCATAATATCTATGTTCTTCTATTCCAGTACATATCGTCAGGACGTTAGGGTCGACGAGTATGTCGTTTTCCTCGAAGCCCACCGACTTAGCAAGTGTTACGATACGTTCTGCAATCTCAATCTTTCTCTCATAGGTGTCGGCTTGACCTTTTTCATCAGCGAGCATCAGGATAATCTTCACGCCGAGTCGGTAGAACTCCGTAGCTCTTCTGAGGAATTCCGTCTCGCCTTCTTTCAAAGATATGGAGTTGACGATAGGTTTCACCATCGAGCTCTTCACTCCGAGAACGAGAGTGTCGAAGTCGGAAGAGTCTATCATCGTAGGTGTGAAAGCCACTGACGACGAAGCCAATAACTCGATAAAATCTTTTATCATAGAAGGATCCACATCAGGATGGTCGAAGCATACGTCGAGGACGGCGGCTTTAGACTCCACCTGCGACACTGCTATCGACACCGCGTCTTGAAGGTTAGCATTCACGAGCTCCCTGAATTTCTTGGAGCCAGCCACATTACATCTCTCGCCTATGATATTAAACGACTTATGTATTTCTTGTTGAGGAATGGTTCTTGGCTTAATATTTTCTACGGCAGTTTTTATCGTCTTGATATGTTCCGGAGTTGTGCCGCAGCATCCGCCTATCATATTGATACGACCTTCTTTAGCGAGACGATTAGCACGAAAGTTGAAGTCGGCGCACGACTCTGTATATCTGCCGTCTAAGTCAGGAAGTCCTGCGTTAGGATAAAGTGATATATTTGTTGGAATATCTTGCAGTTTCAAAATAAGCTCAGCGGCTCTCTCGAATCCGAACCCGCAGTTCAAGCCGAAAGCTATTGGTTTAGCGTGTTTTATCATCTGCCACACCACATCGACAGAGTGTCCCGACAGGAGATTGCCTTGTTCTGTGAGCGTCACCGACACCATCAGAGGCACGTCATCGGTGGTAAGATTCAATGTTGAAAGTGACGTCAGATATGCATAAACGGCAGCTCTTATGTTCTTAGCGTCGAAGCAAGTCTCGACCAAGATAATATCGACGCCGCCTTTTATGAGAGATGTTATTTGAGCCTTATACGATTCCGCCATCTCGTCGAAATCGATGGTCCTCAATGAAAGCGACTGTGAGGTAGGACCTACAGAACCTGCTACAAAGACATCGCGATCTGATTCAGCGGCGACGTCTTTGGCGTTCTTGGCAGCCATAACATTCAAGCTGTCGATTTCTTCTTTCGTAAATCCATGTTTCAAAAGCTCGAGATACGAACAGTTGAAGGAGTTAGTCGATATGATGTCGGAGCCAGCTTCCACATACGAGCGATGCACTCTCTTGACGAGTTCGGCATTAGTCTTGTTCAAAGGCTCGTAAGGAGAAAGCAAAGTATTGTCATTTCTCTGTATCTCAGTGCCGAAAGCACCGTCCAAAACCATTATCTTTTCCGAGAGAACATTCTCGAGTTGTTTTCTTTTAGATATTTGTATCATAGAATATGTTTTTATCTAATCATATAGATAATAATCCCATAAAACCTACTAATTTCAGGCATATAACTTTAACTTAAGATTTCACTATTTTGATTTTTATTTTTGCAAAGATACGAAAAATGTTGATAGTTTTTGTATATCTTTGTTCCGTCATGAAAACTTTAATCCTGATAATATTGACGTTTCTTAACATAGGCACACCAGCCGACACAAACGAAGGTGAATTTCATCTTTACCAGATAAACTTTGCCGACTCTTTATACAAAAACTATCAGCCTCAGCACAATTTTGTTGAAGTGAAAGCTGCGATGGAATATTTTGACAGCATTCAGATGTCGGCTACCATTTATCAGCATCAAAGCAATGAATATCAGAGACTCTGCGACTCATTATCATTCATTTGTGCCAAGGCGCACTACTATTATGCCATTGGTCTCTCAGAAAAAGACGACATAACAGGAGCCTGCGAACATCATCTGCATGCCTTGGAAGTTATGGAAGAGCTTATGATGAAAAATACAAGGAGAAAGGAAAAAGTCTATGAGACCGCTGACGCTGGTTCATCAGATACCATCAATCCTCAGGAATACGAAAAGATAAGATTTATCGCTTTGATTTATAACAGACTCGGAAGGCTGTTTTATAACGCAGGCTATTGTGACTTGGCGATAATACAATACAAGAATGCTTTAAGATATTTAGGACTAATAGAGGAAATCGATTCACAATCATATATATTCAAGGAATTAGGTAACACT
Organism: Lentimicrobiaceae bacterium; assembly: GCA_015061315.1. Classification (GTDB taxonomy): domain Bacteria; phylum Bacteroidota; class Bacteroidia; order Bacteroidales; family F082; genus Limimorpha. Next base: position 57,686 of record SUWV01000015.1, read on the forward strand.
TACCATCTTTATGGCAAAGCCGACAGCGCATTATACTATTATAACAAGTCGTTAGAAATCAGTTCTAATTTAGCGAACAGACTTGACATAGAAAAATGCGTGGCCAAGATACTGTTTGAAAACGGAGAGAAAGACAGTGCGTATATTTTGCTTAAGAACAATCTTGACAAGATAGAGAATTACCGAGCAAAGGGAGCTTATTATTGGGTATTAGGAGAGATGTATTATAAAGATATGGTATATGATTCAGCCATCGTTTATTTAGAGCTATCTATGAACAGTTCCAATAGCAATGTGAATCTTGCCGCATCAAACTATCTGAGCAACATATACAAATTGCAAGGAGACTTTGATAGTAAAAATTATTATGATAGTATATCCATCTTGCATTTATGTAAACACAACAATAAAACCGTTGAGTTTGCAAGAATGTCCTATGTATACAACAATCATATTAAGAAGAAAAACACTTTAGATAAGACAGAAGAAAAAGACACATACATATTTTTCATATCCGCAACACTATTGATTATAATTTGCATGATTTTGATTACTACCATTAAATTCCATAATTACAGAAAGAAAATCAATGATAAAGAAAACGAAATTGAGACAAAAGAAAAATCTATTAAAATAAACATCAAAGAAAAAAGCGAAATATTGCGATAAGGAGAAAGTATCCTGATTGTCTGTGAGTTAGGTTTGGGATTCTGTGCATTGCAGAGGTTGAAAAACAACCTTTTGGCAAAGCTAAG
>SUWV01000016.1 GCA_015061315.1 Lentimicrobiaceae bacterium
GGCGATGATATATGGATTGAAAGCATTACCTTCAGTTCCGTTTGCGACAAATGTCAATATCTGCTCACAATCGAGATCGGAGACTTCATTTGTAGAATGATCGTACAACTTGAACGACAACTCACAGTTTTCATCAGAATAAATCGTCAAATCGTAGATATACTTGTTCACCAATGGAGAGAGACGAGGCAACGCACTGCCTCGCAATTCTTCTCCAAAGAAAACTCCTATTTCCAACATTTCATTTTGCTGCTCAACATCGTTGATATACGCAGCCGCCGTCACATTCATGTTGAACTCAAAGGCATTAGGATTCACCTGCCAATATAATTCTGTCGAGCAGGCAATTCTTGCAATTAAAACTAAACTAATAATAAATAAAAACTTTCTCATCTGTTATTTATAATTTATTAAAAGACATTATTTTATCGTTATCATCGTTGCTAAAATACATATAAGCATCGCCAGTTTGCAGAATCTCTAACGAGCCGTCCCAGCCGTAGCCTTCATAATATTTCGCGAACTTTGTCTGAGACTTGATGACATCTCCATCAGCAGGAGTAAAGCCGAAGTCAGTTTCATCAATTGATATTTCTTCATTGTTGTAATAATTTATCCAGTTCCAGCCTTTTTTAATTATAATCTCATATTGCGCCATATCCGTCAGGAATCCTCTCAACTCTATATTTATCGGATTTGACATATTAATCATATAAAAGGTCTTGTTGTCGAACATATCCAAAGAACCGTCCCATACACCTTGTTCTTCATAATACAAAGTAAACTCTGTCATAGACTTAATTATCTGAGCATTATCTCCCAAGGCTTCTTTCAAGGCATCTAATCCTTCCGTTCCATTTATGTTAAGATTTGTCGAATACCAGTTCCAGCCTTGTTTAAGTTCTCTGACATCAGTCGTAAGAAGATCTATCTTCTTGATCTGATTTCCTTCAGAATCCTTATTATTTCCCTTGACATCGCTGAGGATTATGTTTTTGAGAGAGACTGTCGCCGTTTCTGTTTGCATCTCAAGATTTCTGTTGAGACGTATCTTTAGCACCGCTCCTTCATTGCCACTTATAATAGCGTTGCTCATCGAGAACATTATGATCTTAAAAGTAGAATCGTTGATAGGGACACTCGTAAGCGAGAATCCTTGACAGCGTTCCGTGAGACTGATATCACTGCTTTGTAAGGTGTAATATTCATTTGGATAACTGAAGTCTACCTGCAATGCTGTTATCTCAGAATAGTTATCCATATTGACAAGTACATCTAAATACTTATCAGACACCACAGCTTCGTTGTCAATGGAAAGTCCGTTAGGTTCATATCTGCTGCCAATGACCTTCACCAACTGCAAGCCGTTTGTAGGATCGTTGCTGTAGATACGCATGGTACTTTTGAAATCGCCTTCAGTAGTTTTATTGCAACTTATGGTGATGTTTGCGTTGCCGTAATTATTGATAACTAAAGGAAATTCCGTCAAACACGAAAGATAACTGTCGTTAAATTTCACGCTGTCGATGCGAAGTGGTGCATTGCCGTTGTTTGTTATACGGAAATCTTTCTGTATGACTTCCGTAATCGATGAACTCGCCAAATCCACAGTAGAACTGACAGAGATCTTAGGCGAACTCACGCTGACATAACCGCTGTAGGAGCCAGACATCACGTTATGTGCCTGAGCATCGGTAAGGATAACCTTCTTAGGATAAAGATAATGATGTCCGGAGGTTCCCTTTATCTTTACCTTGAAACTTGCTATTACGCCATCATCACCGATGAATGAGGAGTTTGTAGGAGAATATGCCACCAACACAAGAGTGTCGTTTCTCATGCTCGCCATTCCCACGTGGTCGGTCTTACGCGATGAGAGTTCGAAACCGTTGGTCTGATATTGCAGAGCCGAAGGCATCTTGATACAGAACTGGAATCCTGTGATGGCATCCATATTATTTACCTTGATATTAACATCGACTATGCTGTCGCAATATCCGCTTGTTGAAACAATACGCAGTTCATTCACCGAATAAGGATCCGCTATAACCTTCGCTGTCTGGTTTCCGTTAGAAGCGTCGGAGACGACTGTCACACTATAGTTCACCGCTCCTGCCGCCACAGGCGAATACACTATAGTGAAAGAAGCAGAACTTCCGGCGGAAAGCACTTTCTCCGTAAACGACGGACATGAAAGCGTCGCATCTGAGAATTGCAGCCCGCTTATTGTCAGGGGCATGTTACCGACATTCTTAACTGTGAGCGTCTTGTTATATGTACTTCTTATAGGGACATGACCATAGTTGAGTTGTGGCGTTCTTATCTCTATCTTAGGCGTCAGCACATTGACTGAGCCGTTGTATGTAGTGAGCGGCAGTTCGTTACCAGCAGCATTTACCAACTTCGCTTTTGTATGATTAAGAGGGAAACTGCCTGGCTCTTTGCCTATTCTCAGCTGAAATGTGGCAACCTTGCCCTCATTGCCAGTGAACGCTTTGCCCGACAAGGAGAAAGCATATAGCTTGAGTGTGCCGTTAACGACAGATGCCACTAATTGGTGATCTACACTTCTGTAAAGCACTGCCGAGTTTGCCACGTAACTAAGATTCTCGCCGAGAGGAATCTCCGTCTGAAATGCTACGAAAGAATCCGTGTTCGTTACCGACAACTCAATCTCAACAACACCCTGCGGCGCAGCCTCAGCCGACGACAGCGACATGCTGTTCTGCGCACTGAGCTGTGTGCTGTGAGCTATGAGAAGAACTGATATTATTTTTAAAAATCTTGTCATAGTTTTGTTTTTTAAGAACTTTGAGCCTTGAGCTAAGAACTGTTCAACAGCCTTAGCTCAACTAAAAATGAATGCATGAGACGCTTTTATTCTCGGACAGGACGCACCGTGAAGCCATAATCGCGATTGTAGTCGCGCATGTAATGACTATCGTTATCGATGGAGAGGATCCACGCTTTAGTACTGCCATTCGGTGTAGAGCTCCAATAGTAGCCGTCGAAACCTGCATAACTGAGCGATGACACACCGCGACAACCCGCAGCAGGAAGGAAGATACTACTACCGTTTGGACCGGTAACTTTATAACCCATAGTTCCATTTTGCAACAACCATGTCCATGTGCACTCATTTACCAACTCACGCATTTCTGCTTCTGTTGGCATTCTCCAGTCTCCGCCCCAGTTGGCAGTGGCTGCGTCGTATTGGGCGTTGCCACTGATATAGCTCATAGATTCTCCGTAGGTAACGCTGTTTTCCTCAGTATATCTATTTTTTGTAACAATTTCTCCCCATGCATAATAATTACCATACTCTTCTGGGGTTGATGCACCTACATTGTATGTAGCCCATTTCAAACCTGAAGGCAGACCGAGATCTACATAATCTGTAAATGCACTCTCTGCTAATGTCGTAAATGAAACGACTTCACTATATGAAGTACCATAACTATTTGTAGTGTATGCCTTAACATAATATGTAGTATTAGGTGTTAAATCTACAAGAGCTTGTTTTATATCTCCTAAAGCATTTTCCAAAACCACATTGTTGTCTGCTTCAGTAGGATTTGGATTAGTACCCCAATAGAAGCCACATGCTGTTATTTCTGTGCTACTCGAGACGTATGTATCTACAATAGCAGCAATGTCTGTACTATTTATTGTAACAGAAACCGATGGCGCTTCTTCATCTTCACTGTCTTTGACAGGACGTATTGTACGTCCATAATATCTATCACCGCTTGATACATAATGTTCGCTACTACCCAAATACATATAATAAGAGCCGACATTATCGTCTTTTGGTATAGAACTCCAATAACGTCCAGCAGGAATAAATATGCTATTGTCGTTGGTTTTAGATTTCACCTTATAACCATTTACTCCGTTTTGTGTTGTCCACTCCCAAGTACAATAATCTATCAACTCATGCATTTCTGTATTTGTTGGCATTCTCCATCCTTCGCCCCAGTTGGCAGCGGCAGCATCATATTGAAGATTGCCGCTTATGTCGTTCATAAGCATACCGTAGGTTTCGCTGTTAGAGTGTGTATATTCAGTCTTAGGAGTAACCTCACCCCATGCATAATAATTACCATACTCTTCTGGGGACGATGCACCTACGTTATATGTAGCCCATTTCAATTTGCTTGGCAAGCCGAGATCTACGTAATCATACTCAACTTTATCCAATGTTGTGAAAGAGATTACCTCACTATATGAAGTACCGGAACTATTAGTAGCGTATGCTTTTACATAATATGTAGTATTAGGAGTTAAGTTTGTTATACCCTTTGCTATACTTCCTGTTGTGTTTTCCAAAACCACATTGTTGTCTGCTTCTGTAGGATTTGGATTAGTACCCCAATAGAAGCCACGTGCTGTTATCTCAGAAATTGGACTTGACACGTATGTATTTACCACAGCTGTAATATCTGTACTATTTACAGATACCGCAACAGATGGTGTATCTCCATCCTTCCATTCTCTGACAGGACGCACCGAGTAACCGTAAAAGCGAAGGATGTTGCTCACATAATGTACACCACTATGAAAATAAAAGTAGAACGCTTCGCCCGTATAGTTTGAATTAGGCGTAGAACTCCAATAGTAGGTAGAAGCACAGCTGCCATCGGTAAATGAAGTTCCAGACCAATAGCCTGATGCTGGAAGAAAGATGATGTTGCCGTTAGGTCCAGTAACTTTATACCCCCTAACACCGTTCTGCTTAATCCATTCCCAGGTACATCTGCTTGATAATTCTTCCATCTGAGTTCGAGTAGGCATTTTCCAGCCTTCGCCCCAGTTGGCGGTAGCGGCATCATACTGAGGGTTGCCGCTGAAGTCACTGATATTTTGTTCATATGTCACGCTGTTAGATTGTGTGTATTCATCCTTTGGTTTTGTCTCACCCCAAGCATAATGGTTGCCATATTGTTCCGGCACGCTAGCTCCCACATTACATGTTGCCCATTTTACACTAAGTCCAAGGTCAACCCATTCATGTCCGTTCTCAATGTTATCTTGAGAATACAATGGCTGATAAAATCCCATTATACAGCCAAGGATTATTGTTATTAAAGAAGTCTTTTTCATAATTATTTTATTTAAAATATCAACAGACAACGGACAACAGACAACAGACCTTGGGTATGCATCAGCATCAACGTGGACAAAGACTGTTGACCGTTGACTGTTGACCGTTGACTGAAATTTATTTCATATAAACCACTTTATTTCTTTGTATCATGTTTCCATTTACGTACATATTAATAATGTATATTCCTGTTGGGACGTCAGATTTAGGCTGCCATTCGTAGCTGTATCTGCCACGGCTTTGTGTGCCGAGTTCTATATTTGCAACTTCCTGTCCCATAATGTTGGTGATAGTGAATGTCACCTTGCCATCGTTCTTTGCGATAACATACGGTATGTTGATGCTTGCGTTGAAAGGATTAGGATATGGAGATTTGAGGATAAAGATGTCGTTGTTTTCAGTAATGCCTACTGTCTCTTCCACCGCGAGTACGTTGCTGCCGCTTGGGTCTGCCAATATCATTTCGTCAACATCGGCATAGCCAACTTTCAAGATAGCGTGCTTGCCAGCACTAAGTTTTTCACCGCTCAGACTATATGCCATGAACATATATCTTCCGTCGTTGACATACTGGCTCACCTGCTCAAACTTATCCATAGCGCCGAGAACTTCAATCATAGATTCATCATCACAGTCAAGATAAACCTGGACACCGCCGAGTTCTACTGGAGTATCGACATACAAGATACCGTCTTCTACATAATATTTGGCTGTTGCAACAGGTGCTCTGTCAGCATCATATTTTCCGTTGATAATTACGTTTACTATACCTACTATATCCATGACGTCAATCTCGCCATCGCCATTGATGTCGGCTGCACCGAATACGAAAGGCTGAGGCACATCGCCGGTAATGTAAGAAACCACTGTCACAATATCTGCCACGTCGACAGCGAGGCTGCCGTTAGCGTCGCCAGGCTGCGCTGTGAGAGGAACGGTAGAAACATTAGTTGAAGCGTCGCTTTCTGTGAGGTTGGTACGCATCGACCTGTAGAAATAATAGTAACGTTCGCCAGGAACAACATCAAAATCGGTGAACTCAGTCTCTGTTATCATCTCTGTATTGACGAGTACAGTATCAGTATTGACACCGCGAGTATCTTTTTGGTAACGATACATATTCCATCCCAAGTGGTCGTTGAAGTAAGTAGAGTCGTTTTCCCATGTAAGTTCAACCTTGCCGATGCCAGGAGTAGCCTCGAAGCCTGCGCTCATCGAGCCAGCAGCAGACACCTGCACGTTAAAACGCATATTCTCTACAGGAATATCGAAATACTCATTATCTCTTGCATTATCCACATAGATACGGTTGAGACCGTCAGTAACAGAAGAAGCGTTCAAGTCTAAATAGACAGTGTATATAGTACCGTCAGCGTTCCAGCTTCCGTCTTCTGCTATAGCCACCTGAGTATAAGGAGGACGCACGCCCATAGCCACCATAGGAGCTACAGCAACATCCATAGGGCGGTTGAAATAAACCTCGAATTTATGACGGCCCACGCCGAGAGGAATCACCTCTTCAAACTCATCCTGAGCATCCTTACCATTGACAAGAACCTTCCAAACTATGCCATGAGCCTTTGACGAAGGACGACGCTCAGCTGTGCTTTCATCTATATCATTGAGAGAAGTAGAGTTCGGAGTATCAATATCATAGATACGAGAACTAATAATCTCATCATTTGAAGAACCAAGATAAGTGCCCCTCAAAGGGAATATAGTCATAGCACTACCAGTATGGGCAATATCATAATAAGAATAAATATGACTGCCACTCTTCTGATAATTACTGAATATATTACCCAACAATGTATAACCTAATTTATCCACGTCATAAATATAACCTTTACAATCACTGCTATTATAATTACCTATAATATTATTACCAGCCTCATAAATACCACCTACACCATTATATGAAGTTATGTTAGCATCGTTTACACTTGCATAATATCCGATTGTATTTACATATAAAGCGTTATTGTAAAGGATATTGCTATTTGTATAATTAGGTCGATAATAATAATAAGTAGAAGTAGAAAAAGAAGAATATCTAACGATACAATTGTCTATTGTAGCTTTTCTCTTATAATTCATCTCTACATTATTGATTTGTGTATTATCTAAGACATCGCTTACAAATTCAAACACATCGTCTCCTTGAGAATAACAATAATGATATTCTGCATGATTATCATTGTAAATTTTTGCATATTCTATCACACAATATGAAAGAGTATCGCTGCGGTTCAGATCCAAACTATAGCCAGATACACCAAGGTCTGTCTTTGTAAAGGTAATCATATTACCAGGTTCGCCTTTTGCTATTATCTTTCCTTTGTTAACAAGGCTAATATTGTCTTTAAATCTTATGGTAGTTCCAGGCTCAATAGTAAGTGTCACGCCTTCTGGTATACCGAGAGTCTCTGTAACTATATAATGTACGTTAGGTTCAAGGGTGGTATTTTCTGAGATAATACCTTTCAACTCTACTCCGTTTTCCACTTGTATGGTGAAAGGATATTCCATAACGTATTCGGCATTAGGGCAGCTTGCTTTCAATACTAAATTAATATAACGTCCGTCAACAACGTTTTCATTTATTTTAAGTATCACTGGGTTCACAGCCTTGCTCTTTGCGTAAGCCGAGAGATTATGTCCGAAGTCTATGTTATCGTTATCGATAAACTCTATTGTATTTTCATCTTCATATTCTGCAAATTCAATCCAGTAAGTAATATCTTCTGCTGCGCCCCAGGTGGTACGTAATGTAGGATAGAACAACATCGTCTCGCCAGCATCAGGGCGTAAGTCTCCGTCGCCTTCTTCAGTATCGTTAAGTTCGTAAGTCACCATTTGCAATTGTGCCGGTGCAGGTCCTGCGTTATAGCAAGCCTCGAAATCAACGTTAGCACCAGAGGTATTGATAAGGTCGCCCCAGAGCATCTCCTGTGAAGCATACGGTTTGGCGTGGAGAAGAGCCGAGATACCGCCAGCTACCAAAGGACAAGCCATAGATGTGCCGTTGAAGTATTTGTACTTTCCGTTTGGCACTGTACTTATTATGCTTACTCCAGGAGCCTGCAACTCGTAGTTATAGAGTTGTTCTTCGCTATATCCGGAATAAGAAGGACCGTCGCAGTCGTAATTAGAAAATCCTGCCAAACCATTTTCTGATGTCGCTTCCACGCCGAGGACAAAGGTGAAAGCAGCTGGGTACATTGGTTTGTTTGGTTTATAAGGGTCTGCACAAAGTGCTACTGGGTCTATATTCAAGCCGTCATTACCGGCTGCTGCCACAAGTATGCTGTTCTGGTAAGCCTGAGCGAGAACTTGTTCCAACGCAATAGAGTAAGCGTAAGTACCGATGCTCATGCTAATGATGTCGGCGCCGTTGTCTTTGGCGTAGCTTATGCCTTCAATGAGTGTTGAGATAGAACCTTGTCCGTTGCTTTGCATAACAGTAACAGGCATGATAAAGGCGTTAGGGTTTGCGCCAGCAATACCTTTACCGTTGGTACCAACGGCGGCTGCAATACCGGCGCAGTGTGTGCCATGGCTGTTATAGTCTTTAATAGTAGCGGTTTTGTTCACGAAATCATAGCCGTGCAAGTCATCTTTGTAACCGTTGCCGTCATCGTCGGAATTGTTCGCAATTTCATTAGGATTAGTCCAGATGTTATCAGCGAGGTCTGGGTGTTCGATGTCAACACCGGTATCGAGTATAGCAATGACTGCGCGGTCGGTGCTGTGGTTCTCATAATGTTCAGCATCTTCCTCACATATACGCCAAAGTTCATCAATATTTGTTGCGGCGATACCCCATTGCTGAGAATAATAAGGTTCTTTTCTGTAAGTCTTGTAAGCGAAATAATTATAGTCAGGGTCTCTGTCATCACCCTCACCACTCAGCGACTCGGTGACCTGGTGACTTGGTGACTCTTCTATTCCCACAGAATAAATGAAATAGTTAGGTTCAGCAAACTCTACTTCATCCATTGCGTTAAACTCCTCGATAAGATTGTCGGTGAGAGCGCGGATGTCGAATTCAGGCTGTCCAGCTCTGTCGGCAGGAGTGTTAATCTTCACCAAGCATAGACGGCTCAGGTCGCGTTCCACCACATCCCCGCCGTTATAGCTCTTTGAAGAACGCAGTTGGCGTTTAGGGTCATCGTTCGGACAAAGTCTGTCGATAGAGACGAGTTCATATCTTTTCAGTACTTTGTCAACAGTAGAGATACCTGTACTTCTCAGTTTGTTATCTCTGTCGTACTCCAAACCAAAGGAAGAGTTGTCGGCGAACTTCACGATTATTTCGCCTTCCACTGAGTTGAAACGATTCATCTGGTCGATCTTAACGACCTCATCATCGTTATTCGTGCTCTGCGCATTCAACCCCACCACGGAGATTAGAAATGCAATGATAAGTAAAAACTTTCTCATAATGTTTATTTTTTTAATGGTTAATTTCTTTTTTGGTGTAGAGTGTAGAGTTTAGAGTAGTTTAAAGTTTTTAGTTCAGAGTTTTTAGTTTATAGTAGTTAGATGTTTTTCAGATTTTCAATTTCTCAGATTTTCAGATTCATTAATAAAAAAGGTGCGACATTATCCAGATTGTAGCCAAAGGCATCGCCAAACGCCCACATCATCAATCAAGGATAATCCCACACCAACACGTGCAGGTATCACTCTTTGCTTACAATGATGTTTAAATTTGGCGAATTTAATGGCTATACAAGCAAATAGTAAAAACCTAAGTTTAATATAATATATCTAAAAATCTAAATTTCTGTTTCTTAATGTATGTTTTAAAGTTCTATAATTCGTTTTTCTATCGTCTGCAAATGTAAAATAATTTTATATATATAATAAAAGACTGAAAAGATTTTTTTATAATCGTTAATTCTTGTCAGCGTTATTGTGTAAAAAATATTCAGATTCTTTATCGGCAACTCGATTTTTTTGGCGTTAGCGATAAAGAATCCGATATTAATGTCGAAGCCTTACTCATTTCATCATAAATTTTGGTAAAATTCTCTCCTGCAAATTTACAATAACTTCTTCAGATCTTCTATGTTTGGAAGTGAATTACGAGTTTTTTCATCCATATCAGAAGTTGTTTTGTATGTAGCAACACCCATAGGAGTGTTGTAATCTCTTATGACATATTCCACGAAAGACTTATCAGCCTCTTTGCAAAGCAGTATCCCGATTGTCGGATTTTCGTGAGGTTTACGCACCTTGTCATCAAGAACTTTCATATAAGTTTGAAGTTGCCCTATATAACTTGATTTAAAAGTTCCTTTCTTAAGTTCTATAACAACCAAGCAGTTTAATTCTCTATTGAAGAAAAGCAGATCAGGAAACAACACTTCATTGAATACTTCCAAATTATATTGGTTACCTACAAAAGCGAAATCACGTCCGAATGTCATTATGAATTTTTTTATATTGCTTATTATCGCACTTTCAACAATCCGTTCGTCAACATCTTCAATTTTATTTATTTCGATTTCTTCAACATTTATATAATCAAGAAGATATTCATCTTTGAACATTCCTACAGCTTTTCTTGCATCAGCTATTGGCATAGTCTGAATGAAATTGTTGGTTGCAGTATTATTTATTTTGTAAATATTCTCCTTTAATCTATCACGTAAATCATATTTATCCCATTTGTGTAATACGGTCTGGTGTATATAGAAGAGTATCTCGTTGAGATCTTTTGTCTTGTGTAAAATTTCCATGTGATGCGAGAAACTAATAGATAAGAAATCATCGCGATTAATTTCAGTAGATATTGTTGACCATTTTTGCAGAGAAAAGGCATCAATATCAATAACCATTTGTAAATCTGTTGGTTTTAAAATGCTCGCCGACGGCGAGCATTTTAGGTATTTCTCCCAATATTCCGCAAAACTTCTCATATTACGAATATTTTGTCCTGAAAATCCCCTCAAACCAGGCAGCTCTCTTTTCAACTGTTCACTTATTCTGTTTATCACACTATTTCCCCAAGTCCCATTACGAGAATTGACTGACACATAACGACCTATGCCGAAGTATAGCGACAATTGTTCTCCTGTTATAAGTTTAACTGAACGATACTGACTTTGTAAAATGGCTTGTTTGATTAAACCTACAGCATTATTATACGATTGTAACTCCTCTCTATATTTATTATCCTTTTCCATAACATTATAAATATTGGTAAAATTCTCTCCTGCAAATTTACAATAACTTCTTCAGATCTTCTATGTTTGGCAAAGCCTTTCTGAAACGTTCTGGCAGTTCTTGCGAAGTTCGAAATGTCGCAACTCCCATTGGTTTGTCATAATCTCGGATAGCAAACTCTACAAACAACTGGTTCATATCTCGACATAACAGGATGCCAATTGCAGGGTTTTCGTGCGGTTTCCTCACATATGTATCAAGAGCCGATAGGTATGTACTTAATTGTCCTAAATACGAAGAACGGAATTTCCCCGATTTCAACTCAATGGCAACAAGTGAGTTAATTTCTCGATTAAAGAAAAGTAAATCAACAAACATTTCCTCTCCCGAAACCTCCAATCTATATTGGTTACCTACGAAAATAAAATCCTGTCCGAAGGTCAAAATAAACCTCTTAATATTATCCACAATAGACTTTTCGAGTACACGTTTGTTCAAATCTTCATCTTTTGTATCAAGTTCTTCAACATTGATAAAATCCAACAAGTATTCATCCTTGAAAGCGTTTACTGCCTTTAATGCCTGCTTTGTACTCGGCATTGTAGCGGTGAAATTATTGGGGAGCGTTCCTCGATGGTTGTACAAATCTGCTTTGAGATAATCTCTTAAAGTGTATTTATTCCAGAAGCGTGTGGCTGATTCGTGTATATAGAACAAACGAGCATCTAAAGACTTAGCCTTTGTTATAATCTCAATATGATGGCTAAAACCGATGGCAACAAAGTCCGACCAATTAAAATCGTCAGCCATTGGCTGGCGATTTACGAAAGGTGACCACTCTTCGTAGAATGAACGCATATTCTTTATGTTCGTTGCCGAGAATCCGCGAAGTCCGGGCAACTCTTTTTGTAGTTGCTGGCTAATGGTCTCGATTGCCCCTTTACCCCAAAAGCCATCGCGTGAGTTCTTAGAAACATAGCACCCTATACCATAATATAGTGATAGTTGTTCCTTATTAGCCGCAGATGTTGCACGATACTGACTACGTAATATCGCTTCCTTAATAACCCGTACCGCCTTAGCGTATGTCTGCAAATCGCCCATATTAACTTATTTTCTGCAAAGGATTCAACTCTTTCCATTTACGATAGAAGTCACGAATATCTCGAATTCTGTCGATGAGTTCTTTCCAATAATTACCGCCAGCGTTACCTTTGAGACGTTCATCGTCCATAGTGAAACCTTTAATCATATATTCCTTAAGACGTTGCGTAGCCCAGATACGAAATCTCGTCGCAACAGAAGATTTTATACGATACCCTAACGAGATAATCATGTCGAGATTATAAAAAGTTGTCAAGTAATCCTTTCCATCTTTAGCAGTTGTTCGGAATTTCCGAACAACTAATAATTCTTCCAATTCTCCTTCTTCAAATATATGTTTTATATGTTCACTTATATTTGACTTGCTTGTTTGATAAAGCTCCACCAACTGCTGTTGCGACAACCATACCGTCTCGTCATGAAGGTTCACATTGATTTTTGTATTGCCGTCTTCCGACTGATAAATGACAATACCACCATTGCTATTTGTAATATTTTTCATAATATTTTGGTATTAGTTTATAATTTTATTCTCTCCTGCAAATTTACAATACTCCCTTTCCTTTTGTCAAGACCTTATACGAAGAAAATTAAGTTCTTAATAATTTTTAACGTGAAAGTTAATGGAATTAAGATTATTATGTTAAAATTATTTAAGAAGTCTATTCTTAATTCTTAATTCTTAATTCTTAATTCTTAATTTAAAAATTCCTATCTTTGCAAAAAAGAAATAATTATGTTATTAAATTATGTCGTTTGGGACGTTGATCCCTACATCTTTCATATAGGCAGTCGCCCTATTGCGTGGTACGGACTTTTGTGGACAATGGTTTTCATTGTGGGTTATTATATCATGAAAAACATCTACAAAAAAGAAAAAATCGGCGAAGAGAAATTAGACAAATTATTTATATATATGTTGATTTCCACTGTCGTCGGTGCTCGTTTAGGTCACTGTCTCTTCTACGAGCCAGCGTATTATCTGTCGAAACCTGTTGAGATCTTGAAGATATGGGAAGGCGGACTTGCAAGTCACGGTGGCGCAATAGGAATATTGATAGGTTTATTTATTTATGCTAAAAAAATCAAGAAGCCATACATTTGGATTTTAGATAGAATTGTTGTTCCTACAGCAATTGGCGGAGCTTTCATACGCATGGGCAACCTTATGAACTCAGAGATTTATGGCGAACCGACAACACTGCCATGGGGATTTAAATTCGTGAGAGACTATCCAATAGGAATGCCAATAGAAAACATACCAGCCTGCCATCCAACACAAATTTATGAGGCTATATTCTGCGTTTTGGTTTTCATTTATCTCTTATACGCTTACTACAAACAAGATATGGCAAACAAACGCCCTGGATTCATGTTCGGCATCTTCCTCATCGTTGTCTTCGGCTCAAGAATATTAATAGAATTTATCAAAAATCCACAAGTAGAATTTGAAACCTCAATGACATTAGATATGGGACAATGGCTCAGCATCCCATTCGTTATTGCAGGTATATGGCTTGTGGTTAAGAGTTTTAAAAAGTCAACAAGACAACGAGACAACAAGACAACAAGTTAATGAGTTAATGATGTCTGTAGACCGTAGACCGTAGACTGTAGACTAAACAAAAAACTCAGAATTTCGATATTGAAATCCTGAGTTTTTTTGTGTGAAGATTTGAATTTTATCTTACTAAATAAGGATAGAATTTGCTATTTTCTTCGTTCAAAGCCTTAGTAATCTGTGTTCTAAGTTCGTTGCGTTTGAATCGCGTCGCAATATCTATCATCTTATCCATGATAGCCATATTTTCATATATACCATCTGTATAATACAGAATGAACTGCGGGTCTAAGTCGTAATAATATCTGAGATTATCAGTAGAATTTTCGAGCAGCGTCTTCATAAACTCATCGCCTTTTTCTGTCGCTCCTGCCGCATAATATATTTCAGGATAAGATAACATCAAAATGTCGTAAGGATCCTTATCATTAGGGAAGAACTCTATGCATTTGTCCAATACAGCTACAGCAGCTTCTTTATCACCCTTACTGAGTAAAACACGAGCGAGTCGCATATAAGCCTGTTTCACATACAAAACGCTGCGACGACTCTCAGGGTCGATAGCGACATCAGGGTCGTTGAGGTTACCCCATCTGATATCGTCAGCCATAAGCAATTCATAAGAACCATCTACGTAGACACCGCCTGCGTCTTTATAGTAGCCAACAGCTTCAACAGGCATGAAACGATGAGCAAGACCTTCTTGATGCAGATATTTATCAATGCCTAAAACATTCTTAATATCGCTCAAACTCGTGAAATAAACAGCCCTTGTCCAATCGTTGGTAGCCATAAAGTCGAGGAGCATCAAGTCATTTTTATATAGATAATTAATATTGTTAGGTATCTTCCACACAATCTCATCGACAATCTTATCTTTCATGCTTTCTGGAACTATGCCATTACGCACTACGGCTTCCTTATCGACAGTAATTTTCAGATGTCGTGTTGGAAGGAAATTAACCTTATCGCCAGAAACCAAACCAACTTTAGTTCTCGGGTTATCGCTCTTGATAAATTCTATAGCGTCTTTCAATTCGATAGGTCCTTCAAAAACATCTTGGATGAAGATAGGCTCGTTCACTCCATTGTCGTATTGTTCAGGTGTCAACGATAGAGGAAGTCGTTCCGATTCATATTGTTTACGTCCCATTTGATGCACGTACCAATAGCCAGAAGCGAGCATATAGTTACATACGCGGACATCGGTGCGATAGCCTTCTACCTCTTGTACGTACCAAAGCGGGAATGTGTCGTTATCGCCGCGAGTAAATATCACCGCGTTTTCAGGAAGGTTTTTCAGATAATTCTTACCCCAGTCTAAGGCTGCAGTCTTATTTGAACGGTTGTGACCTTCCCAACCTGAAGCTGCCATGACAGTAGGCACCGAGAGACATAAAACGAAAGCCACTACAGCAGCTGCCATCTTATTCTTCAACAACTTTTGGAGAAGTTCTACTACTCCTATCACGCCTAATCCAATCCAGATACAGAACGCGTAGAAAGAACCAGCGTAGGCGTAGTCACGTTCACGAGGCTGATATGGAGTCTGATTAAGATATATCACTATAGCCAAACCTGTCATGAAGAACAATAAGAACACCACCCATGAATTTTTGATGTCTTTCTTGATTTGATAGAACAAGCCTATCAATCCCAATATCAAAGGCAAGAAATAGAACGTGGTACGACCGGCATTCGTCATTGACTTAGGAAGATCGGTCTGTTTACCGAGACGAGCTTCATCGATAAACTTAATGCCGCTGATCCAGTTACCGTTTTCCAACTCACCATGTCCTTGAATATCATTTTGACGACCTACGAAATTCCACATAAAGTAACGCCAATACATGTGGTTACATTGATAACCTATGAAGAACTTCAGGTTTTGCATGAAGGTTGGACGCATCACCGTTTCTGTAGTATAACCGCCCGAGCCGTTAGGTTTCTTTACAGTTACAGGCACCATTTTAGACTTATCGATATATTGTTCGTAAGTACTTGTATACATACTCTTTGAGCCATTCCACATACGAGGGAATATTGTAGTCAGGCTTTCATCATAAACCGGTTCAGTTCCTCTTCTGTCATCGGTGATAACATATTTACCTTTTTTCTCATCTCTAACATAAACAGGGCTACCATCGTTAGCATCAATAGGTTTAGCCATATAGTAAGGACCTGTCAATAGAGGCCAGCTACCATATTGTTCACGTTTAAGATACGAAAGCATAGAGACAGCTTCACTAGGTTCATTCTCATTGATAGGAGTATTTGCATTAGCACGTATAACGAGCATAAAGAATGAAGAATAACCTATTAATATGAACATAAATGAAAGCACCGTCACATTCAATATCACCTTCTTATATTTATTTGAGAAATAAATACCCAATACGATTATTGCTGTAAGAAGCACGAAATAGACTATAGTACCCACGTTAAATGGAGTGCCAAGAGTATTGACGAAGAAAAGCTCGAACTTGCCGCAGAGGGAAACGATAGCAGGAATAAGAATGACTTGAATGAAGCCTACGAGAGCTACCGATATCACGCCAGCTGCCACGAAACCTTTGAAAGTAATTTTCTTATATTTCTTGAAATAGACCACATAAACCACTGCAGGAATACACAAGAGGTTCAGGAGGTGAACGCCTATCGAAAGACCGATGAGATAAGCTATAAATATGAGCCAACGATAGTTATAAGGCTCATCTGCCACTTCTTCCCATTTCAATATAGCCCAGAATGTTATGGCGGTGAAAAGTGACGACATAGCGTAGACCTCGCCTTCCACTGCCGAGAACCAGAATGAGTCGGAGAATGTATAAGCTAAAGCGCCAACGACACCTGTAGCCATGACAGCTATTTTGTTCGACATAGGAGCGGCTTCACCATCTTTAAGCCAAAGCTTCTTTGCGAGATGAGTGATAGTCCAGAACAAAAATAAAATCGTGAAGCTACTGCACAAAGCCGACATGGCATTTATCATGAGAGCGACTTTGGTAACATCGCCAAAGGCAAATAAAGAGAAAAATCTACCTATCATCTGGAACAATGGTGCTCCTGGCGGGTGACCTACTTGCAATTTATAAGCCGTTGAAATATATTCACCACAATCCCACCAACTGACAGTAGTCTCCAAGGTAAGGAAATAAACGATGGTCGCAATAAGAAACACGAACCATCCTACAATGTTGTTTAACTTTTTGAAACTCATTAGTGTATTTGTTAATTCTTTTATTCTTAATAAAAAAACTCGTAGTTTGCAAAGATAATAAAAGACGAAAGACGAAAGACGAAAGACGAAAGTTTTTTTTTCAATTATTGAACTTTGAATTCAGCGTCTCACTGAGGCACCGAGACTCCCCAATTACATCTCTATTATTTTCATCTGCATAATATATCACGTCTCTACTCGTTGACTTGTTGACTTGTTGACTCGTTGACTCGTTGTCTTATTAATAAGGTATAAAATTATTTTAAAAAAAATTTATTTTTTTGTTGCATGTATCAAAAAAAGATGTAATTTTGCACCCACATTCAAGATACGAAATAATGATTGTCGAATGGTGTAATGGTAGCACTGCAGATTTTGGTTCTGCCTGTCAAGGTTCGAATCCTTGTTCGACAACAGATTTATAAATTGAAGACCTGCTACGGAATGTAACAGGTTTTTTTATTGTCATAAAACAATCATCATGATAACAAAGGAACAAATCATCGAATTAGCAGACGAGGCTTTAAAGGAAACAGATCGTTTTGTTGTTGATCTCACCGTATCAAAAAGCAATGTCATTAATATTTATATCGACGCCGACAGCTCGGTAACAATCGACCATTGTGTTGAATTAAGCCGCTTCATAGAAAGCAGTTTAGACAGAGAAGTTGAAGACTTTGAACTCAGCGTGTCGTCGGCAGGCATCGACTATCCTTTGTTGAAACATCGCCAGCTGAACAAATATATCGAGAAAAACCTCGAGATAACAAATAACGAAGGAACAAAGAAAACTTATAAACTTATTTCTTTCAACGAGGAACAAATCAAGGTTCAAGAAGCTACAATAAAAATATTGGGCAAGTTGAAAAAGATAACATATTCTGGCGAGACAGAATTACTTTTCAAAGATATTAAAGAAATTAAACCATACATTAACTTTTAAGTTTTTCAAACAAAATGGAAATATTAAACTTAATCGACACCTTTTCTGAATTTAAAGAATTTAAGAATATTGATCGTGAAGCTATGATGCACATCATTGAAGATGTGTTTAAAGCTATGCTTGCCAAGAAATACGGAAGCGATGAATATTTCAACATCATTGTCAATATTGATAAAGGTGTTCTCGAAATTTATCACAACCGCACTGTTGTTGAAGACGGCAACGTTGAAGATCCATTGAGCGAGATAGAATATTCAGAAGCTATCAAAATAGAGCCTGACTTTGAAGTCGGTGAAGAAGTATCGGAAGTTGTCGACATCAAAGATTTTGGCAGAAGAGAGATCTTGGCAATACGTCAGAACCTTCAGACCAAAGTCATGGAATTCGAGAAAGAAAACATTTTCTTAAAATATAAAGATAAAGTCGGTGAGATAATCACAGCCGAGGTTTATCAAGTATGGCGTAAAGAGATTCTTATCGTCGATGAAGACGGCATAGAATTAACACTTCCTAAAGCAGAACAAATCCCATCTGATAATTACAAGAAGGGCGACACCATCAGAGCTATCGTCAAGAGCGTTGAAAACAAAAACGGTTCCCCTGTCATCATCTTGTCGAGAACATCAGAAATCTTCTTACAACGTTTGTTCGAGATGGAAGTTCCAGAAGTATACGATGGCTTAATCACAATTCGTAAGATAGTACGCGAGCCAGGACAAAGAGCTAAGATAGCTGTTGAGTCGTACGACGACCGCATCGACCCTGTAGGCGCCTGCGTCGGTATGAAAGGCTCCCGTATCCACGGTATCGTAAGAGAACTCCGTAACGAAAACATCGACGTAATCAACTATACAACAAAACCTGACCTCTTCATTACAAGAGCATTAAGCCCTGCTAAAATATCTTCTATCGTAATCGACGACGCTAAGAAAGTAGCTGAGGTTTACATGGAAAACGATCAAGTAAGCTTAGCAATAGGTAAAGGCGGATACAACATCAAATTGGCTGGTAAATTAACAGGCTACGAAATTGACGTATACCGTAACACCGAAGAAGCAGAGATGGAAGACGACGTCGACCTCAAAGAATTTGTCGACGAAATAGACGAATGGATCATCGACAGCTTGAGAAATATGGGATGCGACACAGCAAAATCTGTATTGGCTTATACAGCAGAAGAAATAGCTACACGCGCCGACCTCGAAATAGAGACAGTAGTCGAAATAATCGACATCCTCAAAGCTGAGTTCGAAGACGATGAGCAATAAAATTAATTAAAAGAATTTTAACATTAAAAATACTATATGTCCGAAGATTTAAAGAATAACATCAGATTATCGAAAGCCGCTAAAGAATTCAATATTGGTATGTCCACAATAATTGAATTTCTCGGAAAGAAAGGCTATAAATTAGACACATCGCCTAACACAAAACTTAACGGGGAAATGTATGCCCTCCTCGTAAAAGAATATCAAGGCGAAAAAGAAGTAAAGAAAAATGCCGATCAACTCGGCGACTTCAGCTATAAAGGTAAAAGCATCACCGTCGATTCTACCATAAAGAACAACAACGACTCTGATGATAACGTTGAAGACGATGAGATTACTATTCGTTACAACGGCAGCTTCACTGAAGAAAAACAAAAGAAAGCTCCAGTAGAAAAAGTCGTGGAAACGAAAGAAGTGAAAAAAGAAGAGAAAACTGAGGTAAAAGCAGAACCTAAAGTAGAAGCTAAAATCGAAGTGACAGAAGCTCCTAAAGCTGAAGTCGTGGAGACAAAAAAAGCTGAAGAACTCATCGTGGAGACTGTCAAAGAAGAGAAAAAAGTAGAGGCAGAAGTCAAGACAGTAAAAGCTGAACCAAAGGTAGAGGCTAAAAAAGAAGAGATAAAAACAGAGGAAAAACCTGCTGTTGCTGCAGAACCTAAAAAGGACATCAATACAAATTCGGACAAGAAAAACAATAGCGGCATACATATAAACGTAGTGGGAAAAATCCCATTAGACGACAATAAATCAAAGGACAAACATAATAAGACTACAAGTCAACAAGTCAACAAGACTACAAGTCAACAGGAGAACAAGACTACAAGTCAACAAGACAATAAGACAACAAGTCAACAAGACAACAAGTCAACAAGTCAACAAGACAACAAGTCAACAAGTCAGGAGCAGAAGCCTATCAACTTCATTCCTACTCAGGTTAAGAAGTTGGAAGGTCCTAAGATTCTTGACAAGATAGAACTTCCTACAGAACGTAAGCCAAAGGCTAAACAACCTGTTGCTTCATCTGGCGACGACAACAAGGGCTTTGGCAAAGACAAGAAGAAAAAACGTAAACGTATTGGCGCTGAAGGTAGTGTTGCTAACAGCGAAAGCAACAACAACGCTGGCAATAACAACAATAACAACAAGGCCAATAATAACGCTAATAAAAATAACAACAACAAACAAGGCGGCGCTAAACCTAACGACGACAAACGTAATGAGAAGCGCAAGAACGACAAGTTCAAGAAGCCTGTCAAACCTGTTGTTGAAGAAAAAGTAGAGCTCTCTGACGAAGAAATCCAAAAACAAATCAAGGAGACTTTGGCACGTTTGTCACCTCTTGGCAAGTCGAAGACTTCAAAACACCGTCGCGAGAAACGTCATAACATCGCTAATGAGTTAGAGGAGGAAAGACTACACGAACAAGAAGAAAAGAAGATTCTCAAAGTCACTGAGTTTGTTACTGCAAACGAGTTGGCTAACATGATGAACATACCTGTCACAAAGGTCATTTCAACATGTATGAGTTTAGGTGTCTTCGTCTCTATCAACCAGCGTCTTGATGCCGAGATTTTGACATTGGTAGCGGAAGAATTTGGATTTAAGGTAGAGTTCATCAGCATCGACGTACAAGAAGCCTTGTCGAGCAACGAGGAAGAAGACAGACCAGAAGACTTGATTCCAAGAGCTCCTATTGTCACCGTCATGGGTCACGTCGACCACGGTAAGACGAAACTTTTGGACAGCATCCGTAATGCTAACGTAGCAGCAGGCGAAGCTGGAGGTATCACACAACATATCGGTGCTTACGAGGTAACGACAGCATCAGGCAAGAAGATTTCGTTCTTGGACACTCCAGGTCACGAAGCGTTTACCGCCATGCGTGCCCGCGGTGCAAGTTTAACCGACGTTGCTATTATCGTGATCGCTGCCGACGACAGCGTCATGCCTCAGACTGTTGAAGCTATCAACCACGCTCAAGCTGCTAACGTGCCTATCGTATTCGCGATAAACAAAATCGACAAGCCAACAGCTAACGTACAAAAGATATATCAAGAACTCTCACAGATGAACATCCTCGTCGAAGAATGGGGTGGTAAATATCAGTCACAAGAGATTTCCGCTAAACAAGGTCTCAACGTTGACAAACTGTTAGACAAGGTTTTGTTGGAAGCTGAATTCTTAGACCTTAAGGCAAATCCTAAGAAAGCCGCTAAGGGAACTATCATAGAATCAGCTCTTGACAAAGGTCGCGGTTATGTGGCTAAGATCATGGTTCAAGACGGAACATTGAAAGTGGGCGACATGGTTCTTGCAGGTACTACATACGGTAAGGTTAAGGCCATGTTCAACGAACAGAACAAAGCTGTTAAATCGGCAGGTCCTTCAACACCAGTCTTGATGTTAGGTTTGAACGGAGCTCCACAAGCTGGCGACAACTTCAATGTCTTTGATGATGAGAAAGAAGTGAAATCTATAGTGTCACGCCGCCAGCAGTTACAAAGAGAACAAGGCTTGCGTACTCAGAAACATATCACTCTCGATGAAATCGGAAGACGTATCGCTATCGGCGACTTCAAGGAACTCAACATCATCGTTAAAGCCGACGTCGACGGTTCATCAGAAGCTTTGGCTGACTCATTATTGAAACTCTCTACACAAGAAGTTCAAGTCAACGTAATTCACAAGTCAGTCGGTGCTATCAGCGAGTCAGACATCTTGTTGGCATCAGCATCAAATGCTATCATCGTAGGTTTCAACGTACGTCCAACATTACAAGCACGTCGTTTGGCAGAGAAGGAAGAAATCGACATCCGCCTCTACTCTATCATCTACACAGCCATCGAAGAAATCAAGTCGGCTATCGAAGGTATGTTGGCTCCTGAAATCGAAGAAGTCGTCACATGTAACATCGAGATCAGAGAAGTCTTCAATATCAGCAAAGTCGGTCGTATCGCTGGTTGTATGGTTCTCGACGGAAAGGTCAACCGTCAGACCAAGATACGTATCATCAGAGACGGCATCGTGGTTCACACCGGCTCGCTCGGCTCATTGAAACGTTACAAAGACGACGTCAAGGAAGTCAGCGCAGGCTTTGAATGCGGTCTTAACATCGATGGTTACAACGACATAAAAGTCGGCGACATCATCGAAGGATACACGATAAAAGAAATAAGTAGAAAACTCTAAAATAAGAAGCACCTCTCGGGGTGCTTTTTTTATTATACGGGCACTTTGACTGTGTTCGCTAATCCCAAATATTTCCTATTTTTTTATTATAAGTTTAAGATTTTGTTTTTATATTTGTACGCAAATAAAATGATAACTACTTTAACAATTAGGTATAAGATTCACACATATTTTCTAAGCATAAAAGATCAATTCATATTATTATTAACTAATTTATTATCATTATGAAAAAGTTTTTAGCTAGTTTATTGTTGATGGTATTTATAGTACCAATGACATTGCAAGCTCAAGAAGTCGGCTCAAAGTTTTTCTACGACTTCAACGACAATTCTATCGCAGAATGGAAACTCGTCGACCGCGACAATGACGGTAAGAATTGGCTCGTCTCTGGAGAAGGTTATATCTATTCAGAATCAACAGCCGATGTAAAGCCTAACAACATTATCGCAACTGTTGACAAATATGCTATCTATGCGACATCAAAACTTTCTTTCGATGTACGTCCTGAGACAGACAAAAACATCGAGAAGTATGGCATAGGCGTAGTGTATTCTTTAGACGGAGAATCATTCATGACATTGCAAGATGAAACAGCATTGGCATCAGCGACAGAATGGAACACCATCGAGATTTCACTTGAATACATCGCTGGCAAAGAAGTCTACATTGGTATTCTTCACAACACATACGATGATCAAGGCACAATCTTAGTCGACAATGTAAAATTGACAGATGGCAAACTTCCTACAGCAGAAAACGTAGTAGCTGCTGAAAACAACGACAATGTTGATGTAACATGGAATGTTCCTACTGATGAAAACGAAAACAATACTTTAAGCGGTTACAGATTATACAAAGCAAGAAATGACGAAAATCCTGTCATGATTGCCAACGACTTAACAGAGACATCATATCAAGATACAGAATGGGAAAACTCAGAATGGGGTGTTTATAAATATGGCGTCGCCGTATTATATCAAGCAAAAACACGTGCTACATCTGAGACATTATTAGAAGAAGGTTTTGAGACAACAACTGTTGGTATAATTCCAGAAGGTTGGTCAAGATTATCAGATCCTGCAACAACCACAAGTTACAGCGGTCCATGGACAGTATCAACAGCTATTCCGAACTTGGCAAATCCTAACACAGGCAATCAGCTTGCATTCTCATACGGTGGCTACGATCTCGCTGACTTCTACTTGATAACACCTGCCATCGACTTGACAAAAGCTTTACAACCAGCACTCGAATTCAGTTTCATAGGACCTATGGGCATTACTCAAGAAACAGGTAATCCTATATATGTAAAATATTCTGAGTCAGCAACAGGACCTTGGACTACATTATACGAAAACACAACAGACAGATTATGGCAAGATGTAACAATAGATCTTAACGCATGTTCTGGCAAAACAGTTTATCTCGCATTCGTTCACCAAGACACCAAAACATTCAACTTTGGTGTAGGTATAGATGACGTTAAAGTAACAGCTCAAATATCAGAATCAAATGTCGCTATTGAGTCTGATATAGTTTGGTCAAATAGCATTGAAAAAGACATGAACACTACAGCTTCTGTCAATGTAACTTCCGATGACAACGGCTCTGTTGAAGGTGCTGTCGTGACTTTGACAAATACAAACGACGAGACATATAAATATGCAGCAACATTAGACGCAACAGGCAAGACTCAAGTTGAAGTTCGCAGAGGTACATATAATTACAGCGTATCTTTGGAAGGCTACTACACATTGGAAGGCACTGTTGAAATTCTTGAAGAAAAAACAATTGATTTAACATTAGAAGCAAAACCAAACACTATTGAAGGTTTATATGTCTCTCCAACTGCATGGGCAATGTGGGAATATGAAGAAACAAATATCAGTTACGACTTATTGCTCAACGGCAAATTAGTTGCAGAAAACATTACAGACAAATACTATCAATTCGACACCGAATCATTAACCGAAGGTGAAGAATATACAGTTACAGTACTTCCAAAAAGCTTGACTGAAAATGTCATGATGGAATATACTTTCAAATATACATTATGCAGTGATTTCGCCAACGCAGTCAACTTCAGAGTTAAAGAAAAAGACGGCAAAGCTACGCTTACTTGGTCAATGCCTGTAATTGAAGAAGAAACCGAACCTATTTATGAGTTTTCTACAAACTTCGATAACGGCACATTAGACGGCTGGAGAAAAATAGATGCCGACGGTGACGGATACAACTGGCAAAATACTTCAGAATTTGCCAACCAAGGATTCGGTGTAGACAATTCTTATTGCGCCGCTTCAGTATCATACGACACAGGATTAGGTAAACCTTTCGACCCAGATAACTTATTAGTTACAGATAAAAAATACAGCATCACAGAAACTTCAAAACTTACATACAATGTTGCTGCACAAAGCAAAGATTTTCCAAACGAGCATTACGCCATCGTAGTATCAAAGAAAGCAAATGCAGATGCCGACGACTTTGAAATAGTATTTGAAGAAACATTGGAAAAAGGCAACCCTGAATCCACATCAATCCAAAGTGAATGGTATAACAGAGAAATTGACCTTAGCAAATATGCAGGTCAAAACATCTATATCGCAATACGTCACTTCGATTCTTACAACAACTTCTGGTTGCTCGTTGATAATATCAGCTTAACAGGTGGAGCAAAAGTAAGAGCTGAAGAAGAGGGCGACTGGTTATACTACGACAACGGCATCTACGAAAGTGCGTCGGGTAATTTTGACCCTAACACATGGACTCCAACTCAGATATTCTGGGCTATCATGTTCCCTGCTGATGCTATGTCAGACTATGCTAAGAGAACTATCTCTAAGGTTTCCTTATATGACAACTGTGCCCACAAAGGAGCTTTCAGTATTCACAAAGGTGGCGATAATGCTCCAGGAGAAATGGTTCATTTCCAATCATACGAGACCACAGGTAAAAAAGAATACGTTGAATTTGAATTAGACGCTCCTGTTATAATAAGTGGCAACGATAACATCTGGATTCAATTCTCAAACGAATACGGCTCAGGAACATATCCTGCAGCTTACTCAAAAGACATGGGAGATCCTAACAGCCGCTGGGGATCAAGCGACGGATCTTATTGGTATGACTGCAATTTCTTTGGAGAAGGCTGGTATGGAACATGGATGATACGCGCTTACGTAGATCCATTTGATGAATCACTCGTTGAAGATCCTGAATTAACAACAGCAGAACCTCTTGGCACAATAATATTCCGTAACGGTGAACTCATCACTCCAGAACCTGTACAAGGCGAGTCATTTACAGATGAGTTAGAAAATGTAAACAAAGATTACGAATACACAATAAGAGTTGTTTATGGCGGCGATGAAGACATATCATATTACGCTATGTCATGTCCTGTCACAAGAGAACTTAAATTATATGAAGAATTAGTATGCGAACGTCCTACAGGTCTTTACGGTGCCACAACATTAAATGAAGACGGCAGCTTCGGCGCTACTTTGGTATGGCCATACGTAAAAGAATGGTTACACTATGACAATGGCAAATTTGCAACATCTGTAGGCGCTGGCGGAACTCTCCACTGGGGTATCATGTTCCCTGCCGAAGACTTGACATCGTACGTCGGTTCAGAAATAACAAAAATATCCTTGTTCGATTTTGAAGCTGGTGAAGCAACAGTAAGCATCTCTTATGGCGGCAACAAAGCTCCAGAAATGACAGTACACTCACAAAAATTCACATTTAACGGATGGGAAGAAGATACCGAAGAACCTGAAGTTATTGAGATAGACTTATCAGCACCTATCCCTGTTCCTGCTGGTGAAAACTTATGGATTACAGTATATCAAACCGGCGCTCAATATCCAGCTGGCGCCACAGAATACACCGGCGATCCTAACGGAAGCTGGTGCTCCGTGGACGGAATATCATGGGATAATCTCTACGCCTTAAGCAGTGGTCAACTCAACTACACTTGGTACTTGAGAGCATACGTTTCTAACGACGTAAGAGGAGAACGCGAAATAGCTTCAAGAGCTGAAAATGCTACTTTAGACCATTATAATGTTTACCGCAGCACAACAAACGGCAACTATGAACTGATAACAGAAACAACAGCCAACAGATATTTCGACGAAATAGAAGAAGGTACCTACTACTATCAAGTTAAGGCTGTCTATACACGCGGTGACGAAGAATGCGAATCAGAAGCAGCTCTCTCTCACGAAGACCCAACAAAAGACTATATCATCGTTGAAGTGACAGCTATAGACGAAAACGGCGTCAAAGGTATGATGGTTTATCCTAACCCAACAGATGGTAATTTGAATATCACTGCTGAAAACATGAGACGTATCACTATCGTCAATGCCTTAGGTCAGATGGTCTACGACAGAGAAGCCAACTCAGATGAAACAATCATCAACATGAGCCAGTTTGATGCAGGTATCTATTTGGTACGCATCACAACAGAAAACGGCGTAGCAGTAAAACGCGTCTCGGTTTTGTAAGAATGAGAAGCTAAGAAACTGAAAAGTTTAGAATTAAGAAAGCGGGTAGAATTGATTTCTGCCCGCTTTTTTATCAAATAGTCCTGAAATAAGTTCAGGTAAAAGGTATAGTTATATTAAGGAAATCACATATTTTCAGATTCTCAGATTTTCATCTTCTTAGTTTATAAGTTTCTCCTCTATAACTTGTTGTAATTCTGCTTTAGGCAGGGCGCCTTGCATCATCATAGGCTGTCCGTCCATCGGGACAAATAATATCGATGGTATCGAGCGTATGCCGAACAGCTGCGCCAATTCCGTTTCTGCTTCAGTATCTACCTTATATACATAAATCTTTCCGTCATATTCTTTCGCTATCTCGTCCAAGATAGGAGCCAACATTCTGCATGGTCCGCACCATGATGCATAGAAGTCGATGATAGCAGGCTTGTCGCCTTTATATTTCCATTCCGATGGATTCGATTTATAATCCATCACCTTATTAATAAAGTCTTGTTTTGTTATGTTAGTTGCTTTCATAGTCTTTTCTTCTTCGTTAGAAGCTGCCGCTCCTAAGGTAAAGAGCAGCAGCATTAGTGTTAGTATATTCTTCATTGTCAATTGTACATTGTCAATTGTACATTGTTAATTATAAATTAAGTGCTTTCTCAACATCTTCTTTATTAAGTTTCTTGGTGCAGAAGAACCAGTCGTAGCAGTGCATCTCGTCTTCAGAACTTTGCATTCTTTCTTTTGCCACGCCGCATGAGCCTGCTGTTGGTACTATGACTTCGTCGCCTGGACGCCAGTCGGCTGGCATAGCCACACCGAAATGGTCGGCAGCTTGAAGTGCTATCAACACTCTCTTGATTTCATCGAAGTTACGTCCTAATGCGAGAGGATAGTACATGATAGTGCGAATCTTATCTTGTGGGTCGATGAAGAAGACAGCGCGTACCGCCGATGTAGTGCTCTCTCCTGGCTGTATCATGCCGTATAACTTAGCAACGTTCATAGTGATGTCTTCGATGAGAGGGAATTTGATTTCCATGTCTTTCATGCCTTTCCAGTCGATTTTCTCTTTGATAGTACGCAACCATGCGATGTGACTGTACAAACCATCGACTGAGAGTCCTACCAACTGAGTATTGAGTTTCTCAAAGTCTTCCGCCATGCTGCCGAATGTCATAAACTCTGAAGTACATACTGGAGTGAAGTCGGCTGGGTGGCTGAATAATATTTTCCATTTACCTTTATAATCTGTTGGGAAGTTGATTTCACCTTGTGTTGTCTTTGCTGTGAAAGCTGGAGCTGTGTCGCCAATTCTTGGCATTACGTTTACTGTGTTGTTATTGTTAGTTTCCATAGTTTTATTTTATTTATTTGTTTGTTTTTATTTAATTATTACTTTTGTCATTAACCTTTAGTCTTTAGACTTTTATCTTTAGACTTTAGACTTTTATCTTTAGACTTTAGTCATTTGTCATTAGACATTCATCATCGACTATTGTTCATTTTGACAATGCAAAAATACTACGAAAAATATGTATCAGTCAAACAGATATTTTCTATCTTTGTATCGAGAATTTCGATAAACATAAAACGTAGTCAGACGCATCAATAAGACGTCTCTACTCGGTGACTCGGAGACTCAGTGACTTATAGACTTTAAGAACATGACATTACAACAATTAGAATACATTGTGGCGCTCGACAAGCACCGCCATTTTGTGAAGGCAGCAGAATCGTGCCATGTCACACAATCGACATTGAGCATGATGATACAGAAATTAGAACAAGAGTTGGAAATCAACATCTTCGACAGGAAGATGCAGCCTATTGCTCCTACCGAGATAGGTCGTAGCCTCATCGACCAAGCCAAGGTGATTCTTTACAACGCCAAACAGTTCAAGGAGTTGGCTCTAAGTGAGAAGCAACAAGAATCTGGCAAAGTGACCTTAGGCATCATTCCTACGGTAGCGCCTTATATCTTACCGAAATTATTCAACATATTACAAGAAAGAAATCCTAACATACAGCTTCACGTCAAGGAGATCACGACAGCTGAGATTATCAAGCAGTTAGATAAAGCGGAAATAGACATGGCATTATTAGCGACACCTCTCGACAATCCAAACATATTGGAGATACCAGTCTATTATGAAAGATTTTTCGCTTACATCTCCCCTACCGAAGATCTCTACCAAATGAAAGAGTTGGAGATGAATCATATTCCTATGGATCATCTTTGGGTATTGAAAGAAGGTCATTGTCTCCGCAACCAAGTCATCAGACTATGCGAATTCGACTCGGGATTCTCGTCAATCTACGAAGCCGGCAGCATCGACACATTAATTAAGATTGTCGATACCAACGGAGGTTACACCATCATTCCGGAGCTCCACATCGACTTACTCAGCGAGCAACAGAAGTTAAACGTACGACCTATCGTCAACCCAGAACCTAACAGAGAAATCTCTTTGGTTGTGCGCAACGACTACGTGAAAGAAAGATTGCTGAATGTCATCGCGAAAAACATCTCCGATGTCATTCCAGAAAATATGCTCAACGAAAGACTGAAGAAGTTTTCAATAAAACTTTAAATCTGACTTGGCGACTTGGCGACTCGGCGACTTGGTGACTCATAGACTTATTGTCGTTGCAGTAAAAAGATTTCCTTTTGTCTCTCAATTTCGCGACGTAATTCCTCTTCTGTTGGAAGCAGAGGAAGATATTTCGCCGCGAACAATTGTTCATTTCCATTTAAGATAGAATACTTAGCAATGTCTTTATCCGTATCAGAACATAACACTATTCCTATCGTAGGATTGTCGCCATCGGTTATCTTTAAGTCATCATACATTCTACGATACATATCCATTTGTCCAATGTCTTGATGAGATATTTTTCCAATCTTCAAGTCTATAAGCACATAACATTTAAGAATCACATTATAAAACACCAAATCCACAAAATAATCCTGCGATTCTGTTCTAATCAGTTGCTGACGTTTTACAAATGCGAATCCTCTTCCCAGCTCCATTATAAAATCCTGAAGATGATTAATGATGGCAGTCTCTAATTCCTGTTCAGAATAAGTGTTATCCTGCTTAAATCCAAGAAATTCTGCAACAACAGGATTTTTCAAAAGTTCCAACTTATTTGGTTGTTCCTCTTTCATCGGCAATTCTGGTTGAACAAAATGCCGCTCAAAATATTGAGTGCTGATATTTCTATCAAGCGTCCTCACACTCCACATCTCCTTAGATGCTGTCTCCAAATACCAACGGATTGCAACTTCTGTATCAACCCTCAAAGCTGTCAATATATGCGACCAAGTAAGATTTTGCAAACGTGTTTGCAAAATTTGTAAATCATCTATAGTAAGATAGAATTTTCTAAAATAAGCAAGATACCTTTTACTAAATCCCTTTCCATAACGCATTGTTAATTCCCGTGATAAATGTTCAATTACATGCTTACCATACCCCGCCCTTTCATTTCCACATTGTTCCTCTTCAACAATTCTCCTACCTATTTTCCAATAAGTTTCAATCATTGATCCATTCACTGCATCATACGCCTGCTTACGTCCTCGTTCTATTATCTCGCACACTTCGTTTACAAACGTCTGACTTGATACATTCCGCATAATTTCTTCATTCTTCATCTTTAATCCTCCTCCAATTTTTCAACATTAATAACTAATCTATCTTCAATGAACATTTGGGATTTTCTACAAACTACCATATTGCAAAGCTACTAATTTAAATCAAGATAAAATGAATATTTCAGAGAAAAATATTTTGAATAGAAAAGACGTAAAAAGACGCATAGTTACACTTTTTTTATTTTCATCGGTGTAATTTGTCGCGTCTCTACTTGTTATAACTATAATAAAATTTGTACAAAAAAAGGACGCGGCGAACCACGTCCCTACATTAATTATATACTGTTAATTGTTAATTGTTAATTGTTAATTGTTAATTGTAAATTGTTAATTGTAAACTGTTAATTGTAAACTGTTAATTGTAAACTGTTAATTGACTACAGTTCTTCAATCACTTTCATCAGCTGTTCTCCTAATCCGATGGTGTAGCCTTGTGAGATGAAGACAATCTCATTCTGTGTGTTAGCCACGATGAATATCGGGAGATTATTATTCTGAAGTCTCATATTAGCGACAATCTCTTTCAACATCGAACCATCTTCAATACCGAATGTAGTGTTTTCTGGGAGACCTTGGAAGTTCTTCTTCTCGAAGTTTTTCTTATGTTCTTCATTCTGGAAAAGGAAAACGAAGCTTCTTCCCCACTCGTCAAGTTGTCCTTTAACCAAAGCGATGTCCTGCATGGCGTGTGTCGTTGGCTCGCTGCCACCATCAAGAAGTCCCAAGACATAAAAACCGCGACCTGTAGTCTGCAACAAGCTCTTGTCATCCGTTTCACCGACAGGGACATATCTGTTTTCTGAATTGAAGTTGCCTATTATTCTGAGACCTTTCTCTGGTTCTCTCATAATCAAATCGACATTAGTCGTCTTTCCCGATTCGATGGTAAAGAATGTAGTGCGTGCGAGGACGCTGCCATCCGACAATCTCGTTCCTGTCGTTAAGACATAATAACCAGGATCTAATGCCAAGCCGTTTTCAAATAATGTAGAATATTGTTCGCCAACATCCATGCCCGGATCTTTAGCATCGTATGCAAGCAGTTCAAATCTTCTGCCGTTGAACTTCTTGATAGAGAAATGTGTATAATAACGGAGGTCTGTCAAAGAACCTACAGGCTCATACTTAGCCATCAAAACGCCTTGTTGTGTAGGAACAGCATCTGTCACTTCTTCTTCAAAATTAACATCGATCCAATTGTTGTCTTTAAGATATTGAACCTTGCCTGTCACTGGGTCGATACGCGAAGCGATGCCGAGAGAGCGTGCCATCGACACGAAGAAAATTCCTCTTGAGCTATAGTCGGTCACCATCGATTTGATGACACTTGTTGGTAACATCAATATGCGAATATTGTCGTTCACTGCGATGTTATTCACAATCCACTCGACGAGTTCCTGAGGGTTAGCATTGAATTTCTCAGTCTGTTCTTTATTGAAATAGTTAGAAAGTTCTTTCTTATAAGGTTGTATCATCTCATTAGCGACGCGAGGATTTAAGATATATGCGTTATAAATATCACCTTCACCGTCTACTGTATAATCCAAGTTATCGACAAGGACTTCCATAGTGACGTCGCGTAAGTCTTTGTCACTTATCTCTTTTAAAAGATTTATGGCTTTCTGACGTTTGTCATTCTTTTCCGCGTAAGCGACGAAATCGAGTATTGTCTGATAGTTACCCCATGACTTCTCCACAAATGGCAATATCTCTTTATCTTCAATATCTCTTGGGAAAGAAGCTATGTAGGCGTTTCTTATCGAGTCTTCATAAGCGAAGCGTCTGTCGTTTTCGGCGCGCATCTCTGCTGTCACTTCCGGCATCTTAGCATTCTCTGCTGGAGGTGTGATGTCGTATTCTATTATCATAGCGTCGCCGCTTTCTTTATCGAGGCTTATGACGAGTTCTTCTTTCTCACCGAAAGGCATCTCTTCAAATCCAAACTTGCCGTCTTTAGAAGCGAAAGCCATCATATCGCCATTACCTGCCGACATCCATGTCTCGCCCTTCTCATCGGTGAATTTCACTGCCACGCCGCTAAACTCTGCATAGTTATAAATCTTAAACTCCACTCTCGCATCAGGCACTGCGTTACCGTTTTCGTCAACGACTTTCACTGTCATCTTTGATGTCTCAGCATAGTTATGGACTACGTTAATCTCTGTATGATTTGGTGTCACGTCGATCACCTCCTCAGGACCGTAGTAACGACCAAAGACGCGAGTATGAAGGAGCAGACATCTTGAAGCTGGAGCGTTAAACCAACCGAGGTCGAGGACTGGCTCAGGCTCGCAGGCTCCGAGGAAATGCCACTCGCCATCAACGTAGGCTTCAACCCAAGCGTGGTTGTCGTCGCAGTGAGCCCATCGTGGTGTATAGACCTGACGTGCCGGAATACACATAGCGCGTAAGGCTGCCACCAAAAATGTCGACTCTTCTCCACAACGTCCCCATGAAGTCTTCACTGTTGCCAAAGGAGAACTCGTCCTCGAGTCGGAACCTTTGTAGTTGGCTTTCTCATGACACCAGTGATTTATCTCTAAGACTGCATCGTTCAACGACAAGTCCTTGACTCTGTCTTTCAATTCTTCATAAAACACAAAACGCGAGTCGTCCAGGTTTTCGTTATTGACTCTCACAGGCAACACGAAATGGTTGAACTCTCTCTCAGGGATGTCCTTTCCCCAAGGCATCTCTTCTCGAGCCTTGAAAGCCGCTTTCACGTTCTCATGATAGAACTCGCCGCTATAGTCGGTCACATCACCGTTAAACATATAAGCATATAAAAACTTCAGAGCTTCCTTCTCTTGCTGAGGCATCTCCTTATTTAATATGTCGAAATAATTACCGTGAGGAAGAATCTCCATCTTCGCCTTGAGGT
The DNA here is from genome assembly GCA_015061315.1 of Lentimicrobiaceae bacterium. Classification (GTDB taxonomy): domain Bacteria; phylum Bacteroidota; class Bacteroidia; order Bacteroidales; family F082; genus Limimorpha. The sequence continues at coordinate 33,611 of SUWV01000016.1, forward strand.
CGTTTTCAACATCAGCTCTCTGCTTAGCATCAGAGATAAAATGACTTCCATTATCTGAACATGAAGCCATCATAAAAATAAAAGCAAAGGCTAAAGCAACAGCCTTAACCTTTGTAGAAATTTTGTTATAATTCATAATACGTATTTTAAGTCTATAAGTCTATGAGTCTACAAGTCAACGAGTCTACAAGTCTACAAGTAATTTATTATACATTGTTAATTGTAAATTGTAAATTGTTATCTGTCAATTGTTAATTGTCAATTCCTCTCAATGCATTCTGTGCGGTCAGGACCGTAAGATACGAGAGTGATAGGCACGCCGACGTATTTTTCAATAAACTCGATATATTCGTTCAATTGTTGTGGTATTTCTTTTTCTATCTTCTGGTTCCAGCCTTTGAAGGACTCGAGTACTGGAGTCATTGTCTGAGTGCAGGCATCGAAAGGAAGATAGTCGATTTGTTCATCTTTGTAGTTATAAGCTGTAGCGACCTTAATCTCTTCAAAGTCGTCCATGACGTCAGACTTCATCATCATAAGGTTGGTGACGCCGTTGAGCATGACGGAATATTTAAGAGCAGGGAGGTCGAGCCATCCTGTACGGCGAGGACGTCCTGTCGTTGAGCCAAACTCGTGACCGTTCTTACGAAGCTTCTCGCCTGTCTCGTCGAAGAGTTCTGTTGGGAAAGGACCTGTTCCGACGCGAGTACAATAAGCCTTGAAGATACCGAACACCTTACCAATTTTGCTTGGAGCTACGCCGAGACCAGAGCAAGCACCTGCAGCGATGACCGACGATGATGTCACGAAAGGATAGCTTCCGAAGTCGACATCTAAGAGAGTACCTTGAGCGCCTTCAGCGAGGACACGTTTACCTTCGTCTAATGATTTATTGATAAAATATTCGCTTTCGATAAATTGGAATTGCTTCAAGAACTCAATAGCTTTAAACCATTCTTCTTCATATTGATCGAAAGGCATCTTATCGAGGAGAAGCTCATTCATATCGAAGTCAAGGTTTTTGATCTGAGCGAGGTGGATATTTTTAAGTCTCTCGTAACGAGCCTTGAAGTCGTCAGCAGCGATGTCACCGATACGTAATCCACGACGTGCTGTCTTGTCTGTATAAGTAGGACCGATACCTTTCAAGGTAGAACCTATCTTATTATTTTTAAGAGCTTTCTCGTTAGCTGCATCTAAGGCGCGATGTGTAGGAATGATGAGATGAGCCTTATTGGAAATCAAGAGTCTGTCCTTAATATCGACACCACTTGTTGCAAGATTATCTATCTCATCTTTAAAAATCTTAGCATCTATGATAACACCATTACCGATGACGTTGATACATTTCTCGTTGAAGATACCTGAAGGAATGGTGTGTAAGACAAATTTCTTTCCATCGAACTCTATAGTGTGACCAGCGTTAGGTCCGCCTTGAAAACGAGCTACAATATCATAATGAGGAGTAAGAGCATCGACGATCTTACCTTTACCTTCGTCGCCCCACTGTAATCCAAGAAGCAAATCTATTTTTGCCATAATTTCTTTATTGATTTTTAATAATTTACAAAACTAAAGCTAAATATGGTTCGCGAATTAGAACCGATGCGGAAGGCATATCTATTTAGCGTTCAAAATTAGTAAAAATCTCAGTACGCGACAATAAAAAAAACAATATATTTTTCAAAAAAAAGTAAGTGACTAACTTTCAATGTTTCTATCAATCCTCATCACTTTTTTCACGAGTTCCATCTTCCTCAGTCTGTCGATAACGGTCTCTAATTGTCGCAGGTTATTAACATAGAACGACACTGTGACATCTACCATTCCGCCTTCGCTTTGCATCTTGATAGAATAAAGGTCGAGTTTGAAGTCACCGCTAAGCACCGAGAACAATTCAGAGCCGAAACCCATCTTATTGACACCCGATATTTTAAGCGTAGCCAAAAAAGCGATGTCTTCCGAGAACTGCCATTTTGCCTTGACGATATTTTTACCATATTGCGACATCAGCTGTATCGCCTTAGGACAATCGGGACGATGTATCTGCACAGGTTCATTAGGGAAGGTGATAGCGACGACGTCGTCACCAGGTATTGGATTGCAACATGTCGATATTGTATATCCCAAGTCATTACCTTCCGTGACTTTCGTTTTCTCTGTCTTAGCTTTCTCCGTCTTATTATTAGAGCCCACCAAGCCGAATGTCAATATCTTTAATAAGGTGTTAGAATTATTCTGAACTTCTTTAAAGACCGGCTCAACATCATGATAGCCGATTTTTCCTATCGCCACATAATAATACAAGTCGATACGACCTGCTAATCCCAACTTATCAACGACGAGGTTTCTGTTTGGTTTCGTAAATTCCACATTCAACCTATCTAAGAACTCTCTCAGCTTGTCCTTGCCGTTTTCCTTAAACGATTTTCTATAATCCTTGATACCGGCTTTGAGTCGCGACTTTGCCAAGGAGGTAATCAAGAAATCGAAGTTCTTCTCCTGCGGATGCTGATATTGAGAGGTGATGACTTCCACCTGATCGCCCATGTTAAGCACATAATCTATCGTTGTCAGCTTTTTATTCACATTAGCTCCGATGCAGTGATTACCAATCTCACTGTGTATCATATAAGCGAAATCGAGTACCGTAGCGCCTTTCGGCATTCGCTTCATCTCGCCTTTAGGAGTGAAGACGAAAATCTCATCGCTGAACAAATCGAGTTTGAAACTATTGATGAACTCTATAGCCGAAGAGTCGCTCGAGTTTGTAAGGTCTATAACATTATCGAGCCACGACTTAAGGCTATTTTCTGCAGCATTGACATCGTTTTTATATTTAAGATAAGCCATCACTCCTCGTTCTGCCACTATATCCATCTTCTGTGTTCTTATCTGCGTCTCAATCCAATTGCCTTGCTTACTCATAAAGACAGCATGTATCGACTCATAGCCGTTAGTCTTAGGGAACGAAAGCCAGTCCCTCAATCGCGAGTTATTAGGACGATAGAACATCGTCAGCACTCCGAAAGTCTGCCAACATTTTATCTTCTCCTCCTCTATCGGGCAGTCGATGATGATTCTCAACACGAAGGCATCATAGATCTCATCTATGGAAAGTCCAAATTTATGCATTCTTTCCCAGAGGCTGCTCTGACTTCTCTCAAGGATTTTTAGCTCAGCTTTTATACCTATATTAATAAGCTCTTTTTTTATAGGCTCACAAAACTCTTCAAGTTCCTTGATCTTATCTTCACGAATCTCGTCTAACTGTTTCGACAGTGAATTATATACTTGAGGATTTATATATTTAAGGCATAGGTTTTCGAGTTCTGATTTTATGGCATAGAGTCCGAGTCGGTAAGCGAGAGGCGCATAGAACGACACTGTCTCTGAGGCTATTTTGAGTTGCTTATGATGAGCCATCGAATCTAAGGTCCTCATGTTATGCAACCTGTCGGCGAGCTTCACGAGAATGACACGAATGTCTTCCGACATGGTATTGACTATCTTACGATAATTCTCTGCCTGAATACTTTCTATGCTATTTTGGAAGTCGATGCTGCTGAGTTTGGTAAGTCCTTTAACAACACGAGCCACCTTAGGTCCAAATTCCTTAGAGATATATTCCACCGTATAATCAGTATCCTCGACTACGTCATGCAGCAGCGCACTCGTGATGGAAGTGGCACCCATACCAATCTCCTGCGCTACAATAATCGCGACAGCTATAGGATGGAAGATATAAGGCTCGCCCGATTTACGTCGAGCGTCTTTATGAGCCAAAGCCGCGAACTCATACGCTTTTTTAACGAGTTCTACATCAGCTTCTTTTTTCACGCCGTTCCATGCCTTAAGCAAAACGTCGTACTGCTTGTCCATCTCAAGCTGTTCTTCCTTGGAATAAGTGTCGGGATAATTCATATTCTCTGCATTTGGACTTGCAAATTTAATACGCATTTTTTCCAAATGCAATAGGAAATATTAAAAAAAATTAAGAACCTGATTTTTTTTCAGATTCTTAATTTCTCATATTTTCAGTTTTTCAGATTCTCAGTTTTTAAAACAATCACTCCGAAACTGGTCGTACCGGCATTCCTACATAACGGCTCATCCAACCTCTGTTACAGAAGTTATTATTATATACGTAGAAGAATGTGGCAAATCCTTGATCGTGTTCATTATTATCTGGTGTTGATGTCCAGTAAGCAGCTTCAGCATCAGCAAAATCTATATTCGTCTCTGTCATAAAACCACCTGATGGCAAATAAATCTGATTTCCATTAGGTCCTGTCACGAAACATCCTTGCGTATTGTTATCTATCATCACCCATTCCATAGTACAATTGTTTTTCAACTCCAGAACTTCTGTCTCGGTTGGCATTCTCCATGTCGAGCCCCAAGCGAAAGCCGCCACATCATACTCAGCATCACCTGAGAAATCTCCCATAGGGACACCGTATGTAGGACAATTGTCCATGCTATATCTATCTTTCGATTTAAGTTCACCCCATGAAAAATACTCACCGACTTCGTATGGTGATGATGCTCCCACATTATACGACGCCCATTTCAAACCACTTGGCAATCCTAAATCGACATATTCATAACCGTTGATATTTGTTTCTGCATCTTCTTCACCTTCATTTCCTCCGTCATTTCCTTCTTCTAAAGTAACAAAACTTATCTCTTCGCCATAGCTTTCGCCAACTTCATTGATCGCGAAAGCTCTTACATAAATCGTTTCTCCAGGATACAAATCTGTCAGTTCGCATTGGAACTCACCCACACCAGAACCTGCATATATAATTCCCATATAACAATCGTGATCTGGTTCACTGAACGAAGCACAGGCATATTCTACACCTCTTTTTGTCACTTCCGCGCCGCCGTCATTTTCCACTATGGCATTCACCGTAGCCGAAGTTGAAGTAACATCAACGACAGATGCAGTCTTGACCGTTGGCTTTTCTGCATCTTTACCGCATGAAAACAATAAGGCTGCGACCGACATTAACAGAATAAAATACTTTTTCATAAAAAAATGTTTAAAATTCAAGGCTCATTGTTTTTTCAATTATCTAATGGTCGAACCTTTTTTACCATTTAAATAACTCTGTTATAAGACCATGCAATGTTAAATATTTTTTCAATACAATACAACCTTTTTGTAAAAAAAGATACTATCACAAACAATACTTATTTAACAACTATATTACATTGTTAATTTTGATTGCACATTATGAATTATGAATTAAAAAAGGAGCCCTCATTTCAAGAGCTCCCTATCTTTAGTCATTCGACTTTATACTTTCGTCATTAGCCATTGACTGTTGCCATATGTGCAATCAAGTCTAATACTTTATTTGAATAACCGATTTCGTTGTCGTACCAAGAAACGACTTTCACGAATTTGTCTGTGAGATAAACGCCAGCGTTAGCGTCGAAGATTGATGTCAATGTGCAACCCAAGAAGTCTGATGAAACGACTGCGTCTTCTGTGTAACCGAGAACACCTTTGAGTTCACCTTCTGAAGCTTCTTTCATAGCTTTGCAGATAGCTTCTTTTGAAGCTGGTTTTTGGAGGTTCACTGTGAGGTCAACAACAGAAACGTCTAATGTAGGAACACGCATTGAGATACCTGTGAGTTTGCCGTTCAATTCAGGGATAACCTTACCAACAGCTTTAGCAGCACCTGTTGATGAAGGAATGATGTTGCCAGATGCAGCGCGACCGCCACGCCAGTCTTTTAATGATGGACCGTCAACTGTTTTTTGTGTTGCTGTCACTGAGTGAACTGTTGTCATCAAACCGCTTTCGATACCGAAGTTGTCGTGTAAAACCTTAGCTATTGGAGCCAAGCAGTTTGTTGTACATGAAGCGTTAGAAACGAATTGTGTTCCTTTAACGTAAGTCTTTTCATTAACGCCACAAACGAACATTGGAGTATCGTCTTTTGAAGGAGCCGACATAACGACATATTTAGCGCCAGCTTCGATGTGAGCCTGAGCCTTGTCTTTTGAAAGGAACAAACCTGTTGATTCAACGACGTATTCTGCACCTACTTCATTCCATTTCAAGTTAGCTGGATCTTTCTCAGCTGTGATACGGATATTTTGACCGTTGACGATAAGAAGATTTTTCTCTACATCGAAATCTATTGTACCGTCAAATTGACCGTGCATAGTGTCATATTTCAACATATATGCTAAATAATCGACAGGACAAAGGTCGTTGATACCTACTATTTCAATATCATTACGAGTTTGAGCTGCTCTGAAAACGAAACGACCAATACGACCGAAACCGTTAATACCTACTTTAATTTTTGCCATAATTATTATTTTTTTGATGATAATACAATAAAAATTCAAACAAAATAACAGAACATAATGTTCTGAAAAAGACCGACAAATTTACAATTTATTTTTGAAAATTTAAAAGGTAAAAAAAGATTTTTTTAATAAATTCTGTTAGACGTGTCAATGTTTATTTATGTTTCAATGTATCATTGACGCGTCTCTACTTGGAGACTCGGCGACTTGGGGACTCGGTGACTCATTAAGACGCACCAATTACATCTTTTTTATTTTTCATCGGTGTAATATGCTACGTCTCTACTTGTTGTCTCGTTGACTTAAAAAAATAATTGTACATTGTAAATTGTTAATTGTTAATTTTCTTATCTTTGCGCTATGGATAAGATTAGAAATTTTTGTATCATTGCTCACATAGATCATGGTAAGAGCACATTGGCTGACAGACTTTTAGAGAATACAAAGACATTGTCGCAGAAAGAATTGGTAAATCAAGTCTTAGACGACATGGATTTGGAGAGAGAACGTGGTATCACTATTAAGAGTCATGCCATTCAGATGAATTATATAAAAGACGGCGTCAACTATACATTAAACCTCATCGACACTCCCGGTCACGTCGACTTCTCATACGAGGTCTCTCGTTCTATAGCAGCCTGTGAAGGCGCATTGTTAGTCGTTGATGCAACGCAGGGCATCCAGGCTCAGACCATCTCAAATTTATACATGGCATTAGAACACGACTTGGAGATAATTCCTGTCATCAACAAAATAGACATGGACAGTGCCAACCCTGAGATGGTGGAAGACCAAATCGTCGACTTGATAGGATGCGAGCGTTCCGATATTTTAAGATGCAGTGCTCGTAACAACATAGGCATCGAAGAAATCCTCGACGCTATAGTAAATAGAATACCTGCTCCTAAGGGCGACCCTAACGCTCCACTGCAGGCTCTCATCTTCGACTCAGTATTTAATTCATACAGAGGCATCATAGCCTACTTCCGTATCTTCAACGGAACGATAAAGACCAACGAACTCGTCAAGTTCTTCGCCACTAAGATGGAATATCATGCCGACGAAATAGGCGTGCTTCAACTGAAACAAGTTCCTAAAGATGAGCTATCAGCTGGCAACGTAGGTTATATCATCTCTGGCATCAAGACTTCTTCCGAAGTCAAAGTCGGTGATACCATCACTCATGTAGATACTCCTTGCGACAGACCTATCGAAGGTTTTGAAAACGTGAAGCCTATGGTCTTTGCCGGCGTCTATCCAGTAAGTGCCGACGATTACGAAGAGTTGAGAGCATCATTGGAAAAACTACAGCTCAACGACGCATCATTAGTGTGGGAGCCTGAGTCATCGGCAGCATTGGGATTTGGATTCCGCTGTGGTTTCTTAGGATTATTACACATGGAAATAGTTCAGGAACGTTTAGACAGAGAGTTCAACATGGACGTCATCACCACTGTCCCTAACGTGTCTTTCAAAGCATATCTCACTGACGGAGAAGAGTTAGACGTTCACAACCCGAGCGGACTTCCTGAAGTAACGAAATTAGATCACATCGACGAACCTTTCATCATAGCAGAGATCATCACGAAAAACGAATTCGTCGGTTCTATCATGAAACTCTGCATCGACAAGCGCGGCGTATTGATGAATCAAACATATCTCACCACCGACCGCGTCGAGTTGAAATTCCAGATGCCATTGAGTGAAATAGTCTTCGACTTCTATGACAAATTAAAATCAATATCAAAAGGTTACGCTTCCTTCGACTATCATATCGCAGGTTATCAGCAAGCCAACTTGGTAAAATTAGATATTATGCTTAACGGAGAAGTCGTCGATGCCTTATCAACATTGATACACCGCGACAACGCCTACGCTTTCGGACGTAAGATGTGTGAGAAACTGAAAGAGCTCATTCCTCGTCATCAGTTCGATATCGCGATACAAGCATCTATCGGAGCAAAGATTATTGCAAGAGAGACTGTACGTCAGGTTCGTAAGGACGTTACCGCAAAATGTTACGGTGGCGACGTCAGCCGTAAGAGAAAGCTTCTTGAGAAACAGAAAGCCGGTAAGAAGAGAATGCGTCAGATAGGTAGCGTGGAGGTTCCACAGTCGGCGTTCTTGGCAGTGCTGAAGTTAGATTAATTCAAGGAAAATCTGAGAATATGAAAACCTGAGAATCTGAGAACTTTCAGATTTTCAGGTTTTCAAGTTTTCAGGTTTTCAGGTTTTAACTTTCAATTCAAAACTTATCTGTTATACATTTTGAATTTAAATCTAACATCTGATTTCAACTTATCCTCTGGTTCAAAGATAACAGTCTGAGTGACGTTAGGGATTACATCAAAGAAGTTCTTTGAGAAATCGCCTCTCTCTGAAGCCTCGATACATAAATCTTTCACAAAGACATCAGCAGTAAATTCGATATAATATTTTCCGTCCTTGAAATTTATGTTAGGATTTATCTCTGTCTCTATAAGTTCTAAGTCCTTAGGATAAGTAAAGAAATGAATGCGCTCGCTCAAGATTGTATCTTCTTCCATAAAGATAATTCTCGCATAACATTCCGATTTCTTTTTATTTAAAGTGTTAATATTAACCTTATTAGGAAGACGATAGCAGCTATTAGCTTTCACATCAGCTTTTTCTGAAAATGCAAACATCTGATTACCTTCCATATCTTCCACTATGATACGCACTCTACCGTCAATATCACGTTGCAAATCATTGCTTACCCATACGTCATATAAGTCCTTACCCTTAATATCAAGACCTAATAAAATAGGAGCGTAAATCTCTGAGAGTTTATAGTGCAAGGCTTTTTTATTACCTAAATAATCTATTGATGACCATGATATTGAAGTCCATGCATCGTTAAGTTGCCAGTAGAGAGAACCCATGCTACGAGGACGTGATGAACGTTGAGCAGATATTGCTATGTCCATACCAAAAGCCTGTGACAGCTGGCTTAGATAGACGTAATCTTCAAAGTCTTTAGGCTCGCCGAAATATCTTACCACATGATCCATAATAAGTTTCTCGCCTCTGTTATGTTTTTGGTGAGCTTGTATCACCTCATTATTGAAATCAGGATTATCGTCAATCATCTTTAACGTTGCCATTGAAGGATATGACTGATAGCCGAACTCGCTGTTGAAACGACCCACTTTCTCTCGATACATCTCGTATGGTAATTCTCCCCACCATACGCCCCAATAGTGGACGTCGCCTTCGGTAAGACTTGCTGCCCTACCCCATCCGTTCTTAGGAGAACTCGGCCAGTAAGGTCTCGACTTGTCATATTTTGACACCACTTCCGACAACATCTCCTCGAAGAGTTTGTCATAGCCGTCTTTCATTTCCTTATAATCAGCATCAGACCAGTTCATCGACTTCTGCCAACCCCAGTTATAATAACCCTCACTGACTTCATTATTACCACACCATAAAGCCAAAGAAGGATGGTTTTTAAGTCTGATAACCTGTTTCTTAGCTTCTTCTCTTACATTATTGATAAACTCATCAGTATAAGGATATGTAGAACCTGCGAACATAAAATCCTGCCATACCAAGATACCGAGGCTGTCGCATATTTCAAAGAAATAATCAGGAGGATAGATTCCGCCACCCCAGATACGAAGCATATTCATGTGAGCATCGCCAACACATTCTTCAAGGAGTTTCTTAGTTTTCTCTCTCGACATCCATGAAGTTATCATCTCCTCAGGAATATAGTTAGCACCTTTCATGTATAAAGGTGTGCCGTTGACTTTAAAATAGAACGCCGTTCCTATGCTGTCAGGCTCTTCAACCATCTCTATCGTACGAATACCCATAGTGATATTTCTTTCCTCGATAATCTTTTCCTTGTCTTTATCAACCATTTTAAGATTGAAAGAATACATATTCTGTTCTCCTAACTCATTAGGATACCACAACTTAGGATTAGAAATCTCGAATGGGAAAGAATAGTAGTTGGTTCCTTTCGTGAGATTTATGTTTTGGTCCAATATCTTCTCGTTTTCTTGGAAAAGTTGCAATGATATGTTATGTTTCACGTCAGCGTTGATGCAAGCTTCGAAGAACATATCAGCTTTATCGTCATGAATATCTTTGGTTATCACAGAAGCTGAGCATATAGTAGAACGAGTCCAAGCTTTAAGATAGACAGGCTGCCATATACCCATGTTCATATAACGAGGAGCCCAATCCCAACCGTTCTGATAAGCAGCCTTACGCATAACGGCATATTTCTCAGGAAAACGAAGACGATAGGTTTCAATAAGACTATCTCTCTCTTTATCAAAAGGATAAAATTTGATTTTTATGTTATTCTTCTCTTTTATAATATCTTTTACGTCGTAAGAATACGTTCTGAACATATTATCGGCATGCAATATCTTCTTTCCATTGAACCACACATCGGCGTAAGTATCAAGACCTTCAAAGACTAACTCCACCACATCTTCATCTAAGATATAATCATCAGCGACAAAATCGAGGGTGTAGGTCCATTCATGTTGAGGAATCCAAAGCAGCTGAGGCTCCACATTACTCTTATAAGGGTGAGGTATCAAACCATTCTCATACATATCAGCTTGTATCACAGAAGGCACATCGACCTGCATCTTAATATTAAGAGTATCAGTTGTAACGACCCATGAATCATTCAATTCTTGAATCAAAGGATTAGTTCGCTTCTCCCCACAAGAAACAAACAAGAAGAGACTTAACAGCACTATAAAACAACGAGTCTTCATAATTAAATCACTACTACTTTTAAAATCAATCTATTATATTTTTTTATTTTGGTTATTTTCAATTTGTAAAGTTAATGTAAAAAAATGTAAGGGAATTCGTTTTTAACTATTTTTAACCATTTTTAACATTTCATTAATAATTGAAGGAGAAGAAACCTTCCAGCACATCGCTGCGCCTGTATTATCGACTTTCTCTGGATATAGTTTTTGTCCGTAATTCTCAACATCGACCGTCAGTGAAGCATGGCAGTTAGAGACACCCGTTTCATTTATTATCGTCATGACATTGTTGAGATTAACGCCGCCGCCTGCCATAATCTTAATCTTATCGCCAAATTGTTCTTGCATCTTACGAATCATATCGATACCGTCGATAGCTTTAGGTTTACAGCCAGAAGTCAAGACTTTGTCGAAGCCCAATTCCACCAAAGTTTTTAATGCATCTAAAGGATTATTACAAGCGTCGATAGCTCTGTGGAAAGTAAATTTCATTCCTTCGCCGGCTTTCATCATAGCCTTGATTTTTGGTACGTCCAAATCACCGTTTTCATTGAGAGCGCCGATGACGACGCCTTCGTAACCGAGTTCCTTGATAAGTTTGATGTCTAAACACATCATTTCCAATTCAGCCTCGTTATAGATGTAATTTCCAGAGCGAGGACGGATGAGGACTCTCACCGGAATTTTCATGTCGGAGGCGACTTTTTTCAACGTTCCGTATGAAGGTGTCACTCCTCCAACTTCCAACGACTCACATAATTCAGCGCAATCAGCTCCGTTATCCTGAGCGTTAATCACTGACTGATAACCATTTGTACAAATTTCAATTCTTATCATATATAAATAGGTGTTACTTATTTTCAAACGGAGGCAAAATTAACACTATTTATTCAATTATGACAGAAAAAAATGAAGTTATCGGCAATATTTTTTAAGATAACGGAAAAACATTTTTGGCAAACGGGAAATTATAAAAGATAACGGGAATATTTTGAAATTGAAAACTTGAGAAACTGAAAACCTGAAAATTTCTCAAATTCTCAAATTTTCAGATTTAAAAAAATCTTTCCCCTTTCGTCTTTCGTCTTTAGCCTTTTAGTATCTTTGCAACTCTAAAATTTAAGACGTGATTTATCCTAAAGATTTTGAAAATAAGATTGGTTTTAAGTCAGTGAAAGACAGACTGACTGATTTGTGCATCAGTGAAATGGGAAAAGAATTTGTTGAAAAGATGCGATTTAGTTCCGACATCGAAAGGATAAAGACTCGTCTCTCCCAGATTGAAGATTTCCTTTCGTTATTACAAAACGGCGTTCCTTTTCCGGTTCGCGACTATAACGACTTACGCGAAGAATTTCATCATCTGAGAATTGAAGGCACCGTCATCAATATAGAAAGTCTATTTGCTTTAAAACCAACACTCTTAGCTTTATCTTACGTCTTAAATTTCTTCAAATCGGAATCCGCCGAGAAGGTAAAATCGCTTAAGGCTTTATCTGAAGGCATCGAAATTGACCGACATATCTTTACTGAAATAACACGTCTCATCGACGACAAAGGCGAGATACCAGATAATGCATCTGCCGATTTGTTAGAGATTCGTCGCGAGATACGTCGCAAGCAGAGTTCCATCGACAGAAGAATGCGTAAGATACTCACCGATGCCAAAGCAGCAGGCTGGACTGACAGTAACGCCGAACTCACCATTCGCGATGGTCGTCCCGTAATACCGGTAAAAGCCGGCGACAAAAGAGCGTTGCGCGGTTTCATACACGACGAGTCGGCGACAGGTCAGACTGTATATATAGAACCTGCCGAGATTTTCGACACCAACAACGAAATCAGAGAGTTGGAATATGCTGAACGTCGTGAGATAAATAAAATACTGTTCGCATTCACGAATCTGCTACGTCCTGAAATACCAGCCCTTCTCAAAGCTTGGAACTCGTTAGGTCTCATAGATTTCATCAGAGCTAAATCATTGTTAAGCAACGAATACAAATGCGTCGTTCCAGAAATTCATGACGAACCGATGTTCTTATGGCGACAGGCTCGACATCCGCTTTTGGAACAGAAACTGAAGTCGCAGGACAAACATATCACGCCATTAGATTTAAATTTAGATAAAGACAACAGAATACTCGTCATCTCCGGTCCTAACGCCGGCGGTAAGTCAGTATGTCTTAAAACTATAGGTCTCGTTCAATATATGCTTCAGTGCGGGCTCGCCGTCCCGATGGAAATAGACTCTAAGTGCGGAGTCTTCCACGATATGTTCATAGACATCGGCGACTCCCAATCGCTCGAAAACGATTTAAGTACCTACAGCTCACATCTTTTAAACATGAAAGAGCTGATACGTCAGGCTAACAAACGCACCTTATTCTTAATCGATGAGTTCGGAACGGGAACGGAGCCACAACTCGGTGGCGCGATAGCAGAAGCTATTTTGTTAAAAATGAACGAGAAAAAATCGTTCGGAGTCGTAACGACGCACTATGCAAATCTTAAACTTCTCGCCGACAAGCACCAAGGCATCGTCAATGGAGCGATGCTGTTCGACACTCGTTATCTGCAGCCTCTTTACGTGATGATGACAGGCAAACCCGGAAGTTCGTTCGCATTTGAAATCGCGAAGAAAATAGGCTTCCCGGAAGAGATTCTTAACGAGGCAGCTGAGATTGGTGGCAAAGAACATCTTAACTTCGATCAACAGCTGCAACAACTTGAGATAGAAAAGAAAGAAGTCCGTAAAAAAGAATACGAATTAAAAGTAGCCGACAATCTTCTTAATGAAGTCGTTACAAAATATAAAAATCTTCTCAGTGATTTGGAGAAGAAGAAAAACACTCTCTTGAAAGAAGCTAATAAAGAAGCTCAATCTTTAATTGACAAAGCAAACGCCAAGATTGAAAGGACGATACGTGAGATTAAAGAAGCTCAGGCTGAGAAAGAACGCACCAAAGAACTACGTCAGGACTTGAAAGGCATGAAACAGCAGCTTGAAGAAGACGCCAAGGTCATATCTAAAAATCTTAAGATTGAAGAAAAAGAGAAGAAAGATGAGCAAGACATACAAGTCGGTAATATGGTTCGTATCAATGAGATGGAAATCGTCGGAGAAGTCATTGCGGTAAGCGACACCGACATTACCATAGAATTTGGTAGCGTAAGACTTAGGACCACAGCCGATAAAGTCGTTAAGATAAGTAAGAAAGAAGCAAAGAAATCCGCCAACAACCCGACATATCTCCGTAAGGCAATCATGGAAGACCTCAACGAGAAATCAGCCAATTTCAACCTCACCTTAGACGTGAGAGGAATGCGCGGCGAGGAAGCCATAGAAGCCGTAGCTAAATACATCGACGACGCTTCATTGTTATGCATCAAGAATGTCAGCATCTTACACGGTAAAGGCAACGGAATCTTACGACAGATGATACGTCAATATCTCAGCAAGCAATCGTGCGTGCGACAGATGCAAGACGCAAGTTTGGAGACAGGCGGACACGGCATCACAAGAGTGGAACTGAAGTGAATTGAAAGTTGAAATTTGAAATTTGAAAATTATGGTAGAGACGTGACACATTACACCATTGAAAAATAAACACGGTGTAATTGGTGCGTCTTACAAATTAAAATTGAAAATACAATAATGTAATTAACGCTTCGTTAAATGCTTGTTAAAGTTATTATTTTAGTTTATTAATTTTCTAATCAAAATGAAATGATGAAAAGAATTATCTTGTGCATGGTGATAAGTATGTCATTATGCACGATGCTCATGGGACAAAATGAGCAGAAGCCCACTCAAAACTACCCTCATCAGGAGGTGTCAATCAGTTACGGTGACGTGCTGTTAGCCATCAGTCCAATTTATAATACCCAGGGTACATCGAGTTATCCTAATCATAATTGGTTTGCTCCCAATACATACAAAGGTGATGAGAAATCGCCAGGCGCATTTTCTTTATCATATATGTATGGAATAAAGAAATGGTTATGGTTAGGTGTATCTGCAACATACACCTCGTTTTATCAAAAAGTTTATGATTTCTCACACCAAAAGGTTGCGACCAATTCAGGACATAAGATGGCAATCGTACCTACGATACGTTTCATGTATGTCTACAAGGAAAATTTCAACCTTTACTCAGCTTTTGGAATCGGTGCCTCTTTTGGATTATATAATGACAAAGAGATGGATATACTTAATTTCAATATGCATCCTGTGATTCAATTTACAGGAATAGGCGTTTCTGTCGGCAAGGACTTGCGTGGTTTCGCTGAGTTTGGCTGCGGACCTCGTGGCATCTTCAACTGCGGCGTTCAATATCGTTTCGGAAAATAATCTAATAATCTTAAAATCCATATAATTATGAAAAAGCTAATATTTTATATCACAGTTATATTTTTCTCAGCTTCGTTATTCACTTCCTGCACAACAGATGAAGGCGACAATCCAGACCGTCTTACATCACGAGGATTGACCATGACAGACGAATGGAGCAATGTCACTGATGCCGTTCTCAGAAGATACGCTGACATTACGTTTAAGTTAAATTATTACATAAAAACAGGACAATATAATCATGGAGTGTACGAAACTTTCATGCAATCTGTAGATGAAAACATTTGGGAAGTTTACCAATACGGAGAAGAAGGCATTGCTTATAAGATAAATACTAACGGACAAGCTTTAGACAGTGTCGGTTCAATATGGGAGTTAACATCTTTCACAGACTATTATAACAATCTCGGACTACGTCAAGATGACGGCACTGTTAACTGTATCATAACATGCATAGATACAAATAGTTGGAATATATACTCTATAAATAATGACTTGCCAGAATACTTCTTCGATGTAAACATATCGTATAAAAGCACTCCGAGTACCATATACGTCTATCCTTATACATTTGCAGGAAAAGGTAATTTATGTTTGAATGATAATAATTATTATTATGAGGCAAGAAAATCAGATTATTCCGACAATAGACATCCAGGGCCAGATTATTATTATACAAATAATGGAATCGTCGATCTCAGTTTTGAATCAGAATCCGATCTTCAAAGAACGTCTGAATATTGGAGCAAAGGGATTGTTAATATAACAGTTCATAATACGGAAGATGAAACATCCTCAACAAGAGCCGAATTCCTTCGTAAAAGCACAGAATACGTTGTCAAAATAACATACGGAGGCGTAACAGAAGAGTGGCATCATAATTATTATTACTATTATTAAACTGATTTTTAATACAACAAATAATGAGTCTATAGATTATATGATGTAATTTATAGACTCATTTGTTTTTATGATAAAGACTAACTACGGAATTGACTTCGAATGAACATCTCGATTTATAATTGCATAAAACCCTATGCAAATATAAAATATAATTTTAGAATTGCATAGAAAATTATGCAAATATAAAATAAAAAAACCTCAGAAATTTTCTGAGGTTCCATAATTTTCAATTGTCAACTTTCAATTTTCAATTTATTCTTGATATCTTCAACGGCGTCTAATTTTTCCCAAGCGAAAAGCTCGACGTTTTTGTAAATCTTACCGTCTTCTTTGAAAGTGTCTTTATCTTCGTAGAACACTTCTACTTTCTCAACTCTTGGGTCGCGACCGAAGTGACCGTAAGATGCTGTTGCTTCGAAGATTGGATTTTTCAAGCCGAAACGTTTTACTATAGCGTAAGGACGTAAGTCGAATAATTCTTTAAGTTTCTCTGCTATCACAGCATCGCTGACTTTCTTACCGTTAGCGTCTTTAACATGAGAAGTTCCGTTTGTATTTACGTAGAAACCTACAGGTTGTGCCACGCCGATAGCGTAAGCTATTTGAACCAAAGCCTCGTCACAAGCGCCAGAAGCTACTAAGTTCTTGGCGATATGACGTGCTGCGTAAGCTGCTGAACGGTCTACTTTTGAAGAGTCTTTTCCTGAGAAAGCGCCGCCGCCATGAGCACCGCGACCGCCGTAAGTATCAACGATGATTTTTCTTCCTGTGAGACCTGTGTCGCCATGAGGACCGCCGATAACGAACTTGCCTGTAGGATTGACAAAAAGTTTCATGTCAGGTTTGAAGAGAAGCTTCACGCGTTGAGGAAGAAGCTTCTTGACACGAGGAATAAGGATTGTTCTAACGTCGTGTTCGATAGCCTTTATCATAGCTTCGTCGTCATCAAGAAATTCGTCATGCTGAGTTGAGATGACGATAGTGTCGATGCGGAGAGGTTTCCAGTTAGGACCATATTCTACCGTGACTTGTGACTTAGCGTCAGGACGAAGATATTTCATTTTCTTGCCTTCGCGACGGATCTGCGAAAGTTCGTGTAATAAGATATGTGACAACTCAGCTGTGAGAGGCATATAGTCGTCAGTTTCCTTACAAGCGAAACCGAACATCATACCTTGATCGCCGGCACCTTGGTCTTCATCTTTCTTACGTTCAACGCCGCGGTTGATGTCTTGTGATTGGTCATGAATAGCAGAAATGATGCCGCATGACTTGCCGTCGAATTGATATTCTGCTTTGTTATAGCCTATGCGTTCGATGACGCGACGAGCTGTCTTTTGAATATCGACATAACCGGAAGACTTTACTTCTCCTGCGATTACAGCGAGACCTGTTGTGACTAATGTCTCGCAAGCCACTTTAGATTCAGGATCTTGACGAAGCATTTCGTCCAAGACAGCGTCGGAAATTTGGTCGGCCACTTTATCTGGATGACCTTCAGAAACTGATTCTGATGTGAAGTAATAACCCATACAAATTAATTTAATTAGTTAGCAAATTATAAATAAATTTGCGGAGAGTTTGTGATTGTAAAATGTTAGGAAAAAAACATTGTTTTAGCATTTTTTTCTTGTGGTTGCAATCAATCAAATCTTTCCACGTTTGAGACTACAAAGATACGATAGTTTTTTCAAATGGAGTAACTTTTTTCACAGAAAAATGTTATTTTTGCAAAACAAAAAAATAAGTATGTCGATAATAGTTCAAAACGTTACAAAACAATACGATACACAGTTAGCACTCAATAATGTTTCATTAGAGATTGGCAAGGGAGAAATTGTTGGATTATTAGGTCCTAACGGAGCAGGAAAATCCACTTTGATGAAGATAATAACCTGTTTCATTCCGCCGACCGAAGGTAGCGTCACTGTTGAAGGCTTCGACATCTGGGAACAGTCGATGGAAGTCAGGAAACGCGTCGGATATTTGCCTGAACATAACCCTTTATATTTGGATATGTATGTTAAAGAATATTTAGGATTTGTAGCAGGCATTCATCACATCACGGGACAAGAAGCCAACAAGCGCATTGATGAGATGATAGAGATGACTGGCTTAAATGTTGAGATGCACAAGAAAATCGGGGCATTATCAAAAGGTTACAGACAACGTGTAGGCTTAGCACAGGCAATGATACATAATCCGTCAGTATTGATTTTAGACGAGCCGACATCAGGACTTGACCCTAACCAGCTAATCGACATAAGAAATTTGATCAAGAACTTAGGAAAGGAAAAGACGGTATTATTATCGACGCACATCATGCAGGAAGTCGAGGCACTTTGCGACAGAGTCGTTATTATTAATAAAGGTGTAGTAGTTGCCAACGACAATATTGAGAACTTGACTAAGGAATCTGACAATGTTTTGATCGTTGAGTTTGATGGCAAGGTCACAATGGAAATGTTAAGAAGCATAGCAGGCTTAAAGCAAGCTCGGTCGATAAAAGACAACCATTGGATTTTGGAGCCTAAAGCCGATTTAGACATAAGACAAGATCTGATGCGCTGGGCTATTAATAATAATGTGATCATTAAGAGCATGCAGCAGGAAGAAACCAGCATCGAGGAAAGCTTCCAGAGACTTACTAAAGTCTAAAGATGAAAGTCTAAAGTCTAAAGATAAAAGACTAAAGTCTAAAGATGAAAGTCTAAAGACTAAAGGTACAAACATTTTTCCCTTTAGACTTTAGACATTAGACTTTAGACTTAAACATTCGACTTTCAAACTCTAAACTTTTTTTTAAATGGTATTGTTTTATAAGAAAAAAAGTTTTAATTTTGCACCCGTTTCATACGTATGAAAAACAAATGTTGAACAAACAGCATAATTTATTATTAATCAAATGGATACATTAAGTTACAAAACAATTAGCGTCAGCAAAGAAAATGCCAACAAGAAGTGGTATATCGTTGATGCTGAGGGCCAAACTTTAGGTAGATTAGCTTCTGAAGTAGCACAGGTCCTAAGAGGTAAGAGGAAGACATGCTTTACTCCCCACAGTGATTGTGGCGACAATGTCATAATTATCAATGCCGAGAAAGTCGTCCTCACCGGCAAAAAATTAACAGAGAAGACTTACGTTCACCACACAGGTTATCCTGGCGGTCAAAGATTCAGAACTGTAGAAGAGCAATTGAAGAGAAAGCCAATCGCAGTTCTTGAACATGCTATCAAGGGAATGCTTCCAAAGACAGTTCTTGGAAACGCATTATTCCGTAATTTGTACGTTTATGCAGGTCCTGACCACAAACATCAGGCACAACAACCTATCGAACTTAAAATCAACACCAAATAATTATCATGGAAGTAATAAACGCTTTAGGTAGAAGAAAGACCGCTGTTGCACGTATTTACATGAAAGCTGGCAACGGAAACATTACGATTAACAAGCGCGACTATAAGGAATATTTCCCAACAAGCATCCTTCACTACGTTGTTGAACAACCTTTAATGTTGACCGAAACTCTCGGACAATATGACATTAAAGTCAACTTAGACGGTGGTGGTATCAACGGACAAGCTGAAGCATTACGTTTAGCTATCAGCCGTGCATTGTGCGAAATCAACCCAGAATATCGCCCTATCCTCAAGGCAAAAGGTTTAATGCGTCGTGACCCACGTATGGTCGAGCGTAAGAAACCAGGTCAGCCAAAAGCTCGTAAGAAATTCCAATTCAGCAAACGTTAGTCTATCAAAAGGCAAGCATTTGTGTTTAGCATCCAAATCGTTGAGATCTATTAAGCTACTCATCGATTGCATCAGTGAAAGTAAACATTTAAAAAAATTAACACATGACACAAGTAACATTCGAACAATTATTAGATGCAGGTTGTCACTTTGGACACTTAAGAAGAAAGTGGAATCCAAACATGGCTCCTTACATCTTCATGGAACGTAATGGTATCCATATCATTGATTTATATAAAACACAAGCTAAGATTGACGAAGCAGCTAACGCAGTACGTCAATTAGCAAGATCAGGAAAGAAAATCCTCTTCGTCGCTACAAAAAAACAAGCTAAAGACATCGTTGCTGAACTCGTACAAAAAGTAAACATGCCTTACGTAACAGAACGTTGGCCAGGCGGTATGCTCACCAACTTCTCTACAATCCGCAAGGCTGTCCGTAAGATGGTTAGCATCGACAAAATGATGGCAAGCAGCACATTCAATAACCTTTCAAAACGTGAAAGATTACAAATTGAACGTGAACGCGAAAAATTAAACAAGAACTTAGGTAGTATCGCTGACCTCAGCCGTCTCCCAAGCGCTGTTTTCGTTGTTGACGTCATCAAAGAACATATCGCTATAGCTGAAGCAAGAAAACTTAACATCCCTACTTTCGCTATCGTCGATACAAACTCAAATCCTAACCTCATCGACTTCCCTATCCCAGCTAACGACGATGCTTCAAAATCAATCGAACTCATCATCGGTAAAATGGTTGAAGCTATCGAAGAAGGTTTGACAGAACGTAAAAACTCACGTGATAAGGAAGACATCGTCGAAGACGAAATGATGGACGATGAAAACGTAATGGAAAACAAAGGCGAGGAAGAAGAAAAAGAAGAAAAACGTCAAAGAAGACCTCGTAAAAACGTTAACAAAAAATAAATCTAAAAACAATTTATTACTATGAACATTACAGCTGCTCAAGTTAACGAATTAAGACAAATGACAGGCGCCGGCATGATGGACTGCAAAAAAGCTCTCGTAGAATGCAATGGCGACAAACAAGCTGCTATCGACTATCTTCGTAAAAAAGGTCAAAAGATCGCTTTGAAAAGAGCTGACCGCGACGCTACAGAAGGTTGCGTAATCTCTAAAGCTACCGAAGATCACAAATTTGCTGCTGTCATTATGTTAAACTGCGAAACTGACTTCGTTGGCGCTAACGCTGACTTCGTTGGTACAACAAAAATGCTCTTAGACTTCGCAGTAGAAAACAGAGTTAAAGATATGGAAGCTCTCAACGCTGCTACCATCAACGGTACAACACTTGAAGCTATCGTAACAGACCTCACAGCAAAAACAGGCGAGAAAGTTCAAGTTGGTAAATACTTCGCTATCGAAGCTGAATACGTTACTAACTACAACCACCAAGGTAACCGCCTCGCTACAATAGTAGGTTTCAATAAATCATTCAACGGCATCGAAGAAATCGCTCACGAAGTAGCTCTTCAAATCGCTGCTATGGACCCAGTCGCTATCGATGAAAACGACGTCCCACAAGCAACAAAAGATAACGAATACAACGTCGCTATCGAGAAGACAAAACAAGAGCAAATCCAAAAAGCTGTTGAAGTCGCTTTGAAAAAAGCAGGTATCAACCCAGCTCACGTTGACACTGATGACCACATCAACTCAAACATGGCTAAAGGTTGGATCACTGAAGAAGACGCTGCTAAAGCTCGCGAAATTAAAGAACAAGTCGCAGCAGAAAAAGCTGGCAACCTCAACACAGCAATGTTAGAAAACATCGCTAAAGGTCGTCTCGCTAAGTTCTTCAAAGAAAACTGCTTACTCGATCAAGTATCACTCATCGCTGACCCTAAAACAGTTCGCGAATATATCCAAGCTGGCGATAAAGAAGCTACAGTTACAGCTTTCAACCGCGTGAAGTTAGGATAATAGCTATAAGGACACTTTCGTTGTCCCACATAAAGAAATCCCGATTCAGTAATGAGTCGGGATTTTTTTGTCAATAAATAATTTTTTTCATATCTTTGTTGAACAATCTTTTTTTTAATAAATCAAATTTCACATAATATGCTTTCACCAACATATAATTTCGATTGTACAGAATTACAACAACAGATTACGGCAAGCAATATTGAATTAGGAGAAAAAGGTTATAGTATCAATCATATTGATAATCCAAT
This sequence comes from Lentimicrobiaceae bacterium, assembly GCA_015061315.1. Lineage (GTDB taxonomy): Bacteria > Bacteroidota > Bacteroidia > Bacteroidales > F082 > Limimorpha. The sequence continues at coordinate 55,908 of SUWV01000016.1, forward strand.
ATACAATGACGTTCCAGATACAAATGAGGATTTTTTTGCCAAGACACGTCGCAGTATAGAAAATCTCAAAGAGCATCAGGATATACACGTCAGACTACTGCGCTCAAAAAAAACAGATTTAAAAACAAGACATTGATTTTTCTTACATTTGTATTATCATTAATAAACTATATCGTATGAAAAAATTGTTAATAATCATCGGTTTAATATTTGCAGGATTTGTCGCAAATTCACAAAATCAGTCAAATAACATCTGTTCAATAGAAAAACGATGCGGTAAAATCATAAATGTTGAGACTAAAGAAAAAATTTCATCAGAGGATTTGATGCTAATTCTTGACGAAGACACTTACAAAACTTACAGAACTGGAAGAACCCTCCATATTGTATCAATACCTTTTTGGTGCACAACAGCGGCATTCGCCTCATTGACGACGGCAAGTTTTATTATGGCGCACAAGGCACTCAATGCACAAACCAATAGCAATTCCGAAGAATTAGGCAACGCAATAGGATTCTCACTTTTTTATGCAGGAGGAATTATAATGTCATTAGGCACTATGGTATCAGCAATACCGTCAATAGCCATTACAGTATGTAGCAATGCTAAGATGAACAAAGTCGTTGATAATTACAATAATAAAACGAATGATATAACACTTAATTTTGGAGCAACAAATAGCGGAATAGGCTTCACCTTGAACTTTTAGTTCATTGTTATGACTCGGATAAATTCAATGACATTGAATTTATCCGAGCATTCAGGCTACCAAAAAAAACTACTTATTTCCAATTCCTGCAGGTCTCATCTTACAATAGCGTTCATACCATTGACGCTTTTCCGGAGTATCGATAGGATCATATTCACTGATGATACAACCAGTCGAGAGATCGTCGGCGAGAGCAAGGATAATTTCCGAGAGTTCGAGAGTCTCTTCCAATTTCCTACCTTCAGGGCAGAAGATATTACGTTCCTTGATATGCTCATAGCCGTAGATCGCACCCATAATATTACCGCAAACCGAACCTGTCG
>SUWV01000017.1 GCA_015061315.1 Lentimicrobiaceae bacterium
ATTATTTAATATAAAAAGTCTTCGATGAAGAATATTTTTTTTTGAAAAATTTCCCGAAATCGAAAGCAGAAAATATTTTTTAGTTGTATATTTGCAAATATAAAAACTGAAATTTTAGGATTATGGCGGAATATATTTTAAAAATTAACGCAAGAAGTAAAAAAGCGCAACAGCTCATTAATTTCATAAAGACTATTGATTATGTTGATATTCAAGAAAAGAAAGAGAATAATCCGATGTTGCCGAAAGAAACCTTACAAGCTATTAGAGAAATGCAAAATGGTGATGTTGTGGTATGTACTAGCATGGAAGATTATAAAAGGAAAGTAAGTCATGCGTAACATTGTTTTTGCCATATAACATCTAAAAGATTTGGAAAAGCTTAGGAAAAGCAAAAAGTTTGATGAAAAAGAGTTGGATGATGTAATTGAGAAGTTAGCCAATGATTTTAAATTAGACAAGAAATACAAAGACCATAAACTTCAGGGTGAACTTAGCGGCTTTAGGGATTGCCACATCAAGAACGATTTGGTATTACTGTACTATAAGACGGAAACAAACGAGATAAGGATTTTGACATTGGTAAGATTAGGAAGTCATTCTCAAGTCCTTCCGAGGTTTTAGATATGATAAATAGCTCCGTAAGAGCGATATATAATTGTCAAGAGCTTTTCTATAGTTTTATTTTGATAAATAATCAATCGGGTTTAGGTAAAACATCTTCTGCCATCCAAGCGGAGCATTGTCAATTCTCCAAGTATAAGGAATTGGCGTAGCAATTGCATAATGCAGATGCGCTGGGGTGTTAGCGGCGTTTCCTGTATTTCCTACAGTTCCAATCTCAGTATCTTGATTGACAAAAGCAAAACGTTTTGTCTTTATCTCATCTAAATGAGCGTAATAATGGATTCTCCATTTTGGCCCAAGTATAAGAACGAACTTGCCGCTTTTATTTCCTTCGGATGTTGCAAGCACTATTCCTTTCGTTGAAGAATGAACACTCGTACCTTTCTTGGCAAAAACATCAACGCCCTTATGCACCACGGAACTGCCCCAGCCTTCGTGCCAAAAAGTATTATGATTATAACTATTAGAATCAGCACCAACGACAGGCATCTTCAGCTTCTGTGGAATGATGAAGCCGATAAGAATTATCGACAAAACCACAATTATAATTCTTTTAATCCATTTCAGCATAAATCAAACAAGTTTGGAGTTATCAATTATAAGCGTATAATAAAATTGCAGATTCATAAACATTTGATGGAATGTGTTTTTTAAGAATAACTATTGAAGTTTGATTATATTGTTTGGAGATAAAATTAAAAGCCAACTCACTGTGGATAGGAAGTTGGCTTTGTGTAAATATAGTATTTGCTTTTCGTTCCTTTAAAAGGCACCCAAAAAAGCAGCTAAAATAGCGACCGCTCCAATTACGACTTCTGCAAGTATAATAGTACCACCTACTTTCCAGATTTTTTTGTTTCTTGCAGTTGCTTTCTCATCAACTTCTGTAATATATTTTTGATGATTGGTTTTAACATTATAACAGACGCCATCTTTATCTACAAATATATGTATGTAACTTGTATTTTGTGTTGTGGTTGTATTACTATGTACACCCGGAGTATATGTTCTGTTATAATAATTAACATTATATGCAGCAGCCTGACTGTCAGTAGTAGTATTTGTTGTAGTTCTTTCGTAAATAAGAATGGTACCACCGGCACCATCTGATGTCTGCCTGTCTGGTGCTCCGAATGCAGACACAATATCATTGTGTTTTGCACCAACGAAAGCTTCTTTGTAATCTTTCTCTTTGGAAACTGCGTAGGTTCTTGTAACGGTACATGATGTGAATAAACACGATATTACCATTAAAATTGATAATTTAGATAATATTTTTTTCATAAAATTTAATTTTAAAAGCCTCCCTGTTCCCTCCGTTTGGCATTAAACTTATAAGGTGTGGGAACTTATATCCATTATAGATTACACCTACAGAAATTTTAATCGACTTTTATATAATAGCTATTGAGTTATATATCTGGCACTAAATGTAGCAAATTTGAAAATATTCATAAGCTATTGTCAAACGCACATTAGTTTCGTATAATACTAACGCCAATGTACATTCCAAACCCTCGTTGTCAATTCCATACCACAACCAATGAGTATTACCATCATCATCAACCATATTACCATAATCTTTAATTTTTCTTATTGTAATATATTGGTTGGTGATATGAAAAGCTTTAGTTTCCAATCATTATCAACATCAAATGAGACTGTAACATTACATGTTTGCCATTCTTGCCATTCTTCATATTCATCAGTATAACGCATAGTGTTAGCTTTAAACCAAAGTTGGGCATTGGTAAATAATGGCACCAACAATAAAAACAATATCAATATCTTTTTAATATTCATGTTCTATCTAATTATTCATCTGGTATTATACCATAATTGACCGAGAAATTATCATATTCTATTCTAAGTAACGTAACGTCCTCCATCATTGCTATTGTTACCAAACATTTTTCCCCATCCTCATCTATGCATTTAAATGTTCTGTATTTCATACCTTTATCTTTATCATCATAATCTTCATGTATGCCATAAGAAGTTAATGTAACAGTTTTATTTGCAAAAATTTTTATAGTATAATCATCTACTAGAAGTATCTTAATATTACAATCACGCAATCCTTTCCCATCTTCAAAATCAACAGCTATAGCTCTGTACCAAGTTTGAGCATTTGTAAATAAAGGCACCAACAATAAAAATAATATCAATATCTTTTTCATATTTATGTTCTATCTAATTATTCATCTGGTATTATGCCGTATCTAACGGAAAAATTTTCATATTCTATATTAAGCATAACAGCATTATCAAGCATCAGAATATCTAGTAGGCATTTTTCGCCATTCTCGTCCCTGCCGTTCCATGTTTTTATGTATGCGTCTTCAATATAACCTTCATGTTCTACATTATATAAATGTATTGTATGGGTTTTATTTGCAAAAATCTTAATAGTAGAATCATCAGCAGAAATGAGTATTTTAATATTACAATCTTGCCATTCATCATCGTTAAAAGATATTCTTATTGCCTTGAACCACATGCTTTGACTATCGATGTTACTCTTTTGAACATTTGAGGATTTGGTTGTTGTTTCGAATGTCCCAGAACTCAATGGATTAACATCACCATAATGACCATTATATGTCGATGGCGTTTTTCTAGCAGGTTCTGCGAATATTGGAGTTGCTCCAACAAATGGTATTTGAGCGAACAAAGGATAAGCGAAGCAGCATATCACGAATGTAAATAATATCTTTTTCATATTTATGTATTATAATTATTTATAATTGTATTTATTGCTGTATTTTCTTCCTCTGAGATAATATCCCAGACATAGTTATATTCATCTTTTTTCCAAACTCTAGAAAAAGTGTTATTTGATATTACCTTATTATATCTATCATAAAGTTGTTTAGATGAAGGAGCTTTTTCAAATGCATCTGGGTCGTATAACATGGTTGAGTTTGAAAAACGAGCATAATACCCTTGTTCTTCTAATCTATCTTCCATTCGTGTTTCTAAAGCAATCACATCTTCATCTATTTCAGAACAATGTTGATATATAAACTTATCATCTTTTGCATTCTCTATAGAACTTATGATTTTATGGATGTATTCTTCTGTTATCGGCGAATCATCACAATTCAGGCGTTTGTATGCATATGCCAAGAAAGGAAGAGTGATGCCATTTGTAATAAATGGCAGTCCATTGGGTTTTCGCATTTCTTTTAATGATCGTATCAAATGCGAAGCAAAATTAGCATCCAAATAATAATTTGCACACATATAGCAAATAATTTTCAATGCCCTCACAATTCCCAGAAGAAAGCGGATTATAAAAAAGAAAGGTGTGGGAACTTATTGTTTTATCCTTAGATTAGGTCTTCGCGTTACCTTTGACACGGATAAAACAACAACCCACACCAAAGGATATGTAAGAAGCCACTAAGGACTATACATACACATACAAAGGTGTGGTGCTATTGTTTACTATCTTCGTGTCAGAGTTAAAGTTGCGAAGTTTAATCTAAGAAGATAATTTCAATAACACCTTTTCCTCCACCGTGGAGGTCGAGTGCAAATGTAGAAAAAGTTTTCTATATAATGAAAAGTGTTGAGAAAAATATTTTTTATGAAAATTGTAGAAAAAAACTTGCAGGTTATAAAATTATATCCTATATTTGCATCGTAATTAAAAATCAAAGTTTATGTCGGAAATATTTAGAATATTCGGAATGAGGTTTTTCTTCTATTCCCGTGAACACGAGCCTATGCACGTTCACGTAAAAAATGCAAATGGGAAAGCAAAGTTTATAATTCATCCTGATAAGATTGAATTGGTTGAAAGCAAAGGTATGAAACCTAATGACTTAAAGATGGCAGAAGCAATATTGGAAGAAAATAAAGAGGTGGCTATTTTAGAATGGAATAAGCATTTTGGCAACAAACGATGAATATGTTTGATATTTGAATACTAAAATATAACTACAATGATAATCACTAAGATTTGGTTTGAAGACAATCGCATTTATGGTTTGACAGATGATGGTCGTACTTTATGGCAGTCGCTGCTATACTACAAGCGGCTGATGTATGCCACGGATGAGGAGCGTAACAAATACATAATGTCAGATGAGGGTATCCATTGGGAAGAACTTGATGAAGACGTGTCTTTTGAGAGTTTTGAATATGATGATCCTGAGCCTGTGGGAATATCAAAATTCTTTCTTTCCCATCCGGAGATAAACGCTTCCGCCATAGCTCGCAGATTAGGAATACAGCAGAGTCTCATCGCTGCGTATATAAGTGGAAATAAAAAACCAAGTAAAGAGCGTGAAGATTTAATAATGAACGAAATCAGGAAGTTGGGAGAAGAGCTGATGAATGTGGAGTGGTAATTTACAACGGATTCGTGGGACGTACTGGACTCGAACCAGTGACCTCTGCCGTGTGAAGGCAGCGCTCTAAACCAACTGGGCTAACGTCCCATTTTTAAGTCACTGAGTCACCAAGTCTCTAAGTCGCTAAGTGTCTCTGTGACATCTTTCAATAAAAAAACGCCTCATTGGGCGTTCTGTGTGGGGCGAACAAGGATCGAACTTGTGACCTCATGCCTGTCAAGCATGCGCTCTAAACCAACTGAGCTACCGTCCCATTTGCGAGTGCAAAAATACAACTTTTTTTTATTCTACCAAATATTTTTTATTCAATTTTTTATTTTATTTTTGAGTTTTCTAAATACATTATTATGAATAAAATTAAGTCCTTATTAATCATTATGTTTCTGCTTAATGGCATCTTTGCTATTAATGCTCAGGAAAAGAAAAATCTTGAATTAGCCGACATTTATGAGCGCCCAACATTCGCAACTAAACGCGTTGTCGGCATGAATCCTATGAAAGATGGCAACACTTACGCTACTCTCGAAAAAGGAAAACTCAATATCTATAACTATAAAACAGGTAAGAAAGTCAATACCTTATTCGATATGAGAGAGCTGATACTTCCTGGCGATTCTGTCGCAACTCCTTTATACTCAACCTATACTTTGAGTGATGACGAATCAAAGGTCTTGTTTATGAACAATTACAATCCAATCTATCGTCATTCATATACTGCCGATTTTTATGTTTATGACATTAATAATAAGGTGTTGTTGCCTCTTTCAGAAAACGGTTCACAACGTCTCGCTACTTTCTCTCCAGATGCTACAAAAGTAGCTTTCATGCGTGACAATAATCTTTTTATAAAAGATCTTAAAACAAATGAGGAGTTGCAATTTACTCATGACGGAAAATGGAATCATATCATAAATGGTGCTCCAGACTGGGTTTATGAAGAGGAATTTGGCTTCGCTCAAGGTTTCTACTGGTCGCCAGATAGTAAAAAAATAGCTTTCTATCGCTTCGATGAATCTGATGTCAAAGAATATAATATGCAGATATTCAACGGTCTTTATCCTGAAGATTATAAATTTAAATATCCAAAGGCAGGCGAGGACAATTCTATAGTTGAAATTTTTGTGTATGATCTCGAGACAGGTAATACTACAAAAATGAATACTGGCGAAGAAACAGACATATATTTCCCAAGAATTAAATGGACTGAAGATGCTAATGTGTTGGCAATCCAAAGATTAAACCGTCATCAAAATCATTTGGAAATCTTGGCAGCTGATGCTACTACAGGCCAAACTACTGTTTTCTACGATGAGACAAATCCTTACTACATTGATGTTACAGATAACTGGACTTTCCTCGAAGATGGAAAAAGATTCTTGATGACAAGTGAGAAAGACGGTTATAATCACATTTATTTGTATATGATGGATGGAACTCCTGTCAAACAGCTTACTTCAGGTGATTGGGAAGTGACACAAGTTTATGGCTTCGACGGAAAGGAAGTTTATTTCCAAGCTGCTAAGAATTCTTCTGTCGAGAGACAAATTTACGCTGTTAATTTAAAAGGCGAGATGCGTACATTAATTAATAAGGTAGGTGTAAATAATGCGAGATTTAGTTCAAACTTTAAATATTTGATAAACATTAATTCAACAGTTGATCAGCCATATCAATATGTTTTGTTTGATAATAAAGGTAAGCAAGTCAGAGTTTTAGAAGATAACCAAGAATTTGCAGAAAGAATGAAGGAATATAATCTTGCTAAAAAAGAATTGGTTACCATAACAGATCCAGCCTTTGTTTTGCCTGACGGAACGCAATTGGAAATGGAGACATGGCGTATCTTACCTCCAGACTTCGATCCTAATAAAAAATATCCTGTCTTGATTTATGTGTATGGAGGCCCTGGACATCAGACTGTTATGAACTCATGGAATCACAGCGATTATGACTGGATGCAGATTTTAGCTCAAAATGGAATTATTTGTGTTTCAATAAATAACAGAGGCGGTGGAGCAAGAGGTCAGGAATTTAAGAAAATGACATACCAACAACTTGGTAAATATGAAACAGAGGATATGATTACTCTTGCTAAATATATGGCAAGCCAGCCTTATGTAAATCCTGAAAAGATAGCTATTTATGGTTGGAGCTACGGTGGCTTCATGGCGACATCGGGTATAACAAAAGGTGCGGATTATATCAGCACTGCCGTTGCTGTAGCACCTGTGACAAACTGGCGTTATTACGACAATATTTATACAGAGAGATTTATGCGCACTCCGCAAGAAAATCCTTCAGGTTATGATGATAACTCGCCGATAAATTTCGTAGAAAACTTAAAGGGAAATTATTTGTTGTGTCATGGCAGCGGCGATGATAATGTTCATTATCAAAATGCAATGGAACTCATAAAAGCATTGGTTTCTGAAGGTAAACAATTTGATTTGATGGTTTATCCAAATAAAAATCATAGCATTTATGGACAATACGAACAAGATGGACTTGATGTAAGAATGCATTTATTTGAAAAGATAAATAATTTCTTATTTGAAAATCTTTTAGAAAAATAATGTGGTGTATTAGAAAAAAATAACTATCTTTGCACCCGCTTAAGAAAAAACGAAATTTAGTTTAACAATTTAAAGAAAGAGAGAGTATTAACATGATTATTGTTCCTGTAAAAGAAGGCGAAAGCATTGATCGCGCTCTTAAACGTTACAAGAGAAAGTATGAAAAAACTGGCGTTGTAAAAGAATTACGTAACCGTCAAAAATTCACAAAACCTTCAATCATTAAACGTGAACAACGTATGAAGGCTATTTACGTTCAACAGCTTCGTCAAGCAGAAGAAAACAATTGATTTCTTTTTTGCACATTTTGCAAGAATAATCTCGAAAAAAACATTGTCTTATTAAGGCAATGTTTTTTTTATTTTATTTTATTTCCCTTTCAAAGTATTGTTTTATTCAAAAAATATTTTTATCTTTGACGCATAAAGAATGCGTGATGGTAGATAGATTTATTCGGCACATACAGACGGAGAAGAGGTATTCGGAGCATACGCTTGTGGCATATAAACGAGATTTGAAACAATTCTCTGATTTCTTGAAAGATAAGTATGGATGCGATGATCTCCTATCTGTGGATTCTGGAATTATTCGTTCTTATATTATTGTATTAAAAGAGGAAGGCTTTAAAAACAGAAGCGTAAATAGAAAAATATCGACTCTTAGAACATTTTATTTATACTGCTTGAGAGAGAAAGTGATTGCTGTGACTCCATTAGTGGGAGTGAAATCATTAAGACAGCCTAAAGAATTGGCGAAATTCGTTCCGGAGCATGATATGCAAAAATTATGTTTTGAACAAAATGACGATTTTTCGGTAAGAAGAGATGAGCTGGTGTTTGAAATTCTATATCAGACGGGGATGCGTCAAGCAGAATTGAGGTCATTGAAGGATTGTGATATAAACGAAGGAAACATGACAATAAAGGTTCATGGAAAAAGAGCCAAAGATAGATTAGTGCCGATAGGGGAGGATTTGTTGAATATGGTGAAAGCTTATAAGAATTTAAGAGATGATAGGTTTCCATGTCGAAATAATCTTGCACTAATCACTGATGACAAGGGAAATGTTACGACACCTAAGTTTATATATAATGTTATACATAATATATTAGGAGAAATAACAAGCATAGAGCAGAAGAGTCCTCATGTATTGCGTCATACTTTTGCCACTCATCTGTTAAATAGAGGAGCTGACATCAGGGCGATACAAAAAATGTTAGGGCATAGTAGTTTAAACTCTACGCAGATATATACACATAATACGATAGACAAACTTAAGGATGTATATAAGAAAGCGCATCCTTACGGAGATAAATAAAAACATGGTTAAAACCAATATTATTAATAACTAATTTAAAACAGGAGGTTAATATGAAAATTAACATCAATTCAGTTCACTTTAAAGCAGATTCTAAATTAGAAGATTTTATTACACAAAAATTAGAAAAGGTATGTGCTAAGTATTCTGATGTAATAGGATCTGAAGTTACATTGAAATTAGACAATACCGACACACCTGAAAATAAGATTGTAGATATCAGAATTATGTTAAAAGGAAATGATTTGTTTGCAAGTAAGGTTAGCAAATCGTTCGAGGAGTCAACAGATGAGGCAATTGATGCTTTGAAAAAGCAGTTAGAAAAGTATAAAGGTAAGTTGGATAAGTAATTGACAGTGTTGAGAATCAATAAATTGTATTTTTGATAAAAAAAAGTTTATTTTTTTTGATAAAAACGTTTGTAGATTCAAGAAATATGATTATTTTTGCAGACCATTTCAGAGGATTTCAATGAAATGGTCTGCTTCATAAAAAAGGTTCTTTTAATTATCTTAACAGCCGGCGTAGCTCAGCGGTAGAGCACGTGATTTGTAATCTCGGGGTCGGGGGTCCAAATCCCTCCGCCGGCTCGGTCAAATTCTTGAGAAAGATATTTGATGGGGGAGTCGCATAGTGGCAATTGCAACAGACTGTAAATCTGTCCTCGGATGAGTTCGGTGGTTCGAGTCCACCCTCCCCCACACAAGCGGAAGTAGCTCATTTGGCAGAGCGAAAGCCTTCCAAGCTTTAGGTAGCGGGTTCGAGCCCCGTCTTCCGCTCAATAAAGAAAGCCAGCGTAGCTCAGGGGTAGAGCACTTCCTTGGTAAGGAAGGGGTCACGAGTTCAAATCTCGTCGCCGGCTCTTCAGAGAAGAAGTAAATTAAATATTAACCTTAAGTAAAATAATAGCTATGGCAAAAGAAAAATTTGAAAGGACAAAACCACACGTCAATATTGGTACAATTGGCCACGTTGACCACGGTAAAACAACCTTAACAGCAGCTATCACATTACACCTTTCTAAAAAAGGTTTATCAGAAGTTAAATCATTCGATTCAATCGACGCTGCTCCAGAAGAAAAAGAAAGAGGTATTACAATTAATACAGCTCACGTAGAGTATCAAACAGAAAACCGTCACTACGCACACGTTGACTGTCCTGGTCACGCTGACTACGTTAAGAACATGGTTACTGGTGCTGCTCAGATGGACGGTGCTATCATCGTTGTTGCTGCAACAGATGGTCCAATGCCTCAAACACGTGAACACATCCTCCTCGCTCGTCAAGTTGGTGTTCCAAGATTAGTTGTTTTCTTGAACAAATGTGACTTGGTTGACGACCCAGAATTGTTAGAACTCGTTGAAATGGAAGTTAGAGATTTGTTATCAACATACGAATTTGACGGTGACAATACTCCTATCATCCGTGGTTCAGCTCTCGGTGGCTTGAATGACGATCCAACATGGGCTCCAAAACTCGACGAATTAATGGAAGCTTGCGACACATGGATTCCAGAACCAGAAAGATTAGTTGACAAACCATTCTTGATGCCAATCGAAGACGTTTTCTCAATTACTGGTCGTGGTACAGTTGCAACAGGTCGTATCGAAACAGGTGTCATTAAAGTTGGTGATCCAGTTGATATCATCGGTATGGGCGCTGAAAAACTTAAATCAGTTGTTACAGGTGTTGAAATGTTCCGTAAACTTTTGGACGAAGGTGAAGCTGGTGATAACGCAGGTCTCTTACTCCGTGGTATAGACAAAGACGAAATCCGTCGTGGTATGGTTATCGCAAAACCAGGTTCAATCAAACCTCACAACCATTTCAAAGGTGAAGTTTACGTTCTTTCAAAAGAAGAAGGTGGTCGTCACACTCCATTTAGAAACAAATATCGTCCTCAATTCTACTTCAGAACAACAGACGTTACAGGTGAAATCACATTACCAGAAGGTATGGAAATGGTTATGCCAGGTGACCACGTTACAATCGAAGTAAACTTGATTTCTGAAATCGCTATGGACAAAGGTCTCCGTTTCGCTATCCGTGAAGGTGGTAGAACAGTTGGTTCAGGTCAGGTTATCGAAATCATTGAAGATTGATAGATTTAATATAAAGGGTGCTGAAAATGCACCCTACACACAGGCATAGCTCAATTGGTAGAGTAGTGGTCTCCAAAACCATTGGTTGAGGGTTCGAGTCCTTCTGCCTGTGCTAATTAAAATAAAATAGTTCAAACAAAAAAATGAAAAGGTTTATAAACTACATTAAAGAATGTTATACTGAGTTAGTCGAGAAGACATCTTGGCCAACTTGGAAAGAACTCCAAAGTAGTGCAATCGTCGTATCCATTGCTTCCCTAATAATCGCCTTGGTGGTTTATCTGATGGATAAGTCTTTTGAAACTTTATTAGAAACATTCTATAGAATTTTCTAATTGAGGTGTTTGATCTAATCAACATTCTATTACTTTTAATTTCAGAATAACTATGAGTGAGCAGAACGAAAAAAAATGGTATGTTATTAGGGCTATAAGTGGCAAAGAGAAAAAGGTAAAAGAATATCTTGATGCTGAGATAGCAAGACGTGCTGATTTACAGTCTCTGATTTCACAAGTACTGATCCCTACAGAGAAAGTTTATTCAGTTAGAAACGGTAAGAAAATTAGTAAGGAAAGAAATTACCTTCCTGGTTACGTTTTAGTTGAGGCTGTCTTGAATGGTGAGGTATCTCATGTTATTAAGGATACTCCTAATGTATTAGGTTTTCTTGGTACTAAGGGGGAAGCTGATCCGCTTCGTCCATCAGAAGTTTGTCGAATTTTAGGTAAAGTTGATGAGCTTACTGAAATGGGAGAAGGTAGTGATCTATCATTTATAGTTGGTGAAACTGTTGTGGTAAACGACGGACCATTCAGTAGTTTTAGTGGCATTATCGAAGAAGTAAACGAAGAGAAGAAAAAGCTCAAGGTTATGGTTAAGATATTTGGTCGCAAAACTCCACTAGAATTGAGTTATTTCCAAGTAAAGAGAGAGTAGTAGAATTTGAATTTTTATTTTCATTTAACTTTTATAAAAAATTAAAATGAAAGAAGTAAGCGGATTAATTAAACTGCAAATCAAAGGAGGAGCCGCTAATCCTGCCCCACCAGTTGGTCCAGCATTGGGTCAAAAAGGTGTAAACATCATGGAGTTTTGCAAGCAATTCAATGCTCGTACACAAGATCAAGCTGGAAAAGTACTTCCAGTTATTATCACTGTGTACAAGGACAAATCATTTGATTTTATTGTCAAAGCTTCACCAGTTGCTGCTTCAGTATTAGAAGCTGCTAAGATTGCAAAAGGATCTAAAGAACCTAACCGTTCAAAAGTAGGATCTATGAGCTGGGATACAGTTCGTAAGATTGCTGAAGACAAGATGAAAGACTTAAATTGCTTTACAATTGAATCAGCAATGAGCATGGTAGCAGGTACAGCACGTAGTATGGGTGTTAAGATTACAGGCGAATCACCTTTAAAATAAGACTAAGTCTTAAGCATTTGTAGAACAAAAAAAAAGAATTATCAAATGGCAAAAGTATCTAAGAAAAGAAAAGAAGCTTTAGCTAAGTTCGACAAAAGCAAGGTTTACTCCTTGACAGAAGCGGTTGATGTCGTGAAACAAATCACTTACACCAAATTTGATGCTTCAGTAGATTTGAACGTACGTTTAGGTGTTGACCCACGTAAAGCCAATCAAATGGTTCGTGGTAGTGTTACACTTCCTCACGGTACAGGTAAAGTCGTTCGCGTTTTGGTATTATGTACACCAGACAAAGAAGAAGAAGCAAAGAATGCCGGTGCAGATTTCGTCGGATTAGAGGATTATATCCAAAAGATTAAAGACGGATGGACCGATGTTGATGTGATTATCACAATGCCTACTGTTATGCCTAAGATTGGTGCATTAGGACGTATCCTCGGACCAAGAGGTTTGATGCCTAACCCAAAAACTGGTACAGTAACAATGGACATCGCTAAGGCTGTTCAAGAAGTAAAAGCTGGTAAAATCGATTTCAAAGTTGATAAATACGGAATCGTTGACGCTGGTATTGCAAAAGTCAGTTTCACATCAGATAAGATTTACGATAACGCAAAAGAAGTTATCCAACAAATTATCAAGTTGAAACCAGCAGCTGCTAAAGGTACTTACATCAAGAGCATCTACATTTCCAGCACAATGAGTCCTGGCGTACAAGTAGATCCTAAATCAATAGCCCTCTAAACCTTTAATAAGTTATTGACATGAGAAAAGAAGATAAAGAAGTTATTATCAACTCGATAACAGAGCAATTGAACGCATGTCCAAATTTCTATTTGACTGATATCGCTGAACTTAATGCAGAGAAAACCAGCAATTTGAGAAGACAATGTTTCAATAGCAACGTCAAGCTTGTGATGGTAAAGAACGCATTGTTAAAGAAAGCCATGGAAAATACAGGTCGTGAATATGGTGATCTTTATAGCGTGATGAAGGGCACAACTGCGTTGATGTTGTCAGAAAATGGCAATGCTCCTGCAAAGTTGATAAAAAAATTCCGTAAAACGGATAGTCGTCCAATATTGAAAGGTGCTTATATTGAAGAGTGCGTTTACGTTGGCGACAACATGCTCGATACATTAGTAAACATCAAGTCAAAGAACGAATTGATCGCAGACGTTGTAGCATTGTTACAATCACCTGCAAAGAATGTACTCGGTGCATTACAATCTGGTGGACATATTCTCAGCGGTGTTGTTAAGACATTATCAGAGAGACCAGAATAAAAAAATAATAAAGAATAGAATAAAAATAAATTTGTATAACAATTAAAAACTTAAAGAAATGGCAGATTTAAAAGCTTTTGCAGAACAATTAGTAAACCTTACTGTTAAAGAGGTTAATGAACTTGCCGCTATATTAAAAGAAGAATACGGTATCGAACCAGCAGCAGCAGCAGCAGTAGTAGCAGCTCCAGCAGCAGGCGATGCAGCTCCAGCAGCAGAAGAAAAAACATCATTCGATGTTATCCTCAAATCAGCTGGCGCACAAAAATTAGCAGTTGTAAAACTCGTTAAAGAATTAACAAGCCTCGGTTTGAAAGAAGCTAAGGAATTGGTTGACGCAGCTCCTAAAGCTATCAAAGAAGGTGTTAGCAAAGAAGAAGCTAATGCACTCGAAGCAGCTCTTAAAGAAGCTGGTGCAGAAGTTGAAGTTAAATAAGAATTTAATTTCTAATAGACACATTGGCATTAACCTTGACTCCACTATGGAGTTGAGGTTTGTGCCTATAGTCGTCTAATTAAGTTCTTTATACTTATAATAACATCTTTCTTTATAACACTAAAAACATAACACTTTGGCAGATAAATCATTAGATAGAATCAGTTTCGCGTCGATAAAAAGACCTTTCGACTATCCTGATTTTTTGGATATCCAATTAAAGTCGTTCCATGACTTCTTCCAATTAGACACTAACCCGGATAATCGTAAAAATGAAGGCCTCTTCAAAGTTTTCCAAGAAAACTTCCCTATCACAGACGCAAGAAACAATTTTGTACTCGAGTTCCTCGATTACTATATTGATGCACCTCAATACACTATTGCAGAATGCATCGAAAGAGGTTTAAGTTATTGTGTGAGATTGAAAGCAAAACTTAAACTTTCATGTACAGATGTTGAACATGAAGATTTTGAAACAAAGGTACAGGACGTTTATCTCGGTCTTATTCCGTATATGACTCCTCAAGGTACTTTTGTCATTAACGGCGCTGAACGTGTCGTCGTTTCACAGTTACACCGTTCTCCTGGTGTGTTCTTCGGTTCAAGTGTACACGCAAATGGTACGACATTATATTCTGCCCGTATCATTCCATTTAAAGGCTCCTGGATGGAGTTCTCAACCGATATTAGCAACGTCATGTATGCTTATATCGACCGAAAAAAGAAATTACCAATCACAACATTACTCCGTGCTATCGGTTACGAATCTGATAAGGATATTCTTGATATCTTCAATCTTTCTGAAGAGATTAAGGTTTCTAAGACCGCTCTTAAAAAAGTTCTCGGTCGTAAACTTTCTGCAAGAGTCCTTCGTTCATGGTTCGAAGACTTCGTTAATGAGGAAACTGGTGAATGCGTTTCAATTGAACGTCATGAAT
The DNA here is from genome assembly GCA_015061315.1 of Lentimicrobiaceae bacterium. GTDB lineage: Bacteria > Bacteroidota > Bacteroidia > Bacteroidales > F082 > Limimorpha. The sequence continues at coordinate 15,059 of SUWV01000017.1, forward strand.
CTATCCTTGACCGCGGAACAGTGTTGGAGACAGAACATATAGACATTATCGTCAATTCGGGCGTTAAGACAATCCTTCTCGACCGTGAAGATATTAACATATCTGACTATTCTATAGTTTTCAACACCTTACAAAAAGACCCTTCAAACTCAGAGAAGGAAGCTGTTGAATACATCTATAGACAACTCCGTAACGCAGAACCACCAGATGAGGAAACTGCTCGCGGTATCATCGAGAAATTGTTCTTCTCAGATAAACGTTACGACTTAGGTGATGTCGGCCGTTATCGCATCAACCGTAAATTAGGCTTAGATATTCCGGCTGATGTGAGAGTCCTTACCAAAGAGGATGTTATTGAAATCATTAAGTATTTAATTAACTTATCAAATAGCAAAGCTGAAGTCGATGATATCGACCACTTGAGTAACCGTCGTATCAGAACTGTTGGCGAACAGCTTTCAGCTCAATTTGGTGTTGGTCTTGCTCGTATGGCACGTACAATACGTGAAAGAATGAATGTTCGTGATAACGAAAACTTCACTCCTACAGAGCTTATCAACGCAAAGACCTTATCGTCAGTTATCAATTCATTCTTTGGAACAAACCAATTGTCCCAATTTATGGATCAAACAAATCCATTGTCAGAAGTTACACATAAACGTCGTATCTCTGCTTTGGGTCCTGGTGGTTTGTCTCGTGACCGTGCCGGTTTCGAGGTTCGTGACGTTCACTACACACACTATGGTCGTCTCTGTACAATCGAAACACCTGAAGGTCCTAACATCGGTCTTATTTCTTCACTTTGTGTCTTCGCTAAGATAAATAATTTAGGATTTATCGAAACACCTTATCGTAAGGTAGTTGATGGTGTTGTCGATTTTGATAATCCTCCAGTATATCTTACAGCAGAAGAAGAGGAAGAAAAGATTATTGCTCAAGCTGGTACAGCAATGGACGATAATGGTAAGATAACAGAGGATATGATAAAGGTTCGTTATGTTGCCGATTATCCTATTGTTACTCCACAAGAGATAGATCTTATCGACGTTGCTCCAAACCAGATTTCATCAATAGCAGCATCATTAATTCCATTCCTTGAACACGACGACGCTAACCGTGCGTTGATGGGTTCTAACATGATGCGTCAGGCTGTTCCTTTGATGAATCCTGAAGCTCCTATCGTTGGTACAGGTATCGAACGTTATGTTGCAAGAGATTCTCGTACTATAGTTGAGGCAGAAGGCGAAGGCGAAGTCGTATTTGTTGATTCAACAAAGATCGTTATCAGATACGATAGAACTGATAATGAAAGACTCGTCAGCTTTGATGGCGATGAAAAGACATATAACTTGATAAAATACGCAAGAACTAACCAAAGTACAAGCATCAACCAGAAACCTATCGTCAAGAAAGGTCAGAAAGTTACCAAAGGTCAGATCCTTACAGAAGGTTATGCTACACAAGGTGGTGACTTGGCTCTCGGTCGTAACTTGATGGTTGCTTTCATGCCATGGAAAGGTTACAACTATGAGGATGCTATAGTTATTTCTGAACGTATTGTTAGAGAAGATTTATTTACATCTATACATATAGAAGAATTTACTCTCGAAGTTCGCGATACAAAACGTGGATTGGAAGAGTTGACAAACGATATCCCTAATGTTAGTGCAGAAGCAACAAAAGACTTGGATGAAAACGGTCTTATAAGAGTTGGTGCTGAAGTTACAGAAGGTGATATATTAATAGGTAAGATTACTCCTAAGGGCGAGACAGATCCTACACCAGAAGAAAAACTGTTACGTGCAATCTTCGGTGACAAAGCTGGTGACGTCAAGAATGCTTCACTCAAGGCAGGTCCATCTATGAAGGGAGTAGTTATCGGTAAACGTTTGTTCTCACGCGTGATAAAAGATCGTAAGTCTAAAGCAAAAGATAGAGATATTATTGCTGAGATAGATCTCGAATGCCAACGCGAAATAGACGCCCTCAAAGAAAAACTCATCGAGAAATTGATGAGCCTCTTGGCAGGAAGAACATCTTTGGGCGTTCAAAATAATTTCAAAGAAGTGGTTTTACCAAAGAAGATCAAGTTCTCTCATAAAGCATTGTTGAACCTCGACTATATGACAGTAAATCCATATAGATGGACAACAGATGCCGAAATCAATGAGTTGGTTGTTAAGACAATCAATAATTTCAATATGAGATGCAAAGAGATACTTGGTGTTTATAGTCGTAAGAAGAATGTTGCAAGTGTTGGTGACGAACTTCCAAACGGCATCGTACAAATGGCTAAGGTTTATGTTGCTCAAAAACGTAAATTGAACATTGGTGATAAGATGTCAGGTCGTCACGGTAACAAAGGTATCGTATCAAGAATTGTTCGCGATGAAGATATGCCATTCTTGGCTGACGGAACACCTGTAGATATTGTATTGAATCCTCTTGGTGTGCCATCACGTATGAACTTGGGACAGATCTATGAGACAGTATTGGGCTGGGCAGGTAAGAAACTCGGTGTCAAATTTGCTACACCTATCTTCGACGGCGCTTCATTAGATCAAATCAATGAATACATGAAAGAAGCTGGTCTTCCAGAAAATGGTAGCGTCCAACTTTATGACGGCGGAACAGGAAACCCATTCGACCAAAAGGCAACAGTAGGTTATATCTATATGCTTAAGTTGCACCATATGGTTGATGATAAGATGCACGCTCGTTCAATAGGACCTTACTCTTTGATTACACAACAACCATTAGGCGGTAAAGCTCAATTCGGTGGTCAGCGTTTCGGAGAGATGGAGGTATGGGCTCTCGAAGCATTCGGAGCAAGTAACATCCTTCAAGAAATATTGACTGTTAAATCTGACGATGTCAACGGTAGAGCAAAAGCTTACGAAGCTATCGTTAAGGGCGAAAGCATGCCTACACCAGGAATCCCAGAATCATTCAATGTTTTAATCCATGAATTACGTGGACTCGGACTTGAAATTACGTTTGAATAATAATGTTCTATAATATTAACCTAATATGGCTTTAAGTAAGAACACAATAAATAGCAATTTTTCCAAGATTACAGTTAGTCTTGCTTCACCAGAATCTATAGAAAAACGTTCGTTCGGTGAAGTTCTTAAACCTGAAACAATAAACTATCGTACCTACAAGCCTGAACGTGATGGCTTGTTCTGCGAGAGAATTTTCGGACCTGTAAAAGACTGGGAATGTCATTGCGGAAAATATAAACGTATTCGTTATAAAAACATCGTCTGCGACCGTTGCGGTGTGGAAATCACAGAGAAAAAGGTCAGACGTGAACGTACAGGTCACATCAAATTGGTAGTCCCTGTAGCTCATATCTGGTACTTCCGTTCCTTACCTAATAAAATAGGTGCATTGCTCGGTATGCAAACCAAGAAGTTGGATAGCATCATCTACTATGAACGCTATGTAGTTATCCAACCTGGTATTAAAGAACAAGATGGTATCAATTATTTAGACTTCCTCACAGAAGAAGAATATCTTGATATAATGGAATCTCTTCCAATCGAAAACCAATATCTACCGGAAGACGATCCAAACAAATTCATCGCTAAGATGGGTGCCGAAGCAGTTTATGACTTGTTGGCTCGCTTAGACTTAGACAAGATGTCATACGAACTTCGCGACAGAGCAAGCAAAGAAAAAGCTCAACAACGTAAACAAGACGCGTTAAAACGTCTCCAAGTATTCGAGTCATTCCGCGATGCTCAAAAACGTATCGAAAACCGTCCTGAATGGATGATCCTCAAAGTCATCCCTGTTATCCCACCTGAGTTGCGTCCATTGGTGCCACTCGATGGCGGTCGTTTCGCTACATCAGACTTGAACGATTTATATCGTCGCGTTATTATCCGTAATAACCGTCTCAAACGTCTTATCGAAATCAAGGCTCCAGACGTTATCATGCGTAATGAGAAACGTATGCTCCAAGAAGCTGTCGATTCATTATTAGATAACTCACGTAAATCAAGCGCAGTTAAGACTGATTCTAATCGTCCTCTTAAATCTTTGAGCGATAGCTTGAAAGGTAAACAAGGTCGTTTCCGTCAAAACTTGCTCGGTAAACGTGTCGACTATTCAGGTCGTTCTGTTATCGTTGTCGGTCCTGAACTCGATATGCACGAATGCGGTCTTCCTAAAGATATGGCAGCTGAACTCTACAAACCATTCATCATTCGTAAGATGATTGAACGCGGTATTGTAAAGACTGTCAAATCAGCAAAGAAAATCGTCGATCGTAAAGATCCTGTCGTTTGGGATATTCTAGAAAACGTATTGAAAGGTCACCCAATATTGTTAAACCGTGCTCCTACATTGCACCGTCTCGGTATCCAAGCTTTCCAACCTAAACTCGTTGAAGGTAAGGCTATCAGATTGCACCCTCTCGTATGTACAGCTTTCAACGCTGACTTCGACGGTGACCAGATGGCTGTTCACTTGCCACTTGGTAACGCTGCAGTTCTCGAAGCTCAAATCTTGATGTTGGCTTCACATAACATCTTGAACCCAGCTAACGGTGCTCCTATCACAGTGCCTTCTCAAGACATGGTTCTCGGTTTGTATTATATCACAAAACCTCGTAAGAGCACACCAGAACATCCAGTTAAAGGTGAAGGTAAATCTTTCTACTCATCAGAAGAAGTTATCATAGCTTATAATGAGAAGAAAGTTGATATGCACGCTATCATTTATGTTCGCGCTGACGTACGTAAAGATGACGGCACTATCGTAAATGAAAAGATAGAAACAACAGTAGGTCGTGTTCTCTTTAATGAGGTCGTTCCTAAAGAATTTGGATTTATCAACAAATTGTTAAATAAGAAAGCTTTACGTGATATCATCGGTACGATGGTGAAACTTCTCGGTACAGCCACAACAACTAAGTTCTTGGATGCTATCAAGAATATGGGTTATGAGATGGCGTTTAGAGGAGGTTTGTCATTCAACCTCGGCAACGTATTGGTTCCAACAGTTAAGGAAGAATTGATACAAGAAGCAAACGAAGAAGTTGCCGCTATCCGTGAAGAATATAATATGGGTTTCATCACTTCAAACGAACGTTACAATAAGATCATCGATATCTGGGGTCACGTTGTTACTAAGTTGACAGAAGAAGTTATGACTCTCCTTCCAAAAGATGACCAAGGCTTCAACCCAGTATATATGATGCTGGACTCTGGAGCTCGTGGTTCAAAAGAACAGATCCGTCAGCTCTGCGGTATGAGAGGTCTTATGGCAAAACCACAGAAATCTACAGCAGCAGGTGGTGCTGAAATCATCGAGAACCCTATTTTGTCTAACTTCAAAGAAGGTCTCTCTGTTCTTGAATACTTCATCTCAACCCACGGTGCTCGTAAGGGTCTTGCCGATACCGCTTTGAAGACTGCTGACGCTGGTTACTTGACACGTCGTCTCGTTGACGTAGCTCACGATGTTATCATCAATGAAAAAGACTGTGGTACTTTACGTGGCTTGACAATTAGCGCATTGCGCAGAGGTGATGAAATCATAGAATCACTATACGACAGAATCTTGGGTCGTGTAGCTCTTCATGACATATTCCACCCACAGACAGGCGAGTTGATCATTAACGGTGGTCAGGAAATTACAGAAGACATCGCTAAGAGAATAGCAGACTCTCCAATAGAAAGCGTAGAAATTCGTTCCGTATTGACTTGTGAATCGAAACGCGGTGTTTGTGCTAACTGCTACGGACGTAACCTTTCATCAGGTAAACTCGTTCAAAGAGGTGAAGCCGTCGGCGTTATCGCTGCTCAATCAATCGGTGAACCTGGTACACAGTTGACATTGCGTACTTTCCACCAAGGTGGTACAGCATCAACAACATCAGACGATTCTTCAATCAAAGCTAAATATAATGGTATCCTCGAAATAGACGAACTCCGTGTTGTCGACTATAAAGAAGATTCAGTGGATCCATTGACAGGTGAACAAAAAGAATATCAAGTCGTAGTAGGTCGTTCTGCTGAAATGAGAATCATCGACAAGAAAACTGGTGTCGCTCTCACAACAGCTAACATTCGTTACGGTTCTAAACTTTATGTTAAACCTAATACAGAAGTCAATCCTGGCGACCTTATCTGCGAATGGGATCCATACAACGCTTTGATCCTCTCAGAATATCAAGGTAAGGTTCAATACGAAAATATCGTTGAAGGTGTTACATTCCGTAACGAATCTGACGAACAGACTGGTTATAACGAAAGAGTTATCATCGAAGGTCGTAAATATTCAAAGAACCCTTCAATTTCTATCGTAGATAAACATGGTGATGTTATTAAGTCGTACGACTTGCCAGTAGGCGCTCACATCATGGTTGAAGACGGTGTTAAGATTAAGGCTGGTGATATGCTCGTTAAAATTCCTCGTGCAACAGGTAAGTTGGGCGACATCACTGGTGGTCTTCCACGTGTCACTGAGTTGTTCGAAGCACGTAACTCATCAGAACCTGCAGTCGTTTCAGAAATTGACGGTGTCGTTTCATTTGAAAAGAAACTCGTTCGTGGTAACCGTAAGGTCGTTATCACTTCTAAGACAGGTGAACAGAAGAGTTATCTTATCCCTACATCGAAACAAATTCTTGCACAAGAAAATGACTTCATGAAGGCTGGTCAACCATTGTCAGACGGAGCAATCACTCCAGCTAACATCTTGGCTATCGAAGGTCCTATGAAGGTTCAAGAGTTTATCGTAAACGAAATTCAAGAAGTCTATCGTTCACAAGGTGTAACAATCAATGGTAAACACTTTGAGGTTATCGTACGTCAGATGATGCGTAAAGTTGAAATCGATGATCCAGGTGATACTCGTTTCCTCGAAGGCGAACTCGTCAACAAACTCACATTCCAAGAATGTAATGACGAAATCTTCGGTAAGGTTATAGTGACAGACTGCGGCGATTCTGAAAACTTAGTCAACGGTCAGATGATTACTGTTAGAAAACTTCGTGATGAGAACTCTATCTTGAAACGTAAAGATAAGAAACTCGTTGAAGCTCGTGATGCACAACCTGCAACAGCACACCAAGTCTTGCAAGGTATCACAAGAGCTGCTCTTCAAACAGAAAGCTTTATCTCTGCAGCATCATTCCAGGAAACAACAAAAGTCTTGACATTAGCAGCTATCAACGCTAAGTCAGATACTCTCGAAGGAATGAAAGAAAATGTTATCGTTGGTCATAAGATTCCAGCTGGTACAGGTTTACGCGAATATGATGACTTGATCGTCGGTTCTCGCGAAGACTATGAACCAATAACAAATGTTGATAGAGAAGTGCTCGTAGAAGAGTAATTCTGAAATAAATATTGAATAGGTTGGTTTTAGTGACCAACCTATTTTTTTTATAAGTAAAATATACTATCTTTGTAGAAATAATAATTATAGCTATGGAAAATAATAATAACAATAAGAATCAGATTAACATTGAATTAACTGATGAGATTGCAGAAGGCATCTATTCAAACTTAGCGATTATTGCTCATTCACCAACAGAGTTTGTCGTTGACTTTATTAAACTTATGCCAGCATCACCTAAAGCAAAAGTGAAGTCAAGAATAATTCTGACACCTCAAAATGCAAAGCGTCTTTATAAGGCTTTAGCTGAAAATATCAGTAAATATGAAGCGACTCACGGACCTATCAAGGATGTGAATGAGAAATTGCCTCCATTTACTATGGGCGGACCTGCTGCACAAGCATAAAAAAAGCTGACTCAATGTCAGCTTTTTTGTTGTTATACCTTATTATATAAATTCGATATTGTCCTGTTTTGTGTATTTTTCGCAATAGTGGCATTTTAGTTTTACTTTGCCATCTTCGTCCTTCATTACAGAGAATTTTGTAGGGACGTTTTCTTTGTTTGTCACACAATTAGGATTGAAACATTTGACGATTGTGTCGATGTGATCTGGAGTTTGAATGCTATGTTTATTAACGACTTCAAAATCTTTTATTTCAATCAAGGAAGCTGATGGCGCAACTAAGGCAATCTTGTTGATGTCTTCAGGAGCAAAGTATTTGTCGCTGATTTTTATTATACCTTTTTTGCCGTATTTCTTACTGTCTAAGTTTGTTCCGAAATAGACAGAATTTTTTGAATGTTCGAGGTCTAATATTTTAACAACTTCAAAAACCTTATTTGCAGGAATATGGTCAATGACAGTTCCGTTTTCTATTGCTGATACTATAAGTTCTTTTCTTTTATCCATGATTATTAAAGTCTAAAATGTTATAAATTACTTTTACTTGTAGTCCTGTTGACTCGTAGTCTTGTTGACTTATAGACTCACTTAAGCCCAAGTATTGCTGCTATCAATGCTTGACGAACAAACAATCCGTTTTGAGCTTGTTGGAAATAATAAGCTTTAGGGTTAGCATCGACGTCGGTATGAATTTCATTGACGCGAGGTAGTGGGTGGAGGATACGACAATTAGGTTTAGAATTTTCAAGCATGTCGTTACGCAAGATATAAGAATTCTTGACCTTTTCGTATTCTAATGGATCTGGGAAACGTTCGCGTTGAACTCTTGTCATGTAAATAATGTCGGAATGAGGAATGACTTCTTCGAGGTTTGTATATTCGTGATATTCAAGACCTGCGTTTTTAATGTATTGAATTACTGTAGAAGGCATTTTCAATTCGACAGGAGATACGAAGTTGAATTTAGCATTGAAGTTGCACATAGCTTGAACGAGGCTATGAACTGTGCGGCCATATTTCAAATCGCCGACCATAGTTATTTCAAGATTTTCAAGAGTGCCTTGAGTTTTTCTGATTGAATAGAGGTCGAGGAGACATTGAGTAGGGTGTTGGTTAGAACCATCGCCAGCGTTGATGATAGGCACTTTGGAGACTTCTGAAGCGTAACGTGCTGAGCCGTCAACAGGATTTCTCATGACGATAAGGTCGGCATAACTTGCAACCATCATGATAGTGTCTTTTAATGATTCGCCTTTCTGAAGGCTTGTTCCAGCTGTGCTGCTGAATCCGATAACGTTACCTCCGAGTAGTTGGATTGCGGTTTCAAAACTAAGTCTTGTTCTTGTTGAAGGTTCAAAGAACAATGAGGCGATAACTCTACCGTTCAATAAGTTCTGAAGACGATTTTTTTCAAAGTCTTCTGCTATGTCAAGAATGTGACAGATTTCTTCTGGTGAGTAGTCGTAAATTGAAATTAGGCTACGGTCTTTAAGTGTAATAGACATAGTTGTTTATGATTTTTAGTTAAATAATAATAAAAATTAACAAAAAGACACAAAAAAAGACGGTTGGAAGCCGTCCGCACTAAATGAAATATTCGAACTGATTTACCCAATTGTAAACCGTCTATATCATTGTTACTTAATAATGTAATATTCCGTGTCATCAAAGTGCAAAGTTATGATTTTTTTAGTTTGATGCAACAAAAAAATATAATTTTTTTTAAGAAAAAAACACTTGACAAAAGCAATTTCGCGTATTATCTTTGTGAGGAAAATTTAAAGATATTATTTGTTGGAAGGAGGTGTTGTATTATGATTGTATCGTAGGATTTTTTTAGAAGAAACCAGAATTTAGTTAACTTAATTTACCAAAATCACCAAATTTTTTTGTTATGAAACGTATTTATTTTAATCAAATTGTATCATTATTTTTAATTGTATTATTCGTTTTTACAGTGTCGTGTAAGAAGGATAAATTGACAGACCCTGATTATTCGAGGACAAAGAATGTAACGAATAAAGAATCAGAAGCAGAAGCTATAGTAAAGAGGATAAAGACATTTGAACGACAATTGAGTGATGTTAAGAGAGGAGTTCTCAGAAATGAATCGTACATTGACGTTGATAGTGCGATGTGGAATATAGAAGCGCTGTTTAATTCGACATTTTCAATGCCAGACGAAAAATATGTAGAGAAAAAGATACAGGATTTGTATTTTGATCTAAGTGTGCATAGGGATAATAAATTGTCAATTTATGAAGTGAATACTTTATATGAAAACATCATCAGGTCAGTAAAAGATGCCTATATAAATGATGGTATTGATCATGATAAAGGGCTGATGTCGATAATTGTGAATAAAGACTATAGTAAAACGAGAAATGGGAAACTACAAGTTACATTGATAACAGGAAAGACAAGCAAGTTAAATACTTCGATACCACCCGAAAAATATATCGATGGTCCATTTGACGATGAAGACTGTTGGTATTTTGGTGAATATGGTGGTTCTTGTGATGATACATTTCTTATGACCGATGCAGCAGAACTTTTGGAAGATACACTTAATTACTATTATGGAAATACAGTTTCCTCTAAATCGTCTAATTATATAAATCTTTATGTTGATATGACAATCATTTCATTAAAGGGTAATGAATATAAGCGCGACAATGGGGATAACTGCTTGTTCTATAAAGTTAATTGTGATCAAGAAGAATTATATTTAACTGGAAAAGAGCTTAACGAATACTATTATTGGGAGAAACAGGTGATTTTTAATAAAATACTCGATGATTCTAAATATGTGTCTGTTTTGCCAAATAATCCGTGTCTTCTCGAGATCAATATTGATGGATTATCTTCGATGTCTGGAAACAATATCGTATATAATCATGAACATAATATTTTGTTTGGTACCAAATATGAGTTGGCAAAATCGGTGATGGGTAGTTTTCAAGATATTTTGTGTTATTAAAAAATATGATTATGTTACGGCGATTAGTTTTATTGTCTCTTGTTTTCTTTGGCTTGAAAGCAGAGTCACAGCAATGGTGTATTGATTATCCTTCAGATGAAAATGTGTCGATATGTTTGATTGGTGGAGATATGTCGCATGAATATAATTACTCTGTTGGCTTTAAGTATAATCAAATGACGGGGAGATATAGTCCTGTGGCTTTATGTATTGATGAGGCTGGTAATTATAATGACAGATCTTATCATGAAATCATTGAGAAAGGCTATTTCTGTTATGCTTTAGGTATGGGTGATGGTAATGCCTTTGTTGTGGCGCGTTGTGGTAATGATGTTGAAAATGAAGTGTATGAGAATTTATGGGTTGCAGTAATTAATCCAGAATTGGAGGTCGTTGCAGAAAAATATATAGAGATAGAAGACCCTTATGTTTCGTACGGATACACAATACATGCCTTGATTAATAATGATAATGAAATTGTTGTCGTGACTCAGGTTACAGACGATGTTACGATGGTATCAGGTGATAGTTACGATTATGCTTTTTATAAAATCGACTACGACTGTAATCTGTTGAGATGTTCATATCTGAAGAATACTTCGAGTAATGCGGGGATTACAGATTTTACTTTAGTACCTAATACGAATATATATGCGGTTTTTGGAGATGGAATGAATCATAATAATGTAGAATCTGTTTTTTATATAGATGATGATTTGAATTTTATATCATGTACATTGTTTGATGATCCTTCCAATTATCCGAATTTCTTGTTTCCTGAAAATATGTGTGTGGATTACTGGTTTGATGAGAAAACCTTTTTGATGTCGGCTCAGAGTTCTCGAACAACTGGCGTAAATAAATGGAAGCCTTTGGTATTGAAAATGGATGTTGACATGAATGTTATAGATGTGTTGGATTTAGAACGTCCTGATACAACGTATTATGTTTCTCAGTATAGAAGTATGGCGTATGTTGATGAGAATACTATTTATGTATCTACATATTGGCATCGAAATTCATGGAATGAATATCTGCCCAATTTAGCGACAATATTTCTTATGAATGAGAAATTAGAATTGTTGGGGAGAAAAGATTTCGAAATGGAACACTTCTTCAATGTGCTTCATGTTCAGCCTACTTCTGATAAAGGATGTGTAGTCCAAGGTTACGTTGATGATGGAAAACATAAGAAAACATTGATATTTAAGCTGTCGAAAAGTGATTTTGAAATTTCAGCAGATGTGTTGGAGTATGATTGTTATGATGTGAATGTGTATCCTAATCCAGTATCTTCTTTGCTATACATTGATATTGAGAATTTGAATAAGAAAAGTTTAAGTGTTAGAATTATTGATGAATTAGGAAGAAGGTATCTGGATAAGGATGTTGTTGTTGATGGAAATGTTATATCGCTTGATGTCTCAACATTGTCAAATGGTTTGTATTTCTATCAGATAGAATGTGATAAAGACAAATGTATAAATAATTTTTTTGTAAAAGAATAATAAATAAAATCAAAAGATATGAAACCGAATATTAAATATTTAATAATACTTTTTGTATTATCTTTCTCAGTATTAGAAGTTGATGCTCAAATAGGAGGCTGTGATTTGTGTGGTCCTGCATCAGGAACAAGTAAAAATGTGGCATCTGGTAATTATTCAGCAACAATTGGTGTCGGATGTGAGAGTAAAGGCTTATATTCGTTCGCTGTTGGTTATCTTGCAAAGTCCTATATGACTAATACTATTGCGATGGGTAAGTTTGTAAAAGCCCAAGCTACTAACTCTATAGTTATTGGCTCAGGATCAAGTAATGCTGACTCAAGAATGTTGACTAATGGAATCCCTAATAGTTTGATGATAGGGTTTAATAGTTGTTTCCCGACCTTATTTGTGTCAGGCTCAAATGGATTTAATACTACGGGAAAAGTCGGAATTGGCAATATCGTTCCTAAAACAAAATTACATGTTAAATCAGATGCTAATGAGGATGCCGGATTTATATTGGAGCCATCGGATAGGTCTAACAGCGCATACATTCAGTTGTATAATGACAAAAATATAATAAGTGTAAAACCTAATGTTGGATTGTCGGTGATGTCTCAGAATGGGAACATTAATTTTGAGTCAGATAATATTGTGATGAATGCAAAGGTGGCTATTAATGCGACAGAAAATTTTTTGAAAGATTGCGATTATGCTTTGGCGGTGTCAGGAGGAATATTAACGACAAAGGTGCTGGTTAAAGAAGTTGATGAATGGTATGATTATGTTTTTGATGATGATTATTCCCTTCTCCCAATTAATTATCTACAACGCTATATCGGTGAAAATGGTCACCTCCCAGATATACCCTCTGAAAGCAATGTCTTGACAAATGGTTATGATATGGTTGAAATGGACGGACTCCTTTTGAAAAAAATAGAGGAACTGACATTATATATCATAGAATTAAATAAGCTGATAGAATGCCAGCAAGAAATAATAAATACACTGCAATATAAATAATAACAATTAATATTAAATGGTATGGAACGGAAATGTATAACTATATTTCTAATGGGATTGTTATGTCTTGTTAGTAGCGGTGAATTGTTCTCTCAGCATTGTTACAAGGTGTCCTATGATAAGAAAGGAAATAGAATAAATTACAAGTCGGTGAATTGTTCAAATTATTGGAGAGATAATTATGGTGATACAAACATTATTGAAAATGATGATGGACAAATTGACGAATTTACAGTGTATCCTAATCCTAACAATGGAATATTTAGTATAAAAACAAGTGAAGATTATAACGAAGCGGAATTGCAGGTGTATAATAATAAAGGTGTGTTGTTAAGTAGATTCCAAATTTCTGGGGAAAAGGAAATAGATATAAGTGATAAACCTTCAGGAATATATCTGTTGAGAATAATTGAAGGTGATGAAGTGAGAAGCGTGGTTGTTGTAAAACTTTAATAAGATAGATATGAAAAAGATATTGTTTTCTATATTTATACTGTTGTTGTTTTCGTTGAGGATAAATTCTCAAGAGATATTTCAACAAAGTGTAATAGAATTAAAAGAGGCTTTAGACGGAAAACAGACTTATCTGTATCAGGCGACATCATCAATAGAGATGCTGCCAGGATTTAGTTATGTGCCGACATCCGATAATAATATGTCGTTGGATATTGATAGATATTCAGTTTTCCCTCCTTTAGATGATAAATATGGTGGCTATTCCGCAGATAATAATTGCGTCGTGGGAAGTATTCCAGCAACGATAAATGTAAGTAGTACGGGTGCCGCAAATTATTCTGTGGATATTCAATTACCGATGGCATTGGGTGGAATGACGCCTAATTTGTCATTGGCTTATAATAATCAAAGTTCTGATGGACTTCTTGGATGGTCGTGGGATTTGATAGGGGTATCGTCGATTGAAAGAGTCGGACAGACTGAATATCATGATGGAAAGACAACGAGCGTTGATTATGTTAATGATAGATATGCGTTTGATGGACAGCGCTTGATGACGATAGGTGATGACGTCTATAAAACAGAAATTGATAATTGTGATAAAATAGTATCGTATCCTGGTGCAATGAAAGGTCCAGACCACTTCATTGTATGGAAGAATGATGGTACAATATGGGAGTATGGCGTTACCGAAGATTCGAAAATAGAGCCGCAGGGTAATAATAATATTGTGTTTAAGTGGCTGCTCAGTAAAGTTACAGATAGAAGCGGTAACACTATAAGGTATAATTATCTTGAAAATAATGCGACAGGGGAATATTATATCAGGGATATAGAATATGCTTCAAATGATAAGGCTAATGTAAGACCGGCATACAAAGTGATGTTTCAATATGAAGATAAAATAGATTCAAAAGAATGTTATGTCTATGGAAATAAGATTTCCAATGCTAAAATATTGAAAAATATAGAAGTTTTTAATAATTATTCTGGTAAGAAAATAATAGAATATGCTTTGCAATATGATGCGCCTGGTTATTATGATAATAAGTATTACATTCACTACAGACTTAATTCTATACATCTTACAATAGATGGTATGAAAGTAAATCCTACTCGTATCGTCTGGGATTCTAAAGGTGAGAATAGTACTAAAGACGTGCAGGAATTTAAAAAGTATGAATTGGATAAAACAAAGTTTAACAGGTCGTCTTTTGTGGGTGACTTTAATGGTGATGGACTTTCTGATGTTTTGATGGTTCCGTATAAAATACAGGATGTGTATTCATCAGATGTTGTTGCTGAGGTGTATCTGAATATGGGTGGTGGAACTTTTTCAACTACTCCTTTTGTACAAGTAACTCTTAGCAAATATTTGGATTGGATTTATATTGTTGATATAAATGGAGATGGCATTGATGATATTATTCCATGTGAGATACACTATGATGATGAGAATGTGTTTGAAAAATCAAAATACAGCTTGTTGGTTATAGAAGATGGTGTGTTGTCAAATGAGGGATTTTTTGAATTTGATAAGCCTAAGGTTGTACTTCCGGGAAATTTCGTTGATAAATATGTTAATGGACTCTTGATACTTGATGCGTATGATGGTAAGAAGAATAATGAAAATGCGAACTACATTGTTAATATAAACGGTTTTTATTTTTGTGTGGAGATAAAAAATAGCAGTGTAATCAATGGAAAGAATATTAGCGCCGTTGCTCTTGATATGTCGGGAGATGGAGCCAGCGACTTGTTGTCTTTGGAAGATGATGGATATAAGGTGTATAAAATAATGTCAGATTCAAGAGACTTATATCTTGACTATCATTGTGGCGGAAGTACTATGACAAATAAAATATATACTTTCCCAAATGACTATAATGGCGATGGTAAAACAGATGTACTTTTCTATGATCCTGCTCACTTCTGGAATATAACAATGTCGAAAGGCAATGCGTTTACTGAAGCTGAATTGTTTACTGATAACAACCTTTTGCGTAATGTTAGGCTGAATTCAAAAGATAAATATTGCTATTCTTTGAAAGAAATGCAAAAACCGACTGTCACAATAAGAACTGCAGATTTTGATGGAGATGGTAGTGCTGATATAGGTGTGTTTCATAATAGCGGTGGTAACTATTATCTTGAGATAGGATTTGCTTTGCATAAACCTAAAGGTAGAAAATGTTACGAACTATCATATCAAAGAAGATATTATATGCCGATAAATTATTCTCATCAGACTATACAGATAGGAAGATTTTTGCCACAAGAAAACGTCTCCATACTGTCAGGCTTACCAAGAAATCCGTCGCCATATTCTAAGGCCTATATCACATCCTTAATTCCAAATTCAGAATACTATAGTGTTGAACAAATAATTGATGGTATGGGTAACGCTACTGAACTTTCGTATGAATATCTGTTTTCAAGTACGACGCATAAACAGGCTTTTTATGTTTGTGAACGAACAAAGTGTTATGATGTGGATGCTATGTCGCTGCCAGTGTTAGCATTGAAGGAACTTAGGACTTATAATGTGAACGACAAAGCAATGGTCAAAAAATATAATTATAAAAATGCTTTAGTTCATAAAAAAGGACATGGGTTTATGGGTTTTGAAACTGTTGTCGTGCGTGATTATATTGATAATAATATTATCCAAAAACATCATCAAGAGTATTCTTTGGAACAAATGAATGTTCATTGTATGCCAGTTCTGTCTTATGACGCCTTGTATCATGGTGAAAATCAGTTGGTGAATAAACGAGCATATACTTATGATAAATACGTCAATAATAAGAATGATAAAGTCATGATGCCGTTGATGGTGTTGGAAACGGAAGAAGCTTATGATTTGGATAAAGAAGGTGTTGTAATGAAAAATGTTATGACTGCAAATGTGTATGTATCGGATGTTTTGTCTGGGGAACTCTATAATGACATTGTTCAATTAACAAAGACAACAAAGGGCTATGATAATGTCAAAACGGTAAATGTAAATAATAGCCAATATATTGAAGAAAAACAGTTTGTGTATGATAATGATCTTGCGAAATGGTTGATTAATAGACCAAATAAAATAACAGAGATAGTTCGTGATAGAAATGGCAGTGTGGTCGGAAATGTCAGATTGCTTGAATATGATGTGAATGTCCCAACACAAATTGCAAGAGAAACGATGATTCCAAATGTGTATGCCGATATGAGAGATTCGTTGATGTCAGTTGTAAGTTATAGATATGATAACGTTGGGAATATGGTTGAGCAGAGATTGTCTTCACCTTCATTGAGATCTGATAAAATAACGAAGTCAGTATATGGCGAAAAATATCAATATAGATATAAAACGAAATCAATAGATGAAATGGGACGAGAGATTATGTGTGAATATGATGACGATTTCGGAATGTTGAGATTAACAAAGGATTTTAATGGTTTTACAACAGCCGTTGAGAAAGAGCCGTTTGGAGTGGAAAATGTCGTCGTGATGCCAGACGGGATGAAGAATGTTAAAGTGGTTCGTTGGTCTGAAAATAACAGATATGCTCCTCAAAATGCAGCTTATTATATATGGGAAAAAAGTGTTGGCAAGGCAGAGACGATGTGTTTCTTTCATAAATCAGGTGCTGAGTTGAGACAAGTGACGTTTGATTTAGATGGCGTACCAGTCTTCGTTGATAAGATATATGATGATTTTGGCAACATAATAAAAGAGTCGTATCCATATTATGAAAATGAGGATAAATATTATGTTTCAAATGTTTATGATGCGTATAATAGAAAAATTGAGACAATAAGCCCTGATGATGTTAAAGTCGCATATAGATATGACGGATATGTGGTTGAAACTGAATATTCTGCAGCTAATAATCTGAGAAGGTTAAGGAAAGATACTTATAATGTTATGGGTTGGTTGCTGAGTACTATTGACAATGGGGACGCTGAGATTAAGTACGGATATTATAGTGATGGCATGCTGAAAATGACTCAGATCGGAGGAAACGGGAATACTAAGATTGATATTACTTATGATAGTCGTAGAAATAAAGCTTCAATTTGTGATCCTAGCTATGGATTGGTTAAATATAAAAATGATGCTTTGGGTAACGTTTTGGAAATTGCTAATACACATGATGTTGTGAAATATGAATATGATGTGTTGGGTAGAGTAGTTTTAAAAATTGAGAATAATAATGTTCATAATACTAAAAATATAGTCAGATGGGAATATGGTAAAACAAAAGGTCAAGAAGGACTTTTGACAAAAATAACTAGTTCTAATAATCATCAGATAGAATATATTTATGATGATAAACTGAGAGTGGTGAATATGATAGAGTCAATAAACGGAACAAAGTATGAAACATCGTATTCCTATGATGAGGCAAGTAGGGTTTCCACAATGACATATCCTTCAGGTTACCGTATCTTGAAAAAATATTCTAATTCTGGCTATGAGCGTATGATATGTGATGCTAAAACAAAGTCTGTTTTGTGGAAGACGAATAAAACGAACCCTAATGGTTTTATTACAGAATATCAGCTTGGTAATGGTTCAAAGTCACAATATTCATATAATCCTAAAAATTTTATGATAGAAAATATTATGACAACCAATGGAGATGAAGTTTTACAGCATTTGGTGTATAGATATGACGAGATGTGTAATTTGATAAGTAGGTCTGATATGAAAAATTACAACTGTGAAGAATTTGAATATGATATATATGATAGACTTACGAGGATTATGCTGAATGGAAAAATTACTGGAGAAATGAACTATTACAAGAATGGTAATATCAGTGAAAAGGTAATAGATGGAGTTAAAGTGATGTATAATACTGTATATGCTGCTAATAAGCCAAATACGATAATGCAAGTCCAAAGTGACGACAAGAAAATGTATGAGCGACTTGATCAAAATATTAAGTATTCTACTTTCGATAACGTTATTGCAATAGATGAATATGACAAATCTCTATTGATGAAATATGGTTATGATAATGAACGAATATATATGAAGTATATTGTAGGAGGTGATGTTAGAGAGAAAACGTATGTCGGTTCGTGCGAATTTGTTGTTGAGAATGGTAAAGAGAAGACTTTGACATATATAGAAGGACCTATGGGCGTTTTTGCTGTACATGTTAATGATGGAGAAGAGGCGATTAATTATGTTTATAAAGACAATCTTGATTCTTGGAATATTATTGCGGATCAAAATGGTAAGGTGATAGAAGAGCTTAGTTTTGATGCATGGGGCAATATGAGAAATCCTATACATTGGGATGAAGATGTTGAAGATGAAACGATGTTATATGATAGAGGTTTTACAGGACATGAACATCTTTTGCCTTTTGGTTTGATAAATATGAATGGTAGATTGTATGATCCCGTTATGTCTATGATGTTGAGCCCTGATAATAATATTCAGATGCCGAAATCATCGCAGAACTTTAACAGGTATAGCTATTGTCTCAACAATCCTTTGAAATATACAGATCCTACTGGAGAATGGGTAGAGAGTGTTGCGTTTGGAGTTGTCGGTGGCGCTGTAAATCTGCTATTTAACGCAAGAGATATAGATTCATTTGGTGAAGCAGCAGTGTTGTTTGGCGTAGGCTTCGTGAAAGGCTTTTTGGCAGAATATACTTTGGGAAGATCATGGTTCTTGCAAGTTGGCGTAGGAGCTATGACAGAAGGACTTGTGTCGGGCGCTAATTATATGGTTAGTATTGGCGATGGTAGTTTTAATCTTAGTGGAGATGATTGGAATAGCGTTAAGTCTGCATCTTATTACGGCTTAGGTAGTGGTTTGGTGAAAAGTTTTATGTATAAGTATATGACTGAGCCGACAGATACACAATATGGGGAGAGTATTTTTGAGTCAAGTAATTATAGAGAAATCGCTCACGGAATGACTTCGCTTGTAGCTCATGGAATGGGGTGTTGGTTCAGCGGACAAGAATTCTTGCCAAATATGAAATTAGCAGATGTAGGCTTTGACTTGAAAATGTTTGGTATCATTGCCAATAGATTAATCTCATCATATATACGTAATAAAACTGATTTCGGTGAAAAAAACATAGAACAACGTGCTAAAGAAATAAAGAATATGTTGTTGCAAGATATGTTATCTGAAAATCCTGACACTCCTGATTTTGATTATGAGTATAGCTTGATGGGAGTTTTTATAGAAGATTTTAGACTATATATCGTAGGAAATATTTATGAAATATTGCCGAGTGAATATGATATTTATATTCCGAAACCGTATTTTGAAGAAATAGTGACATTCCCATTTAGCTTTAGCTTGTTTAAGACATTATTTTTTGATAATGAATAATTATTAATTGGTGTTTTTTGTTATCTTTGTGGCTTAAAAATTAAATAAATCATATATGTTAGAAGAAATATTGAGACAGCAATTTGTCGATGCTTTTATAAAGCTTTACGGACAGGAGCCTCCTGTACAACAAGTTAATTTTCAACAGACACGCCCTGAGTTTGAAGGCGATTTGACAGTGGTCGTTTTCCCTTTCGTGAAAATGGCTAAGAAATCTCCAGAAGTTATAGCTGATGAGCTTGGTAAGGAGATTGTCGCAGCAAGCGAGATAGTGTCTAAGTATAACGTGGTAAAAGGATTCCTTAACCTTGTTGTATCTGATAATTACTGGTTGTCGTTCTTTGACAAGAATCATAAAAATGAAATGTTTGGAAGAAAACAGGTGACGGGTAATCCTATTGTCGTTGAATATTCTTCTCCTAATACCAATAAACCATTACACCTTGGTCATATTCGTAATAACTTGTTGGGTTGGAGTGTCTCTGAAATATTGAGAGCTAACGGAGAAAATGTTGTGCGTGTGAACTTAGTCAATGACAGAGGTATTCATATTTGCAAGAGTATGATAGCATGGCAGAAATGGGGTGAAGGCTGTACTCCTGAATCAACAGGAAAGAAGGGCGATCATCTTATTGGTGATTTCTATGTTTTGTTTGATAAGCACTTTAAAGAAGAGGTTAAGCAGTTGTTGCCAGCTAACTATGATGAACTAAGTGATGATGAAAAAGAGAAAGCTAAAGCTGCAGCTGAGGAAAACTCGACATTGATGCAAGAAACACGAGAGATGCTTAGAAAATGGGAAGCAGGCGATAAGGACATTCGTCAATTATGGGAGACGATGAATCAATGGGTTTATGATGGATTTGATGTGACATACGATAGACTCGGTGTTTCTTTTGAGAAGATTTATTATGAATCACAGACATATCTCTTGGGTAAGGAACTCGTTAATGAGGGCTTGAATAATGGTGTATTATATAGAAGAGAAGATGGTTCTGTATGGTGTGACTTGAGAAATGAAGGTCTTGATGAGAAACTCTTGCTTCGTAGAGATGGTACTTCGGTATATATGACTCAGGATCTTGGAACAGCACAGCTTCGTTATGAAGAATATCAGCCTAAGAAATTGATATATGTAGTAGGTAACGAACAAAACTATCACTTCGATGTTTTGAAACGCGTGCTTGTTAGATTGGGTCGCGAATGGGGTAACGATATTGAGCATCTTTCGTATGGTATGGTGGAATTGCCTAACGGTAAGATGAAGTCTCGTGAAGGTACAGTGGTCGATGCTGATGATTTGATGGACGAAATGGTAAAGACAGCGAAGAATGTGTCTGAAGAACTCGGTAAGGCTCATGGACTCAGCGAGGAAGAATCTGTAAGATTGTATGATATGATAGGTATCGGAGCTTTGAAGTATTTTATACTTAAAGTGGATCCTAAGAAGACAATGTTGTTCGACCCTAAAGAATCTATTGACTTTAATGGTAATACAGCATCGTTTATTCAATATACTCATGCTCGTATACGCTCTGTTATCCGCAAGGCTAATGATAATGGTATCACTTTCGGAGATGAGATTCCGGTAACGGATTTACAACCAAAAGAGAAGTTATTGTTAGTTAATATCCACAATTGGCCATCGGTGTTAGAACAAGCAGCTATAAATAGAAGTCCAGCTATGATTGCTAACTATATCTATGATTTGGCAAAAGATTTTAACCAGTTTTATCAAGAATGTAGCATCTTGAAAGAAGAGGATGTCAAACGTAGAGAGTTTAGATTACAGCTTGCAGATATGACGGCTAAGTTGTTGAGAAACGCTTCTGGTTTGTTGGGAATTTCAATGCCTGAAAAAATGTAAATCATAATAAGATGAATGTCTTTTATCTGCCGACTGCACAAATAGGAACGATCTCCTTCCCTGAGGAGGAATCGAAACATATCGTTAAAGTTCTTCGCATGAAGGAAGGAGATGGTTTCTGTGTGACTGATGGAAAAGGTTCTTTGTTTGATGCCGAACTGGTAGACGCCCATCCGAAAAGAGCGATGGCTGAGCTGTCGAACCAAAGAGCTGGCTATGATATAAGGGATTTTAAAGTCAGCATCGCTATAGCTCCGACAAAATTGAATGAGAGGACGGAGTGGTTCCTTGAAAAAGCTACGGAAATAGGTGTTGATGAGGTTAAGCTTTTTGCATCGTTTCATTCTGAGAGAAGGGCGGCTAATGTGGAACGCTTTAAAAAAATTGTAGTCTCGGCAATGAAACAGTCGGTGAAATCTAAGATGCCGCTTATTGAGGAGATGGTGCCTTTTGAGAAATTGGTGAAGCAGGAATATAAAGGTCAGAAATTCATAGCGTGGATAGACGATGATGTGAAAGAGAAGCTTTGTGATCTTTATAAAAAAGGTGATAATGCCCTTGTCTTAATAGGACCTGAAGGCGATTTTAGTAAAGAAGAAGTTGAGCTGGCTAAAGAATATGGCTTTGTGCCCGTCAGTCTCGGAGAGGCTCGACTGAGAACGGAGACGGCTGCTGTGGTGGCTTGCCATACCATACAGCTGATTAACCAAATGAAATAGTATTTGAAACTTTTTAAAACCAAAGTTATGAAAAGATTTGTTCTTATTTTACTTATGATGTGCTCTTTTGCGGCAACGGCACAAAAGACTCAGATAGCGTTGCTGAAATACAGAGGCGGAGGCGATTGGTATTCTAATCCTACTTCTTTGCCAAATCTCGTTAAGTTCTGTAATCAGAATATCATGACGGATATTAATGTAGATGTGGCGACTGTCGATGTGGGTAGCCCTGATATTTTTAATTATCCCTTCGTTCATGCTACTGGTCATGGTAATATCGTCTTTGATGATAATGAAGTTGATAATCTTAGAAGTTATCTCCTTGCTGGTGGATTCTTGCATATCGACGATAACTATGGTATCAAAGATTATGCTATGAGTCAGATGCAAAAGGTGTTCCCCGAATTACAGTGGGTTGAGCTGCCGTATTCGCATCAGATGTTTCATGAGCCTTATCCTTTTCCTGACGGTTTGCCGAAAATACATGAACACGACAATAAAGCGCCTCAGGCATTCGCTCTCATATATGAAGGTAGAATGCTGTGTCTCTTGACTTACGAATGTGACTTGGGAGACGGCTGGGAAGACCAAAGAGTGCACCACGATTCGGAAGATACTCGCCTTAAAGCTCTTAAAATGGGAGCGAATATAATACAGTATGTCTTTTCAAATTGATAAGGACGGTTGTTATATGGCTTCTAATATAGGATATGAAAAGCGTTGTCTTTTCTGCGGCGAGCGACTTTACGGACGTTCGGATAAAAAGTATTGCGACGATGGCTGTCGTAACAATCATCATTATATGATTAGAAAAAATAGTGATGTGTTGGTGAAGTCGATCAACGTTATTTTACATCACAATAGAGAGGTGATGAGACAGTTGAATAAGGGCGTTAAATCTATAATAAAGAAACAGTCGCTTGTGGATCGTAACTTCGACTTCGATGTTATGACGGGTTTGCATAAAACTAAAAAAGGTACTGAATATCGTATAGTGTATGACTACGCATATAGATTAGTAGATGAAGATAATGTGTTGATGGTAAAGCTCGTTTGAAGCATGTATGGATTTAAATAATGTTTTAAAATTTGTTATGAAAAGAATTGAAAGTGGTTTGTCATTGAAGCTGTTGTCTATTGTTTCAGTAGCTACATCGCTAACATCGTGTGATATGGATAAGGAAACGAGGCGTGCAGATAATCCGAACATAATATTTATCTTGGCTGATGATTTGGGATATGCTGATTTGTCGTGTATGGGACAAACGAAATTTTCGACGCCGAATATCGATAGACTTGCATCACAAGGTATGATTTTTACCCAGCATTACTCTGGTTCCTCGGTGAGCGCTCCTTCAAGAAGCTGTCTTATTACAGGGCAGCATACGGGTCATACTGTGATAAGAGGTAATAAAGAACTGCCCGTCGAAGGTCAATATCCTTTGCCATCGGATACTTATACCATTTTTAAAATGTTGAAAGATAAAGGATATAAGACTTCGGTATTTGGTAAGTGGGGACTTGGCGCTCCTATGACGGAAGGCGCTCCCGAAAACCACAGCGTAGATGAGTTCTTTGGATATAACTGTCAGCGACAAGCTCATAATTACTATCCATATCATCTTTGGCATAACGATAAAAAAATCGTTTTGGAAGATAACACTGGAAAAAATGAGAATGTTTATGCTCCTTATCTTATTCATAATAAGGCATTAGATTTTATAAAAGATAATAAAGATACTACGTTTTTTATGTGGTATACATCGGTGATACCTCATGCTGAACTGAAGATACCGCAACAAGAATTGGAACAGTTTGTTGGTAGACCTGAACTTGATGTGGAGAAATCGTATGTCGGTTGTGATGATGGTGAATATTATAAAAATGGTGGCTACGGCTCTCAGCAATATACACATGCTGCTTTTGCATCTATGGTGTCTCTTCTTGATAGACAGGTGGGTGAGATTTGCAAAACATTGGATAGCCTTGGTATCGCAGAGAATACTATGATAGTGTTTACCTCTGATAACGGTCCTCATCAAGAGGGCGGCGCTGATCCTGATTTCTTTGATAGTAATGGTGAGCTGCGTGGCTATAAACGTGATTTGTACGAAGGCGGGATAAGAGTGCCATTTATAGTACGATGGGATAATGTGGTTGAGAAGAATTCTGAGTCAAATCATGTATCCGCATTCTGGGATTTTTTGCCGACAGTGGCTGAAATTGTTGATGCGCAACATCCTGATGATATCGATGGAATCTCTTTCCTTCCTACCTTGAGTGACGAGGGCGAGCAGAAAAAACATGATTATCTGTATTGGGAATTTCATGAGAATAACGGTCGTCAGGCTATAAGAAAAGGTAATTGGAAAGCAGTGAGATATGATGTGCATAACAATGGTAAGATAGAATTGTATGATCTTGATGCCGATATTTCAGAAACTACGGATTTGGCAGATGTGTATCCTGATATTATAGCAGAGTTCGATTCTTTGATGAGTGCGTCAAGGACAGAGTCTGATTTGTTTGAGTTTAAATGATAAGCAATGAGTGAATTGTTGAAAAATACTTTGACATTTTCTGATGCGATAAGAGTTACAAAGCCTCTGAGGTTTAATATGATGTTTAAACCTGTTGGGTCGAAATGTAATCTTGCTTGCGATTATTGCTATTATTTGGATAAGGTGAAGCTGTATGGAGCACAGCCTGTTATGTCTTTGGATTTACTCGAAAAAGTGATAGAGGATTATATCGCTGTCAATGATAACGAGCAGATAGTCTTCGATTGGCATGGTGGGGAACCTTTGCTTTTAGGCTTGGATTATTTTAATAAGATAGTTGAGTTTCAAAAAAAATATAAAGGTAATAAGTGTGTCTATAATACGATTCAGACAAATGGAACTCTACTTAATGATGATTACGCGCGTTTCTTTAAAGAGAATAATTTTCTTGTCGGATTGTCGATAGACGGACCACAACATGTTCATGATAGGTATAGAAAGTATAGAAACGCTGAGCCTACCTTTATGAAGGTGATGAGAGGCGTGGAGCTTCTGCATCGTTATGCTGTTGATTTCAATACTTTGACTACGATAAGTAAAGCAGGTGAGGGTAGAGGCTTGGAAGTATATTCTTTCATGAAAAATATTGGTAGCCGATATATGCAGTTTATGCCTGTGTATGAATATCTAAGTGTTAAAACTGATAATATAAGCTGTCCTGATTACGATGATAAGAGGCTCGCACCTTGGTCGGTAAATCCTATAGAATATGGAAGGTTTATGTGTGATATTTTCGATTGTTGGGTGAAGAATGATGTGGGTACATATTTCGTAAATCTTTTTGACTCTACATTGGCGAATTATTGTGGAGTAAATCCTGGGACCTGTGTATATTCTGAGACCTGTGGCGCTAATGCGGTCCTTGAACATAATGGCGATATTTATCCTTGTGACCATTTTGTGTATGAAGAATATAAGCTCGGAAATATCAATGCCATGTCATTATACGATATTGTAAATTCTAATAAGATGACAGAGTTTGGCATTGACAAGAGGAATGCTTTGCCTGATAAATGTCTGAGATGTAAATATTTTTCTCTTTGTCATGGCGAATGTCCTAAGCATAGATTTGATACGGCGGAACGCGGTGAGTATGGATTGAATTCTTTATGCGATGGCTTGATGTACTTCTTTTCTCATGTCGAACCTTATATGATTAAAATGCGAGATTTGATTTTTGAAAATAAAGCTCCAAAAGATATTATGAAGATGAAGCTATAAAAGTTAAATGATGTATCTTTGCATATAATTAATTATAGGTATAACTAAAAAATAAATATGATGAAAATAGCTGTTCCAACAAGAGATGAACGTGTAGATGATCATTTCGGACACTGTGACCATTACACTATTTTTACTGTAGAAAATAATGAAGTTATTAATCGAGAGACATTGGCGTCGCCACAAGGCTGCGGATGTAAATCGGGAATCGCTGCTGACTTACAAGAGTTAGGCGTGGTGATGATGCTTGCTGGTAATATGGGCGAGGGAGCTAAGAATAAACTCAATGCTCATAATATCAATGTTATCAGAGGTTGCTCTGGTAATGTCGATGAATTGGTGAAGTCTTATCTTGATGGTAAAGTGGTTGATTCTGGATTAGGTTGCTCAGAACATGAATGCGGCGACCATCACGATCATCATAATCATGATGGAATAAAATTGTTATGATGAGCTTAAAAATCTCAGGGATACGAAGTCTCGGTCAATATAAGATTTGTATTCCTGAGATTTAACTTATTCTATCTCTATACTGTAATCTTCAAATTCAATAATGTCGCCGGATATTATCTTGGCACGTTTCCTTAACTCTACTTCGCCGTTACGACGTACTAAACCTGCGGTCACGACTTCTTGAGCCATGCTGCCTGATTCTACAATACCAACGGCTTTCAATAATGAAATCAATGGTATGAAGTCGTCGCCTTCTCTTAATTCAAATGTAATCTTTTGCATATAGTTTTGTTTTAAAAGTCTACAGATTTTATCTATAATTCTTCATCCTACATTCTTCATTCTACATTCTTCATTCTACATAGATTTCCAATCCGTCGTAAGCCAACATCATATTATCAGGTAGTGTCGGGTTTACGTCAGAAGCTTTTCCCATCGAATGACCGATATGGGTGAACCAAGCTTTCTTGACATTAAGCCTTTGTGCAATATCTACTGCTTCCGAAAGTGAGATGTGTGAGTAATGTTTCTCATGACGCAGAGCTTCTATGATTAGATATTCAACGCCTCGTAGTTTGTTGAAAGCTTCTTCCGATAGCTCGCTCAAATCTGTGACGTAAGCGAACTTGTCAATTCTGAAAGCGTATGATGTTATAGTGAAGTGTTTTAGCTTGATAGGCTCTATGACTAACTCGTTAATTTTTATTAAGCTGTCGTCGATGTCGATGAGGTCGAAAGTAGGAGCTCCCGGATATTTATCGTCACCGTCAGCAAATGCGTAGGAATATTCTCTTTTTATTTCTTCCTGAGCCTCAGGAGAGGCGTAAACCGTCATAGGTTTTTTCTGTATGAAGATATATGGACGAGCGTCATCCAAACCGCCGATATGATCTTTGTGATGATGTGTTATCAATATGGCATCTAACTTTTTTACTCCGGCTCTTAACATCTGATAACGAAAGTCGGGACCAGCATCGACGCAAATAGTAGTCTCATCAGTCTCGATTAATATCGACGTCCTTAAACGTTTGTCCCTCTTGTCGTTTGAACGACAAACATCGCAGTCGCAAGAAATTATTGGAACGCCTTGTGACGTACCACTGCCTAAAATTGTAACCTTCATCGAAGCAATATTTAATAATTGCAAATATACATAATATTGCTAAAAAAAACGATGAAAGTTTCATATTAAAAATGTATATTTGCAAGTTAATATGTCGTAAAATGTTAAAGTCAATACTCCTTTTTTTTAGAAAGAGAAAAATACGTAACAATCTGCAGCATAAAATGCTGATGCAATTTCCTGATATTGCTAAATTTCCCGTGATCTCAATTTTAGTCGATGAGAGTCAGAAATCTAATATCAAGGAAATGGAAGCCTTTGTGAAGAAATCTTTTAACCCTAAGAAGTTACGTTTTATCATAATCTCTGATGTTATCCCAGATAATATCCTTCAAAGCGAGTTTATGAACTTTATCATGAAAGAAGATTTTAACAGACTCGGCGTTTTGAAAAAAGAAAAAGAAGATATGTTGAAATCTTTTTCTGACGATATTTTCATTAATCTGTCCGACAATAATGAAGATCTGCTCAATGATTATATTGTGTCTAATATCAGGTCGTCGTTTAAAATAGGTCATTCTAAACTTAACTTGGGAATGCACGATCTTGTTATTGATTATGGTATCGAAAAGAATGACGTTGAGCGACTGAAGGTTTTGTATAAATATATTTTGATGTTATCTGGAAATAATGATGAAAAATAATCCTTTTGTGGGCACGGGAGTAGCCTTGATAACTCCTTTTAATGAAGACTTTTCGGTTGATTATAAGTCACTTGAAAATATAGTTGAATTTACATTGTCGAATGGAGCAGACTTCATGGTTGCTCTTGGTACTACATCTGAAGCTCCGACGCTTACGTATGAAGAGAAGGATAAGGTGTTGAAAACAATAATTAAAGTGACTGACAAACGTTGTCCTATACTTCTCGGTATGGGTGGTAATAATACGATGGCTTTGGTTGATGCTATTAAAAATCAGGATTTTAAAGGCGTTGATGGTATATTGAGCGTTGTGCCTTATTACAATAAGCCGAATCAAAGAGGTATGAAAGCGCATTTTGAAATGGTCGCAGACAACTCTCCTGTTCCTGTAGTGTTGTATAATGTACCAGGTAGAGTAGGAGTTAATCTTCAGGCATCGACATGCGTGGAACTGGCGAAACATCATAATATTGTGGCCGTTAAGGAAGCTTCTGGTAACTTGCAACAGATTATGGAGATACTTCGCGATAAACCTTCAGACTTCGATGTGTTGTCGGGCGATGATAGTATTACACAGCCTATGATGGCTCTCGGCGCTAAAGGCGTCATTTCTGTTGCTGCCAATGGTTATCCGGATTTGTTCTGTAAAATGGTGACGTCAATGTTGAATAATGATGCCGATACTGCTTTGTCGCTTCATTATAAGACATTGAAGATGAATAATCTTATCTTCGCTGACGGAAATCCTGCCGGAATAAAATATCTTATGTCTTTACAGAAGTTATGTAAAAATATATTAAGACTTCCTCTTGTTGGCGTAAACGATAATGTTAAAAATGATTTAGAAAAAGAACTTTCGGTTATGTACAACAGATGAAAAAAATATTTTTTCTTATATATCTTTTTTCTCTGTCATTATGTCTTTTATCTCAGAATCATGAATTGTATGATTTGATGAAAGAACGTAACGAGTTTTATTTCAGTTTTGAATATGATGATAATCTTGATATAGATGAAATAACGAAGATTATTTCAATAGATAGAATAGAAGAAGGTAGGATTGTCGCATATGCTAATAATAAAGACTACGAATGCTTTTTAGGATATGGTTATGAGACCAAGCTGTTGACTCCTCCGTCAATGATGGAGACCTATGAGATGTTTGATGGCACGACTCGAACAGGATATGATTGGGACGAATATCCAACATACGAAGCCTATGAGGTAATGATGGAAGAGTTTGCGCTGAAATATCCTGACAAATGTTCTTTGATGGAACTCGGGACTCTCGCAAGTGGACGTAAGATATTGTTACTTAGGATAAATGATGGTGATACTTCTGCTAAACCAAAATTTTTGCTTGCGTCAACAATACATGGAGATGAAACTGCAGGCTTTGTGATGATGCTTAGACTTATTGATTTATTGTTGTCGCATCCTGAACTTCCAGAAGTGGAGAATGTCATAAATAATATTGATCTGTTTGTGTGTCCTAATGCAAATCCTGATGGTACTTACTATGGTGGAAATCACACTGTAAGAGGTGCTAAGCGATTTAATGCTTGTAGCATTGATATGAATCGTAATTATCCAGATCCTGTTGATGGAATGCATCCTGATGGTAATGAATATGCTGCAGAAACACAATGGTTTATGAAATTGGCGGAAGATTATGATTTCACAATGGCTGCACATTATCACGGAGGCGTTGAGCTTGTAAATTATCCGTGGGATAACGATTATACTCGTCATGCCGATGATGAGTGGTGGCAGATGATAAGTCGTCAATATGCTGAGCTCGCTCATGAAAAAGATGCTGATTATATGACAGATGAAGAAAATGGAATTACCAATGGCGCTGATTGGTACAGAATAGGTGGCGGTCGTCAAGACTATATGAATTACTATCATCGCTGTCGTGAGTTGACAATAGAGTGTTCGGCGATTAAATGCCCTCCAGCATCTAAATTGACAATGTATTGGGAATATAACTATAACTCTATATTTGCATTATTGAATCAAGTTACGTATGGCATTCAAGGACTTGTGATTGATGCTGAAGATAAAACGCCTTTGGAAGCTACAATACGAATTCTTAATCATGACCATAATTATTCTGTGGTAAAGTCTCGGTGTACAGATGGGAGTTTTTTTAGACCGATAAAATCTGGTGCATATATGGTGGAAATCTGTGCTGAAGGATACAAGCCTGAGCGTAGAGAAGTTGTCGTTGATGATAATGAAAAAAAATATTTGGTCGTAGAGCTTTATAAAAACAGTGAATCATATTCAGATATTGATTGTGAAAGTCAATCAATAAAA
This sequence comes from Lentimicrobiaceae bacterium, assembly GCA_015061315.1. Lineage (GTDB taxonomy): Bacteria > Bacteroidota > Bacteroidia > Bacteroidales > F082 > Limimorpha. The sequence goes on from SUWV01000017.1 coordinate 46,033, forward strand.
ATAGCAAACATTGGAGATGATGCTATTTCTGTTAAATGTGAATATTTGTTAGGAGACATAGAATGGAATGTCCTGAATTTACAGTCGCAGATTGTTAAAAAATCTTATGAAACACAAAATAGTTTTAACATAAACGTGTCGGATTTAGAAGCAGGAATTTATATTTTAAAAGTGTGTCGTGGAGGCAAACAAGAAGTGAGGAAAATTGTTGTAAGATAAATGTAGTTTTTTGATAATAATTTATTGAAAAAGACGTTTTTTGAACGATAAAAAAATGTATTTTTGCAACATGCTAAAGAATAAGTTTTTTATATTATTAGGAGTTATGTGTTTGATGCTTTTTGTGTCGTGTAACAAGCATGCACAGATACTTAAAAGCACTGATAATGAATATAAATTTAAGGCTGCTGTGTCGTATTATGAGCATAGAGATTATAATAGGGCGTTGCAGCTATTTGATGTTTTGCAGTCGGCATACAGAGGTAAGCCTCAAGGAGAAGAGATTGCGTTTTATACAGCAGAGTGTTATTACAATTTGAAAGATTATAATATAGCGAGCCATTATTATAAACGATATGTGGTTAATTATCCTTTTGCTAAGAATGCTGAATCGTCGTTGTTCAGAAGCGCATGTTGCTATTATTTAGAATCACCAAGCATAGAACTTGATCAAGAAGAATCGTATGAAGCAATAAAGGAATTTAAAAATTTTATTGACCTTTATCCGCAAAGCGTTCTCGTTGATAGTGCTAATCGCTTGATTGATACATTACAATATAAGATAGCAGAAAAAGATTTCAAAACATGTATGCTTTATTATAAGATGGAAGAGTACCAGGCGGCTATTACAAGTTTTGAAAGTTTTATGAGAGAATATCCAACGACGATACATCGAGAGGAAATTATGAATTATATGGTTCTAACCTATTTGAGATATGCTGAGAATAGTGTCGTATCTAAACAAAGAGAACGTTATGAGTTGGCTTTGGAAAAGTATAACACCTTGATTTATATGTACCCTGAAAGTAAGTATATATCACAGTTAGAACCGACAATAGAAAAGATTAAGTTAGAATTATCAAATATAAAAACTAAATAAATGGATTTCAAAAAAGTTAATACCGAGACAACTTGTGTTACTCGTCAGAAAGACCAATTTTATATTGGCACAGGAAACATCTACGAAACAGTGGCTATCATGGCAAAGAGATCTGATCAAATTGCAGCCGAGATGAAAGAGGAACTCTATAAGAAAATTGAAGAGTACACAACAAATAACGACAGCTTAGAAGAGGTGTTCGAGAATAAAGAACAAATCGAAGTCGCTAAGTATTATGAGAGATTGCCAAAATCTACTTTGATAGCTGTCAATGAGTTTTTAAACGACAGAATATATTATCGCAATCCTAACAAGGAAAACGGTAACGATTTCTAAATAAGGTTTAAATGCTAACCGGCAAAAAAATTCTTTTGGGAATCACAGGTAGCATCGCTGCCTATAAGATTCCCCTTTTAGTGCGTCTGTTGAAAAAGGACGGCGCCGAGGTGAGAGTCGTGATGACACCTTCAGCAAAGGATTTCGTCACGCCTCTTACTTTGTCGACACTCAGCGGTAATCCAGTCTTGACTCATGGCTTCGACCATGAAACAGGAAAATGGGAAAGCCATGTGGAACTCGGACTTTGGGCTGACCTCTTCGTGATAGCTCCAGCATCGGCAAATACTATGGCGAAAATGGCTCACGGAATAGCAGACAATTATCTGCTGACAGTATGTCTATCCGCCAAATGCCCTGTCATGTTCGCTCCAGCAATGGACCTTGACATGTATAAACATCAGGCTACACAACAAAATATAAAAACCCTAGTTGAAAGAGGTTGTATCTTCATCGCTCCGTCTTCGGGAGAACTCGCCAGCGGACTCTGTGGCGAAGGACGTATGGAGGAACCTCAAAAAATTTATGAGAGAATAAAATCTTTCTTTCAGACAAAACTTAACTTCTCGGGAAAGAAAGTTCTTATAACAGCAGGACCTACCTACGAAGCTATCGACCCTGTGAGATTCATTGGTAATCATAGCTCTGGCTTGATGGGCATAGAGGTCGCAAGAGCTTTCGCCGACCAAGGCGCTGACGTGACTTTAGTGTTGGGACCTTCTAACATAAGTCCAAACAGAAAGAATATAAATCTTATTCCAGTTACCTCGGCAAAGGAAATGTATGATGCAGTCATGGCATTCTTTCCCAGAACAGACATTGCGGTGCTGAGCGCGGCAGTGGCTGACTTCCGCCCAGAAATGGTGGCAGAACAGAAGATTAAGAAAAATCCTGATAACGATACATTCACGATAAAACTCGTTAAAACGGAAGATATTTTAAAATCGGTGGGAAAAATTAAGACTGAAAACCAGACTGTTGTAGGTTTTGCTTTGGAAACAGAGAATGGTTTGGAAAATGCCAAAAAGAAATTACATACCAAAAACATCGATCTTATCGTTCTTAATGAAATGAATGAGTCAGGAGTTGGCTTCAAAACTAAGACTAATAAAATTACAATAATAAATAGAGAAGATCAGGTGACATCATTCGACCTTAAACAGAAAAATGAAGTCGCTATCGATATTTTAAATGCTATCTATCAATATATTAACTAAGTTATGAATAAGAAAATCTGCTTTATATTATTCTTGATGTTAGCCTTGATGGGAATGAAAGACCTCTATTCTCAAGAGTTTAACTTCGATGTGACAGTGTCGTCGGCTCAAGTGTCGGGCACTGACCAACGTGCTTTCGAATCTTTGAAAGAAGGAATAACAAACTTTATGAACAACAGAGTTTGGACTAACCTGAAGTTGGAACCAGAGGAACGTATCGAGGGCGCAATAGTTGTAAACGTGAAGAAAAAAGAAGGTAATATACTTGAAGCAGAATTAAATATAGCTTTACGCCGACCAACATTTAAAACCAATTACACTACGCCTTTGTTTAATTATATCGACACAGACTTTGTGTTTGAATATATTGAGTCGCAACCTCTCGACTTTACAGAAAATTCGTATATGTCGAATTTGACATCAACATTGGCTTTCTATGCATATTATTGTCTCGGCCTTTATTTCGACTCATTCGGCCTTTATGGTGGCGATCCTTTCTTTAAGGTTGCAGATCAGATTGTTACATCAGCCCAGAGTGCAGAAGAGTCAGGATGGAAAGCCTTCGACGATAAAAGAAATCGTTATTGGCTTAATGAAAATATGATGAATGCTTCATATAAACCATTACGTCAGTATATATATGAATATCATAGATTGGGACTCGATAAGATGTCGACAAAACAAGATGAGGGTAAGACTGCAATAACCAAATCTTTGGAATATATTAAACAAGTGTATTCGGAAAGACCAAGCCTCTTGTTTATCCAAGTGTTGAACGATACCAAACGTAACGAGTGGAAAAGCATTTATACCGAAGGCTCTCAACAAGATAAGACTAAAGCTGTGAATATCTTTAGAGAGATAGACCCTTCGCACGCAACAGAATACGAGGAAATATTATCGGGAAGAAAATAATTATGTTGCAGAAATTATCAATATCAAACTATGCTTTAATAGCATCATTATCCGTTGATTTTGATAATGGTTTCTCTGTCATTACCGGAGAGACAGGCGCGGGAAAGTCTATATTATTAGGAGCTCTTGGCTTCGTACTCGGTAACCGCGCCGACTCTAATGTCCTCTTCGATGAGACAAAAAAATGCGTGGTGGAAGCGACGTTTCTTTTGAAAGACAACGAGACAAAGAGACAACAAGTCAATAAGTCGATGGAAATGTTTTTTGAAGAGAATGACATCGACTTCGATGAAGAATGTATCATACGCCGCGAGCTTACGCCTCAGAAAAAATCGCGTTCTTTTATCAATGATACCCCCGTTTCTTTACAAATATTAAAAGAATTAGGTACTCAACTTGTTGATATTCACTCGCAACATGATTCGTTACTTCTCTGTAACCCCGATTTCCAGCTTTCATTATTAGACGATGCTGCCAATAATAATGAGTTGTTGACGGAATATCAGAAGTCGTATCGTCAATATACTTCAGCTAAAAACGAATTGCTTAAACTTCGTCAGAAATCGATAAATAATATTGATGAAAACGATTATCTTAAGTTTCAGTTAGATGAGATGCTGAAAGCTAATCTTCTTGAAAATGAATATGAAGAACTTTATCAGAAGATCGAATTTCTTGAAAATCAGGAAGAGATAAACCGACTTCTCGCTGAATCGACAAACATACTTGAAAATGAGAATCAGTCGCTGTTAGATGGATTGAACACCTTATTGTATAATGTGGATAAGCTGAAACGATATGTCCCTGAACTCGATTCTATGTCGGAGCGACTTAATTCCGTTAAGATTGAACTGAAGGATATTTGCTCTGATTTAAATAATCTTCAGGAAGATTCTGCAGATATTTCGTCTCTCGAGATGCTTCAAGAACGTTTCGATATAATTCAGCGACTTATGATGAAACATCATCTTAACGATTATTCACAATTACTTCAATTGAGAGAAGATATTAAGAAAAAAGTAGATGAGTTTTCAAATATTGACGAGATACTTGAAGATAAGGATAAGGAAGTCAAGAAGTTGGAAAAAGACTTGATGTCAAAGGCTTCAGACTTGAATAAACGACGTATGAAAGCTAAGACTTCATTTGAAAAAGAAGTGACTTCTGTCATACATCAGCTTGCGATGCCTTATGCTGTCTTTGAGATTAAGATTGAAAATGTTAAGGAGCTGAATGTTAACGGAACTGATACTGTGACATTTATGTTCTCTGCTAATAAAGGATACGCTCCTGAGAACATGGCGAAAGCCGCTTCGGGCGGGGAGTTGTCTCGTTTGATGTTAGCGATTAAGAGCGTGGCGGCGAAAAACAATTATATCCCGACTTTGATTTTCGATGAGATCGACACAGGCGTTTCTGGTGAGGTGGCTTCTAAACTCGGCGATATTATGAAGACGATGGGAGAGAGCCTGCAACTCGTGAGTATCACTCACTTGCCTCAAATCGCAAGTAAGGCGAAACATCATTTCTTTGTATATAAGACCATCGTCGATGAGAAGACACATTCTAATATCAAGACTTTAACGCATGATGAACGTGTCAATGAGATTGCCAAGATGCTGTCGAATGCCGAAGTTACGGAAGAGGCGATGAGAGCGGCGGAGGTTTTGATTAATTAACAATTTACAGTTGACAATTAACAATTGACAATGTAGAGACGCGATTCATCGCGTCCTGTTTTGTTTTAATAATTCTCGATTGTTTGTGTTTCCTAAAATATTCATTTGATGAATTACGATTTTATTGTACCGAATTCGGTATAATTAAACTTGGTATATTAAGAATTAATTATTACTCTTGCTCCGTAATAAAAATAAAATATTAACTAAAATAAATTGCCTATGAACGATTGACGTATTTGATACGTACATTATAAATATTGGAAAAGCGTTTTAGCTTTTATTCTATCATTTCGGAAGTTTGGCGACTTTTAAAAGTTCTGATAAGGATAATAGCGAAAATGCTCGTGCTATGCGCGGGCTTTTGGTTATTCTATCAGAACGGGTTACGCCAAACACCTCGAAATGGGAATAAACAAAAGTACCGCGTTTTTTTATGTGCGTGTATAAGATTTCAAGAGGTACTGACGGAGTAACCGAAAAGCTATGAAGTGAGTAGGAAATGAATTATTTAAATTAAAGAAAAATGAAAAAATTATTTTTAGTATTGGTATGCTGCATATGAAGGAGATAAATACTATATCGATCTTTGATAAGTGATAAAATATTAATCAAGTTTTCCTGCGACATTTTCTTTTTACCTTGAATTGTCGCAGGGATTTTTTGTTAATTTATCTTTACTCTTTTTTAACAATTTTTAACATTTTAATTTGAATATGTGAAGATATTTTAACTAAATTGTATTCAAATAAATCATATTTTTACTGAACCAAAATTTATGTTATTATGAAAAAAGTGTCATTACAATATCAGTATGATTATGCTGCTGAAATTATTAAAACTGCTATACTTCAAAGTCAGTATGAGGCAGCTAAGGACATTAATCGTATTCAGCTAGGTTTATATTTCGGAATAGGAAAGTTTCTTTCAGAAAAAACTCGTAAAGCACAATGGGGAACAAATGCCTTGCAATCTATAAGCGACAAGTTGAAATCTGATCTGCCAGGATTAAGAGGATTCTCGGCGACTAATCTTAAAAAGATGAGGACTTTCTACAATAATTGGAAATCAATTGATTGCAATTCGCCCGTTGCAACGGGCGAATTTAATGATACTAAAAGTGGTAATCAGGCCGTGGATTCAAATTCGTCAGTTGCAACTGACGAATTTAATGATGAGCAAAATGAATGCAATCCAATAATAAGTATTGATAATTATACTATAAAAATTGATGATATCGGTTCGTTCCCAATAGAAGACTTTTTTAAAATACCGTTTTCTCATCATATGCTTGTTGTTGAAAAAGTTAAAGAAATAGAAGCACGTTATTATTACATTAATCGTACTGCAGAAGAACATCTTTCTGTTGAGCAATTGAAAAAAATAATAAAGAATAATGACTTTGAAAATAGAGCGTCAATGCCAAATAATTTTCCAAAAACTATTTCAAATTCTTCTTTGGCAAGAAAAGCTGTTATGATGTTTAAAGATGAATATCTTCTTGATTTTATCAATGTTGAGGAAATAGGTGAACGTGATAAAAATGATATTGATGAAAGGGTTGTTGAAAAGCAGATTATAGAAAATGTCAAGAAGTTTATAATGACATTTGGTAAGGACTTTGCCTTTCTTGGAAATCAATATCATCTTGAAGTTTACGGTGAGAATTTCTTCCCAGATTTGTTGTTCTTCAATAGAAGTCTGAATGCTTTGGTTGTCTTTGAATTAAAGACTGGTGATTTTAAATCAATATATCTTGCACAACTGATGACTTATCTCAGAATTTTAGATGATAAAGTCCGTAAACCTCATGAGAATCCTTCGATTGGAATTGTGCTTTGCAGAAACGCCAATAAGGATTTCGTGAAATATGTCATTCAGGATTACGACAAACCAATGGGAGTAGCTACTTTTAATACTTCATCGGAGATGCCAGAAGAATTCCGTAATGCTCTACCTGATATTGAAGAATTGAAAAAGCTGTTGTGATTAAAAAAGTTAGTAAGATTTATATATTTAAAAGTTTTGACGAATTAAAATATTTTCATACTTTTGCGAGACAATAAAACAAAGTAATAATAAATAATGTCTATTATAATGTGAAAACGAAACTCTTTTTATTTTTTGTAATATTATGTACATTATTCGTGTCATGCAAACCAGAATTGGAGAAACCAACAATTGTTACCAAGTTTGCTGATAATATAACCAATAATTCCGTTACATGTGGCGGAGAAATTATTTCTGACGGTGGAGCAGATGTTACATCAAGAGGATTTTGTTTGAATATATCCGAAAATCCTACTTTTTCAAATGGATTTACTGTTGGTTGTGGGACAGGTTTGGGAAATTATGAATATGAATTTACAGATCTAAGAGAAAATACTCGATATTATGTTAGAGCTTATGCTGCAAATAGTGAAGGTATAAGTTATGGCAATGAATTAAGTTTTTTGACAGATATAAATGTGATTTTACCAATAGTAACAACATTGCAGGTTACTGAAATAACACCATTTACTGCAAATTGTGGTGGTGAGATAAGTATAGAAGAAAATAGTGAGATTATTTCACGTGGAGTATGCTGGAGTACAAATCCAGAACCGACCATAAATGATAATAGAACATTTGATGGAAATGGCAACGGTCGATTTGTAAGTGAATTGACAGATTTAGAAGAAAATACTGATTATTATGTACGTGCTTATGCTATCAGTAAAAGTAGATTAAATGATAATTCTGATACTTTGGTGTCTACTATTTATGGTGAAGTAATGAATTTTAAGACACAAATTTTAAGTATTGATTATGCTGTTCCAAACGAGATATATGAATTAGTATCATTGTATTTCCCGATATATGATGGAGTTAATCCTCCTAATATTGAAGGTGAGTATGTATCTTCCCCTCATGTACTTATATATGAATCATACGCAGAAAATCCTGAAACAATACAATATCACAGCGACCGTTATTTAGGATTCCAATACACAAACAATCAAATGAATTTCTACGGAAAACAATCAGATTTAGAAGAGATTCGATATGGAGTGAAAATCACTGGCGAGGACGACCATTTCACTTGTTATTATATAGATGATGGCTATCCTGGCGGTTATTATGCGCAGCAATCTTTCATCTTCAGTGGCAAGAAAACCAACGAAGGTCTTGAAGATTTCCACGGAGCCGTAATCTTACTTGAAACAAGCGGCAATCCAGAATTGTTTGACAAACATTCGTTCCGCGTATTTAAAGACGAAGACGGCTTAGCTGAAAACAACAATTGGATGTTAATACGAAGTGATATCAATCGACATAGTGATGATGATTTATTCAGAATGTGGTTGAAATAGTTTCATCATTGTTAATTACATATCCCCCTGCGGCATCATCATCAACCCCGAATTTGCCGCAGGGGATTTTTTGTTTGATTAAAAGAATAGTAATGTTGCCAAAAACCATTGAACGAAGAATCTAAGGTTTTATATTGAAATGTCATAATTTAAAGTTCCGTAGGAACGACAGAATAGAGTCAGGCGGTGAAGCACGAACTGCGTAACCCCTCGCTTCACCACCTGCCTGTAATCTTCAGCTCTTACAGGGCTTAAACCATGTATGATAAAAATCACTTTGACGAAAACTTTTCATCAAAGTGATTTCATTTAATTGATAGGCATTATTTCACAAAGGTTTTACCAACTATTTTTGGCAATTATATTAAAAACAGATGACTCCTAAAATAAATAACGCCTCCCATAAGCTGTCTATCGACTCGCATGGGAGGCTTATTACCTTTGCGACTTTATGTCTTTACACCTTTACTTCTTAATGCTCAATATCAATCCTAAAACTACTCCCAAGAATGCTGCGAACAACACTTGATAATTTCCTGGCAATAGGAATGTGATTGTATGAGCTGGATACCAGAACAATGGTATGGTCTTCTTAAAAACAAAGCCATATTGTAAGTCCCAGTTGATTTTATGTGCTATAGTTTCTTGTATCTTCAACTTATTACAGAAGAATCCTTTTAATGTTCCGCCTGTCTCAGCGATATGGATGTCTGTCACCTTATGGAATGTCATGAAGACAGGTGCGAAGATGGTGTTCATCAAAACGCTGACTAACAAGGCTACGAAGACTTTGCCTCCGCTGAAGTCGCCTCTGAACCATGCGCCTGCTTCCGAGACGCCGAAGCCTTTTTCTAACAATGCTACTGTTCCGGTTTTGAATATCGTCATGGCTGATGCTATGATGACGCCGAGGAATCCCCATACCAACATTTTAGGCAAGAGACCGAAGCCTTTTTCTATGTAACAGCCTTTGCGTATTCTCAAAGCCAACATCTCACCGAATGTTCCTAAGATGGCGAACTTGAAGAAACTCATTATCATGCCGTGCTCGGCAGTCATCGCGTTGAACCAATCCATCGCTCCTGGAACGAAGGCGAAAGTCCCGATGACTGCCAAGACTGCTAATGTGGTAATTATATCACCTTTTTTCATCGTGTCTTATTTTTCAATTCTGATTCTTGCGTCAACAGCGACGACGTTCTTTGGATTGCCGAGCAATGGGTTCAAGTCCATTTCTGCAATCTCAGGAGCTGCCATCACCAATGCGCTCACTCTTGCAACTTGTTCTGCATAAATGTCAACATTGACTGGTTGCTGACCTCTCACGCCTTCCAAAATCTTGTAGCCGCGTAACTTGCCGAGCATGTCTTTTGCCTCGCATGCTGTGATAGGTGCGATGGCGTTTTGTACGTCTTTCAAGACTTCGATGAAGATACCGCCGAGACCGAAGAATACCTGATGACCGAATTTCTCGTCACGGATTGCTCCGATATAAACCTCTGTACCGTCGAGCATTGGGTACATTTCAACAGCGTAAGTCTCTGGGATAGCCATCAAACGGTCGAATTCTCTATCGACAGTCTCAATGTCGCGGACGTTCAAAGTAACGCCACCAACATCTGACTTATGGATAGGTCCGACGACTTTCATAACGAGAGGATAACCTACTTCGTTAGCGAAGTCTAAAGCTTGTTGTTTTTGATCGACGACGCGGATTTGTTTTTGAGCGATGCCAGCAGCGTCTAACATTTCATAAATCTCATCTGGTCCGATGTAGCCGTTTTCGCAGTTGTCGACGACCTTACGGATTCTTGCTACGTCTATCTTTGGAAGCTCAACATTTTCTGGTTGTGGTTTCGGTGTGTTATAAATCTTGCATAATGCGTTACCGAAGATACATTCTTCAGGGAAGTTGATTCTACCTTTATTATTAATGAAATCGTTGATTTCGTCTTTTACGTTTATGATTGAAGGGAGGATAGGGAAGATAGGCTTTTTGCAAGTCTTCATCTTTTCGTT
>SUWV01000018.1 GCA_015061315.1 Lentimicrobiaceae bacterium
TATCTAAAATGGTATTTGTATTTTAAAAATGAGGATGGAAAAAAAGACAGGTAACTTGGGCTGTTTTGTATGCCCCTTACCTGTCTTTTTTTCGTTCAATTACCAACTATTTTTGGCAACATTACCAGAAAAAGCCTCACAAGAAAATCTCGTGAGGCCTTCTGATTTATTCGATGATATATCTTATCTTACAACGACTTTGCATGATGCTATGTTGTCGATATTGACAATATATGCACCAACTTCTGCTGGGATTAAGATATTATCGTCGGTAGATTTTATGTTGCAGATGACTCTGCCGTCGATTGCAAAGACTCTCACAACACGACCTGCAACATTCTCAATCTTAATGAAGTCATCTTGACCATAGACATTTACTCCGAGTCCGTTTATATCTTCAATTCCACCTTCACCTTCAAGAACGTATGTGTTAGAATATAGAGATTCTCCTTCGTTATAAACAACGGTTACATTGTAATGTGAATCTCCATCTGCCATAACAATAGGAGCAACAAATGTTGTCTCTGTAACTACTTCATTATTGAGTTTATCACCAGCATTACCATATACGTTATAACCTAATATTGTGAGGTCAGAAGAACTTGAAGCGTCAACGAATGAGATGTCGTCGATGAGCAATGCGAAGATGTCGGTACTTGTGTAACGGATAGCGAAATATTTTGCATCGTTAGGAAGTGTATAAACGAACTCTTCCCATTCCAATGTTCCTTTAGTTTCTTTTTCCAAGAGTTGGAACGATGCGATATTTGTATCTGATGTCGAGTAAAGCACTTCAAACGACTCAGCACCATATTGGTTTGTTGGAATAGCTGCGTAGAATGACAACTCTGTTCCTCCAACTACTTCAGGTGAAATCAACCAGTCGTTAGCTGCGCCAGATACTGTTGAGAACGCCACCAAACATTTATCGCCACTGTGAGCTAGCCATTCTGTCGCTGTGAGTCCCAATTCTGCTGGAGCCCATACTTGCCATGCCTTAGGTCCGTTTGGAACAGGAACATTGACACCATTAATTCCGTATGTTTCCGTATTGTCGGCATCGACGATGGTATAATATCCGATTTTGTCGATGACGAAGCTTTCATAATCTTCCATGTCATCTACTGACGCCTCTGCTGAAAGTACAGGTGCGCTCCATGTCAATGTCAATTTATCATTATCGTACTCGCCGTCTAAGTCGGTGACAACACGCAAACGAGGTTGTACTACAGTAACATTAGCTGTTGCTTCGTTGTTTGCCGCCACTTCATCGGTAGCACCTGTCATAGTAACTACTACCTTGACATCAAGTTTGCCGAGATCTTCTACATTAGGAGTATATTTAGCTGTATATTCTTCAACTTCATCGCTTGCGAGTTCTGTTCCTGTTATGCTTGTCAGCAATTCATCATTTACATAAAATTCAACATTATAAGAAGCCGCGTTGCTGCCTTTATTCAATATGCTTGCTGTAAATTCTGCCTCTTCGCCTATTTCAACTTTTGAAGGAACAAGGACAGATTCTACCATAACGTCATTAGCGGAAGCATTTTCAACAATTGCATAATCCAAGAACACAAAGCCGTCAGCAGCTATATAAGCATCGAACATAATTCCAATCCACGATGCGTCTTTATATTCATCAAGGCTTACTTGATATTCAACCCATCCGTTTTCTGTCACATCATTAACTTGTCTTGCGAAAATCTCTTCGTATGTTGCATCATCAGTTGTAACTTTCACTGATAATTTATTAATATCAGCAGCTGTAGTATAATGATACATCGAGAAGTATAATGTTGGTGCTGTTGCTCCTTCGACTGAGATTTTTGGAGCTAACAAGCCACAGCTACCATCGGCGAATTCCCAGAAGTCGTAACATACTGCCATACCGCCATCAGGTGCTACTACAGGCTCTGGAAGATTGTAATTTTCCATTATGTTACCCAACTCCCACGTTGCGTATGAATTATTATCTTCATAATAAAGCAGCCAAGGTGAATTTACAAGAGAAGCTGTCGTTATTTTCTCAACAAACGGCATTGCGTATGGAGTTCCCAAGACCACACTTCCGCCCGACAACAAACTTTCGCCGGCAGCATTCTTTGCTGAGACATAGAACTCATGAGCTTGAAGTTCTGTGTCATCAACAGATACTTTACAGAACAAGTCGGATGTTTCCTTAATAGCTTCAAAATCTTCGCCATCTTCTGTAGGGACATAGATTGTGTATACTATTTCATCTAAGTTGATATAACCGCCGTTTTCACCAACAGGAGCATCCCAAGAGATTTCAGTCGAGAGGTTGTCGCCGGCTGTTGTGAAATTAACGTTTGTCACATACGAAGGAACATCGACGCCGCAGAAACAAGATATTTCAAATTTATCGCCTTCGCCTGCACTATTAGAAGCTACTAAAGTATAAGTATTTACACCATTCAAGGCGTTGTTATCCACGATTGTTCCGTTTGCTCCAGGTGCTACAGTAACCTCACCAACGACTGTATTGTCATTGCTACGATATGCAGTAACGGTGACATCTTCTGTTAAAGCATTGCCACTGAATGATTCCGATGGAGCTTTAAATGAGATTGTTGATGTTAAAGCACCGTTAGCTCCAGGTGTTATGGTAACGTCGCTAATAGCCTTAGGTGTTTCATAATTCGGACCTTCAGTAACTTTAATATCTTTCACCATCAAATAGAAACTATCTGCATCAGAGATCGCATGTATTCCAATATAATAGTCGCCAGATACAGGGACATCAAAATAAGCTGACAAGACTTGAGGCGTACTCCAATCCACAACAGTAGCAGGGATAATTGTTGTCTGATAAAGAGGATGTGTCGATGTGCCGAGTGTCACTTCTATTCTTTCTGGATATGAACTCATATAACAATAAGGAGTGATTTCTACGAGGAACATTTTACCGCTTATGAGTTGTAATGGAGGTGTGAAAGCATAGTCGTCGGCATCGAGTGTTCTGCTATAAGAATACAACAATGAATTTTTATTTCTGTCGTATGCCCATGTTCTGTCATCAGAATTGTCATTCACGATAGTATATAAATCCAAGCAATCGTCTGAGCTAAAGGCATGTTCGTAAGGCAATGATATTGAACTACCGATGAGGACTTTTTCGCTTGTGGCTGGTTCGCTTATCTTATCACCGCAGACAGCATAGACAGTCCATTGGTAGGTTGCCATTTCGCCTGAGACTTGGTCGGTGAAAGTTGTTTCTGTAAGTCCTGTCGCTACTGTCTCATCACCACGTTTAACGGTGTAAGTCAATGCGTCCCAATCAACATAACCGTCGTTTTCACCTTTTGTCGGAGCATTCCATGTGATTGTCACCGAACCGTCATCATTTACAGTGACATTAACATTTGTAACAGCCTGTGGTGTATCTTCTCCTACGAATATCTTTTGTGTTGCTGGAGATCCATTACCGACTGAATTAACAGCGTAAGCACGCACTGTATTGAAACCTTCGACAAATTGCTGGTTAGATAATGTTGTTACTGCACCTGGTTCTACTTGTGCATTATATATTTCACTGCCATTCAACTCAACAACAAGGCTAAGATCTCCTGATGTAAGTGCATCACCTGCAAGTGTTGCCGTAGGAGCCTCCACTGTAATACTTCCTGTAGTAGAGCCTTCTGCATCTAAATTCAGTGCGACTGTCGGAGCTTGTGGAGCGCCATCTTCTGCCATAGGATCTGTAGTGTAGAGACATGTCCATTCTTCGTACAAATTAAAAGTACAGAGTGTTTCTGTTGTTCCTGCATTAACATCTATAGCCAAGATATAACTTTCATTATCGTTAGATGCTGCCCAAAGTATCTTCTTGTCTTTAGGACTCCAGCAAGCCGATTGCATGTATGCAGGAATGAAGCCTGTATCGCAAATCTCCTCTCCTACTTCTCCTGTAGTATGATCCAAAGTTCTCACCTTACCATCGCTACACATTATATATAAGGTGCCTTTATCGTCGAATGCCATTGCAAAAATATCTTCTGCAATTATAATATCAGCAACTTTGACATACGAAAAAGTTTCCGGATTAAACTTACTTAATCTGTAATTAACACCGTCTTCGTCGAATACCAATGCGTAAATTTCATTTTCAACATAGTTATATGACATATTAACAGCGTATGATGTGTAATCGCTCGGGTCATGTTCTATCACATTTAGGAATGTGCTACTATTTATATCTAACACAATGGTAAGAAGCTCATTGGTATACATTCCTGAATAAGACACGTAAGCAACACCATCTACCACTGTACCAGCGCCTGTCAAATACTCGCTTGTCGCAATTGGGAAATAACTGCCAGTATTAGGATTAATGTAATGGAAACCGACTTCTGACAAGTCAGCCCAAGCAGCGCTGTATATCAAATTACCATACAATGTGGCACCGCTCTCTGTCACTGCCAAAGCACCTCTCGACGAATTTTTGTGAGGCAATGGTTTGATGAGATTTGTTGCAGAAGGAATGCTTTGTGGTCTCTCAACGGCTCTTCTCAACTGCATCAGTCTCGGAGGCAGTTTCTTGTCTTTAACACTTGTTTCTTTCTGATTTTTTCTCGATTTAGTTAAAACATCAGCTGGTCCTTTCACTTGTCCCATAACAAAAGCAGGGAACATAAGAACCAACACTAACAATACAGAGACAAGGCTCTTGATTTTTTTAGTAGAGATAAATGTTCTCATAACTTGAAAGTATTTAGTTAAACATTAGTTTATAACGATGGCTCAAAGTTAAAAAATTAACAATTAAAAAACAATAATGTTTTAAGAAAATGTTAATTATTTTGAAAATAGTCCCATACGACTTTAGCTTTCGCCTTGCCAACGATTTTTTCTAATGTTTCTAAACTTGCTTCTTTGATATTCTTAACGGATTTTAACTCCAGCATCAGTTTCTCAGCGGTCTGTTTACCAACACCTTTAATGTCGTTAAGTTCGGAATGTATAAAGCCTTTCTCAAATTTCTTTCTGTGATGTGTGATGCCAAATCTATGAGCTTCGTCGCGGATATGTTGTATCACTTTCAAAGTCTCGGAGCGTTTGTCTATATATAAAGGTATGCTGTCGCCTGGGAAATATATCTCCTCTAACTTCTCCGCGATGCCGATGATACTGATTTTACCGAAAAGTCCTAACTGTTGTAATATTTTAACTGCCGACGAGAGTTGTCCCTTGCCGCCATCGACGACGATTAAATCGGGGAGTCGTTGGTTTTCATTAAGGAGTCGGCTGTATCTTCTATATATGATCTCTTCCATTGAAGCGAAGTCGTTGGGACCTTCCACCGTCTTGATATTGAAATGTCGGTAGCCGCTCTTGTTAGGTTTCGCATTGACAAACTGCGTCATCGCGGCAACGGCATAGTCGCCTTGGAAGTTGGAGTTGTCGAAACATTCTATCACCTCCGGCAACACTGGCAGCTTCAGGTCTTCTTTCATCTGGTTCAGGATTCTCTTCGTATGTCGTTCAGGATCGACGAGAGTGCGAAGCTTCTCCACTTCAAGTCGATATTGTTTTGCATTACGCTGCGACAACTCCAAAATCTCTCGTTTCTCGCCTCGCTGCGGAATAGTAAAACGCACGCCTTCTATATTAATACTCAATTCTATCGGAACAATAATCTCTTTGATGTTTCTATTTATTTTACTCTCAGCATTCTGCATTATAGTGGACACATTCAGTGCATCTGCTTCAGTATCAATGGACACATTCAATGTGTCCTTACAGTCTTCATGTAGGGACGCATCGAATGCGTCCGTTTCTTCGTCAGAGTTCATCTGATGTATCTCCACAATCGCTATCGAAAGCAATTCCTCTGGAGATTCTTCCAACTTACGTTTTATCTCAAGAGAATGCGATTGTATGATGGCACCTTCCACGATTTTCATATAATTGACATAGAAAGAATTGCCAGCGTCTTCAAAAGAAAAGACTTCCATGTCGTAAGCTGTGTTGCTGCAAACCACCGACTTGGCATGATAGTTTTCTAACAAATCGTATTTGTCTTTAATGACTTGTGCCTGCTCAAACTCTAACTTCGCCGCATGTGCCATCATCTGCGACTTCATATCGCACAAGACCTCTTGAATGTTACCTTTGATGACTTTCTTAACATTGTAAATCATCTCGTTATAATCGTCTTCGCCGATACTTCCATTGCAAGGTGCCTTGCAGTTGCCAATATGATATTCCAAACAAGGTCGATAATGGTTGTTCTTTATGTTCTCTTCCTTTAAAATTAATTTACAGTTTCTAATAGGATAGAGCTGCCTCAGCATTTCAAGCAGCGTCTTTGCCGTCATCACCGAAGGATAGGGTCCCAAATATGTAGAGCCGTCATTGACTTTTTTCCTCGTGAGGAAGACACGCGGAAAACGCTCGTTCTTGATACAAATCCAAGGGTATGTCTTGTCGTCTTTCAACAAGATATTATAGCGTGGCTTGTATTGCTTGATGAAATTGTTTTCAAGGAGAAGCGCTTCCATCTCGCTGTTCACAACGGTAAATCTGATGTCGGCGATGCGACTCACGAGTACGCTTACCTTTCTGCTCTGCTGCTGTTTGTTGAAGTAACTATGTACGCGACGTTTCAGGTTCTTGGCTTTACCGACATAAATAATCTCGCCCTTATCGTCATAATAACGATACACACCCGGATCGGTGGGAATGGTTTTTAGGATTGATTTTATCTTGTCGGAAATCATGTTAGAATCTGAGAAACTGAAAATCTGAGAAACTGAAAATGTTTTCAGGTTTTCAGATTCTCAGGTTTTCAATTTTAAAAATGTTTAAACCCTTGTGCTTCTATCGGAATGACATGTTCGTCGGTGGTTATCAGTTCTGCGACATTTTCGTCTGCTGTCATGAAACCGATGATACGGACGTCTTCCATATCCTTTACTTTCTCGTAGTCTTCTTGTTTTACTGTAAAAAGAAGTTCGTAGTCTTCGCCTCCGTTGAGTGCTGCCACGCAAGGAACGATGTCGAACTCCTTAGCGACGTCAATCGCCTTTTGGTGCATTGGGATTCTGTCTTCCATTACGCGACAACCGACTTTAGAGTCTTTGCAGAGATGTAATATCTCAGATGCAAGTCCGTCGGAAATGTCAATCATAGAAGTAGGTTTTATCTCTAACTCTTTGAGTTGAGCGACAATGTCTTTGCGAGCTTCTGGCTTCAGCTGTCTCTCGAGGATGTAATCATAGCCATAGAGTTCTGGTTGTACGTTAGGGTCTGCCATGAAAGCTGCTTTCTCTCTTTCAAGGATTAATAATCCTGTGTATGCTGCGCCGAGAGTTCCGCTGACGCATAATAAGTCGTTGGCTTTGGCTCCGTCACGATATACTATTTGATCTTTCTTTGCCTTGCCTATTACTGTTATCGAGATGAAAAGTCCCGACTTACTTGCTGTGGTGTCGCCGCCGACCAAATCGACTTTATAGTTATCGCAAGCTAACTTTATTCCTGAGAAGATTTCTTCTACGGCTTCGACGGAGAACTTGCTGGAGATTCCCATTCCGACTACTATCTGTGTCGGTGTTCCGTTCATGGCGTAGATGTCGGAGAAGTTTACCACGGCAGCTTTGTAACCTAAGTGTTTGAGTGGCATATATGTCATGTCGAAATGTACGCCTTCGATCAAGACATCGACAGAGACTAATGTCTGCTCGCTTTTATGATCTATGACGGCAGCGTCGTCGCCAATGCCTTTTATCGTTGATTTATTATGAATCTTGATGTCTTTAGTCAATCTGTCGATCAAGCCAAATTCACCAAGCTCCGATAATTCAGTTAATTCTATTTTTTCGTTTTCCATACTTTTTATTTTAAATCTGAGAATCTGAAAATCTGAAAACCTGAGAAAAATTTTCAGATTCTCAGATTCTCAATTTCTCAGATTTGAATTACATAAGTTTCTTATATTTAAACTTCTTAGGTGCTGCGTTGCCAAGTCGTTTAATCTTGTTCTCTTCATATTCCGAATAACTTCCTTCGAAGAAATACACTTGTGAGTCGCCTTCGAAAGCGAGGATATGAGTCGCGATTCTATCTAAGAACCATCTGTCGTGAGAGATTACGACAGCACATCCCGCGAAGTTTTCCAAACCCTCCTCCAAAGCACGTAAAGTATTGACGTCTATGTCGTTGGTAGGTTCGTCGAGGAGAAGTACGTTGGCTTCTTGTTTCAACGTAAGGGCGAGGTGCATTCTGTTACGTTCGCCGCCTGACAATACGCCGGCTTTCTTCTGCTGGTCGTTGCCACCGAAATTGAATCGCGAGACGTAAGCTCTTGAGTTCATGGTACGTTTGCCAAGTTGTATCAATTCGTTGCCACCAGAGATGACTTCCCAAACTGTCTTCTCAGGGTCGATGTCGGCATGCTGCTGATCGACGTAGCCTGTCTTCACTGTCTCGCCTACTTCAAACTCGCCTGAGTCTGGTTTCTCCAATCCCATGATGAGACGGAACAAAGTCGTCTTACCAGCGCCGTTAGGTCCTATGACGCCGACGATGCCTGCTGGCGGAAGCGAGAAACTTAAGTTTTCGAATAATAATTTATCGCCGTAGGCTTTAGTTATGTTCTTCGCCTCGATGACTTTATTGCCGAGACGGTCACCGTTCGGGATATATATTTCTAATTTCTCTTCTTTTTCTTTCACGTCTTCGTTAAGGAGTTTCTCGTATGAAGCGAGACGAGCCTTGCCTTTGGCGTGACGTGCTTTCGGTGCCATCCTGACCCATTCGAGCTCGCGTTCCAAAGTCTTGCGACGTTTGCTTTCTGTCTTTTCTTCCATCGCCATGCGTGCTGTCTTCTGGTCGAGCCATGAGGAGTAGTTGCCTTTCCATGGGATACCTTCGCCACGGTCTAACTCTAAAATCCAGCCTGCCACGTGGTCTAAGAAGTAACGGTCGTGGGTGACAGCGATAACGGTTCCTTTATATTGTTGCAAGTGTTGCTCTAACCAATTGATTGCTTCTGCGTCGAGGTGGTTAGTTGGTTCGTCTAATAATAGAATATCTGGTTCTTGGAGAAGAAGTCGCACCAATGCCACGCGGCGGCGTTCACCACCAGAGAGGTTCTTAACAGGAGTGTCGCCGTCAGGACAGTTGAGTGCATCCATGGCTCTTTCAAGTTTGCTGTCCAAATCCCAGGCGTCGTGCTGCTCAATCAAATCGGTGAGCTGACCTTGTTCTTCCACGAGAGCGTTCATCTCGTCGTCGCTGAGTTCTTCCATGAAACGGGCGTTGACTTCCTCATATCTCTTCAAAATGTCAACGACTTCCTGAATGCCTTCTTGAACGACTTCCTTCACGGTCTTGCTGTTGTCCAATTCAGGCTCCTGGTCTAACATACCGACGGAATATCCTGGAGAGAAAACGACTTCTCCGTTATAGGATTTGTCTTTGCCAGCAATGATTTTCAACAAGGTTGATTTACCTGAGCCATTCAAACCGATGATACCGATTTTTGCTCCATAATAAAATGACAAATAAATGTCTTTCAAAATCTGTCTTGAAGGCGGAATCACTTTGCTCACGCCAACCATAGAAAATATTATCTTCTTATCGTCTGCCATGTTTTTAAAGTCTATTAGTAAACAAGTCTCTGAGTCAACAAGTTTATCGTTATTTATTAGTTAATATAATTCATTCTACATTCCTATGGCGTTGCCATACGCTATATATGTATAAGCCTTTCAGGCTACTTGGCAATCCATTCTTAATTCTTAATTCTTAATTAATCAAGGAACTGGATCATAACCACTTCCACCCCATGGGTTACACGACAATATTCTTTTTATTGTAAGCCAGCCTCCTTTTATAGCGCCATATTTCTGTATTGCCTCAATGCCGTAATTAGAACATGTCGGTGTGTATCTGCAACTTCTTCCTATAAAAGGTGACAAGGTAACTTGATATATACGGATGAGCAATATCAAGAATTTAGCAGGCAGTTGTTTTATCATTTTCATCATGCGTGAAATAGTTATTGTTCAAGCGCAAAGATAACTGTTTTATTTTCTTTTCTATCTCTTCGTAAGACAAAATTACCGTAGCGGTATAAACCAGCGCCACATCGAAAGTGATTTTATGTCTTTCGCATTTTACAAGCAGTTCAGATTTATTCTTCCGCCATGCTTCACGAACGAGGCGTTTCACTCTATTACGTTTGACTGCGTGATGAAATCTTTTCTTTGATACCGAGACGAGGAAGCGCAGCAAAGAAGGCTTGTCATTTTCAGATTTATGTGTATAAACAACAACACGAAAAGGGTAAAAGTTAAATCCTCTACCCTTTTCAAATAATGTCTCTATATCTTTCTGTTTATGTAATCGCAGCTCTTTCGGCAAATTCTGCTGAGACCTCATGACATGGCGATTATTCACCTCGTTCATCGAAATTATTTTTTCTTAGCTTTCTTAATCTCGTTTGCTATAAACTCCTCTATTGCCATATTCATTGACGGACATGAAGGTGTTGGTGCGCTGAAGTTCAGAGTGAAGCCAGCATCGGTGATAGCTTTACATGTCGATTGACCAAAGCCGCCTATTGCGATATTTTCGTCTTGAACAAAGTCTGGGAAGTTGGTCTTTAACGACTCAATACCAGCTGGGCTGAAGAACACCAACATATCATATTTTGAAATATCGACATGCGACAAGTCTGCTGACACAGTGCGGAAGATAACAGCTTTAGTGTAATCGAAACCAGCTTCTGTGAGCATACCGTCATGATCTTCTGTCACTAAATTAGAACTTGGCAAGAAGAATTTCTCTTCCTTATGTTTCTTCATCACTTCTATGAGGTCGGCAAAGGTCTGCTTACCATAGAATATCTTTCTTTTTCTATATTGGATATAACGTTGAAGATATAATGCCGTCGATTCTGAAACGCAAAAATATTTTAAATCTTCAGGAATGGTATAACGCATTTCCTTTGCTACGCGGAAGAAATGATCGATAGTGTTACGACTTGTCAGAATTATTGCGGTAAAATCACTGAGTTTTATCTTCTCCTGTCTTAACTCACTTGCCGAAACATCTTCCAACTTGATAAACTTCTCAAAATCGATGTTCACATTATACTTTTTAATGATAGCTTCGTAAGGAGTCTTTGCAACATCTGCAGGTTTTGGTTGCGACAAAAGGATTGATTTTATCTTCATCTACAATATTATTTAATCTTTTACAAATCACAAAATATTTCAATCAACAAAAATGATTTACAATATTTTAGATAATATTCATAATCATCTTAAATATTACCAGAACCGGTAAAATTTCAGTTGTGCAAAGATACAAAAAAATATTTACAAAATTTACTTTTAACAACATTCGTGTTTCCATTAATAATTTTACCGAATGTGCTATATAAAACGAAAGTATTATAACAGCAGCTATTATCAAAAAGAATTTATAAGGGTGGAAAAACAGAAGCAATATTATCGGCATAAGAAGTAAATTACAACTCGACATTGATGTGATATGAGAATTGACATGAAGAAATATCAAGTTATCTACTTTAAAAATCCAGCCATAAAACGAAGTGAAAAGATAGTTAAAAATAAATAATGTCAGCACAGAAATCAAGACATCGACAAAGAAACCGAAATGAGAATGCAACAGATAATTTCCTCCAAAGATGAGAAATATCTTTTGAACAAACATTGAAACCAACAAGGCGAAAGAAATGACGACGAAAAGCGACTGTATATTGATAAACGAATTACTTTCACGCGCCGCCAATTCTCCTCTGTTATAAAACGAAGCCGACATATCTCTCTGCTGGACAAGGAATTTATTTAACACCATCAATATAAGCACGACAAACAATACAGCAAAATTCCACGACGCGCTGATGTAAGTCACCTCTCGCTCCTTAGGACCTTCAAAACATGACGATTGCTCGGCGACAAAGTTAAAATCTCTTAACATTTCATGGTTATGAATACATGACTCATTATTAACTGTATCAACCATAAAAGCAATATTCGTAGAATCAATCATCATATCAATCTCAAAACAACTTTAGACTTTAGACTTAAATTGTGTTTCGATTGCAAATTTACATCTTTGTTTTTTTCTTAACAAATATTTGGATTTTTTTTTGAAATTTTGGAAATAGATTATTACCTTTGTAGTCCTAAGAATTATTAATCTAAATCAATAAATATCATGGATCTTATAGAACAAATAAAACAAAATGCTCGTGAAAACAAGCAGCGTATCGTACTTCCTGAAGGAGACGAAGAAAGAACAATAAAAGCAGCCGACCAACTCATCGCTGATGGCATAGCAGATGTCATCCTCATCGGACCTGCTCAGAAAATCAAAGACATGGCTGTCGAATTTGGTTTAAAGAACATCGACAACGCTACTATCGTTGACCCAAAGAACAATCCTGACAGAGACAAATACGCCAACTTGCTTTTCGAACTTCGTAAGAGCAAAGGCATGACAATAGAACAAGCACAAGACTTCGCAGAGAACTTTATGTATCTCGGCGTTCTCATGCTTAAAGCTGGCGATGCCGACGGTTTGGTCAGTGGCGCTCGTAGCACAACAGGCGACATGCTCCGTCCAGCATTACAAATCATCAAGACTGCTCCTGGAGTATCATGCGTATCAGGCGCTTTCATCATGTTCCTGCCTAACGACAAATACGGAACCGATGGTAAGATTGTTTGTGCCGACTGCGCCGTAACTCCTGTCCCAACAGCAGAACAACTCGCTGAGATTGCAGTATGTACAGCCGACACCGCCAAGAACATCGCCAAGATTGATCCTAAAGTCGCGATGTTGAGTTTCTCGACAAAAGGCTCTGCAAAACATGAAGACGTCGACAAAGTCATCAAGGCTACCGAGTTAGCAAAACAGATGCGTCCTGATTTATGTATCGACGGCGAATTACAAGCCGATGCTGCCATAGTACCTTCAGTAGGTGCAAGCAAAGCTCCTAACAGCGAAGTGGCAGGTAAAGCCAACACATTGGTATTCCCACGATTGGAAGTCGGCAACATCGCTTATAAACTCGTCCAACGTCTCGCTGGCGCAGAAGCTGTAGGTCCTGTCCTTCAAGGCTTCGCAAAACCATGTAACGACCTCAGCCGCGGATGTTCAATAGACGACATTTACAAATTGGTAGCGATTACTTGCAACCAGGCGATAGCACAGAAGAATTCATAATTAACAATTAACATAGATAACAAATGAAAATTTTAGTCTTAAACTGTGGCAGTTCTTCTATCAAGTACCAACTTTTTGACATCGACGACAATCAGCATACAGTCTTGGCAAAAGGGCTCCTCGAACGTATCGGACTCGAAATGGGCGAGTTCACTCATAAATGGAACGGCGAAAAATATTACGAGCAGCTTCCTATTCCAAATCATACCGTTGGTATCAGCATAGTGCTTAACGCTTTACTTGACGAAAATCATGGCGTGATAAAATCGTTAGATGAAATCGGCGCTATAGGTCACCGTTTAGTTCATGGCGGCGAAAAATTCACCAAGAGCGTGCTCATCGACGACAGCGTCATGGAACTCATGGAAGACCTCATCGACCTCGCTCCTCTCCACAACCCAGCATGTATGGCAGGCGTAAAAGCTGTGACAGAATTACTTCCTAACGTAAAACAAGGCGGCTGCTTCGACACTGCTTTCCACTCAACAATGAAACCAGAGGCTTACCTCTACCCTATCCCTTACGAATATTACGAGAAATATCGCGTACGTCGTTACGGTTTCCACGGCACAAGCCACAGATTCGTCGCTGAAAACGCAGCTAAGTTTGTGGGCAAAGACTGGAAAGATCAGAAAATAATCACCTGTCACCTTGGCAGCGGCGCTTCTATAGCAGCTGTACAAAACGGAGAATCAGTCGACACATCAATGGGCTTCACTCCTGTTGAAGGTCTTATGATGGGCAGCCGTACTGGCGACTTAGACCTCGGAGTCTTCATGTACATAGCTGAAAAAGAAGGCTTCGACATGAAACAGATGAACACCCTCGTAAATAAGAAATCAGGTCTCATCGGCATCACTGGCGACAAACAAGATATGCGTGACGTGAGAGCTGGCAAAGAAGCAGGCGACGAACGCGCTACATACGCCTTCAATATGTTCAAACATCGCGTCAAGAAATATATAGGAGCTTACGCAGCAGTGATGAACGGCGTCGACATCATCGTCATGACTGGCGGTATAGGCGAAAACGCATGGTTTATGAGAGGTCCTATCTTACAAGATATGGAATATCTCGGCGTGAAGATCGACATGAGCATCAACGATGGCTTGATGGGCGAAGCTCGCGTTATCTCAACACCTGACTCTAAAGTCACTGTCGTCGTGTTCCCAACCGACGAAGAATATATGATCGCAAAAGACACATACGACCTTGTGAAATAAGACGAAAAGTCACTGAGACACCAAGTCACCAAGTAAGTTACTCGGTGACTTGGCGACTCGGCGACTTGGTGACTTAAAACGTCAGAGCTTCTATCTCTTGTGAGTCTTTCTCATCTAACGCATGATATTGATATTCGACAGTAGCGAAGTCGATTTCTTTCAAATCTATTTTCCTTATCGCATTATTATAAAACGTCTTGTAATAGACTTCTTTATTTGTCAGGTCGATGACGGAAGTCCATTGTGTCGCGCTTGGCATATCAGGGATTTCGTTCTCAGGGAAGTTCATACCGATAGGAATATCGAAGTTATTTAAGATATGGAAGCACTGGAGCATAGTCTCTTTTGGCGTCGCTAAAGTCGGAGCCGTAGCTTTGAAGAAAGCAGCTCTCACGAAGCGAGAAGGAGGTGTAAAGTCGCCAGGCAAGCCCAAGAAACCATTACCATGACCTATAGGATTTACCTTGAATTCGTACATCTCCTTTGCAGGAGGATTAACTGGAGTAAGGTTAATGTAGTTACTTAAGTTTGTGAGATGCCATTGGAAACCAGGAGCATTTGTTATCACGCCGATAGGATTGTCGTAGATATGAGGCACGCCTTTTTCAATCTCGATAACGATTTGTTTGCCGGAACTATCTCCAACCCTCCAATGTATAGCAGCCTCTTTGCCATCGCCACCCATGAGTGAGACGACACGCACCTTATTAATATTAGCCTTCACTTCCTCTACAGAAGCGAACTGCGACAAAAGCCACGATACGAATTGTAAGTCGGAAATAGTCGTAGAATTATATTTCTCATCATACAAAAGATAACTGCCGTAATTAGGATAATAGAACAAGCCTGCCGACAGACCCGCCTCATTAAGACCTTCTGCAACAAACTCTTTCTCTTGAACTGAGAGACCTACATAACCGAAACGCGACTTAAACGTCATACCGTTTTTTCCCTTAGGCGTATACGAAGTCTGACTGAAATCACGAGGAACTACAACATAGACACTGTTGAGGTTAGAGCCAGCCCACTCTATAGTACGAGCCTGGAAATAAGAACCATTGGCTGAAAACATAGAAATGCCTGTACAAGCATCAGCCTTAAAATAAAATGCGAAAAATAAACACGCAATAACAAATAACTTTTTCATAATCTTAATATTGTTTTGTTGAAAGATAAACAACGGAAGAATGAAAAAGTTTTGTTCTTGAATTAAGAATTTAACACTGACTTATTGTCTCATTGACTTATTGACTTATACAAACTCCATCACTCCACAACTAAAAAAGACGTGTCAATGATATATTGTTTATTTGCATTGGTATCATCGACGCGTCTCTACTTATTGACTTAGGTCTGTAGACAAAAAAAAGACGCAAAGACTTTATATCTCTGCGTCTCTGTGACTTTATGTCTTTAATTTTATCTAACGACTAATTTCTCAACTATGCGATTTTTTTCATCTTGAATCATGATGAAATAAACACCTTCATTAATATCATTGATGTCGATTGTTGTGATTTCATCTGTTGTTTCAATTTCTTTAACAACACGACCTGTCAAGTCGATGATACTTACTTGAGCATTTGTCTCTGACTTCACATATAATTGTGATGAAGCAGGATTAGGATAAATTCTGAAAGCGCTGTTGCTTACTTCAGCCAAAGCCACTGTATCGTTGCCATTTTCATCATCGACTTTCACATCTGTATATAATTTAGTGATAAAAATATCAGATTTGTCACCATTTAAGTCACCGTCTTCATCAACAAATATAAAGCCACTTACAAAAAGTTTACCGTTTTGTAATGCAAGAGACATAGTTCTTATTTCCACATCATTTTCTTCTGGTATAACAGGTAATGCCATAACGCCTTCACCGATAAAGTTTTCTTTCATTTTACCGTTAGCTTCTAAATTATACACATACGCACGAGTACTGTAGTCGTTATGATTCCATGAATAGAATGTTCCGAATATTTGTCCATCAGGAGCTACAACACAAGATGTTTCTTGGTTATTCACACAACCGTCACCTTCGAAAGCTTCGAATCTGACAAAGCCGTCGCCATCTTCTCCGAATAATGAATCTACAACACCGTCTTTAGTAACACGTGTTATAAATGACTCATATCTTGGCAATGTAGATTCAGGATTTATTGAAGGAAGTTCACTATGACCTGTCACCAAGTAGTTTCCGAGAGTATCGACTTCTACGCCAAGAGCAAATTCAGCATAATCACCGGTTTTAAGATTTATAGTACCATTATTGCCAAATGTATTATCTATACTTCCATCAGCATTAAATCTGCACATAAATGCTTTTTGAATGACATAGTCATCATACCATACATCAAACTTAGAGCCAACAACAACAATTTTACCGTCTTCTAATATTTTTACATCATAACCGTATGAGTACAATACAGAACCTTGAACTGTGTCATTTACAGTACCGTTATTTCCGAAAGTAGCATCCAACTCACCGTCTGCAGTATAACGTCTGACCAACAACAAATCGTTTAAATAACCTACTACAACGACATTTCCTTCTGAGTCAACGTCAATAGCTTCATAAACGACACCACCGCCTTTTGGTGTTTTAACCCAACCTTCTTCACCAAAGCCAGGATATTCAAAACCATTTTCATCTAAACAAAGAATATGAGAAGTATTGTTTTCATAGTCGAAAGTCCAGCCTGCGATGTAAAGAAGACCATCATCAGATAAGGTTGCGTCTTTCGCACCATTCAAATATATTGTCGGATTTGCTTTAAAATGGCTTATACCACCTTCACCGTATGTTTCATCTAAACTACCGTCAACATTATGACGAGAGACATAAATACCATAGTTATCACCGTCAGTACGGCTTCTACCCACAGTTATGATTTTTCCATCTTCTTGTACCAAAACACTTTCAAGAAAATCTTGGTGTTCAGATGGTGCGAAACGGTATGTTCCGTCAGTACCGAAAGTCAAGTCCACTGTTCCAGGATCTTGCTCTTGAGCAAACGCAACAAATGCGAAGCAAACAAATAAAGTTGTAAATAATTTTTTCATAATTTAATTTATTAGTTAAAGATTTTTTACATAATATTTCATGCTACAAATTTAGCAAAAAAATTGAAAATCATATAGAGCATACAGCATTTTTTTGCAAAAAATAATTATTTTTGCAGTAACAGAAATATCAACAAAAAAGCTGTAAAAAAAATGTCATTACTGAGAGTAATTTTATCAATTATTTTTCCGCCATTAGCAGTTCTAGACCAAGGCTGCGGCTCCATATTAATTGTATTTATTTTAACATTATGCGGCTGGATTCCTGGAGTTATAGCAGCATTAGTAATATTGAATAAGAATTAATTTGAGATGATAAAAGACGTTCAAAACATTTCCATCGAAGATTACAACTATCCGCTTCCTGACGAACGCATCGCAAAGTATCCATTAAGCGAGCGCGATGCTTCTAAGTTATTGGTATTAAAAGACAACAATATAAGCTCATCACATTTTAATGAAATTGGCGATTTTCTTCCTAAGGACTCCTTATTAATCTTCAACGAGACCAAGGTTGTGAGAGCGCGTCTTCAGTTCACCAAAGAAAGCGGAGCTGCCATAGAGATTTTCTGCCTAGAGCCTATCAGCGGCAACGGCGACTATCAAGTCGCTTTCAGCAGTAAGTCACCATCGAGATGGAAATGTTTAGTAGGAAACTCTCGACGCTGGAAGAATGAGGCAATAAGTCTACGACTATATGAGTCTACGAGTCAACAAGTCTACGAGTCAACAAGTCAGTATCAGAGTCAATGTCAAATTTTACATGCGGATCGTTTGGAGAAGAACGACAGCTATTCTGTCGTCGAGTTTTCGTGGGAGCCTGCGGAATTAAGTTTCGCTGAGGTATTAGAAGCGGCTGGTGAGATTCCACTACCGCCGTATCTGCATCGCGAGGCCGAGGAGTCGGACAGAGAACGTTATCAGACCGTCTTCGCGAAACATGAAGGCTCTGTTGCTGCACCGACAGCGGGATTACATTTCACCAACGAATTGATAACGAATTTAAAAGAGCGAGGAATAACTTTTGAAGAAGTGACGCTGCATGTCGGAGCAGGCACATTCCGCCCCGTCTCTTCCGAGACGATAGGAGAACACGAGATGCACTCCGAGACGATAGTGGTAAAAAAATCGTTCATAGAAAACCTGATAAGAAACTGCGACAAGACAATAATTCCTGTAGGGACAACGAGTATGAGGACGATAGAATCGCTTTATTGGATCGGACTTATGCTCATGGAAGAAGGATTAGAAGAACGCAATCTTCATCTTAACCAATGGTTTCCTTATCAAGAAAGAGAGACGCTGCCATCAGCGGAAGAGTCGCTTTCAACAATTTTAGAATATTTAAATAAACATGAGCTTAGCGAATTACATGCTACGACAGCACTTATGATAGCTCCTACATGTAAAATCAACATCGCGAAGGCACTCATCACAAATTTCCATCAGCCTAAGAGCACCTTATTATTATTAGTATCCGCACTCATTGGCAACAAATGGAAAGAAGCGTATCAATACGCACTCGACAACGACTTCAGATTTTTAAGCTACGGCGACAGCTGTTTGTTTTTAGGATAATAGTCTACGGTCCTAAGTCAAATATTCATGAAGCGTATCAATTACTCGTAGACTTGTAGTCTTGTTGACTTGTTGACTTATTAAGACGTGTCAATGATATATTTTTTATTTGCATTGGTATCATCGACGCGTCTCTACTCATTGACTTATAGACTTAAAGACTGCGTTAGGGATTGGAGCGGCATCCTTTTGGAGCGTAGCGGAAAAAGATAGAGCGGAAAGCCCGACGGCGTAGCCGGAACGCCCAAATCAATCAACTGCTACAGGTTCAGTGATTACCAATCTAAAACCGACGCCATGTACTGTAAGGATTTTCACATTAGGGTCGGCTTTGAGATATTTACGAAGTCGCGCGATGAAGACGTCCATGGAGCGACCGATGAAATAATCGCTATTACCCCAGATCATTTTCAGTGCTTTCTTACGCGTCACGAGGTCGTTTTTATTGTCGTACAACACTTTAAGCAAGGCAGCTTCTTTTCTTGTCAGCGGCTGTTCCTTACCATCTAAGACGAGGAGCATATTTTTCGCGTCGAAGACGAAACGACCGATATTGATTTTCTCGCCCGAGAGAGAATAGGTGAAAGAATCTTTTTTCTCGGCACGATGCAAGACAGCTTTGATTCTCAGCAGCAGCTCCTCATTAGTAAATGGCTTGGTGAGATAGTCGTCGAAGCCATATTCAAAATCCTGTAAGATATTAACCAACAAGACCTTCGACGTCAGGAATATTATCGGCATATCAGGATTTAAGATTCGTATCTGAGCAGCCAAGGCAAAACCATCGATGCCTGTCATCTCCACATCGAGGATGCAGACATCGATGTCATATTTCTTAAAATAATCTAGACCTTCTATACTTTTTCTTACGGCATAAACCTTATAATCAACAGCATTAAGACTTTCACTTATAGTATTCCGCAACTCGAGATCTTCCTCGACAAGCAGAATTGAAGTTTTATTATATGTTTTCATAATTTGTTGTTTTATAACAATAAACTAACAAAAGTGAAAATTGTTTAACGACTGTGAAAAAAATTAACTATTTATTTGTTTCTTGTATAAAGATAAGCCGCGTAATCTCTCAATATCAGTTTCTTTTCTTCAGGAAGATCAATATCATCGAGATTTTTCAGAGAGTCATGATAATATTTTGTCATGAGTTCAGTGACTATATTTTTGACATCATATTTATCATAGATATTCAAAACAGTCTGTATCTTATTCTCATCGCGACCTTTAGGCATTGCGAAGAGTTGTTTAAGAATATTTCTATCATCATCCGAAGCGAGTTCTAAAGCCTTGAGATAGAGATATGTTTTCTTGTTATCGGAGATATCTCCGCCAGTCATCTTACCAAAGACTTTCACATCGCCATAGCAATCGAAGATGTCGTCTTGCAGTTGGAAAGCCAAGCCGAGATTAATACCGAAGTCGTAGATAGCCTTTTGATTTTTAGCGTCTGCCTTTGCCACAATAGCACCTATTTTCAATACGGAGCCGAGAAGCACAGCGGTTTTAAGACGGATCATTTCGAGATAAGCATCTAGGCTGACATTATCTTGCGTCTCAAAATTAAGGTCAAATTGTTGTCCTTCACACACTTCCAGAGCCACCTTACAAAGTTCAGCGAAGACCTCGTAAGAATATTCTTTTTTAGTAGCCAGAACATATTGAAATGCCTTGATTAGCATTGTGTCGCCCGAGAGAAGCGCGATGTCGGAGTTCCATTTGTGATAGACGGTTTCCATTCCACGACGCAGAGGCGCCTGATCCATAATATCGTCGTGAACCAAAGTGAAATTATGGAATATCTCGGCAGCGACAGCAGGAATCATACAGTCGTCGACGTTACCACCAAACATATCACAAGCGAGGAGACATAATGTGGGACGCATTCTCTTTCCGCCCTGACTCATAATATAAGAAATAGGAGCATATAACTCTGAAGGATTACCTTCAAAATTTTGATTATCAATATAATTGTTTATCAATGATTGTATTTGTTCGACGTTCATCATAATATTTTTGAATTAAAATTTTAGAACTTCAAAGATACAATTTTTAAAGCAAATTATAATAAAAAAATGGTGCGAAATTTGTAATATTTTGAGAAATTTTATCATATATGAAAACTTTAAAACTAATAGCTTTTTGCATTATCATATTTCTTAGTTATAACGTCAATGCGCAATATTTCACAACAGAGCATGACTCCGACTTCAACAAGTTACTTCCTAAGGCTCAGAAAGATAAATTAAACGAAAAGAAACTTGCCGTTTTTTCCAACTCATATCACCAAGCCAACGAAGAAGACTACAAAAGAATCATAGAACTGAAGCAAAGCGGACAAGCCGACATCTGGATTGAGATATATTTCAGAACCAAAAACATCGACGATAGACAAAAGCAAGTCGAGAATTTATCGGAAGAGATAAAAAAGCAAATTAATTTTAAGAAACTAAATTTAGACAGCGAGATAAATAATTCCAAAGAAAAAGCCGAGCTTTATATATGTGCGAAAGTCGATGTCCTGTTGAAGGATATTAATGAAAAAAATATCAAGGAGGCACAAAATCTTATAAACCAACTAAGTAAGATAAATCCTCAAAGCGGTAACATTGGAGAGTTACAATTAAAATCCTTAATCTTACAGTCAGGGAGAATACTTTTCAGAGTAGCTACACCAATAGAATTATATCTCCCGCAAGAATTTGCAAAAATAATTTTAGACTTCGACGACAGCAACATTCATGGTATTCCTTTCGATGTTGTTCCCGACAAAAACACCGATTACGACCTGATGATACGTATCATGATTGACGAAAAACTTATCTCACCAGAGCGCGTCGACGCGGTGATTTTTACCGAAGAAAAAGATAATTTAAAAGCTGTTGTCACCGATAAAACGATGACAAAATCCGCAACCTTAAAAGGAAAAATCCAAGTCATCGACGTAAAAAATGACAATATTTTAATCAATACTCCATACGATGTCACATCTACATTCCGTCATCAGTATGCAGAAGTAAGCGGTGAAGCTTCAGCGTGTTCGGAATATACACTAAGACTTATGGAGAACAAAGTCATTGATTTTCCGAGTGATGAGTCGCTTTTAAAAGCAGCTGCCAATGAGTTAAACAGCGTGTTAAAAAATCAATATCAAGGAAAATAAAAAAAAATTTAAAAAAGTCTTGACTGATTAAAAAAAAGTAGTATCTTTGCACTCGCAATTCGGAACGAGATTGTTTGCCGGCGTAGCTCAGCGGTAGAGCACGTGATTTGTAATCTCGGGGTCGGGGGTCCAAATCCCTCCGCCGGCTCAAGAAAGGAAGAGGACGAAAAAGATCGTCCTCTTTTTTTGTCCGCATAATTATGTCCGCTAAATTATGTCCGCTAAATTGCGCGAAAGGGCACGAAATCTTTGTCATCATAATTCTGTCCACGAAATTGCGCGAGATAAGCGCTAAAGGTTATCGATGGTATTTATGTATCTTCTCCATTCTATTTTCTCTTTACAACCAAAATTCACCAAAAGTCCAAGTGGAGATTTCGAGGCGTGAAGATAATTCAAAAGCTGAGATACATGTTCTGTAGTTATAGTATCCACAGCTTTCAACTCCACTATTATGTTGTCATAGCAGAAAAAATCAGGACGATAATGTTTTCTCAACAATTGTCCCTTGTAATAGATGGGAAGTATTTTTTCTCTCTCAAAAGGAATTCCACGAGATTCAAACTCTATTTCTAAAGCCTCATGGTATACAGCTTCATAGAAACCACAAGACAAATGCTTATATACCTCGTAGCAAGCACCAATAATGTCGTAAACTTCTTGTTTAAAAATTAGTTCCATAATAAAGTATTTTTGGTTAAGTATGTCCGCGAAATTACGCTAAATAATCACGAAAAATTCTTTAGTGTAAGTTTCGTGTCTTTTCGTGGACAGTTTTATTTTATCCACGAAAGGACGCTAAATTATCACGAAAAAAAAATTCTTTAGTGTAAGTTTCGCGTCTTTTCGTGGACGGTTTTATTTTATCCGCGAAAGGACGCTAATGCTTCACGAAAAATTCTTTAGCGTAAGTTTCGCGTCTTTTCGTGGACAATGTGTCTTTTCGCGGACTGTTTTATTTTACCAGTTAAGCAACTTCTTAAAGTCGTAATCTTCTGGATTTGCCACATATTCTTTAGCGGCTTCGTAATCAGCTGGAGTGATATATTGTAAGCAGTCGCGGAACACGAGCTTAGCTTTCTCTCCGTTCATATTGACGAGACGTGGCTTAACCTTACCGTTTTCATCTTCAACATCCTTAAGATACAATGGCTTAACCTCACCTTTGTTATCAGCTGTCACCATAGCACCAGAGACGCCCTCGTCGAATAATTGTTTCACGCCATAACCTAAGATGCTGCAATAGAACAAGTCGAATGCACCTGGATCGACACAGCGGACTTCGTAGCCGATTTCTACTGGACGGCTCTTGATATTAAGACCTAATTCCTTAATACGTTGTTGAAGTAAAGTATTGAATATATGAGCTTTACTTACGTTACCGAGCTCTGGGTGTCCATGATCGTCGTAGGTAAAATTAACACCAGAGTTTGCTATTTCCTCATCTGTCATGAAATGGAACACACCTTCGCTGATGATAGCCACGCCATAGCCTATACCCAAAATCTTACGTTTCAACATAGCGCTGATGACAAGCTTAAGAATTCTGTCGAAGGTGACTTCTGTCTTATTAAACATTTCTGGTATGATAATCATTGGATAGTGGCAGGCAGCGCCCATTCCGAAAGCGAGGTGACCAGCCTCACGGCCCATGGCAGAGACGAGGAACCAGTTGCCGCTGGTACGAGCATCTTCATATACAGTCTGTGAGATTCTCACGCCTGCTTCTTTTGCCGAATAATAACCGAAAGTCGGTGTGCCTTCTGGAAGTGGAAGGTCGTTGTCGATGGTCTTTGGAACGTGGATATTTTGAATCTTAACGTTATTAGCTGCCAAGAATTTAGAGATACGATTTGCTGTAGAAGCTGTATCATCACCACCTATGGTAACTAAAAGTTTCACATTATTTTTAACAAAGAAATCAGTATTAAACTCTTCGTCTTTTGGTTTATAACGACTCATCTGTAATGCCGAGCCGCCCATTCTCTGAATAAGATCTGCATAAGCGAAATCCATTTCTATGAATTTAGGATTTGACTTAAACAGATTTTTATAACCTTCGTGAAGACCTATGACGCGATAATTATCTTTCAAGAAAGTTTTAGCGACAGTACTTACTACAGTATTTATTCCTGGAGCTGGACCTCCGCCAGCTAAGATCACTATTGATGGATTCATATAAAATAATTTAAAAATGTAACTTGATTAGTTTTGCAAAGGTAAAAATATTATCAAAACTGAGCAAAAAAAAACAGCAAAAATATATTGTTTTCTAAGCTTAAAAATAGTACTTTTGTCGATTATTAATTAAGTATTCTTTTCTCGAGAAATTTGGTTAAGGTAACGATATGTATAGTTTCATTTCAGGTAAGATAGCAGAGAAAAATCCTGCGTATGTAGTAATTGACAATCATGGCGTTGGATATTTAATCAATATCACATTAAACACATTCACATCTATTGGCGAGCAATCGGAAGTGAAGCTATACGTGCATTTGGCTATACGTGAAGACGCTCATGTCTTATATGGTTTTTACACCGAAGAAGAGCGTTCCTTATTTCTGCAGCTAATCACTGTTTCAGGTGTGGGATGTAACACTGCACGATTGATATTATCGTCGCTGACAGTCAGAGAGACCATAGAAGCCATAGCCAACAACAATATCAGAGCGATACAAAGCGTAAAAGGCATTGGTGCCAAGACCGCACAAAGAATAATCGTTGATTTACATGATAAGGTCTTAAAACTTAACATTTCAGATGAAGAAAAAACGCCTTTGGCATACAATACATTAAAAGAAGAGGCGTTATCTGCATTGATGGTTTTAGGTTTCAACAGGACAAGCATCGAGAAAATTTTAGACAAACTCTTGTCGCAGATGGAAAACCCGAATGTGGAACAGCTAATCAAAGAAGCTTTAAGACTACTTTAAGTTATTGTTATTCAAGTATGATGAATTATTTTATTAGAAATATCAAACATATTTTTACGCTTGTATTACTGTTTAGCGTAATAGCACCTTTGTCGAATCTGAAGGCTCAAAGCAACGATAGCCTACAGTTGATATATCCTATCCCTCACGATGACGGCAATCCTATGAATTATGAGGAAAACAACTCCGGCTTCTTCTTTCAAGAGCCTGACAACATAACTCGTGAGATAATTTACGATCCTGAGACTGGCAAATATACTTTCTACAGTAAAATCGGTGATTTCATGTATAAAGATCCATACAGCATGACTACGGATCAATATATTGATTATCATACAAAGAAATCGGTAAAAGATTATTGGAAAGAACGTCGCGAGTCGATAGGCAGCAACAGTGGCAACGGCAATCAGCTCATTCCTACTATCTATGTCGGAGGCAAAGCTTTTGATAAGATCTTCGGCAGCAACACCATCGACATCAAGTTACAAGGTTCTGCCGATGTCACCTTCGGCATCAAACACCAACGTCGTAACGACCCTTCATTGACGATAAGTCAGCAGAGAACCACCAACTTCGACTTTGACGAGAGCATACAGCTGAGCGCAGCAGCCAAGATAGGCGAAAAGATTGAATTTAAACTTAATTATAACACAGAGACGCAGTTCACTTTCGACAATAAATTCACTTTGAAGTACGAAGGCGATGAAGACGACATCATCCAGCTCATTGAAGCCGGTAACGTCAGCATGCCTCTTAAAAGCTCATTGATAACAGGAACTCAGTCGCTGTTCGGTATCAAAACGAAACTACAGTTCGGTAAGACGAGTGTCACTTCAGTAGTATCATACCAAGAGAGTGAGACACAGAACATCTCGGTCAGCGGAGGCTCTCTCACCAATGAATACGAAATAGAATGTATCGATTACGAAGAAAACAGACACTTCTTCCTCAGTCAATATTTTAGAGAAAACTACGAGAGAGCATTACAGAACCTTCCTCTTGTGACTTCTGACATCAACATCAACAAAATTGAAGTTTGGGTCACAAACACGACTTCAAACTACGAAAACAGCCGTAATATAGTAGCTTTTACCGACTTAGGTGAAGGTAAAGAACAATGGATATATAATGACGCAAAAGTACGTCCAGCAGGAATTATAGGAGAACAATATCCAGACGACACTATCAACTCCTTGCTTTACAACATGGATTACAACTCATTGAGGTCGCTTAATTCTGTAACTTCATATTTAACATCACAAGGTTATACCTCAGGAAAAGATTTCGAGAAATTACAGAAAGCAAGAAAACTGAGCCCTTCAGAATATGTTCTTAACAGCAAATTAGGTTTCATCACACTTAACATAAATCTCAACGCCAACCAGACTTTGGCTGTAGCTTATCAATATACAGTCATCGGACAAGACAAGGTTTATCAAGTTGGTGAGTTCTCGGATCAGAGCATCGCCGACCCTAATCTGTTAGTAACTAAATTATTGAAGAGCACGACGATAAACACCAAGATGCCTATGTGGGATCTTATGATGAAAAACGTCTATAACATCAGAGCTTACCAGATAAACCCTAAAGATTTCATCATGAACATCTTGTATTTAGGTAATGACAATGGTGTTTCAACGGGTTATTTCTCCGATGCTGAAGGTAAAGCAAAAGGAATGTCGTTGCTTCATCTCATGAACTTAGATAATTTGAATTCTCAGAACAACCCTATCGAAGGTGGTGACGGACTCTTCGACTTTATCAACGGAGCCACTACAAACGGAGGTACCATAAATGCAGCAACAGGTCGTATCTACTTCCCTGTGCTCGAGCCTTTCGGCAGTCATATCAGGAAGATATTTGAAGATGAGCCAGCACTCGCCGACAAATACGCCTTCGACTCATTATATAGATTGACGAAGACTTCTGCCGAGCAATACACCGAAAAAAATAAATTCAGATTGGAAGGTCACTACACCTCCTCATCTGGCAGCGAGATAAACCTCAACGCTCTCAACGTACAGCCAGGCTCTGTCAACGTCACAGCTGGCGGCGTGCCATTAACAGAAAACGTCGATTATACCGTCGACTACACATTAGGTCGCGTGACAATATTAAACGAAGCTCTGCTTAACTCAGGAACAAACATCAATATCTCCTTGGAAAACAACACCGCTATCTCAACGATGAAAAAGACCTTCATGGGTGCCAGAGTTGAACATGAGATAAATCCAGACTTCCTGATAGGCGGAACTATTTTACATCTTACCGAAAGAGCTTATACCACTAAAGTCAATTACAACGACGAACCGTTGTCGAACACCATCTACGGATTCGACTTTAACTACCAGACAGACTCACAACTGCTGACAGACCTCATCGACAAGTTGCCATTTATCGAGACAAAACAGAAATCAAGAATCTCTATCTACGGTGAGGTAGCACAATTTATACAAGGTATCAACAAAGAAAACGGCCAGACTGGAACATCATATATCGACGACTTTGAAGGTTCCAAATCTACCATCGACCTTCGTCAGTGGTCGACATGGCATCTCGCCAGCACGCCGCAGCATCAGCACACCTTATTCCCTGAAGCATACTCCACCATGGGTCACGACTACGGCAAAAACCGTTCTAAGTTAGCATGGTACACCATAGACCATTCAGTATTCTATGAACGCCGCAGCAATATCCTGCCATCGAATATCACCAACGACGAGCTCTCAGACCACAGAGTGAGACAGGTGTTAGAGACAGAGATATTCCCTAACAGAGACATCCAAGCTGGCGTTTCTACCAACGTATCAATATTAAACTTAGCATATTATCCTGAACTAAGAGGACCTTATAACTACGACACAGAGAACCTCAATGCCGACGGTACCTTCTCAAATCCTGAAGACAGATGGGGCGGTATCATGAGAGCCATAGAGTCGTCGGACTTCAACGCTACTAATGTGGAATACATCGAGTTCTGGATGATGGACCCATTCTTCGAAGGTCAAGATCAGACTAATACCGGTACCTTATATTTCAACCTCGGTGATATTTCGGAAGATATCTTGCGCGACGGAAGAAAAGCATACGAGAACGGATTACCTACTTCAGAACAGGTCACGAACGTAGACACCACATCATGGGGACGAGTCCCTTCATTACAAGCTTTAGTCGATGCTTTCGATGCAAACCCACAGTCACGCCCATATCAAGACATCGGATATGACGGACTCTCCAATGGCGACGAACGCTCATTCTTCAACAACTACCTCGAGATATTAAAAAGCAAGTTATCCGCTGAAGCTTATAACGAAGCATATAACGACCCATCATCAGACGACTATCATCATTTCAGAGGCTCCGACTATGACTCTGACCCTAAATACAGCAGTATTTTAGAACGCTATAAAAAATATAATGGCAACGAAGGCAACTCACCTTCTGAGTCACAGTATACTGAAACATATACTACAAACAACACTACAAGTCCAGATGTTGAAGACATCAACAACGACAACACCCTTAGCGAATCGGAGAACTACTATCAATATGAAATTGAGCTCGATCCTAACAAGATGTTAAGAGCTGGACAGAACAGAATCTCCGACATCCGCACTACCACCGTCACCACCATCAACGGTGAGAACAAAGAAATAAAATGGTATCAATTCCGTATCCCTATCAGAGAGCCAGACAAGATTGTCGGTAACATTGAAGGCTTCTCTTCTATCAGGTTTATGAGAATGTTCATGAAAGGCTTCAAGAGCGACATCGTCATACGTTTTGCTACCTTAGACTTGGTCAGAGGCGAGTGGCGTACTTACACTCAGGCGATACAAGCTCCTGGAGAATACATGCCTGGCGACCAGACCAACCACACGCTCTTCGAGCAATCGGCTGTCAACCTCGAAGAAAACAG
This sequence comes from Lentimicrobiaceae bacterium, assembly GCA_015061315.1. Lineage (GTDB taxonomy): Bacteria > Bacteroidota > Bacteroidia > Bacteroidales > F082 > Limimorpha. Next base: position 29,116 of record SUWV01000018.1, read on the forward strand.
CAACCGTGAGCCTGTACCTTACGTCATTCCTCCAGGAATATATCAAGAAGTATATACAGGAACGCTTTCTACGATACGTCAGAACGAGCAAGCCTTGCAGCTCTCGGTAGAGAACTTAGTCGATGGCGACGCAAGAGCTGTTTATAAATCAACAAGCTTCGACTTCAGATATTACAAGAAACTGAGTATGTTTGTCCATGCCGAGAAGATGAACGAACACGATGATATTGAAGACGGCGACCTCACCGTATTCTTACGTTTCGGTTCCGACTTGACAGACAACTACTACGAATATGAAGTGCCTCTGAAGTTTACAGAATGGTATACCTCATCGACCGACGACTTCGCTATATGGCCTGAAGAGAATAACGTAGAGATTAATTTTGAAGAACTTATCGAAGTAAAGAATAACCGTAATAAGTCGATAGGTAAAAATAACGTACAATCAAATCGTGTCTATACAGAATATTCTGGCAAGAAAAAAATAAAGGTCTTGGGTAACCCAACCATCAGCGAGGTCAGAAGCATGATGATAGGTATCAGAAACCCTATCAACGAAAATGAAGTAGGCACCGACAAGAGCGCCACAGTATGGATCAACGAGTTAAGACTTACCGACTTGAACAATCAAGGAGGCTGGGCTGCGACAGGACGTATCGAGGCAACACTCGCCGACTTAGGTAGAGTCTCAGCATCGGGTTCATATAACTCGGCAGGATACGGAGCCTTGGAGACAAAAGTCACCGACTCTAAGATGGAATCTAATGGTTTTTATAATATTTCGACTGACATCGACTTAGGTAAATTCATGGCACCTCAGAAGACTGGTATCACAATACCTATACATTATGACGTAAACCAGACTACTATCACGCCTGAATATAATCCTTTCGATCCTGACGTGAAATTCAAGAACGCCCTAGAGATTGTTGAGAGCCAGGCTGAAAAAGACTCGCTCAAGACAGCGGCAAGAGATATTGTGAAACAGACTAACTTCAATGTCACCAACTTGAGGAAAAACCGTGTCGGAAAGAAGAAGCCACATTTCTGGGACATCGAGAACTTCAATGCTTCGTATGCTTATACCAAACAAGAGCAGAGAAACAGCGACATTGAATATGCCATCGACAAGAGTTATAGAGGCGGACTCGGATATACTTACTCCACCAATGCCAAGAACATCCAGCCTTTTGCAAAAGCTAAGTGGGCATCGTCGCCATATCTGCAACTCATCAAGGACTTCAACTTCTACTATATGCCAAAGAGTTTCTCTTTCTCGACAGAGATGTTCAGGCAATATCAAGAACAGAAGCTCAGAAACAAGAGTAGCGGCGACATCATCATCAGGCCTACCTACGCCAAGAACTGGGACTGGAACCGTACTTACGATTTCAGATACGACATCACCAAAGGCTTGAACTTCACTTATAACGCATCTGCTAACGCATATATCTATGAGCCAGCAGGCATGCCAGAGATTGAATCAGCCGAATGGAATGCCAACAGAGACACTATCAGAAATGAGCTCTATGGATTAGGATCTATGTCGCGTTACAACCAGACAGCTAAAATAAACTATAATATACCTATTAATAAATTACCACTCCTCGACTGGGTGACATCTAACGCTTCATATACAGGAACCTACAGATGGACAGCATCGTCACGCTCTACACAGAGCATCATGGGTAACTTAAACGAAAATGAAGCTAACCTGCAAATCAACGGTAACGCCGACTTTACTAAGCTATATAATAAGGTGCCTTATTTCAAGACCATCACCACACCAAAACGTGCAGGTCGAGGCAACAGCCGACAGGCTCAGAGAGAAGAAAAAGTAGCCGACAGCACATCGAAAGCACCTAAGAAAAATTATGCAAAAATAGTAGGCGACAACGTATTGAGAGTATTGCTCAGCGTGAAGAAAGCATCGTTCTCATTCTCACAAAGTCAAGGCGTCTCCTTGCCAGGTTATATGTATGAACCAGATTATCTTGGTCTTAATGCCATGACTGGCGCTCCTGGATTCGGCTTCGTAATAGGAAGAAACGACAATGTCTTGAACAACGCTATCAACGGCAATTGGATTACCACCGACACCACTTTCAACCAAGCCTATTCAGAAAGATTTAACGAGACATATAATTATAAGGTGACACTTGAACCTTTCCAAGACATCAAAATCGATATCACAGGTAACAGAAGTTATGTAGAGAACTTCTCTGAATATTTCAGAGCCGATGCCGATGGAGTGTTCAATTTCTACACCCCTACCAATGGAGGTAACTTCAGCATATCACATCTGATGACAGCCACCTCATTCAAAGACGGCGATGAGTTGTTCGAGAATTTATTGGCAAACCGTCAAGACATCGCTATGCGTTTGGCAAACGAAAACAACACATGGATAGAAATGGGAAGTCCTATGGTATACGACTCTATAGGTCACGGATATTATCCTTACGGCTACGGAGCTAACTCACAGGAAGTGCTCATCTATTCGTTCCTCGCCACCTATTCAGGACAAGGCGCCGACGATGTAGAACTCAATATGTTCAGAAAATTCGCACTGCCTAACTGGTCGGTAAACTTCTCTGGACTCACTAAGATACCAGCATTGAAAAAGATCTTCAAGACCATCAACATAACACACTCTTATAAGTCGACCTATTCCATCTCGTCGTGGGCTACCAACCTCAACTATTCGGAAAACAATCCTATGTTGATATATGAAGGCACCAACTTAAGAGTACCTAAATATGATATGGCACAGATGGTTCTGTCGGAACAATATGCACCGCTCATCGGTATCAAGTTAGCTTTCAACAACAACCTATCGCCTTCGTTAGACTTCAAGAAGAGCAGGACCGTGACGATAAGTTTCATCAACAACCAACTCACTGAGTCGGAAGGAAGAGAGATTGTTATTGGCTGCGGTTATACCTTTAAAGATTTAGGTTTAACATTCTCATCAGGAGGCAACTCGACACGTACGAGCAACGACCTTACCATGAAATTAGACATCGGCTTCAGAAAAGACAAGACCACTTTGAGAAGCATTGACGAGAACTACAGTCAAATTTCATCGGGACAGAATAAGATCAACATATATCTGACAGCTGACTACGATTTCAGCACAAGAGTCGGAATGCAGGCATTCTTCAGACACGATGTCACCGACCCATTTATCGCAAATTCATATAAGACATCCAATACATTTGCAGGCGTGACATTAAGATTTAGCCTCACACAATAATTTTTTTTGAAGAAATAAAAATTATATAAATAAAAATTGTATTTTTGACACATTAAAAAAGTATTTATCACATTTAAAAAAATAAGACAATATGAACATTCCAGCAGAATTAAAGTATTCAAAAGATCATGAATGGATCCGTTTAGAAGGTGAAACAGCTTACGTAGGTATCACAGATTTCGCACAACATGAATTAGGTGACATCGTTTTCGTTGACATCGACACAGTTGAAGAAACACTCGAAGCAGAAGAAACATTCGGTACAATAGAAGCTGTTAAGACATCTTCAGAATTATTAATGCCTGTAGCAGGTACTGTCGTTGAGTTCAATGAAGCTCTCGCTGACGCTCCTGAAACAGTAAACAACGATCCATACGGCGAAGGTTGGATTATCAAAGTTCAGGTCTCTGACCCAGCTGAACTCAACAACTTATTAGACGCTGAAGCTTACAAAGAATTAATCGGCTAATAAAATAGCATTGAAACGACTGTCGGAAAATTTTTACCCAGGACTCATATATGCATCAGTAATAATGTTGCTCATGGGTCTGCCGGGAAAATACTTCCCGACAGTTGTTTGTTTTTGGGACTGGCTGTCGCCCGACAAAATAGTACACCTTATATTATTTGCAGTCCTTCCCTGCGTAACCTTATGGGGATACAGGAAACACCTCTTCAATCAGAACTATCAGCATAGAAAAAAGCTCATCATTACAATAACTGTAATATCAATCCTATATGGAGGATTGACAGAGTTAATGCAAAAGTACGTTTTCATAAACAGATACTGTAGCATCTTTGATTTTCTCGCCGATGCCTTAGGCAGCATAACAGGTGTTATTTTTTTCACTTTTATCATGCAAAAAAAATTGAAAAAAATAAAAAAATCAGATGTTAATATCTAATAAATTTATTAACTTTGTGGCGTGAATAAAATCTGATTTTAACATAAGAAAAAAGAAATAAGATGGAAATTAAAAAATCACCCAAAGCAGATCTTGAAAGCAAGAAATTGACTTTTACTTTGGTAGGTCTAGTTTTGACATTATTCGTTGTCTGGCGTGTCTTTGAATACAAGAGCTATGACAAACAAACAGTAGATAATTTACAGACAAAAGTCGAGGTTATTGAAGAAGAGATGGTTGAAATCACAAAGCAAGAGCAACCTAAGGTTCAACCTCCACAACCAAAACCACAGGTAACACAAATCGAAGTCGTTGAAGACGACGTTGAAGTGGAAGACGAAATCGACATCAACGCTGAAGTTGACCAAGACGAAGTCATCGAAGAATACGAGTTTACTCCACCAGAGATTGAAGAAGAAGAGATCGTTGAAGCTGAAATCTTCAAGGTAGTAGAAGAAATGCCAGAATTCCCAGGCGGTGCAGCTAAGATGATGGAATATATCCAAAAGAATATCAAATATCCAATGATGGCTCGTGAAAGCGACATCCAAGGACGTGTGTTCGTCAGCTTCGTCGTAGAACCAGACGGCTCAATCACCAACGTAGCAGTATTGCGTGGCATCGGCGGCGGCTGTGATGAAGAAGCTCTCCGCGTTGTTCAAAGCATGCCTAACTGGAAACCAGGTAAACAACGTGGTAGCGCAGTACGTTGCTCTTTCACAGTGCCTATCGTCTTTAAACTACAATAGTAAATTCACAAAATGGCATATAGGAGCTGTTTATTTAACAGCTCCTTTTTTTATCTAAAAACAAGGTCATAACTATATATAGCATCTGAAAAAAAATCCTTAATCATGTCAGAGCAAAGCAACAAGAAATATACATTACGTTTCGGCAACAAAGACTTGCCAGCTTTTCTCGTAACAAAAGAAAACATCAGAAAACTAATATTTTTCACGACAGTATATTCCTTAATTTTTATTAACATATTCCGTCCATTTAACTCCGACTCTTGGATTCCCGGTATCAATAACTTCAACTATTTCCTCTACTCATCCTTGATGGTTCTCATCGGCTTAACTCTCATCTCAATAAGCCGCATCTTCATGTATTTCTTCGTAAAAAAAATATCAATAGGATATTTAGAGTACCTCATCTGGATCTTCGCAGAAATAACAATACTCGCTGGATTCTACGTCTTCATTGCTCATAAAGTAGGATTTATCGACAACTTCATTTTAGAAAATACTCAATATAATTATGGCGAAGCTGTATTTGAAATATATAGAAAAGCCGTCGCCAACACAACATGGATGCTCCTCATTCCTTATATCATTTCTTTCTTATATCTTTATAACGAATACCTGATAAGAGAGGTGATAAACAAAATCGATGAAAAGAAAGAAAATAACATCATACAATTCAAAGACGAAAAAGACGAGGTGCGTTTTAGCATAGCATCAGAAAAAGTCATCTACATAGAGTCTTCTGATAATTACTGTATCATAAAATACCTTAACAACGATAAAATCTCAGACTTCATCCTGCGTAATTCGTTGAAAAAATTATCCGCCGACCTCAAAGACTCCCCAATCCATCGTTGCCACAGATCTTATATGATTAACTTTGAACATGTGTCTTCTTTGAAAAAAGACAATAGCGAAATCAGCTTCGAGTTCGACATCTCTAATATAAAAGATATACCTATCTCAAAATCATATAGCGACAAAATAATGGAATTGTTTGTTGTACATTCAAAACAGAAATAATCACCAAATGAAAAGGCTGAGATACATATTAATATCATTATTTCTATTACTCCAACTCGAGTCATTTTCTCAGCTCAACCACAAACATTTCATCACCATGGGACGCATCGAGTTGTCGGAAGAAAACTACTCTGATGCCATTTACAACTTCAACAAGGCTATCATCGCCAAACCCAAAGATTTTGAAGGTTACTTCCTCAGAGGTATAGCGAAATATAGTCTCAACGATTACATCGGCTCGGTAGAAGACTTCAACAAGACTCTCGAGATACATCCATTATATGTCAGAGCTTATCATTACAGAGGTATCGCCAACGACAGACTTGGCAACTATGCTGACGCTAAGAAAGACTATGCCAAAGCCATCACCCTCGACCCTTACGACGCTGAGCTTCATATAGCCATGGGCTCGACGCTACTGCATCTCAACGAGTTTGAAGATGCTGTGGCAAGTTTCGACACAGCGATAATCATCAAGCCCGACAACGCTTACGCTTATATCAACAGAGGCATCGCAAAGAGATATTTAGACCGACTCGACGACGCCATCGACGACCTTAACAAAGCCGTCTATTATGACTTCTTCAACGCCGAAGCCTTGGTGAGAAGAGGCATCATACAGATGGAACGCGAAAATTATCACGACGCTCTATTAGATTTCAACAAAGCCTTGAAGTTAGATGGCGATAACTCCATAATATTTTTCAACAGAGGAACAGCATACCTCAATATAGGCGACACTATTTCAGCATTGAGAGACTATGAACGTGTCAATAATCTCGATGAACGCAACGCACTGACATACTTTAACAGAGCCTTGATTTACGGTCAGCTGGAAGAAAACGACATAGCACTCGCGCTATTTAATAAGGTGATAGAGATAAACCCGCAGAACATATACGGATATTTCAACAGAGGCATCTTACATTATAAGATGAACGACTTGGACGAAGCAGAAAACGACTTCACTAAAGTCATTGAGCTGTTCCCTGATTTCATCGACGCATGGGTCAACAGGTCTGTCATTAGATATGAAAAAGGCGATCTGAAAGGAGCCGAAGCCGACCAACTGAAATCTAAAGAAATCATTAATCTCGTCAGTTCCGATGATAAAGCCATCGACTCTATATATAAGTCTTATTCTAATTCAATAGATTACGACAAAATCATAGCCTTCGACTCCGACTTCAGCAACGGTGATAAAGGTGGTAAACTCGCTCAGTTCTCTTCCATCGACATAAAACCCTTCAACAATTATATCGTAGGAATAGTAGAGGTCAATTCTAAAGATAATAGCAAAAACCATTTCATCGACGCCAACTTGAGCTACATCAATGAAAACAACAATATCAATGGCGTGCAGCTGACTTATATCCTCAACGATTTCTCCGACAATAATCATCAATCTGTACTTAACGACTCTATCATAAGCCTCATTGAAGATAAAGACCTAAAGACATTCTTAACAGCACTGATGAATTATGAGATACATAACTATCAACATGCGGAAAAATATTTTAACATGTTGAAAAACAACGATACCTTTAAAGTATATTCTAATATCAATATTGCATCTCTGCAAAAAGACAAAGCCGAGCTGATATTGTCAAGCCATAGTTATAACGAGCCTGTAAGCATCAGTAACAAAAAAGCATCCGACAAAAGGAACATCAGCGATGTTGTCAAGCCCGACTATCAGCAGGCTCTGAACACACTGACGGAGACAGCGAAAAAAGACAAGACTAATCCTTTTGTCTGGTATAACTTAGGTAATGTCCATCTTCAGATGCAGGAGTTTCATAAAGCTATCGACGACTATACTCTCGCGATAAAATACGAGAAGAATTTAGCTGAAGCTTATTACAACAGAGGTCTGACCTTACTCTTCCTCGGCGAGAAAGAATTGGCGAACAGCGATTTAAGTAAAGCAGGAGAGTTAGGCATCACCGAAGCTTACGCCGTGATAAAAAGATTTATCAACAATTAAATCGTCACCTTATTTAATATGCCCGTCAATGCAGCTATCGCTATTCCGTAGTTCGTGATAGGGATATTCTGCGCCTTAGCTCTTCTCACTCTCGACAATACATGACGGCGTGTAAACATACAAGCGCCACAATGAATGATGATGTCGTACTGACTTAAATCTTCAGGGAAATCGTTGCCCGACACAATGTCTATTTGCAGTTCCTCACCGAATTTCTTACGTAACATCTTAGGCAGTTTCACTCTTCCTATATCTTCGTTTTGCGGTATGTGAGAGCAAGCTTCTGCTATCAGCACCTTACCGTTTTTAGGCAAAGCCATCAGAGCGTCAGCAGCTTCACGGAAGGTATCGATGTCGCCTTTATGACGAGCCATCAGCACCGAGAAGGAAGTGAGTTTCGTCTCTTTAGGTGTGAGAGCCTGTACCTGAGCGAAGACCTGCGAGTCGGTTATTATCAAAGATGGCGGATTGTTAAGATTTTTTAACATCAGCGGTAGCTCTTCTGGAGCGCAGCATAAAGCCAGAGCATGTTTGTCGAGAAGGTTACGTAAGGTAACGACCTGAGGCTGTATCAATCTTCCTTTGGGAGCCGAAGCGTCCTGAGGCATCACGAGCACAACCACATCGCCAGCCTTGACTAAAGAATACGTTATGTCGTCTAAGTTGTCGTCATTGCTATATAACGACGCCATCTTATCCAACAACACGTCTATTCCCCTACCCTCTTTCGCCGAGACAGGAATAATATCCTCATTCAAAGCACTCTTCCATAAGTCAGTGTCAGTTGCTGAAGTGGACACATTCAATGTGTCCGTACAGGTGAAGTCAGCATCAACTTTAGTCATGACGAATATCGTCGGTATGTCGGCTTTCTTGAAGAAGTCGCGCCATTGCAGCTCATAGCTTATATCATCAGGCTTGCCATTGACGAGTATCAAAGCCATATCAATCTGTTGAGCGGCGCGTTTAGTCCTTTCGTTGCGCATAGTTCCGAGCTCTCCTATGTCGTCGAAGCCTGCGGTGTCGCCGATGACAGCAGCGCCTATGCCTGGCAGCTCTATGTTCTTCCAGACAGTGTCTGTAGTGGTGCCCGCCACGTCCGACACTATAGAGACATCTTGTCCCGTAAGAGCATTCAACAATGTAGATTTGCCGACATTACGTCGTCCGAATATTCCTATGTGATAACGATTAGAACGTTGCATGGTAATTTACAGTTTACAATTAACAATTAACAGTTAACAGTTATACATTATTGTTAATTGTCAATTGTCAATTGTCAATTGTTAATTGTTAATTATTTAAAATCTAAAGTCTCTCTCTCCGTGATCTATTGCATCTAAGTATTTCGATGCTGTCGCGCGTGCCTTCTCATTTGGTATGTGGCTCAGCAGGCGTTGTATCATAGCTTCTGCCTTTACTTTCACCTCTGGCGACGCATAGTCTTTCACATATTCTTTAAGGGTGAGCAATGCGTTAGGCAAGCAGCAGTTAGCAATCTGACCGCTCTTGAGCAATGACATAAATCTGTCGCCTGTTCTTCCTTCGCGATAACATGCAGTACAGAAGCTCGGGATATGGTCGAGGTCGAGGAGCCAGCCTACTACCTCATCGAGGGTACGATGGTCGGCCACGTCGAACTGTGCCGAGTTCTCGCTTTCGTCTTCAGGTTTAACATAACCGCCGACGCTGGTACGCGAGCCTCCACTGATCTGCGAGATACCGAGTTCCAAGAGGCGAGCGCGGCTCTTCTCGCTCTCACGAGTAGAGATGATCATACCTGTATAAGGAACAGCTATTCTGATGATAGCCACTATTCTGTAGAAGATGTCGTCAGGCACAGCGTTCTTGAAGTCGGCTGTGTCGATATCGTCTGCCATACATAATCGTGGTACGCTGATGGTATGAGGACCTACGCCGTAAGTCTCTTCGAGATGTTCTGCGTGCATGAGCAATCCGACGAAGTCGTAACGATAGGTCTCCAATCCGAACAAGACGCCGATACCGACATCGTCGATGCCGCCTTGCATAGCGCGGTCCATAGCCTCAGTATGATAGGCGTAGTCGCTCTTAGGTCCTGTAGGATGCAGAGCCTCATAGTTTTCTTTGTTATATGTCTCTTGGAAAAGTATGTAAGTTCCGATGCCAGCGTCGCGGAGCTTACGGTAGTTCTCTACTGTTGTGGCAGCGATATTGACATTGACGCGGCGTATCGCACCGTTTTTATGCTTGATGCTATAAATAGTCTTGATGCTTTCGAGAATATATTCGATAGGATTCTCCACTGGATGTTCACCAGCTTCGAGAGCGAGACGTTTGTGACCCATATCTTGAAGCGCGATGACTTCCTGACGTATCTCTTCCTGAGAAAGTTTCTTACGGCGGATGGTCTTGTTTTTAAGATGATAAGGACAATAGACGCAGCCGTTGACGCAGTAGTTGGAGAGATAAAGCGGAGCGAACATCACTATTCTGTTGCCGTAGAATTTATGTTTTATCTCACGGGCTATCTCGTAAATCTCGTTGATAATTTCTTGGTCGTTGCATTCTAAGAGAAGCGCTGCTTCGCGGTGAGTGAGGCCCTTACACTCGCGGGCTTTCTTTAATATTGATTTAATCAGTTCTGTGTTATTGCTGTTTTCGCGAGCATAAGCCATCGTTTCGCGAATCTCGGAATCGTTGATAAATTCCTCTGCTATCTGTGATTTGACATTATACATAATATGTTGTTTTATTAATCTAACTCTAAATTGTTAATTGTAAATTGTAAATTGTTAACTCTTAAAATCGCCTCTGGCATAGTCGATATGATAGCCTATGGCATTAAGTCTGTCTTCTAATTGTTGCATCTGCTGAGCCGATTCGGCGCCAGTGCTTTTCTTATTGTCGTATATAGAATATTTCTTACGTTGTTCTACGGGCGAGATATTAGGCATCACCACGTTAGCTCCAGCGAGTATGGCACGTTCCATGCCGTCGGGACATAAGGTGGCGAGTGCTGTCGTAGCAGGCAGTAAGACCGTAGGGAAACGCAGTCTCAACAAAGAAAGCATCAATATTGTTTTGTCGGCGCTGCCATGGCTCTCGTTCTCGAATGGGGTGTTGGTAGCAGGCAGAAAAGGACCTATGCCTATCATCTGCGGCTGCAGCTCTTCCAAAAATCTTATGTCTTCATAGAGATGTTCGTCGGTCTGACCGGGGCTGCCTATCATCATGCCGCTGCCTGTTTGAAAGCCGAGACGTTTTAATGTGAAGAGACACTCTCTCCTATTCTCGGCACTCATCATAGAAGGATGCAGCTGCTGATAATGCTCCTCGTTACGCGTCTCATGACGCAACAAAAACCTGTTGGCGCCAGCTTCTTTAAAAGCGGCGTACGCCTCCGCGCTACGTTCTCCGACGGATAAGGTGATAGCCTTGTCGGGATAAGCAGCACGCACCGTCTTCACCACATCAACGACCCAAGCATCGTTTTGAAAAGGATCTTCGCCGCCCTGCATAACGAAAGTGTTGAAGCCCAATTTGTCGGCTTCCTTACAACATTCTAAGATCTCTTCTTTAGCGAGACGATAACGCTGAGCGTTTTTGTTCGAGGCACGGATACCGCAATAGTAGCAGTTGTTCTTACAATAGGAACTTATCTCGAGAAGCGCCCTGACGAAGATGCCTTTGCCATAATGTCTCACCGCGACTTCTTGAGCCTTAGAACGAAGATACTCGCGCTCGTCAGCAGATAAGGAAGAAAGCAGAACCATCCACTCATCGCGACTCAAAGCATCGCCGACAGCAAGACGATCGATAATATCATAATGACTTTTTTCCATTGAATCCTTCAAAAGAAAAATTATTACTTACATTTTTTTAATAATGCAAATATACGAAAAAGACGAAAGGCAAAAGTCAAAAGTCGAAAGATTTTTTTAAGTCAATAAGTAGAGACGCGTCGATGATACCAATGCAAATAAATAATATATCATTGACACGTCTTAATAAGTCACTGAGTCACTGAGTCACTGAGTCGCCGAGTAGAGACGTGTCTTAACCAAACGGTCCTTCACCTCACATATTATCAAACAAATCACCATACTTATCAAAGCGAAGATTACATTAGGGAAGAATGTCCCTATTAATATTGAAGGTTCAATCTTAAAGACATAAAGCATCACGCCTTTCAAGCCGGCGAACACGATAAGATGAAGCGCGCATATTATCAAGGTGTTCCTCGCCACCGCCTGTACCAACTTCCTCTCACCGAATATGTCGTACATCTTCTTACTTAAATACGCCATTGAATAACAGCCTGCCGCGCCGCCTGAGACAAACAAAAATATGTTGTTATAATGATTCGTGTGCATCGCGACCTTACCGTTGAAGATAAACACTGCAATCACGACAGCCGTCGATAACACAAAAAGATAAGGCTTGAAAATCTTATCACCATATTTCCTCAGCACACTGCCAAAATGATAGAATAACAACGCCACAAGTGCTATGTCGATACAGAACGGCAGCCTCGATTTGTTAAATGTAGTGTTAAGAAATGCGAGTACAAATAATATCAAACTAACAACGACATTATACTTTTCATTTTTATAAAGAAGATAATATAGATTCTCAACCAAGAACAGAGCCGCTAAGAACCAAAGCGGTATGTCGTGCACCATCGACTTGGCATTAACCACCAAAGCCGCGAGCAAAGGAGAGAAGATACCGACAGCCTCATTAGCGTCGTCGCCGACTTTCCTCAGAATGAAAAGCCACAAGAGATACGTCAGTATGTTAAATATGATATACGGTATTATCAGCTGTTTGAAACGTCGTTTTGCAAACTGAAGATATGACGGATACTTCTCGAAGCTGAAAAGATAGCCCGACATAAAAAAGAAGAAGGGCATGTGAAAGGTATAAATGAAAGCCTCTGCCGGCTTATAAATTGCGGTATGAGCAAGCACTACGAGATATATCGCTATCGCCTTGCCGTAGTCAATCCATGCAATACGGTTCGTCATCATCTGAAAATACTTAACTGTGGTTCTATATATTCTGTCGTTATATCGGCTGCATCTATTATGCTGTGGAACAGATAATCGCTGCGATATTTTTTGTCGCTATTGTCTTTCAAGTTCTCTATCATATCAGGGAACGACTGAGCGTATTTGTCGGAATACCACACGAATGCTGCTGGATAATGCAGCTCGGGACGATCCGCGCCATGAAGATAATATCCATCTTCGCCCAACGACTCGCCATGATCGGAAAGGAAGATAAGTATCGACTTCTTGTCCCTGATAAGGTCTATCGTCTCCTTGATAAAATAGTCTGTATATAAGATGGTGTTGTCGTAAGAATTTATCATCTCTTCCTGCGTATTCGACGACACCACCCTGCTTTTTATCACCGGCGTATAACGCTCAAACTCACCGGTATAATGCGAGTTATACCACCAATGCGAGCCTATGGAATGAAGTATGTGAAGCTGCGTAGGATTATCGTCTTTCAGCTCATTCTCGAGATGAGGCAGTATGTCTTCGTCGAGCCATTTGTCGAAGGTATACACCGACTTATCACCATTTACGTATATCAGGGTGTCGCACTCATTCATGAAGTAAGCGTATGTCGCGACGCTCTCCTGATTTGCTATCCATGTAGTTCTGAAGCCGGCGTCTTTAAATATCGTCACGAACGACTGTTCGTCATATGCGCGTTGAGGGTTAGCACTATCGGCGCGTGTCATAATCTGAGGCACACTCGTATGCGTGAAACACTCTGCTCCATATATGTCGGTAAGCGACACGAGATTATCTTCTTCCATGAGGTAAGGCGTCGTCTCTCTTTCATAGCCGTTGATCTGCAGATGGTCGTTACGCAGCGACTCTCCTATCACGAACACCACTACGAGCGAGTCGCTGTTAGCTACAGACTCGGAGGTGAAGGTCTCTCGATACTCAGCAGCGACATCTCTAATCTCAAAATAAAGTTTAAAATTGTAATATATCGAATAAGGCATACGCTGCGTAAGAGGTCGTTTCAACTGAGGTATAAAAGAGTTAGTCATAAATATTATGCCTAAGGCAACGATAAGATGTATGTATGGACGAGTGAAACTAATCTTCTTCCATCGCAGCCATACGATAGCGATTGATACGACGAGGGAAAGTAATATCAAGGAAACGAGCTGCCAGCTAACTACCTGCATATTAGTCCTTAAATCATTGATAAGCGCGAGCTCTATCGTCATGGGAGTGAGAGTCGCATTGACGGTATATCTGTAATATGCCAAGACAGTGCTGAATGCCACCAACAAAGGAAATGTGATGGCGAAGATATATTTGTTGATGGAAAGCAGATACAGCAAGCCGAAGGTGCCTACAGCTATCGCGACCCACTGGAACGCCAACACCATAAAGTCGTGGAAGTTGGAATATGGCGAATCGGAAAATTCCGATAAGGTGAAGATAAGCGCATAGGCTACTGTGATTATAAATACAAAAAGTAACGGAACGAGTACTTTTTTAATAGCAGACCCTGATGTTTTCATTTCGTCATTGTTATTTTTTGCAAATTTATAAAATCTTTTCAGAAAAAATCATAGAAACATGCCAATCTCGTTGATACGCATCTTGGTGACTTAATTATATGAGACGCACCATAATATGGTTAAAATATAATCTTGTCATTTTTATATAAAAATTTATCAACCATATTAGTGTCACGTCTCTACTTGGTGACTCGGTGACTTGGTGACTTGGCGACTTAATTATACGAGACGCACCATAATATGGTTAAAATATAATTTTGTCATTTTTATATAAAAATTTATCAACCATATTAGTGTCACGTCTCTACTTGGTGACTCGGCGACTCGGTGACTTGGCGACTTAATTATACGAGACGCACCATAATATGGTTAAAATATAATTTTGTCATTTTTATATAAAAATTTATCAACCATATTAGTGTCACGTCTCTACTTGGTGACTCGGCGACTCGGTGACTTGGCGACTTAAAAAAATCTTTAGACTTTAGACTTTAGACTTTAGACTTTTATTATCTTTGCGCAAAATATCATCGTTATGAAATTCAAAGAAATCTTAAAGAAATTTAACAACAAGTATATCATCGCTACACTGATATTTGTAGTGATAATACTTTTCATCGACCAATATAACGTCTTCAATCAAGCAAAGACTCTTAAGAAACTCAACAAAGCCAAGGACCAAGTAGAATTTTACGAAGCCGAGATTGAGAAAAATCAAGAGACCTTAGACAAACTTCAGAAAGACTCAGCCCTGATGGAACGCATCGCCCGCGAGAAATATATGATGAAACGCGACAACGAAGTCATCTATATCATTGAAAACAACGATGAAGAATGAACAAAGAACTTAGGACTTTAGACTTTTGACTTTAGACTTTTGACTTAAAAATATGAAAAACCTCTTATTACCTTTATTAATTCTTATCTCTGTTTTTTCTTCATGTGAGAAGAAGGATAAATTCGATGGTTATACTCGTACTGTCGTCTATCGTCCTGAAGATTACGGCTCAAAGTATTATCGCATTCCGGCTATCATAACAGCAAAAGACGGCAGCCTCGTCGTCTTCACCGACAAACGCAAAGAGAACGAGACCGACTTGCCAGAAGATATTGACATTCTATGTAATTACAGCACCGACGGCGGCTTGACATGGAGCGAGCCTTACACCTTGGCGCAAGGCTTCGGTTATATGGAAAGCTTCGGCGACTGTGCAGTGACTCATAGCAAGGACGACAACGGACTCATCGCGGTGTTTGTCGGAGGACAAGGCTTCTGGAAATCGAAGCCGTCACATCATAATCATACGTATAAATCTATGAGTTACGACAACGGTCGTACTTGGACAGAGCCAGAAGACATCACGCATTTCATCTTCGGCAAGAGCTGTCAAGATAGCGTAAGAAGTAAGTGGCGTGCCTCGTTCTGCGCCTCAGGCAACGGACTCCTAACATCGACAGGAAGAATCATGTTCGTGGCATGTATCCGCGAGACGTCAGCATATACCATAAGTAACTATGTGATTTATTCTGACGACAACGGCGCGACATGGAATGTCTCCGGACGTGCATCCGTAGGTGGCGACGAAGCCAAAGTCGTGGAACTCAACAACGGCGACATCTTGATGAGCATCAGGACTGCTGGCAAGAGATGGTACAACATCTCACATGACGGCGGCATCACATGGAACGAGACAACATCAGAGTGGGACGACCTCATCGGTCCAGCATGTAACGGCGACCTCATACGATACGACGAGAACACATTATTACACAGCTTACCAAAAGGCGACTCACGCCGCGACGTAGCGATTTATATCTCCAAAGACGAAGGCAAGACATGGAACGAAGGTAAAGTCATAGTGCCTCGCTACTCGGCATATTCTTCCTTGTGCGTGCTTCCCGACAAGACGATAGGAATGTTCGTGGAAGAAAGAGAAGTCGACACTACAAGTTATGAGATGGTGTTCTATAGATTTCCGATAGAATATTTGGAGGCAATGAATCAATAAGTAGGGACGCATCGAATGCGTCCTATTTTGTTATAGTGGACACATTCAATGTGTCCGTACAATCAGCGCATCTACCCTGCAATCATGTAAGGACGCATCGAATGCGTCAACTTCTGAGTCAGAGTTATTTTCTATTGCTTTTTTCAAAAATTATCGTTATCTTTGTCGGGTTAATTTATTTAGAACTTAATTTATAAAACTATGAAAAAACTCTTTTTAGTATTAGGCTTGGTAACAGTATTATTAGCAAGCTGCTGCAACAACAATCAGAAAGGCGCACAGAAATGTGACGGCAAAGCAGAACAAAAATGCGAACAAAAATGCGATGGTCATAAACACGAAGCATGCAATCACGACCATGCTAACTGCGAGAAGAAATGTGCAGATATGAAACAAGAAGCTTGTCAAGGTCACAACCACGAAGCATGCAACCACGATCATCAAAATTGTGAAAAGAAATGCGAACAAAAATGTGATGGTAAACACGATCATGCAAACTGTGAACAAAAATGTGATGGCAAGCATGTAGAATGTGATAAAGCTAAAGCTGAATGCGAAAAGAAATGTGAAGAAAAGAAAGCTGAATGCGAAGCAAAAAAGGTCGTAAATCAATCAGCAAGTTAATTTTTATTCTGTAGAACAATAACAGAAAAAAATAGTTTATGTATGAGCGGGAGGGATATTCCGCTCATTTTTTTATTAAGAAATTGAATTATTATTTTGTTTGTTAGTAAAAAAAAATTAAATTTGCGTCTTTATTAGAGAAATTAATTCATTACACTAATAACACTATAAAAGATAACATTATGGCAGAAAAAAAATTCATGACATGTGATGGCAACTGTGCAGCAGCTCACGTAGCGTATATGTTCAGCGAAGTTGCAGCTATCTATCCTATCACCCCATCATCTCCGATGGCAGAATACGTTGACGAATGGAGTGCCGCAGGCAGAAAGAATATATTTGGAGAGAATGTCAAAGTCGTTGAGATGCAGTCGGAAGCTGGTGCTGCTGGCGCTGTTCACGGCTCATTACAAGCTGGAGCTCTCACCACCACATATACCGCATCACAAGGTCTCTTGTTGATGATACCTAATATGTATAAGATCGCTGGTGAGTTACTTCCTGGCGTATTCCACGTCTCAGCACGTGCTTTGGCAGCACAGGCATTGTCAATCTTCGGCGACCATGCCGACGTCATGAGTGCTCGTCAGACAGGCTTCGCTCTCTTAGCAACAGGCTCGGTACAAGAAATCATGGACTTAGCTCCAGTGGCACACCTCGCCGCTATTGAAGGCCGCGTTCCTTTCATGCACTTCTTCGATGGCTTCCGTACCTCACACGAGATACAAAAAGTAGAAGCAGCCGACCAAGATGAGATAGTAAAACTCGTCAACTGGAAAGCTCTTAAAGAATATCGCGACCGCGCTCTTAACCCAGAACATCCTGTGACACGCGGTACAGCACAAAACCCAGACATCTATTTCCAAACACGCGAGTTACAAAATAAATACTACTATGCTCTCCCTGACATAGTGGCTAAATATATGAAAGAGATGAGCAAAATCACCGGCCGTGAATATGCTCCTTTCACTTACTATGGCGCACCAGATGCTACTAACATCATCATCGCCATGGGTTCTATCACCGACGTTATCAAGACTGTCGTCGATAAACTTAATAAAGAAGGTAAGAAAGTTGGTTTGGTCAGCGTACACCTCTACCGTCCTTTCAGCGTGAAACATCTCCTCGCTGTCGTTCCTAAGACTGTAGATCGTATCTGCGTTTTAGACAGAACAAAAGACACCGGCGCTAACGGCGAACCTCTCTACTTAGACGTAGTGGAAGCATACAACGACTTATGCAACAACAACAGCGCTAACTTGCCACATATCATCGGCGGTCGTTATGGTCTTTCATCAAAAGACACTACACCAGCTCATATCTTGGCAGTGTTCAAGAACTTAGATAGACCTCAACCTCGTAACAGATTTACCATCGGTATCAACGACGACGTGACATTCGGTTCTCTCCCAATGCTTCCTGAGTTCTCAATCCTTCCAGAAGGCACTTTCGAAGCTAAGTTCTACGGACTCGGCGCTGACGGTACTGTAGGTGCTAACAAGAACTCCATCAAGATTATCGGTGACAACACAAATAAATACAGCCAAGCTTACTTCGACTACGACTCAAAGAAATCAGGAGGCTACACATGTTCACACCTCCGCTTCGGCGACCGTCCTATCTTGGCTCCTTATCTCGTAGGAACACCTGACTTCGTAGCTGTCCACGTTCCTTCATACTTAAGCAAATACGACTGCTTACGCGGTTTGAAAGACAACGGAACATTCCTCTACAACTCACCATGGAGCGTAGAAGAAACCAAGAAACATCTTCCAGACTTCGTGAAGAAATATTTGGCAGTACACAATATTAATATGTATATCATTGACGCTACAAAGATCGCTGACGAAATAGGATTAGGTAACCGTACCAATACTATCCTCCAATCAGCATTCTTCAAGATCTCTGGCGTTATCCCTTACGACCTCGCCGTTGAACAGATGAAGAAGTTCATCGTCAAGTCGTATGGCAAGAAAGGTGAAGACATCGTTAAGATGAACTTCGCTGCTGTTGACCGTGGCGCTGAGATTACAAAAGTTGAGATACCAGAAGAATGGGCACACCTCAGCTGCAAGACCGACTTCGTCCTCGAGCCATTGAAAGGCGCACCAGAGTTCATCAACAAGATCATGCGTCCTATGACAGCTCAGTTAGGCAACGACCTTCCTGTCAGTACCTTCGAAGAAATCATCGACGGTACATTCCCAGCAGGTACCACAGCATACGAGAAACGTGGCGTCGCTACATTCGTTCCAGAATGGCAATCAGAAAACTGTATCCAATGTAACCAATGTTCTTTGGTATGTCCTCACGCAGCGATACGTCCTGTAGTGATGAACGAAGAAGAATTGGCAAACGCTCCTGAGTCGATGAAGGCTATCGACATCAAAGTGCCAAAGGAATTTGC
Organism: Lentimicrobiaceae bacterium; assembly: GCA_015061315.1. Taxonomy (GTDB): domain Bacteria; phylum Bacteroidota; class Bacteroidia; order Bacteroidales; family F082; genus Limimorpha. The sequence goes on from SUWV01000018.1 coordinate 48,611, forward strand.
AGGAATGAAATTCCGTATGCAAGTCTCTGTGATGGACTGTACCGGTTGCGGCAACTGCGCCGACGTATGTCCAGCTAAGGAGAAAGCCTTGGTAATGAAACCATTTGAAAGCCAACTCGGCGAAGCAGAAAACTGGGAATACAGCCAACATAAAGTAGCTTATAAAGACGAGCTCATCGACAAATACGCCAACATCAAGAACAGCCAATTCGCACAACCATTGTTCGAGTTCTCTGGCGCTTGTGCTGGCTGCGGCGAGACTCCATATATCAAGACTATCACACAATTATTCGGTGAGAGAATGTTAGTCGCCAACGCAACAGGTTGTTCTTCAATCTACGGCGGCTCAGCACCTTCAACACCTTATTGTAAGAACTACAAATCAGGCAAGGGCGTGGCATGGGCTAACAGCTTGTTCGAAGACAACGCAGAGTTCGGCCTCGGTATGCAGACAGCTACTAACAAGCTCCGCGACCGCGTAGAACGCATCATGAAAGAAGCCATAGAAGAATGCAGTTGCTGCTCAGCAGAACTTAAGGCTCTCTTCCAACAATGGATCGACAACCGCGAGAACGGACAAGTCACAGAGAAACTCGCTCCTCAGATTCTGGCAGAAGCAGGCAAATGCGACTGCACATACTGCAAGCAAATCGTTGAGTTGAAAGACCACTTGGTTAAGAAGTCACAATGGATCATCGGTGGTGACGGCTGGGCTTACGACATCGGATTCGGCGGCTTAGACCACGTACTCGCATCAGGCGAAGACGTCAACGTACTCGTCCTCGACACCGAAGTATATTCCAACACAGGCGGTCAGTCATCGAAGGCAACACCAGCAGGCGCAGTAGCTAAGTTCGCCGCATCAGGTAAGAAATTACGTAAGAAAGACCTCGGCATGATAGCAAAGAGCTACGGTTACGTCTATGTCGCACAAGTAGCTATGGGCGCAAACCAAGCACAATATTTCAAGGCTATCAAAGAAGCTGAAGCATATCCAGGACCATCACTCGTGATCTGCTACGCTCCATGTATCAACCACGGCATCAAAGCTGGCATGGGCCGCACACAACAAGAAGAGAAGTTGGCAGTGGAATGCGGCTACTGGCATCTCTATCGCTTCAACCCATTAGAAGAAGAAGCAGGACAAAACGGCTTCCATTTAGACAGCAAAGAACCAGATTGGAGCAAGTTCCAACAATTCATCATGGGTGAAGTACGCTACAACTCATTAGTCAAGACCTTCCCAGAAGAAGCTAAAGAATTGTTCGCCAAGACAGAACAATATGCAAAACTTCGCTACGAAGGCTACAAGAAATTGAGTGAAGGAAAATGATTTTCAGAATCTGAGAATCTGAAAAACTGAAAATCTGATAATATTAAGGCTCCGGAATTATAGAATTTCGGAGCCTTTTTTTTGTTTTCTTTGGGCGTTCCGGCGAAGCCGTCGGGCTTTCCGCTCTATCTTTTTCCGCTACGCTCCAAAAGGATGCCGCTCCAATCCCTAACGCAGTCTTTAAGTCTACAAGTCAACAAGTCTACAGGTCAACAAGTAAAAAGATACGTGCAAATACCCGCGATACGTGGAGACAGAAGTCTACAAGTCTACGAGTCTACAGGTCAACAAGTAGAGACGCTTCTATGATATATTGTTAATTTTCATTGGTATCATCGAAACATCCCCACTCTATGTCTCTGCGACTTTGCGTCTCTACTCGTAGTCTCGTTGACTTGTTGACTCGTTGACTTGTAGTCTCGTAGTCTTATTGTACAAACTCCGCGAATTTCTCCGCCTGCGTTTTAAGTTCTGAGAGCTGTTCATCAGTCAGTTTAAACTCACCATTAGTCCACGCCTCTTTACCGAGAGCGATGCCCGTCTGAGTCTCCGTCATCACGTCCATCTTGATGAAACGCAGAAGCTCGTTAAGTTTCTCCCGACAAGAAGCAGTTTTGTTATTACCGCCCGCGCCGCTCACCGTAATCTTCTTACCCTGTACGGCAGTAGCGTTAGTCGGATTAGAGATATCCATCGGGCGCGACAGCCAGTCGAAGAGATTTTTCAGCAAGCCAGGATAGCTCCGATTATATTCAGGCGTGAAGACCCAGATACCATCGCAATCCAATATTTGTTGACGAATTATGCTTAGAGACATACGTCCGTATGCCTCTACATGAGAATCAGCAAAACATCGACATCCCGCCTCCAATTCACCATCCTCAGAACGATGAAACGATGACTTTGACTCTGGAGCAGACTTTGAACATTGACTGTTGTCCGTAGACTGTTGACTGTTGACAATCGAAGATTCCAAGTCTTGATTAAAATACGGTATATTTTCAAAGTCGAGATAAGAGATGACGAATCTATCTTTGAGCAACGACTCAGCCACCATAGCCAGCTGACGGTTAAAAGAATCTTTCCGCAGGGAACCTATAATAAATACGATATGTTTCATAAGACAATTTTTCCATGAAACAGATGAGAGGTGATTTTGTTGAAAGTGAGAGGAGGTAGAGACGCGAGGTCGTAAAGGAGTAAAGGATTAAAGTTCAATAGCCAACAACTATGGTAAAAAAAAATATTCTTCCCGACTTCCCTATTCTCCATTGAATTAATTATCTTTGCAAAAGAAAGAGCAAAGATGAAAAACAAGAATCAGGACATATCATATTTTATCTCATTTTGTATTGAGCAATACAAGAATGCCAAAGGATTAGACGGCGCGACTGTCATGGAAACCTTTGCAAGATATGGAGTCCTTGATTATCTCAACGAACATTTTGAAGTTCTGCATACTCAGAGTTACCAATGGATCTTAGAAGACATTGATGAATTTATTAACATAAGGAAATAGGAGGAGAAGATGAAAATTTATCATGGTAGCATAGAGATTGTAGAGAAACCAGAGATTCGTGAAGCCAATCGTTCATTAGATTACGGATCTGGTTTTTATGCAACCACGTCATACGAGCAAGCACTGTCGTGGGTTAAAAGGCGAGCCAACGAAAAAAAATTAAGCAAGGGATACATTAATATCTACGAATTTAACGAAGATTCTATAAACAATTTCAAGCATCTGATTTTCGAATCGCCGACAGAAGAATGGCTCGATTTCGTAATGCAGAATCGTATTCATGATTCCTTTGAACATGACTATGATATTGTTTATGGACCAGTTGCAAACGACAAAGTATATGCATCCTTTGCATTATTCGAAGGAGGATTTATAAACAAACAAACGCTTATCTCCGAGTTAAAAACATATAAATTAGTTGACCAATACCTATTTCACACAGAAGAATCTTTAAAGACTCTCAAATTCATTGAAGCGAAGGAGGTGATATTATGATTGACGTTAATCAAGATAATCTTTATCTGCTATTACCTTCGAAAATAAGTTGGTTAGCCGATATGCTCGTTGAAAACAAAGGAATTAGCATCGTAGAAGCAATAAAGAAAATATATTCCTCAGAGCTCTACGACAAGCTACAAGACGAAAAAACAAAAATGTGGCATTTAGGTCCAGTTGCACTGTATAAAGAATTAGAAGAAGAGTTATAACATAACTAAAAATATCATCATTAACTTTAAAAACTTTAAACTAAGAAACAGAAAAAAAAGAAAAAAATGTCGCAGAGCAATAAAGAAAATTTGAAGATTAGGAACCTTCAATTATGCATTATGAATTGATATTCTGCTGACAACCTTAAAATAACACATAACCATAGCGTTTGCTATTTGTTCGGTAATGCCCTAAAACCTGAGAAATTTTAGAATGACAGTAAAAACCGTGAACAAGTTGCGAATGTCTGCGCTTTTAGCGTGGGCATAAC